>JAJQDT010000159.1 GCA_021202075.1 Lachnospiraceae bacterium | reverse complement strand
GTGTGAAGTTCTTGATGTGACTCTTGAGTATCTGTTTGGAACCGGAGAACGAGAGAAATTTGGTGTAGTCGAAGATTTCCCCAATGAGGAAATTGCAAAGCTGATGGAATATTTGAATAAGAGTGGCGACCTCGCAAAAATGATAGAGGCGCTGAGAACCGGTGGTGAGGCTGGGCTGGAGGAATATATGCTCGGCCTCGAAGCAAGGTTGAAAGCAGAGATGGAAATTCAAGCCATTGAGCACGCTGCTTTTGATATAAAGCCCGTTCAACCGCTCAGCCTTAACGCCCTCAATCTTCCCATTCGTGCCTACAATTGCCTCACGAGATCCGGCTTCCGTGATGCGGAGGAGGTTGCTGAGGCAATCAGAAGCGACCCGAAGCGAATGGCAAAGACGAGAAATCTTGGCCGAACCAGCTACCAAGACATAATAGACAGCTTGGTTAAGGCAGGGCTTTTAACCAAGGGCGAAGCTCTGCCGTGGAGTACGATTGCGAGGCTAAAGGGATATTGACAGAGCCAACGGCCTCGGCGTTGTTGTACTGGTGTCACAGTGCTTACACTTTAATTTCCATTCCAGAAAGCTGCCCTGACTGCGGGAAGACACACATCAGTGCGTACACTCCGGCTGTAAGGAAAGCGACAGAGGGCGAAGCAACTGAGTACAGACGTATTCGAGAAGAAATCCTGAGTGAAGAACAGGAAGGGCAATGGTGACTGTGTGAATGTTTTGAAAAGGATAGGGCTGGACGAACTGCGGATGATTTACAAAGAACATATCAGAGAAGACTTCCCCCGTGGGGAGCGTCGGCCCCTTTTTGGTATGGAGAAGCTGCAAAAGGCAGGACGGTATGACTGCTATGGCTATTACCAGGATGACGATCTGATTGCCTACGCCTGTTACATTCTGACCCAAAACGGTTCTTATGCGTTGCTGGATTACTTCGCCGTTGTCCCCGAACTCCGTGGGAAAGGAATTGGCAGCGAGTTTCTGCGGAGCCTGAATGGAAATGTATCTGCGAAGTGTGGCGTATTCATCGAGGCAGAAAGCCCTGAATTCGCAAAAACGGAGGAGGAGAAGGAGACACGGGAACGCCGCATCCGCTTCTATCTGACGAACGGCGCAGAGAGAACAAACTCAAAATGTCTACTGTTTGGGGTGGACTACAATATCATGTTCATTTCCACTGGTGATGCTGTTGATACACAGGAAAAAGAGGGTCAACACCATGCGGTGGAGGAGTTGTATCGGGAATTGTATGGACGGATTTATGGCAAACTTTGTAGGCCATATTGTGAAAGGAACGCTGACCATGCGCCAGTACGAATGTGAATGTACCGTGTGCGGAACAAAGAAGTCGGTAGCATTTCGGGAAGAACCCTATCCCGAATATGGCGATATATTCTCTGTGTTCTGCACCAACTGCAATGCAGAGACCAGCCATACCAGGACGCTGACAAGAAAGACCGCTGCGGAGCTGCGAAGGAAAGCGGAAGAGGAAAACCTGCGGCAAACAATTTTGGACAAATGCGCCGAGTACGGTTTTTCAGTACGCTTTCTATACCAGTCTGTCATTATAACCACCCCACTCGCAGATTGGTGCTTTGATTACCATGTAAAAGAGATCACTCTATACCACGAGAGTGTTTACAAGATAAATCCCCAAACTGGACTTTATGCCAAGGCGCATATTCAGTTCTCCCAGCGGAAAATGTCACCCACAGAGGTTATTGAGTATATCGCAGATCATGATGCGTGGAGAGCGCGGCACCCAATGAAAAAGCAGCGGTGACAATTAAACCAGATCGAAAAAATTTGTGAGTGCGTGTTTGCTTTACCGTCGTATTTTGTCGAATACTCTCGAAGCCTCTCGAATGATGTCGAATTTCCTCGAACCGTCTCGAAAAGCGTCGAACGATTTTTCTTGAGCAGTTATGCCTAAACTGGTAAAATGATGTCGAAGGTTATCAGAACTAGGCTACTGAGAACCCCTTTTATTTTAGCCCGCTACTCCCTTACAAGATAGTATTTGCTATCAAACAATCAGTCTAATAATTCTCCTGTATTCCATGTAAAATAAGCATAGCAATACAGGAGGAGGTTGACTGTGTTTGACTGAGGAGTGTACCACCCCGGCTGCTTCCGCAGCCGAACGTGTCGGGCCGAGATTAAAGGAGCTGTGCGGCAAACAGCGGATCACGGTATACCGGCTCTCACAGATGACAGGTATCACACAGACAGTCCTGGGAAAAATCATCAAAGGGAAAAGTGTGCCAACGATACAGACGCTCGACAGGATTTGCGTGGCTCTGGGCATATCTCTGGCACAGTTTTTTGCGGAAGATGAATTGCCCGGACTAAGTGAAGATCAACAGGAATTTGTTGAGACATGGAATGGTCTGAACGCCGCTGACCGTGATCGGCTGATGCAAATCGTCCGTACTTTCCAGTAGAGAGTAGTTCTGATGTAGAAACTGATGAACTGCTCTCCCTTTTTATTTTGAGCGCTTCATCGAAATGATCGCTGTACGCCAGCGGAAAGGACGGCTACTATGGAAAAGACAAACTGCATTGCCCCAATCGGCGCAAACCCAGACTTTCGGGATTTGATTTATGATCTGATGAACGGCTTCATTGACCTGGACGAAGAACCCGTTCCGGAAAGTCAGTACGTTGCAGACGAATACGCACAAGGTAAGAAATGTGAAAGACTGTATGATGAGGTTTATAATACGAAGCTGCATCTGTTTACCCGTCTCCGCTCCGATGACGATGATGAATTGGAGCGGCTTGTAGACCGTCTCTGTGAGATTGAGGGCATTATAAGCCGCAAGATGTTTGATTATGGCTGGTTCTTTGCGAAACGGGATATGGCTGAAAAGGAAGTGCAGGAAATGTTACCTCCATCCGCAAACAAATAAAAAAACCGGCAGGTCGCCACAGTTTCTGTGACGACCTGCCGGTTTCTATTACCTGTCAGTATTATGCTGTTGTTCCTGCTGCCTGCGCTGTTCAGCCTGCTCCTGCTCCACACCCAAAATCGCCTCGATATTTTTCCGGGCGATGAGATAATCCTGCATCTGCTTTCTGGCCTGCCGGTACTCCGCATAGGCCGCTTTCTTTCCGCTCAGCACCTGGGCATACTCCTGATTGAGCTGCCTGATGGTGGGGATTCTGGATTGCCCCTTTCCCTGAGTGCCAGCATCGTCAAGCTGATTGAATGCCACTTTTGCCGCTTTGTGGAGGGTGATTTCCTCACGGTGTTCCTCCAGGAACTTTTTACTGTACCCGGATTTCTTGTATGCCGCATAGGTCTCTTTCGTCCGGGAGTAGTTGATAATGTGCTTTTTCAGTGCGGCAATCTCCGCCAGACGCTGCTCCGACGATTTAATGGAATCGGAAAACTCGTTGAACCTGGCGGTAGCAGCATCTGTCTTTTCCACCAGCTCATCGAAGGTGCCAATGTCATGCTCCTTAACGAAGCAGACAGCCTCGGCCATCTGTTGAAGATTGAAATTCTTCGCCCAACGGACATAGCCGCCGCCCTTGCCCTGCGCCCGCTTTGCCTCGATGTC
>JAJQDT010000163.1:228-18169 GCA_021202075.1 Lachnospiraceae bacterium | reverse complement strand
CAGCGGACGGCACGTATACTTTCTACGTAGTGGATGAGTCCAATATCGAGGTGGCCCGCCGGAATATCACGATTGTGAACGGCGTGAGCAATACCGCGCAGATTGACAACCTGGTACCGGGCGTGTACTACGTATATGAGTACCTTGCAGGTAATCCGTCGGGTATGGCACTGACCACTGCCAATGGTGTGCAGGTAACTGTGACGGCAGATGATACAGCGACAATTCCGGTGGTGGAATTCACGAACGACAAGACAGCAGTCGGAAGTATCAAGATTACGAAGAACGTGACAATCAATGGCGAGGATCCGACGGATGCGGAAGATTCGACAGCGGCGGATGGCACTTATACCTTCTATGTAGTGGATGACTCCAATAACGAGGTGGCTCGCCGGAATATCACGATTGTAAATGGTGAGAGCAGTACGGCACAGATCGATAATCTGGTTCCGGGTACTTATTATGTGTATGAATATGTAACAAGTAATCCGTCTGAGGTGACGCTGGTAACCACAAATGGTGTGGAAGTAACGGTAACGGCAAATAACACCTCGTCCATCCCGACCGCGGAATTCACGAATGATGTGGATCAGGTCGGCAGTCTGAGGATCACAAAGAATGTGACGATCAATGGCGAGGATCCGGCGGATGCAGAAGATCCGACCGCAGCGGATGGCACCTATACCTTCTATGTGGTCGATGAATCGAACAATGAAGTAGCGCGACGGAATATTACCATCGTAAACGGTGAGAGTAAGACAGAGCAGATTGATAATCTGGTGCCGGGTGTGTACTACGTATACGAGTATCTGGCGACCAATCCGACCGATGTGACGCTGGTGACAGCAAACGGTGTGCAGGTTACCGTGACAGCGGATGATACAGCGGAGATTCCGACCGCAGAATTCACGAATGATGTGGAAGATGTCGGCAGCCTGAAGATCACAAAGAATGTGACAATCAACAGCATGGATCCGTCTGAGGCGGAGGATCCGACGGCAGCGGACGGCACTTACACCTTTTATGTGGTCGATGAATCGAACAATGAGGTGGCGCGTCGGACGATCACCATTGTAAACGGCGAGAGCAAGACGGAGCAGATAGATAATCTTGTACCAGGTGTCTATTATGTATATGAATACCTGACGAGCAACCCTTCCGGTGTGACGCTGGCGACCGCGAATGGTGTGCAGGTCACCGTGACGGCGGATGATACGGCGGAGATTCCGACTGTGGAATTCACGAATGATGTGGAGGATGTCGGTAGCCTGAAAATCACGAAGAATGTGACGATCAACGGCGAGGATCCGTCTGAGGCAGAAGATGCGACGGCAGCGGACGGCACCTATACCTTCTATGTTGTAGATAAAGACAATAATGAAGTGGCGCGCCGCAACATTACGATCGTAAATGGCGAGAGTAAGACGGAGCAGATTGATAATCTCATACCGGGTACCTATTATGTATATGAGTATCTGGCGAGCAATCCGAGCGGAGTGACGCTGGTAACTACAAACGGCGTAGAAGTAAAAGTAACGGCAGATGATACAGCGGAGATTCCGACGGCAGAATTCACGAATGATGTGGAGGATGTCGGAAGCCTGAAGATCACAAAGAATGTGACGATTAATGGCGAAGACCCGGCGGATACGGACAACCCGACAGCTGCGGACGGCTCCTACACATTCCTTGTAGAAGATGAGGATGGAAACGAAGCAGCGAGACGTACAATCACCATCGTAAACGGCGAGAGCAAGACGGAGCAGATTGATAATCTCATACCGGGCAAGTATATTGTAAAGGAAGTGACGAGCTCCCTTCCGGACGACATCACGCTGATCAGCACAAATAGTGTGGAAGTGACGGTGACGGCGGACGATACAGCAACGATTCCGACGGCTGTGTTTACCAACAACAAGTACGAGGCCGAATTTACACTCACAGCCACGAAGAAATTGACCGGGCGGACGCTCGAGAGCGGGCAGTTTGGCTTCTCAATTACAGAAGTGGCCGATGCAACCGCAAGCGCTGCCGCGGTAGCGAATGGCTTTAGCGGTACGGCGACAAATGACCTGAACGGAACGATCAGCTTCCCGGCGGTGACCTACACGACCTCCGGCACCTACTATTACAAGATTGCCGAGACGGTACCTGCGGATGCAGATAAGGCTGCGGGATACACCTACGACACCAGCTATTACATTGTCACCGTGACCGTGACAAACGACGCAGACAACGATGGAAATGCGGATACGACCCTGACGGCTGCAATTACGGCAGTGGCGCATTATGATGAGAAGGGGGATGTGATTGACGATGTTAATGCATCCAATCTCGCAGAATCAGTTGTGCTTACGAATAAGTATGCAGCTACGGGTACTCTGACTCTGACTGCAATGAAGAGCCTTCTGGCAAGTACAGCGAGCGGTGTAACATTGCAGGCAAATCAGTTCGAGTTCCAGGTGTCTGGCGGAAAGATGGCGTCAGGCAGTTCTGTGACAGCGAAGAACGATGCGGACGGCAAGGTGGACTTTGGTACGGTTGATACTTATGACGAAACGGACATTGGCAAGACCTATACGTATGACGTATCGGAGGTAATTCCGGACCCGAAGGAAGAGGGCTATACTTACGACACAGTGGTTTACACGGTAACCGTAGAGGTTGTGGACAACGGCAACGGCACTTTGACAGCGGATATCAAGAGCATTAAGGCTTCCAATAACGGTTACGTGCAGGAGATGGAATTTGAAAATCTCTACACGGATGGAAGCGAGATCTTCCTGAAGGCATATAAGACGCTGGAAGGAAGAACGATGACGGATGGGCAGTTTAGCTTCACCGCAGTAGAAGTGACCGATGAGACCGGAACGACTGAGATGAAGACAACGGATGCTTCCGGAGCTTCTGCAAATACCTATAAGAGTACTGTTAAGAATCAGGCGGGAGAGGTCATCTTTGATGAGATTTCGTATGAAGCGGGTGATGTCGGTGATCATTACTATAAGATCAGTGAAGTAATTCCTTCGCCGATACCGGATGGATATAGGTATGATACCAGTTATTACATTGTGACGGTGAATGTGACGGATAAGACTGCTACAGGAGGCACAGCCACAGAACTGAGCACCTCCGTTACAGCGGTCGTACACTATGATGGGAATGGCAATGACCTGAACGATGTGAGCGTCAGCGATCTGGCGGATGCGGCAACATTCACAAACGTATATGAGGCATCCGGCGACCTGAGTCTTGAGGTTACAAAGACATTGAATGCGGATGAAACTACGATGTCGCTGACAGACGGTCAGTTCACATTCAAGATTACGGAAGTGGATCAGTACGGAACCGCAGTCGCAGGCGGCTACACAGAGACGAAGACCAATGATGCAGATGGCAAGGTGACCTTTGAAAAGGCCGATGCGTATGACGAGTCGGATGCAGGCAAGACCTATTATTACCAGATAGAGGAAGTAGTTACGGATTCGGTGAATGGGTTTACCTACGACACGAAGGTCTATACAGCGGCGGTGACCATCAGTGACAATGGCGATGGTACACTCAGTACAGATATCACCTATACGTATTCGGACGGGACAGATGTAAATGTGGATGCAGGCTCCATAGCCTTCACGAATTCCTACGAGACAAAGGGCGAGATTACATTTACAGCTGCGAAGACACTGAACTACCGAACGCTGCCGAACAATCTGTTTACCTTCAATCTTGTGCAGGTTGATTCTAATGGCGATGAGGTAACAGGCGGATTCAGCAGCAGCGCAAAGAATGACGCAAATGGAAATGTTACCTTTGAGACGATTTCCTACACGACCTCCGGTACCTACTACTATAAGGTATCCGAGAGCATCGGTACGCTGAGCTATTATGACTATGATAAGACGGTCTACATGGTGACAGTAGAGGTGACGGACAACGGAGAAGGCGTGTTGACGGCAGTTGTTACAAAGGTGACAAAGACAGACGCGAATAACACTACAACAGAAGTTGATTTGGAAGGCGCAACACCGACAACCTATTCGTTTGGATTTGAGAATACGTATCTCGCATCCGGCACACTGGATCTGGAAGCGGCCAAGATTCTGACTACAACGGAGACTCCGCTTGAGGCTGGTCAGTTTACATTCGAAGTGAGCAGCGCAAGGCTTACGGATTCTGTGACGGCAGCCAATGACGCTAAGGGCAAGGCAACCTTTACCGGAGTTGACTCCTATGATCAGACGGATATAGGTAAAACGTACACCTACACGGTGAAGGAAATCATTCCGAGTGACGCAATAAACAATGTAAAAGACGGCATCACTTATGACACGACGGAATACACCGTATATGTAAAAGTCGTAGACCAGGGCAGAGGGAAGCTTGGGACGGAAATTACCTATGAAATTGCGGCGACGCAGACAGCGGCAGATGCGATGACGTTCTCGAACATCTATACAGCTGAAGGACAGATTTACCTGAAAGCAACCAAGAAACTGACGAACAGTACACTGACGGATGATGAATTTACCTTTACAGCGGTGGAGGTAGATGCAAATGGTGATGAGGTTTCCGGAGGTTATTCAGAAACAGCAAAGAATAAAGCCGGAACTGCAACCTTCCCGGTGGTTACCTACGAGAAATCCGGTACGTATTACTATAAGATTGCGGAGACCAACGGAGGAGCGACATATTACACCTACGATGACAGCTATTACATCGTGAAAGTAACGGTAAAGGATAACAGTACGGGTGTGCTGAATCCGGAAATTACGGATGTAACGCATTACGACAGCCAGGGAAATCTCATTGACGATGTGGATAAAACGGGAACCCTCGAAGATGTGGTTGTATTTACGAATAACTACATTGCAAAGGGCAGTCTAAGCGTAGAAGCGACCAAGGTGCTCACTTCGGATGAGCCGACCATGGTTCTGACGGCAGGGGCGTTTACCTTCAAGATTACACAGGTGGAAGCGGATGGAAGCGTAACCGCGGGCGGTTATTCGGAGATGAAGACCAATGATGCGGACGGAAAAGTGACATTTGCAAAGACCGACCTGTATGACCAGACGGATATCGGAAAGA
This sequence comes from Lachnospiraceae bacterium, assembly GCA_021202075.1. Taxonomy (GTDB): domain Bacteria; phylum Bacillota; class Clostridia; order Lachnospirales; family Lachnospiraceae; genus Choladousia. Next base: position 13,084 of record JAJQDT010000163.1, on the reverse strand, counting down.
CATACTACTATACGGTAGAGGAAGTGATTCCGGATCCGCAGGTAAACGGGTACACCTATGACAGCAAGATTTATACCGTAGCGGTGGCAATCAGTGATAATGGCGATGGTACACTGAAGACAGAACTTACCTATACGTATTCGGACGGAACGGTAACGGATGCGCAGGCGAAATCCATCCTCTTTACCAACACCTATGCGACTGCGGGCAGCATTACCCTTTCCGCGACGAAGACCCTGACGGGCCGGACGCTGACGGCGAACCAGTTTAGCTTCACGATTACGGAAGTGGACGCGGCCGGAACAGCGGTGGCAAATGGCTTTACAGGCGGTGCTGCGAATAACGCGGCGGGAGCGGTGACATTCCCGGCCATCAGCTACACGAAGTCTGGTACGTACTACTATCAGATCGAGGAAGTAAATGATGGACAGAGCGGATATAGCTATGACAGCAGTGTTTACACGGTAACTGTGACGGTGACGGATGACGGAGAAGGCAGCCTGACGGCGGAAGTGACCGGCGTGAGCAAGGACGGCAGCGCGATCACAAACGGCACAGCGGCGGATGTGGTATTTGCGAATACCTACGCGGCGGCCGGCAGCCTGACGCTGAAGGCGACGAAGTCCATGGCACGCACGGACAGCGCACTTGGAACCTTCGAATTTGTACTAACGGATGTGACTGGCGTGACGGACGGAACCGGTACGGTGCTTCAGACGGTAACAAACGATACTACAGGAGCGATCACCTTTGCGGCGCTGAATTACACGCTGGACGACGCAGGAAAGACTTATACCTACACGGTAAGTGAGAAAACGCAGACCGGAACCGGATATTTCTTTGATGAGACCATCTATACGGTAACGGTAACGGCAGCGGACAACGGCGACGGCACCCTGAAGCTGACGACGACGGTGACGGACGGCACGGGCGCTGAGATGACCTACACCGACACGGTAATGACATTTACGAATGACGTTACCTCCGTAAAGATCAGGAAGATCGATGTAACAACGGAAGAAGAACTTCCGGGCGCGACCATCCGGATCGTGGACGAGAATGGCACTGTGATTGACGAGTGGGTTTCCACGACGGAAGATCACGAAGTGACCGGCCTGATTCCGGGCAAGACCTATACGCTCCGTGAGACCGTAGCTCCGACCGGCTATGACATCACGACGGATACGACGTTTGTACTGAATACAGACGGAACGATTGACACGAGTAAGACAACGACGACCGTAAAGGACGGCGTGCTCCTGGTGGAGGATTCGATGACAGTCAGCGCAACGGCGACGATTTCGGTGACCAAGAACCTGACCTACCAGAATGAAGCGATCGACGCGGTGGATCAGATCTTCTATGTAGGACTTTACGTAGACGCGGCCTGCACGAACCTGTACGCGAGCAAGGCAATCGCATTTAAGAACGCCTCCTCGGCGACGGTGACCTTTGACGGGCTGGAGATTGGCAGAACCTACTACATCGCGGAGTGCGATTCGACCGGAGCAGCATTGGCGAGCGGCGTTGGCACCCTCGCGGACGGAACCATCTTTGCGGCAGACTTTGGAAACGGCGCAACGACAGCGACGGCGACTGTGACCGACGGCAGCCAGACGACGATAACCTTCGCGAATGAGTTCTACACAATGCCGGGCGGTTTCTATAAGGAAGGTACACTGACCATCACGAAGAAGCTGCTGGATCCGGACGGAGACGCGCTGAACAGCAGTGAAGTATTCTACGCAGGAATCTTTGCGGATTCGTCCTACACGACACTGGCGACGAATGTTTCCGAGAATATCGTGACGCTGGATCTGGCCGGAAGCTCCTCTGTAAGCGTAGAGGTGGGCGTTTCCATCGGAACCGGAGAGACCGTGACGCTGTACGTGACCGAGGTGGATGCGGATGGCAATCCGGTGGCTGACGCGGCAGACTTCGCTTACGAAGTGAGCGTGGACACCACGAAGGTGACGCTTGATGAGACGACGACAACGGCAACGGTGACCATCACGAACCAGGAGATTGAGGAAGTCGAGGAGGAATCCGAATACGAAGAAGAGACCGAGACCGAAACAGAGACGGAGACGACAGCGGTACAGACCGGCGACGACACGCCGCTGACGCAGTATATTGTAATCCTGATCCTGGCTCTGGCGATCATCCTCATGGCAGTGATTTACAGACGCCGCGAACGCGAAATCAAAAACTAATGCGTCGCAGTACCAAACAGAAATAACGCACAGAAATAACGGCAAAAGCGAGAAACAAGAAACCGCGGGGGCGAAAGCCCCCGCGGTTTCTGCATACATAAACTCGTTGTTATTTAATCTCTCAGGAGTTACTATTCCGCAGCGCATCTGCGGGGTAGTTTATTACATCAGGCAAATCCCGAATAGATGTTAAGAAAAACGCGGTAAGCTCTTTGGTGAGTTCTTTGATTTCAGCGTTCTTATTCGCAGTGAGTTCTTTGATTTCAGCATTCAATTGAACATTTTCCGCTTCGAGCCTTGCGATTGCTTCACTGGGCAGTTCCAAAAGTGGTGTTGTCATACGTATCACCTCCGTAAATAGTTCATCATTTTTATAAAAAACACGTATCATGGCCTTTCGCAACAGAGACAGGATATCCTTGCGATTATTTTCACTGAGATAGTCTTCTGCTACTGCTTTATTCAGGATAATTATAATTTCCTGGAAGTAATTTGTCAATTTTAATTTTGCAAATTCTACATCGTATTTTTTCCTCCCGGATCTTCTGAAGAATAGAGTGGGATATTACATTTGCCTTCTGGATTCCCGCAGCTCACGGAAAAAGGCAGAGAGCATTGTGCTGCATTCTTCTTTGAGGACGCCGCGTTCGACGCTTACCTGGTGGTTGAATTCGGGCATTTCGAGAAGGTTCAGAATGGAGCCGCCGCAGCCGGCCTTAGGATTCATGGCGCCGATGACCGCGCGCGTGATGCGGGCCTGAACGATCGCGCCGGCGCACATCTGACATGGTTCCAGTGTGATATAAATTGTGCATCCTTCCAACCGCCAGTCTCCGAGCTTTTTACTCGCGCGGCGAATTGCGTTGATTTCTGCGTGGGCGGTCGTGTTTTTGTCTGTATTGCGCCGGTTATAGCCGCGCGCGACAATCCGGTCTTCGTATACAATGACACATCCGATTGGAACCTCCTGAAGCGCATATGCTTTCTTTGCCTGACGGAGAGCTTCTCTCATATATTTCTCGTCTGTCGTCATAAGAACTCCAATCTGTCATATAAAAAAAGCAGTCACCGGAATCGAACACAGCTTATGAAAGGCTGAAAATCGTCATCCGTGAAAGCTTATTTCTGGTTGCGGCCGGAAGTCCGTGTTATGAAATATAAAAAATCTGATTACGGTACACGTTCTTAAAATGAAAAACGTGTTGTAAATGTATATATAAAAATCCGTGCGCCTCGCTTCGAACGCCTGCCACAGACGTTACCCTGACAGTTAACTCGGCCCAGGCTGCCTTACGGCACCCAGGAGGTTCCGCTTAGTGCTGCTCCGTTCCCGACCTGACACGGTTCACGGATTCCTGCCGCGTAAGACCCAGACGTCAACATCACTTATCAGGGGCAGCTCCACAACAGAACGCCCTCGGCTCGGCATCACCCCTGCTGTAGCGGATTGCAGGTACAGGGCACCGCTATCTCCCCGGCTGCACGGAAATGTGATACCAGATGATATGGAAGCTTGCAGGCCAAAACAGTTACGAACCGTATAATTATAACCGCACTGCAAACTCGTATCCGATTTGTGAATACCACCACACTATACAGGCTTTGCGCGAATTTGTCAAGGATTTTGAGGGGTGCCTTCATTGTTTTATGAGAGGGCACCTTCATTGTTTTGTACGGATGCGTTTTTGTATGGATTATGAGAGGCGCATTCATTGTTTTGTACGGATACGTTTTTGTATGGATTTTGAGGGGCGCGTTCATTGTTCTGAGAAGCGCCCTTCATTGTTGAAATGGATTGACTGCGATCCCACTGGCTTTAGCGCGATAAGCAATGCACCTTTGTCATGGTTTTGCTCTGGGAGGGAGTGTAATGATTCTGGCGCCCCGAACAGGAGAAGAAAAAAGATTTTGCGAAAAGATGCAAAGAAATACATCATAAATAGTAAGAGAAAACGCTTGCATTTGTGAGAACGGCGTGATATAATACGTTTTGAAATGAGATTTGCAAAAGATAAGTATTATATTAACTAAGCAAAAATACGAAAGAAAATGGCGTGAGCGGCCGATGGATCTATAAAGAGCGGTCTCGGAAATTTGATATACAATTGAAACAATTCTGAAAAATGAGGAGGAAGCGGTATGGAGAAATGGGAAAAACCTTTGTCGGAGGCAGACACTGGTAACAAAGAAAGCACATGCGAGGGAACCAGACAGAGGTGTGCGGAATACTTTGCAGGAGAAGCCGGGGCTGACATGATCGCGGAGGCGGCAGAGGAGTATGTTTTATCAAAGAAGGGAGAGCCCATCGCCCGCCTGGTTTCGGACGTGCTGGCGGAGTACGCGATGACCCGACAGCATGGGAAGTGCACGCTGAAGGACTATCTGGCGCTGCCGGACGATCCGCGGGTGGAACTGATTGATGGCGTTATCTATGATATGGCTGGGCCGCATTACCTTCACCAGTCCTTTGTCGGAACGATTTACAGAATCTTTGAGAATTTTATCGAAGACAATCACGGCCCCTGCGAAGCGTTTGTCTCTCCGTTAGACGTGCAGCTGGACTGTGACGACAAAACGGTCGTGCAGCCGGATGTACTGATTCTCTGCGACTTAAAAAAGCTTCGCAATGGCCACGTGTTTGGAGCGCCGGATCTGGTGGTAGAGGTATTGTCTCCAAGTACATCGAAAAGAGATCAGGGATTAAAAGTCGCAAAGTATAAGCTTGCCGGCGTGCGTGAATACTGGCTGATCGATCCGAGGAGAAAACGCGTGCTGGTTTATGAATTCGAGAAACGGGATTCGGCGAAGATTTACGGGTTCGCGGATACGGTGCCAGTCGGAATTTACGATGGAGCCTGCACAGTGGATTTTGCGCGGATTTATGATCGGATACGCTTCATGTATGAAACGATATAAGAGGTAAAGAAGATTCCTGTTGACAGGCATATCAGTATATGTTACCATATTAGACAAGTTAACCAATTAGTTAATTCAACAGAGGCCAGGAGGAAATGACTTATTGAACATAACTTACGTCAACAGCAAAATTGAAAAGTATTTTACAGACTACCAGAAGATGCAGCGTAAGTTACCTGTGGAGTGGGTAAAAGCGATAAAGAAGCACATGGATCGTCTGGAGGCGGCAGAGTGTTTTGGAGACTTCCTGAAATTGGGGCTGGGAAAGACTGAACGGCTTACCGGATATACGAATATAAGGTATTCCCTGCATATTGCGCCTCATGCGAGACTGATTTTGGAGCCGAATGCGGATGAAGATACGATTTTAATCTGCTCGGAAATAGAAGTGGAAGGAGTGAGCGATTACCATGGCAGTAAAGAAAACTGGTATATCATGTGACTTGATTTTTCATCCGGGAGAGACGCTTGCAGAGGTATTAGAAGAGCGCGGTATTACACAGGCTGAACTTGCTATGCAGACGGGAGTTTCTCCGGCCTTCATCAGTAATGTGATAAAAGGGAAAAAAAATATTTCTGCTAAATTTGCATTTGCATTGGAGTATGCGTTGGATGTACCGAAATCCTTCTGGATGAATCTTCAGGCGCATTATGATGCGGAGCTTTTAGAGTTTAACGAAATGCAGACAATAACGGACGAAGAGCGGGAAGCGCGGACAGCCCTGAATGAAGTTGTGAAATATTTGCGCCAGAAAGGGAGGATGCCTGTCGGAGAGAACAGGGACGTTTCCATTTTATCATTAAGAAAAGCGCTTAAATTCAGCAATATTGCGAATCTTAAGGATATCGTTCCGGAAGGAGCATTTCGGATGGCGGCTAATACAGCTGTTAATCCTTATGTAATGGGCGCCTGGATTCGTATGTGCCAGCTTATTAGTAATGATAATGCTGTTACTGCTCGCTTTGATCCTGATAAAACGGACGAACTGGTGGAAGCGCTTAAAAGTAATATGCGGAAGGACGAAGCAAATTTACCGGAGGCTCTTAAAAATACGATGTCCGAATATGGAATTGATTTTGCTTTGCTCAGAAATTTCCGCGGCGCCCCGGTTCAGGGGTATATTTCACAAAAGAACAATGGAGTATACCAGATGGTGCTAACATTAAGAGGTTCATTTGCTGATATTTTCTGGTTTTCTCTTTTTCATGAACTTGGACATATTATGAACGGAGATGCAGGAAAGACGATGAAATTTGTTGATGTGAGGACTGACGAAGAAAAAGAAAAAAAAGCAGATCAGTTTGCCGGGAACAAATTACTTTCACCTGATGAATATGACAAGTTTATAAAAAAGGAAAACTATGAGATAGAGTCGATAAAAGCATTTGCGTCATCGCAAAAAGTGATGCCTTATATTGTAATAGGAAGATTGCAGAAGGAAAAACGATTGCCGTATAATACTTACAGCGGCTTTAAGACCAGATACAAATGGGCGAAATAAATGATAGTATAGATTTGCTGGGAAGGCGAGGGAAAGACATGGGACTTTATTTAATATGGAACCAGTGCTTATTGATGATTCCGGTTGTTTGCTGTGGCAATTGATTCACTGGAAAAAATGAAAAAATGCCGGAATCAGATATAGGCAGCGCTAAATCGACTGGTTGAATTGTGCAACAGGGAACTACGGATGACTCCCGGGTGATCGTATACCGGCGGCATTGCGAACCGGTATACTGCCGGGGACGCTGGGCAAGGGGATTCATCCCGGCGATTGATGTAAGCATTATGGCGAAAATGAAAATCCTTTGTCTGTCAGCCGATTCAGCATATCGTCAAGGGAGCTGGTTTCCCCGGTGCCTGAGCCGTTTCCGAATTGTGTATCGGCATCCTGTGCCAAATCCGATTCTGTTTCCGCTGCAGATTCTGTGCTTCGTTTCGACTCAGATTCTGAATTTGAATTGGCTTTCGTCTCAGCGCCCGAATCTGTCTCAGTTCCGAAATCTGAATTAATCTCCCTTCCGAAATCCGGATTATCCTCAGCTCCGAAATCTGAATACGCCTCAGCTTCGGAATTGGACCCCGTCATAGTTTCATCGTCAGATTCCGGTTTGGTCTCGGCATCGGATTTGGCTTCCGTTTCTGCATCGGAACCGGAATCAAAATTAGAATCAGAATCAAGGTCAGAATCAAAGCCAAAATCGGGTTCGCTCTCGCCCATCGCTGAATCTTTGTTTTCGGACTCTGTCTCCGCCGCGATTTGGTCATTTTCTTCGGATTCGTTTTCCGTCTCCGGCAGCAGATCATCGAGAAGCTCCTGGTAAATCAGAATTTCCTCCGTCTCAGACTCTGTTTCCGCCTCTTCCGTCGGTTGGTGCTCGGAGCAGACCTCGTCCGGTTCAGTTCCCCTGGCGAAGAATTCGGTGCAGGTGGAGGGACAGTTTTCCTGGGCGAGCAGATGAGTTTCGCTGCACAGGGTTACTTCTACGATACTATCTGGCTGTTCAAATGCTTTGACAGGGAGATTGGCGTGAATTCGCTCCATGACAGCAGTCCAGAGGATGCGGCTGTAGGAGTGCCAGAGGGAGCCGTCCGGGAGAGACTGGTTGTTGTCATAGCCACCCCAGACGCTGCAGGTGTAGTAAGGCGTGTAGCCGACGAACCAGATGTCTTTGTAGCTGGAGGTAGTTCCGGTCTTTCCAGCGACAGGCTGCCCGGCGGCCGAGACTGTGCCGTACGCGGTTCCATAGGGGGAGGAGACGACATCCTCCATGGCGCTGGTGAGCAGCCAGGCCGTGCTTTTTTTGAGGACGCGTGTGAAGCCGCCCAGATTGCTTTCCGAACTATCTGCGCTGGCGGCTTCGTATCGTCCGGTCGCGTCAAGCAGCACAGTTCCGTTCCGGTCCAGTATTTTGGTGAAAAACAGGGGAGCGGCGTACATGCCCCCGTTTGCGATGGCAGCGTAGGCGGCGCAGAGCTCCAGATTGGTCACACCATTTGTGATACCGCCGAGCGCGAGCGGCTGGATGACGTCGCTGGAGCCGTCGGTTGAGTCTGCGGTGTCGACGAGCGTGGAGATCCCGAAGTTTTCCGCATAGGTAAACCCGAGACGGGGCGTGATTTCGGTGATGCAGTGGACCGCGACGACATTGATGGAGCGGGTAATGGCTTCGCGGATAGTGACGGCTCCGGAATAGTCCGTGATGTCCCAATTGCTGACAGCAGTGCCATTTTCATATTCAAAGGGCTCGTTTTCGTAGAGGGTGGCGAGTGTCTGCCCGGCCTCATTGAGCGCGGGCGCATAGGCAGTCAGAATCTTAAAGGTGGAGCCGGGCTGGCGGGTGGTACCGGACGCCCGGTTCAGGGTGAGGCTGGCGGTCTTTTCTCCGCGGCCGCCCACAATGGCCCGGACAAAGCCGGTCTCCTGATCAATCAGGACGAGGGAAGCCTGCGGCTGGGGCGTGAGGGTGAGCTGCTCGGAGAGGATGGTGCTGCCGGTTTCGATTGCATCGGAATCCACGCTCGTGCTGATCATTTTGGTCACATTGGAATCCTCGCTTATGCCGGTCGCTTCGACCGCATTGGAATCCACGCCTGAGTCGACCTCCGAAGTCGATTCGGAGTCCTCAATAGCGTCGGATGCTGCGACTGCACTGGAGTCTGCAACAGCGTTGGATGCTGCGATTGCATCGGAATCTGCAACAGCGCCGGATGCCGCGACTACATCAGAATCTGCATTTAACATGGCTTCGCGAAACGCGTCTGCGTAGCTTTGCGCTTCGTCCTGCGTTTCACAAAGCAGGTCGAAGGAGACATCGATGTTTTCGCGGACCCAGGAGAGCAGCGCCTCGGAGCCGTAGGTTGTCACAGAGCCGTCGGTTTCCTGCACGCGTAGTGTGTAGTCGACGCCGACCTGTGTGCTTTCCGGAAAATTCGAGAGGTTTTGAAATTCTTCGTCGCAGATCTCCTGCAGGGCGGTATCCTGCGCGGAATAGATGCGCAGCCCGCCGCTGTATAATGCATGGGAAGCCTGTTCACTGGAATAATTCAGCTCTGACATCAAAAGCTCTGTCACCTGTTCAATGAGTGCGTCTTCATAATAGGTATAGACAGAATCCGACTCCCGGGAATTGTTAACGGTTTGAATGCGCGTATAGACATCGTCCCCGAGCGCTTCCATTCGCTCCTCATGGGTAATATAGCCCTGCTCTTCCATGTAGCGCAGAATCAGCCGCTGTCGCGTCTGGTTTGCTTCGGGATATTCAATCGGGCTGTAGCCGGTGGGGTTTTGCGGAATCGCAGCAAGTACCGCGGATTCAGAGAGGGTCAGAGCGGATACTTCTTTGCCGAAATACCGCTGTGCGGCGGCCTCAACCCCGTAGCAGCCGGATCCGAAGTTAATTGTATTCAGATAGTCTTCCAGAATTTCTTCTTTGGAAAGCTGCTCCTCGAGCTGAAGCGCGAGGTATTGCTCCTGTACCTTGCGTGCAAAACGCTCCGCAAAGGAGCTTTCCTGCGTCCAGTCGGTGAAGACGCTGTTTTTAATCAGCTGCTGTGTGATGGTGCTGGCGCCCTCCGAAAAGGAGCCATTGGTAATTCCGCTCCAGAACGCGCGGGCGATGCCGCGCAGGTCAATTCCGTTGTGTTCATAAAAACGGGAATCCTCGATGGCGATGACTGCGTTTTGCAGAGCGGCCGGAATTTCGTCCAGCGTGACAATATCCCGGTTTGATTCGGAAAGGGAGAGCTTCCGCAGGGGATTCCCTTTCTCGTCACAGATCCAGGTGGCCGAGCCGCTCGGAGAGACGTTAACGGAATCAATGGAAGGCGCGGATGCGATCAGCCTCCAGACGACGAGCAGAAACGCAAGAAGGCAGACCGCCAGAGTCACACCGATCCCGATACCGGCTCTTTTCCAGGGGAAGCTTTTCAAGAAACGGGCAAATGCGGCACAGGCTTTTTTAAACCGGTATGCGGCTGTGGCGCAGGCTTTTCGGATTCCATGTGCAACTGCGGCTGTGGCTTGTTGCAGCCCGTGTATAAATGCGACAGTGGCTTTTTGCAGGCCACGCATAAATGCGGCATTGCCTTTCTGCAAACCGCATATAAACGCTGCAGTACCTTTTTGCAGATTGTGTATAACTGCGGCAGTGTCTTTCCGCAGCCCGCGCATAAACGTAACAGTGACTTTTTTCAATTTGTGTGCAAATTGGATGGCTGTTTTTTTTACTTTACTATTATCATCTGCCTGTTTCATGCTCTTTCCTTTCCTGTATCCGCGCAGCGTCCTCCGACATGGGATCAGTCGCTTAAGAACAAATTCTTTCGCAAAATGGAAAATTTCAGTTCCGGTTTATCCGGGTCAGGATCTGTTACGAAATAACCTGTGCATCGTAAGTTATTTATGTAGTTTTTTCCGAAAACACCAGTTTTATACGGACGGCATATCGATTCCTGTGGTTGTCAGAGAACGGATTTTGTAGTAAGATGAGTAAGTAATTTCGCGGCAGTTCTTTTGCTCTTGCAGGGAAATGATTCTTGCAGGGAAATGATTCTTGCAGGGAAACGATTCTTGCTGGGAAACGATTCTTGCCGGGAAATGATTCTTGCAGGGAAACGATTCTCGCAGGGAGACGATACATCGGCCGGAACGGACGCAGAGACTGAAATAAAAGAGCATTTTTACGCAGATAAATTGGGGAAAATTGAAATGAAGATTGTTTATAAAGGCGGCGAAGGTGAGATTGTGGAGAAGAAATCCCGCTTTATCGCGACGGTGCGGCCGGTGAACAGTGAGGAAGAAGCACTGGAGCTTATCGCCGCCATGAAGAAAAAGTACTGGGACGCCAGGCATAATTGCTTTGCTTATGTGATCGGCGACCGGGGAGAGCTGCAGCGGTGCAGTGACGACGGGGAACCGCAGGGCACTGCGGGTCGGCCGATGCTGGAGGTGCTGCTTGGCGAAGAAGTTCATAACGTTGCTGTGGTAGTGACACGTTATTTCGGAGGGGTTCTGCTGGGAACGGGCGGCCTGGTGCGCGCATATTCCAAATCCGTTCAGGAGGGCCTGAAGAACAGCACGATTGTTGAAAAACGCGAAGGCGTCCGTCTGGCAATCCAGACAAATTATACGGGAATTGGGAAAATTCAGTATTTGCTGGGGCAGCGGGGGCTGCCGGTCCTGGATTCTGAATATACCGATATAGTGATCATTCGCACGGTCGTTCCGAAGGAAGCGGCGGGTGCGCTTCGGGAGGCCGTGACAGAGGCAACCGCCGGAGGCGCGCAGTTTCCGGAGGAGGAGCCGATCAGCTACGCACTCCATGATGGGGGAGTGATTCTGTTTTGAGGAAGACATTTCCGTATGCAGACGCAAAAAAGAGGGAATCCGGAAAAAGCTGCCGATTGATTATGTTGATTGCCAGCTGTCCATTCGCCTTTATTGGACGCAGGCAAATCCGGCAGACATATTGTTGAACTTTATTGCCGTGACAGAGCGGAAGAGTTTTTGAAAGACGGGCGAATGACAGCGGAGAGCGGCATGAGCATGAGAAATGCATATCACAGAAAGGCAGTTTTGTGCGCAATGTGACAGCAACGCAGAAAAGCAGTTTCGAGCGCAATGTGACAGTAACGCAGAAAAGCAAATTTTGTGCGCCATGTGACAGCGGCGCAGAATGGAGAGTATTATGGTAGGAAATAACAGCGTCTGCCGCGCATCGGTCGGCGTGTTTGATTCCGGCGTCGGCGGACTGACCGTGGCGCGGGAGATTATGCGGAACCTGCCGAATGAGCACATTGTGTATTTCGGCGACACGGCGCGGGTGCCGTATGGAAGCAAATCGAAGGATACGATTGTGCGGTTTTCGCGGCAGATTATTCATTTTTTGCGGACACAGGACGTCAAGGCGATTGTAATTGCCTGCAATACGGCAAGCGCCCTGGCGCTGGATGTGGTGGAAAAGGAACTGGATATCCCGATCATCGGGGTCGTCCGTCCCGGCGCAAGGGTGGCGGTTGCTACGACGAAAAACCGCAGGATTGGCGTGATCGGGACGGAAAGCACGATCAACAGTCATATGTACCAGAAGTTGATCTATGAGCAGGATCCGTCCATCACGGTTTACGAGAAGGCCTGCCCGCTGTTCTGTCCGCTTGTGGAGGAGGGCTGGCTGAAGGATCCGGTCACGCGGGAGGTGGCGCGGCGCTACCTTGATGAGCTGCTGAACAGGGACATCGACAGCCTGATTCTCGGCTGTACGCACTACCCGCTTCTGCGCTCGCTGATCCATGAGCTGGTCGGCGACGACATTACGCTGGTGAATCCGGCCTACGAGACGGCACAGGAATTAGGGCAGCTCCTTATGCGCGAGCAGATCGCGAATCCGGATGAGCCCGCAGACCCGCCGGTCACCGAGCCATACCGTTTCTTTGTCAGCGACATGGCGGACAAATTCGGACATTTCGCGAACTCGATTCTGCCCTACGACATCGAGACGATACAGAAGATCAATATTGAGGAGTATTGAGTTTTTTGCAGAGGCACATCACAATGCAGACGGATGTTTGCCGGCTTTCGGTCGAACAGAAGAGAATGCAATATCTGGAGATGCAGCACAGGAGGATATTACTTATGACGAAAGATGTGCTGGTCAGCATAAAAGGACTGCATAGCGCCGTCCCGCGCGAAGCGCATGAGGATGGACGGCGCGACCTGCCGCCGAGC
>JAJQDT010000163.1:0-128 GCA_021202075.1 Lachnospiraceae bacterium | reverse complement strand
GAAGCGAGGGGGCATTACCGCAGCAGCGCCGTCCCGCGCGAAGCGCATGAGGATGGACGGCGCGACCTGCCCTCGAGCGAAGCGAGGGGGCATTACCGCAGCAGCGCCGTCCCGCGCGAAGCGCATGA
>JAJQDT010000022.1 GCA_021202075.1 Lachnospiraceae bacterium | reverse complement strand
GCTTTTTTGGTTGTTTTGACGAAACCGGCGATTATGGTCATCATGACCAGAAAGGGAAAAGGGAGGATGTGTAAATTATATCACATAAGGAAGTAAAGTACATTCATATAAATTTCGTTATAAATCAGACAACATCACGAATATCAGCTTCCACTATATTGAATCGCATAAATTCGGGAATGGCGTATTGCAGGCTTTCCTTTCGATATTTATCCGTCTTAAACACCAAATCCAGCACCAATATTCCGGCGGGATAAATTACGTCCTGTAATTTTTGTGTACGCATATCATGATATTTATCACAAAGCGGCACATCGTTTATTCGGCTTATATAGTCGAGCATTGCAAGCATATAGAACGCTTCAGCATACCACTGCCGGCTGTAATAGACGCTGATTATATCGCTTTTGAGTACCTCAACGATAAAATTTCTGTCCCCAAGAGACCTCAGTCTGTGACACACATTGCTTTTGAAAAGCTCAAAGTCACACCTTTTCTCGTTTGTGGATTCGATCACATTATCTTCTTTCATGCTCTCTCCCTTCGTTCAAATGAACGGTCTGTATTTTTGAGCTTAAATACCACCTTGTCTTGTCCCACCGTCATAATGATACCACAAACCGCACCGATTATCAAGTATTATTCCGCAGTCTTCCGTGCAGTTGTTTTTGGAATCAGCCGCGTGAATTTCAGCATTGCTGCATAATCTGAATGCGGACTGAGCATAATAGATTTGAAGCCATAATACCAAAACGGCAATAAACAGCAAAAAGTGCCGAAAAGGTATTGACATTCTGCATCGAAAAGAGTATAATGAAAATACCAAAGCGGCAGTGGGACAGTCTTACTGCCGAAAAGGCAAAGAGGTGATTTGATATGAATTATATGCAGCAATTATCCGAGAAAAACTATTTTAGTAGACAGGAGCTTTATCGGGCTGCGCAGGTTGGAGGATTTGTTGGTGGAGAAGAGACATTCAAAAAGGAAATGCAGAGGATGCTCCTTAATGGTAATATTGCAAGAGTAGGTCGCAATAAGTACTGCGTCCCGCCAAAAGGCGTGAACTATTATAACTATTCCTATTCAGAGTTGTCTCACAGCGTAGCTGGACTGATTATTGAAAAGCATCCATACCTTGATTTTACTCTTTTTGAGTTGGTACAGCTGAACGAGTTCGTTAATCATCAAATAGCACACAATATTGTGTTTGTGTCCGTAGAAAGTGATATTGTGGATTTCGTGTTTGATACGTTGAAAGAGGCGTATCCTGGGAAGGTGCTGATAAACCCAACGGAAGAGATATTTCACCAGTACTGGTTAGATGACATGATTGTTATTGTGAAACTTGTTACTGAGGCACCATTTGGCAGGAAAGAAAAGTGGCACACAAGGCTGGAAAAGCTGCTTGTTGATCTTTTTGCGGAACCGCTGCTGCTTGCGTCGGTCAGCGAGGGGGAGTATACCGGAATTTATGAAGAAGCCTTTGCAAGCTACATCATAGACGAAAGTTGCCTGTTTCGATATGCTAGGAGAAGGTCAGCTGAAAGCAGGATAAAGAAATTCATTGGCGAAAATACAACTGTTCAGTTGAGAACGAGGATAGGAAAATGATTATAAAGGAAACATTTACCGAGAAACACATTAGAGCGTTACAATCAACAAGCCATAGAGATCCGGCGCTTTTAGAGCGCGTCGTGTTTGCATTTGGTCTGTTGGAAGCCTTGCGCCGAGTTGGAATGCCGCTAATTTTTAAGGGAGGCACGTCGTTAATCTTAATGCTTGAACCCCCAAGAAGATTGTCCACTGATGTAGACATTGTGGTCGAACCGGGGACGGATGTGGATGAATTTATCAAGGAAGCATCAAAGATATTTCCATTCCGGTCTGCGGAAGAGCAGATTAGAGTCGGGAAAAATAAGATAGAAAAGCGGCATTTTAAATTTACTTATGATTCGGTTGTCCAAGACAGGACAACCTACATACTTCTTGATGTATTGTTTGAACACAGCCATTATGGGAATTTAGTCAATAGGGCGATCAAGAATGAGCTTCTACTGACGGAACCGGAATTTTTGACGGTAAGCACACCGAGCCCGGATTGCATACTTGCTGACAAACTGACAGCTTTTGCGCCTCATACAACAGGAATCCCCTTTAATGCCGGAAAAGATATGGAGGTTATCAAGCAATTTTATGACGTGTGTGCGTTGTTGGACGTGTTTACGGACCAGGCAACGGTTCTTCATACATATCAGAATATTTCAGCTGCTGAAGCTGCCTATCGTGGGATAGAAAGCACTCCGCAGGATTGCCTGATGGACTCTTTTGATTCTGCCCTGTGTATTGCCTCACGTGGGAAAACAAACGCGGGCGAATATCCAGTTTATGTGAAAGGCATTCGGGATGTGCGCGACCATATATATGCTGAGAACTTTACCCCGGAAATTGCAGCAGGACGTGCGGCTAAGGTTATGTACATGATAGCGTGCCTGCTTTACCGGAAGCAATACACGCCAGTAGCAGATTATACGGAGTATGCCGGTGAGAAAATTCAAAGTAAGAAATTGATGCCAGTCAGCTATCTTCGGAAGGCGAACCCAGAGGCATACGCTTATATCATTAAAACTGACAGGGTAATAAATGGTCAGTAACATATAATCAGAACAGCCTGTGGTGCTAAAGTAGTACATATACTAATAAGTTGTACACATTTTGATAGGTCTATGTCTCGAAGCATGAAGTCAATCTGATTGCAGTGCAAGAATACGTTATCGTCATAGAAATTGTGCGGTGTATCCACCGTATGATTTGCTCGCAGAAATATAAAATATTACCGTAAATCCAAAATTGAAACAATTAGGAATGCAATAGATGTTCAAAAGTTCCTAAAAGTCGTTGTTGGCATAAGCCGGCGCTAATTCCATATAGAATATAAATTATGTGTCACTTTTCAACACCCTATTTTCCGACATTGTATTTTCAGTTTTATTTTTCTCGTGTTCAAGCCCGCGTTTTCGACCCCCAAATTGTGTCCGAATTGTAACACACAAAATGTTCATAATTTGAGATGAGTTTGATTTCGCACGTTATTTTTCAAAAAGTCAGGCAGTGAAAGGCAAAACCGAAAAATAAAATTGCACGTTAAAAAGCGGGTTTCGTGCTTCAGGATGACAAGACATTCCGATACAAATCATAGATTTGTATCGGAAGTCTGTTGAATATTTTCTCTCATCTATGATTCGAGAAAATATTCACGGGTACAGCACACAGTTTATGATATAATAACATTGAAGGACAAATCATAGATTTGTATCAGAAGTCTGTTGAATATTTTCTCTCTCTGTGATTCGAGAAAATATTCACGGGTGCAGCGCATAATTTATGATATACTGATATAGGCAAAACCGTATCTTCGCATAAGCGCTAAAGCGGTCTTTCGAGGCTGCTTTCTCTCCTTTGTTCCCACAACTTCGTGCCAATTTGGCATGAAGTTGTGGGAACATTCGTTATCACGTTATCACCCCGCTCTATTCCTCACGCGTGACTCATACTCCTGCGTGATTCTGCGAAACTCCTCGTTCTGCGTTACG
>JAJQDT010000161.1:29418-75591 GCA_021202075.1 Lachnospiraceae bacterium | reverse complement strand
GAAGCGAGGGGGCATTACCGCAGCAGCGCCGTCCCGCGCGAAGCGCATGAGGATGAGCAGGAGGATGCTGTGGAGGTCTTTTCACCCGGTAAATATTATTTCCGAAATGGGAAGCATTATGTGGAGTACGAGGAGCCGGATGAAAGTACGGGCGAAGTAGTAAAGACCCGCATTACGCTGCGGGATCGTCGCCTGGAAGTGATCCGGAGGGGACCGGTCAGTACAAAGATGGTTTTTGAGGAACATGTGAAAAACACCAGCTGGTATGATACGGTCGCCGGAAGTGTGCTTACAGGGTTTGATGTGAAAAATGTGTATGTTACGGAGAGCGAAGAACAGATTGAGATTCTTGTCGATTATACACTGGAGATGAATTACGAGCCTGTGGCCGAGTGCAGCATCCGGATCCGCATTCTGGCGCATGGAACTATGCCGTCTCTGCGCGGGTGACGCGGCATTAGGGCGTACGTCGACCATCTGTATTTGTAATGACGAATCGAAAGAACAAGATTGTGGATAAGGCAGCCAAGGCACTTGGTGTTGAGCGCATAAAGCGTCATAAGTATCCTTCAAAATAAAAGATAGCTGCCATTGCTATTGAGTATTGCAGCTATCACCTTGAAGCATTTATATATTAACATCAGAGTGCTGAATCCATGCCGCATTCCGATGCTCTTGTAAGGCACCAATTTTTTGAATCAGGCTAAAGCACGGGAAATCATAGTACGGTTTTAGTATTGTGATGTCTTGTACATCCTCGAATTTAAGTTCATTTTTATAATACTCAACGAGCTTATACACGGGTGTTGTATCCGTTTCGGATTCATCCTCGTCCCAATCATCGGAATAAAGAAAGGAAGATTGCGTTGGAACGGGTTCTGTGTTATCAGCTGCAAACAAATACAAATATTGGCATCCTAACTGAGAAGCAATTTCCAGGACTTTTTTGACAACTATTTCCCAAAACACATAAAAACCTATAGGGAATGCCACCTTTTTCGTACTATTATAATTACTGTTTTTGCAGAAATGTGTGAGAATTATTCCAGGAAAGGTTTGCGATACCTGCTTAACATTAACACCATTCTTTGAATCCATCGAATTCTCGGGGTCTTCTCTGGCAGCTAATTTTATTTGGATTCTTTCCTCAACAATTTTCCGGATCTTATCTGGTTCTACAGTATCATCGCCTTCATACCATAAAAGAGTGTCTTCAATATCAAAGCTGGTGCTTCCTTTCTTTAAAGCATCAATGCACGTATCTAAAATGGCCTTTTCTGAGTTTGACAATTTATAATCTTCTGAACTTATTTCCTTATATAAAAGACCAGCACATAAACCAAAATAGAAAACGATTTCTCCAGTCTCAACATCCTTAACCAAGTATATTTTCGTATTTCCTTGCAGGTCTTCTTCCCATGCATATTCTTTTAAAAATGATTCCAGACCTTTCCCGTTTTTGCTGGCATGAAAGGTCTGGATTAAAGTCTCATTCTCTTCTTTTGATGTTAGCTGTTCTGGCTCAAGCCGATTACCCAGAAACTCGCGCTGATCTTGTATATTAATGTTAATCACCATCCTTATAAAATTACGCAACTTCTCTTCTTAGAAGTTCCCGGGCAGCATCTAAACGCATATCGGCTAATTTTAGATGAACCGAACCACGTGCACTGGCGGATAAACCTTCACGCGAGTTTTTCCAGGAAAGTTCACCGTGTGACAACGTACTTAACTGCCAGGATGATAATTTGTTATAACGTTGGTAGACAGATTTCACAAGCTTCTGTGATTCCGCAGAGAGATTATCTGGTGCAGACTGAAACATGGTTCCAGAACTATACTCATCTCTTACACCAACCAGGACGGGACCATACATCCATCCCTCAAAGTCGTCTTTAAAAAGAAGTTCTTTGTTATACATAAGAGACTCTCTCTGGGCAAGATACATCATCTTATGCATTCTCATTTCGTCCATGTCTACACCATTTTCTGCCCTGTAAAGGCTGTTAAACATTTTTGCAACACTAAGCATATTTTCCATAATCAGAGTCTCCTTTCTATTTTGGGTTTCCTGATTATACAGCAGTAGCGTGTCGTTGTCAATTGATAAAAACTTAATAAAATGTTGAAAGACAGGCCGTTTTTAAAAGGTTACCCTGCGGTCGGAGTCTTCCCGGCCGCATCCCTTAGGGGGTGAATTTTCTGCTTTTCCTGCAGGAAGTCCATGGTCTGTCAGGCACGGGTATTATTTAGCCTTTTTTGATTTCTTCTGTGCTTTTTGCGCTTTCTGTGCCTTCGCAGTTTTTTCTTCCTCGTCCAGCTCCTTCTGTTTCCGGGAAGCGAACGATGCGATGCGGTCGCGGAGCTTTGGTTTCCCTTTTGGTTTCCGCTCCAGGGTGCCGCCGCGCACGCTTTTTACTTCCATGATGTAGATGCCGCTGACTACGGCCTTGATTTCCTTTTTGACCGGAATCAGGTCAAAAACCTTGTTGTCCGCTACAAGAGTCATCACACGGGCGCCAACCTTTGCTTTCACGATCGGGAGCTTTGACCGGCGCATCATCCTGGGAGTCTGGTCAATCACCATCTGCGGCAGACCGGACTGTTTGATGGGCAACATTTTTTTATCGATCACCAGCATCGAAACGGTCTGCTTCGCGGCCTCCATCTGCTCCTGCTGGGCGACCTGGCGTTTCTGCATTCGCCTGCCGACGAAGTAGAGAACGATGAGCGCGATTACCAGTATGATTAAAATGACTAACAGTACTTTGAGAAAGGTTGACATAGGTACCTCCGTAATACGCCTTGCGCCCCTTTTGGCATGACGCCGGCTTTTTCTTTTTCATCTGAGGAGTATTCTACCATTCTTTAGAAAAAAGCACAAGAGCGAATTTGCTTCCGTGGGCCGGTGCAGGGGCCGATGGAGGAGGGAATCTGGTTTTGCGGACAGGAAATGTCATCAGAGGTTTCGCGCTGCATAACGCAGATGTGGTGTGTAACAGGATCCAGGCATGCAGAAAGCGCGTTTTGATGAAACGATTCTGAGTTTCGAGAAACTTTCGAAAGAAATCTTTAAAATTTAAGTTTACAGGCTTTAAAAAATGTGAAGATATGTTATAATGTAAACCGCGCAACTAAAAATCGCTTCGCGATTGTATATCCCGTACGAAGTGCGGGATGCCTCCCCGGCGAGGGGCGCGGTCTTCGTCCATACTCGCTACGCGAGAACAGACCAATTATACTGTACGGAGATATTCGAGCGATATCAGCAAAATAATCTCTATAGAAAAAAGGAAGGATTTTTTATGAAAAGAAAAAATTTTATACTTGCGATAACATGTGCCTGTGCGCTTGCGGTCAGTGCGGTTCCGGCTGGAGTGCTGGCAGAGGAAGAAACGGAAGCATTGGACGCTGCAGAAGAGACCGAGTCCGTAGATGATGAGGAAGCGGATACGGACAGCGAAGAGGACGCAGATGAGACTGAGGATGAGACCGGGGACGAGGCTGATGCAGTCCGCCCGACTTATACGGCGCTGGATTACGTGGTGCTTGGCGAGTACAAGGGGCTGACCATCGAGCTGGAGCCGGTGGAGGTCACGGATGAGGATGTTCTGGCGGAAGCGGAAGAGCTGGTCAGCTACTCTGACGCGGTGGAGATGGTGACGGAAGGTACGGTCGAGGAAGGCGACACGGTCGATATTACTTATGTAGGAACGATGGACGGCGAGGAGTTCGACGGCGGCTCGGGGGATTATGAGCTGGAAATCGGCTCCGGAGATTTCATCGAGGGCTTTGAGGAAGGCCTGATCGGCGTGGAAGCCGGTGAGACGGTTGACCTGAACCTGACCTTCCCGGAGGATTATTATTATGATGAGCTGGCGGGGCAGGAGGTTGTGTTTACGGTCACTGTAAATGGTATCATGAGCGTGCCGGAGCTGTCGGACGAAGTGGCTGAGATCGCTTCGGACGGTGAGTACACGGATCTGGATTCCTGGCTGGAGTATATCCGGGAGTATCTGACCGAGGATGCCGAGAGTGAATGGACCTACAATGTCCAGGATGCGCTTTTGACTGAGCTGGCCGCGAATTCTGAGATCACAGGCTATCCGCAGGATCTCATTGATTACAGTGTGAATGACGCGATTTCCTATTATGAGCTGATTGCTTCTTATTACGAGATGGAGTATGAGGATCTGATTGAAGCTTACTTTGGCTCGGAGGAAACGTTCCTTGAGTACCTGAATGCGGCGATTGAGGAAAGTCTGGATCAGGAGATGCTTCTGATGGCCGTGGCCGAGACCGAGGGTCTGGAGCTGACGGACGAGGAATATCAGGCTGGTCTGGAAGCGTACGCGGAGGAGTATGGCTATGAATCCGGCGAGGAGATGGAAGCGGACTATGGCGAGACCGAGATGAGCCGCTACATCCTGCTGGACAAGGTATATCAGTTCCTGGAGGAGAACTCTGAGATCGTGGAAATCACGGAGGATGAGACTGAGACCGAGACAGATACCGAGGACGGGGAAGAGGTAGACTGGGAAGACGATACGGACGCGGAAACGGACGAAGCAGCGGACGAGACCGAAACGGCGGAGACTGAGGCGGAGGAAACCGAGGCGGCCGCAGACGCGGAAACGGAAACGACGGAGACAGAGACGGACGCAGATTGAGAAGCTGAAGTGATAGAGACCGAGGCGCAATGAGCTGGCATTGAATCACCAGAAACGAAGTCGGCGCTGATATCTGACATGACATCAGGCGATGTGGTGTTCCTGCATGAAGCAGAATCCGGATGTAAAACAGGAATCTCATAAACAATGATATCCGGAAGCAAAGTGACATTCATATCCGATTTCGCCGCAGCATATAGTACAGTAAAAGTGCTGCAGGTCGGCGGGATGATACAGAACCTGGTGAATTCGGTTTTTGCAAAATGGAAAGAACAGAGAAATAAAAAAGAGCGTTCAGTACAAAAGAATTCAATCAAAAAAGCGGCGGTGGCAGTGTTGTTTATCGCCGCGTTTTTTTCAGGAAGAATGGCGGCCCGGTTTTCTGAACAGCAAAGAAGCGCGACCGTGTCCACGGAGGGCAGCTGGGGTCTGAGTTTTCAGGAGGAGGGAGAACCTCCGGTGGCGAATGCCACAAAAGAGGAGCTGGCCGTATACGATGCGTATTACGCGGGAGATACGGACGAGAAGGTCCTTTACCTGACCTTTGACTGCGGATATGAAAACGGAAACACGCCGGCAATTCTGGAGGCACTGGAAAAGCACAGCGTCAGCGCGACCTTTTTTGTCGTGGGCAATTTTGTGTCGGACAATCCGGAGCTGGTGCGCCGGATGCTGGAGGAAGGGCACACGGTGGGGAATCACACTGCGCATCACCCGGATATGTCGGCCATTGCGGATCCGGATTCCTTCCGGCAGGAAATTGAGGAGCTGGAGCAGCTTTTTTACGAGGCGACCGGGCAGGAGATCACAAAATATTACCGCCCGCCGCAGGGCAAGTACAGCGAGAGCAATCTGGCGATGGCGCAGGAGCTCGGATATAAGACGTTTTTCTGGAGCCTGGCCTATGTCGACTGGTATCAGGACGATCAGCCGACCGCCAAGGAAGCTTTTGAGAAGCTGCTCGGCCGCATTCATCCTGGCGCAATCGTGCTGCTGCACAACACCTCCTCGACGAATGCGGCCATCCTTGATGAGCTGCTGACAAAGTGGGAGGAAATGGGATACCGATTCGGGAAGCTGGAGGAGCTGTTATAGCTGGTTAAATCGGAAAAGTCTGAGTAATGGTACGTGAATGGAAATCAGGAGTATCCGGATAAGGTACGTGAATGGAGACCAGGAGCATCCGGATAAGGTACGTGAATAGAAAACAGGCAGAAGCCTGAGAAAAGACACTGGTAAGAGTTGAAATAAGTCAGCCGCAGGCTCATTGGCTTTAAACAATGGGTAATCTGCATAATGAGCCGATCATTTGGCACGGGAACGATGGGGCGCAAATGAAAAAATATCTGCTGGATCAGTTAACTGAATATACGAAGTCCGATGCCTATCCTCTGCATATGCCGGGGCACAAAAGGCAGATGCAGTTTTTTGAGCGCCCTTATGAGATGGACATTACGGAAATAGATGGGTTTGATAATCTGCACCATCCGGAAGGGATTTTAAAGGAAGCGCAGGAACGGGCGGCCGGACTGTACGGCGCGGATGAGACGCACTTTCTGGTCAATGGGAGTACCGGCGGTATTCTTGCCGCGGTGTCGGCAGCCGTGCCGCGCGGAGGAAGGATTCTGATGGCGCGCAACAGCCACAAATCGGCCTTTCACGCGGCGCTGATCAATGGACTGCGTGTCACCTGGCTCTACCCGGATCTGGATGCACGGCGCGGGATTTACGGGAGCATTCGGCCGGAGCAGGTGCGCGAGGCATTGAGGAACGATGATTCCTGTTCGCAGGCTTCTCGTGCAGTGAGGAACTGTGCAGAAGCGGATTTCGTGCAAGGATCCGGCGGCGGTGCGCGCAGGGAGCGGATTGCTGCGGTGCTCATCACATCCCCGACCTACGACGGCGTGGTCTCTGACATCCGGGCTATCGCAGAGGAGGTGCATCAGGCGGGAGCGATTTTGATCGTGGATGAGGCGCATGGCGCTCACTTTGCGATGCATTCGTATTTCCCGGATTCGGCGCTTTCCCTCGGCGCGGATCTTGTGATTAACAGTTTACATAAAACGATGCCTTCTCTGACACAGACGGCGCTTCTCCATGTGAAGGGCAGCCGGATCGACCGGGATCGCCTGCGCTTTTTCCTGGGTGTTTACCAGAGCAGCAGCCCCAGCTATGTTCTGATGGCGTCCATAGATGAGTGTGTCCGGCTGATGGAGTCACGGCGGCAGGAATTATTTGATGATTTTGTGCGGCGGCTGGAAGCTCTGCGCCGGTCGCTTGGCAAGATGATGGTGCTGCATCTTGTGAGCGGGGAGGAGCCGGAGCTGAACGCGTTTGCATTTGACCGGTCTAAGATATTGATATCGACGGAGGATGCTGTCGGTGAGGACGCGGATCCCTTGGTTGATGATACAACTGATGGAACCGCGGACGGGATTGCGAATAATCATATAACCGGTGTGGGACTTGCCCAAATCCTGCGAACATGCTATCATCTGGAAGTAGAAATGGCATCAGAGCATTCGATCACTGCCATCCTGACGGCAGCAGATACGCAGGAGGGCTTTGACCGTCTGGAGAGGGCGCTGCTGGAAATCGACGCGCGGCTGTGTGAAAGACGCCGCGATTCTGATGCAAACATTTGGGAATTCATTTCAGATGGTCAACAATTGCAGGATACCGCCATGGAGGCAATGACTGCAAAAAAGGCGGGCTTTTCGCATCCCGAACCGGTTATGACGATGACGGAGGCGGACGGTTTGCCGCGGGAGCCGGTTCCCCTGGAGCAAAGCCCGGGACGGGTGGCGGCGGAGGCAGTCTATCTTTATCCGCCGGGGATTCCGCTTCTGGTTCCGGGAGAGCGTGTGCCGGATAGGCTGCCGGATCTGCTTGCGCGGTATCAGGCCATGGGTCTGCAGGTGCAGGGGCTGGCGGATTATAGTGTAAGAACATTGCTCTGCCTGACCGTTTAAGCAATGTCAGGCTGTTGATTGTATAGCAGCCGATTAGAAATGGGAAAACCGCAAGCAGGAGACAGATATGCAGCGTTCCTGTTCTTATGCAGCCGATGCAGGAATCGACGCGGGACGGCAGGCGGCTATATTGATGGAATTTATGCATGCCGGTTTGTGATAAAAGACAGGGAGCTGGCGCAGGAAGGATGGGAAAATTCACGACAGTTCTTAGGCAGCGGAGCGAGGAGGATGAAGCCGGAATGGGAAAAATCTTTTATATTATGGGAAAGAGTGCTTCCGGGAAGGATACGCTTTATGAGGGGCTTCTTTCCCGGAATGAGCTGGGGCTGCGTCCGCTGATCATGTATACCACGCGCCCGATCCGCGCAAAAGAAACAGATGGGATTCAGTATCATTTTGTGACGATGGAGGAGCTTGACCGGCTGCGCAGGGCCGGAAAGGTGATTGAGCTGCGCTCCTACGACACGGTGCAGGGCATCTGGTATTATTTTACGGCGGACAGCGAAGCGGTGGATCTGGAGCATTTCAGTTATCTGGCGCTCGGTACGCTCGTTTCCTATGAAAAGATCCGGGACTATTACGGTGCGGAACGTGTGGTTCCGCTCTATATTGAGGTAAATGACCGCCTGCGCCTGGAGCGCTCCATGAAGCGCGAAGGGAAGCAGCCCGTGCCGGACTACTCGGAGATGTGCCGGAGGTTTCTCGCGGATCAGGAGGATTTTTCCGAGGAAAACGTGGTTCAGGTCGGCATTACGAAGCGATTTTTGAACGATGGCGACCGGGAAATCTGCCTGGAGAAGATAGCAGAGTATATCCGTTCGGAGCTGTCTTGGGGCGAAAATGCGGAATTTTCCCGGATGGATATGCATTGACGAATCCTTGTTTGTGTGATACGCTATTTGTAAAAGGAGTAAATATGAGCTATGAAATTTGAGTGGGATGAGGAGAAAAATCTGATCAACAAAGAAAAGCACAAAATCTCATTTGAGACGGCGGCTCATGTATTTGAAGACCCGAATTATATCGAGATGTATGATTTTGAGCATAGCATTGATGAGGAAAGGTATATTGCGATTGGCAGGGTTGGAGATATTCTTTTTGTTGTGTTTACGGAGAAGAAGGAATCCATCCGGCTGATTTCAGCCAGACTCGCGACCAATGCAGAAAAGGAGCTATACTATGACCAGAACATATATTATTGAAAATGGGAAAAAACCTACGAAAGAACAATTAAGAGAGGTCGAGGAAGCAAAAAACCATCCCATTGTTTTTGACGAAGACTGCCCGGAGCTGTCCCCGGCTATGAGGAAAGCGTTTCGGTGCTCTGTGGTTCAGAGGAACCGCAGAAAAAAAGCATAGGGTAATGGTGGGCTGCACCGGGGATTTTTGCATTGTGCTATCGTCGAAACAGGCAGAATGCACATGGAATTACGTACGGGCTGCCGGGCACAGGGGAGGATGAAATGGCAGGATTTGACGAGATACTTGGACATAAAAAAGAGGTGGCGCATCTGGAGCAGGCTATCCGCTCCGGTAAGGTGAGCCATGCTTACCTGTTTAACGGAGAAAAAGGTACGGGGAAAAATAAGCTCGCGAAGGCGTTTGCCCAGACGCTGCAGTGTGAGCGGGTGCATATACCGTCGAATGATACCGAAGTGATGAGCGGAGATTCTGACTTCGGGCATCCGGACGGTACGGACATGCACAGCGCGGAAGCTATCACCCCCTGCGGGGAGTGCCATTCCTGCAGACAGGCAATGAGCGGCAACCATCCGGATATTATTTATCTGCAGCATGAGAAGCCGGCCAGCATCGGTGTGAAGGATGTGCGCGACCAGCTGGTCGGCGACGCACAGATCCGCCCGTACAATGGCAAATACAAGATTTACATTATCAATGACGCGGAGAAGATGACGGTGCAGGCACAGAATGCGATACTCAAGACCATCGAGGAGCCACCGGAGTATGTGATTGTTCTTTTGCTGACGGCAAATGACCGGATGCTGCTGGATACTATCCGTTCGCGCTGTGTGACGCTGAATCTGAAGCCGGTGCCGGACGAGGTGGTGAAGGAATATCTGATGAAGGAGATTCAGGTGCCGGACTACCAGGCGGATATCTGCGCGGCGTTTGCGCAGGGAAACATTGGCAAGGCGGTGCGGCTGGCTTCCTCGGAGGATTTCAACGCGATCAAGGGTTCCGCGATGCGGCTGGTCCGGAGCGTGGGAACGATGGAGATCAGCGCGATCATTGATTACGTAAAGGAAGTACAGGAATATAAGGTCTCGATTGGAGATTATCTGGATCTTCTGGCGCTCTGGTACCGCGATATGGTATATTATAAAGCGACGAAGGATGTGGAGGGCGTCATTTTTAAGGACGAGCTGCGCACCATCCGCGAGACGGTTCAGACGTGCTCGTATGAGGGCGTCGATGTAGTGATGAAGGCGATTGAGACGGCGAAGGCGCGTCTGAACGCAAATGTCAATTTTGACCTGACAATGGAGCTTCTGTTCCTTGTCATTAAGGAGAATATACATGGTTAAGATTATTGGGATCCGGTTTCGAAATGCCGGCAAGGTCTATTACTTTGACCCGAAGGAGTATGAGATTCACGCGGGAAATCACGTCATCGTAGAGACCGCGCGGGGAGTAGAGTACGGCACGGCGATCGGCGGCGTGCGCGAGGTGGAGGACGACAAGGTCGTCTCACCGCTGAAAGAGGTCATCCGTGTGGCGACAGCGGAGGATGACGCGCACGTGGCGTATATCCGGGAGAAAGAAAAGGATGCGCTGCGCATTTGCCGAGAGAAAATCCAGAAGCACGGCCTGGAGATGAAGCTGATTGACGCCGAATACACGTTTGATAATAATAAAGTCCTGTTTTATTTTACTGCGGATGGGCGGATTGATTTCCGCGAGCTGGTCAAGGATCTGGCGTCCGTGTTCCGCATGCGGATTGAGCTGCGGCAGGTTGGGGTGCGCGATGAGACGAAGCTTCTGGGCGGCATCGGCATCTGCGGCCGTGTGCTTTGCTGCCATTCCTACCTTTCAGACTTTGCCCCGGTGTCGATCCGGATGGCAAAGGATCAGAATCTGTCTCTGAATCCGACCAAGATTTCCGGCGTCTGCGGCAGGCTGATGTGCTGCCTGAAGAATGAAGAGGAGACCTACGAGTATTTGAACAGCCGCCTTCCGGCGCAGGGAGATACCGTGACGACCGCCGATGGGCGAACAGGAACGGTGCAGTATGTCAATGTCCTGCGGGAACGGGTCAAGGTCATATTCGAGGAAAATGAAGAGAAAGAGCTGGAAGAATTTGACGCCAAGGACCTGACGTTCCGACCGAGAAAGAAAAAAGAACGGACCGGGAAAAACAAGGACAAGGAGCCGATGCGCTCCCGTGTGAACCGTTCCGGCGAGAACCGGGATGGCAAAGATCGGGACAACAGACGCGACGGTAAAGAACGAGATGGCAATGAGCGGGAAAGCAAAGACCATGGCAGCAAGGATCGGGATCGCTACGGCCGCGACGCGTCCGACCGCAGGAATGAGAAAGCGAAAGGCAGCGCAAACGTGAAGCATTGAGCGAAGATGCATCCATCGGACAGTTTAATTTATGTTTTGTTTGCAAGAATGTGATGTGATCGCATTCCCATTAGCTTCAGACGGTAGTCCACAGAAAGGCACATTGACGCGCAGGAAATAGCTGCTTCATGCGACTGGAAACAGAAGGAAACGATAGCTATGCAAGTAGAATTAAAAGCAGGCGAGCACTTGGACGACCTGTGCCGCAACGGCCTGCGCATCATCCAGAGCGAGCATCTGTTCCGGTTTGGAATGGACGCGGTGTTGCTCTCGGGCTTTGCGCAGGTAAAGGAGGACGGCCTGGCGCTGGATCTCGGCACGGGCACCGGAATCATACCGATCCTGCTCTCCGCGAAGACGTCGGGCAGGCATTTTACCGGGCTGGAGATTTCGGCTGCGAGTGCGGACATGGCCGCGCGCAGCGTGGCGCTGAATGATCTGACCGAACGGATTGACATCATAAAGGGAGATATCAGAGAAGCCGACGCGCTGTTTGCACCGGCTTCTTTTGATACCATCACGTCCAACCCGCCCTATCTGCAGGGCAGCCACGGCCTGCTCAATCCCGATCTGGAGAAGGCGGCGGCGCGCCATGAAATCCTTTGTACCCTGGAGGACGTCATCCGCGCAGCCGGCAGGCTTCTCGTGCCCGGCGGGCATTTTTACATGGTGCACCGCCCGTTCCGCCTGGCCGAGATTATCCGCGTTCTGTCACAGTATCATCTGGAGCCGAAGCGGATGCGGCTCGTCTATCCATCCATCGATAAAGAGCCGAACATGGTCCTCATCGAGGCCGTGCGCGGCGGCCGCCCCCGGATGACCGTTGAGAAGCCGCTGATCGTGTACGATTGCCCCGGCGTGTACAACCGGGAGATCACGGAGATTTACGGGTATTGACGGATGGGTTTATTATGATAAGAAAAAGCCGCGCAACAGAAAATCGCTTTATAAAATACAATATTCCGAACAGGAATAGCACCCGGGAAAATCGAATTGTTTTTCCGGGTGTTTTTAGTAAAATAAAATTAAATTCAGGAATTCAATAGAAATCCGATGGTTTTGAATGAAATAATCTGATTTCAGGAACAGAACCGCTGGTTTTATGAAAGGAGAGAATGAGAATGGGAAAGAATAAATCAGGACAGAAAGGAAATGCTACTATGAAAACATCCAGGCAGACGCCGAATGCGGGAGCAGGGAACGGACAGTCTGCGGCTAAAAAGGATGCGGCGGGACAGAATAAAATGGCCGTTATGCCAATGAATACGCTGCTTTTGACGATGTCGATTCCTCTGATGCTGTCCTTGCTGGTGCAGTCACTTTATAATATCGTGGACAGTATTTTTGTATCCCGCTATTCGGAACAGGCGCTGACAGCTACGTCACTGGTCTACGCGATCCAGTTTTTGATGATTGCTGTTGGCGTCGGCACAAACGTGGGTCTGAACTCGCTTTTGTCCCGGTATGTCGGCGCGAAGAAAAATGAGGATGCCTGTCGGGCGGCCACGACAGGCCTGATTCTGAACATTGCGTCAGCACTTGTATTTTCACTGGTCGGAATCTTTTTTTCAAAACCGATTGCCGGCCTGATGACCAGTGATCCCGAACTGAAGGAGCTCTGCATTCAGTATATGCAGGTATGTGTGATCTTCTGTTATGGCACTTTTATTCAGACCTACGGACAGAGGCTTTTGCAGGCGGTCGGCGACACAATTTTGAGCATGGTTTCGCTGATCTCCGGCGCGATCATTAATATCATTCTGGATCCGATTATGATCTTTGGCCTGCTGGGCTGTCCGGAAATGGGCATCCGCGGTGCGGCGATTGCTACCGTCATCGGACAGTGCACCGGCGCAGTTGTGGCACTGGTGCTGAATAAGACGAAGAATCCGGTCATTCATGTACATTTCAAAGGTTATCATTTTAACATGGATGATGTGAAGGCGATTTACCGCGTCGGAATGCCGACGATTGTGATGCAGGCGATCGGCAGTGTGATGACGTTTGCTGTGAACGCGGTGCTGATGACGGTATCCACAACAGCGGTTGCGTTTTTCGGTGTTTACTACAAGTTGCAGAATTTCCTGATGATGCCGATGAACGGCCTTGGCCAGGCGACGATCCCGATTGTCGGATTCAACTTCGGCTCCGGCAATAAAGACCGAATCCGGCAGGCGTGGAAGTGTGTCGTTCCTGCAGGAATCGTGCTGGCAGTGATCGGAACCGTTATCTTTCTTGCGATCCCCGGCCCTCTGCTGGGGCTGTTCGCGGCGAGCGAGGAGATGCTTGCGATCGGTGTGCCGGCCCTGCGCATTATCTCTCTGACCTTTGTCTTTGCGACGATGACAATCATATTCGGCTATTTTGCATCCGGCCTTGGCAATGGCGTGATCAATATGGTCGGCGGGGCCATCCGCCAGCTGGTTGTGCTGGTGCCGCTGGTATGGCTGTTCACAAACTTTCTGGGGATTTCTTATACCTGGTACGCGATGTGGATCTCGGAGGTTCTGGCATTTATCTACAGCTTCATCAGTATCCGCAAAGAATTGAAAAAGAAGGCCGGATTTTAATCCGGATTGGAACGCTGGAGGAAAACAAAAAAAGAAAGACGAGGTGGTAAAATGGACGGAAAACATAAGGTCTGGAATGTCGGCGTGGTTGATTTTGGACTGCGTATGTTCCAGGGACAGTCTTTTGCCGGGAATGGCATGGCATGGAGCTCTTATCTGGTTCAGACCGGGGAGATGTTTGCTCTGATTGGAACGGTTCCGGATGCGTATACCGGATACTGGATGGATAATATCGCGCGCATTGCTCCTTTTGACCGGATTGAGCGGGTGATTGTATTTACCGCAGAAAACAGCCGGGCGTCCCTGCAGCGGATTTTGCAGAAAAACAGTCAGATAGAAGTCATCGCGGCATATCCGGTTATGTATCAGTTAAAGAAGTTTCTGCCGTCTCACACCAGGTGTGTAGAAATTCGAAGCAGCCGCAGTCTGCTCTTCTTGGGGGACAGCTTTGATCTTCGGATGATCGGTGATAAGAAATTTTGCCCGGAGCTGTTTGTACTGGATCAGACGGATCGCTGCGTGTATACGGCGGCTATGTTTGGTTCCCTGTACAGTGGTCTGGAACTTCCGGAGACTGGAAGTGAAAGGGATATCCAGTGGGAGCAGGGCATGAAGGACTTCTGCGATAACATCGGTTTTACCGGCAGGATGGATCAGCAGAAAAGTGCGGTCTCGTTTGTGCGGGAACAGAATGCGACAGCCATCTGCCCTGCCGCAGGGCCGGCAGTGACGGGTGAACACCTCGAAAGAATGCTGGAGTATTATCAGCTGCATACCCGGGAGGACTTGGAGCGCCCGAATGTGGCGATTGTCTATGAAGGGACAAATGAGCTCATCGATTTCGCCGGGCAGGTTGAGAAAGGGCTGAAAGAAGCACTGGTGACCAATGTTACGGGCTATAATCTCTCCGCGGCGGACCGTAATCAGGTGATACGCGGGATACAGACTGCGGACGTTCTGCTCTTTGGGACGACAATCTCCTGCGGGAATCCGTCGAAGGCGGTCTGGGATATCCTGACATCCCTCAGGCCGGAAGACTGTAGGGGGAAGCTGGCGTCGGTATTCTATAAGCTTTCCACGATACAGGACAATGCGGATGTGCTTCGGGCGCATCTGAACTTTCTGGGATTTGACACGAGTGTTCAGGACAGCTTTTTTACAGGAGAGTTGACGGAAAATGACCTGACGAATGCCGGAAATTATGGCTTTGGCGTCGGCTGCAGTGCGAGAAAGGTGCCGAATCCGAGGCAGCCGAAGCTGGTAAAATGCCTCGTCTGCGGAGAGATTTTTGACGCGTCGCTCGGCGCCTGCCCGGTCTGCGGCGTGGGGCTGGATCAGTGCGTGCCGGTTGAGGAGGAAGAAACGGGGTACCGCCGGGATACGGAATTACAGTATGTCATTCTGGGCGGCGGCACGGCCGGTGTGTGCGCTGCGGAAGCCATCCGAAAGAGAGACCGGACGGGGAGCATCCTGATCGTGTCCGCAGAGGAGTATTTGCCGATCAACCGTCCGATGCTGACGAAAAATCTGGACATAGCGGAGGCTTCGCCGGAGGAGCTCTATATTCATTCGGCAGAATGGTTTGAGGAGAAAGGGATCCGCCTGAGGCTCGGCGAATCGGCGGAAGCGGTTGACCCGGAGAAGAAGACCGTTCGTACTTCAAAAGAAATCATTCCCTATGACCGCCTGATTTTTGCGACGGGAGCGGAATGCTTTATCCCGCCGTTTGACGGCTGGGAGAAAGAAGGTGTTGTGACGATCCGGCATCTGAGCGACAGCAGAAAAATTAAAGGCTGGATCCCGAACGCGAAAAATGCGGTGGTGATTGGCGGCGGCGTCCTGGGGCTGGAGGCTGCGAATGAGCTGCTTCGAAATGGAATTCATGTGACTGTTCTGGAGGCGGCGCCGCAGATCATCGGGCGTCAGGCCGATGCGGACTCTGCGGCGGTGCTTCGCAAAAGAATGGCGGATCTGGGCGTCGCCTGTCTGGAGGGCGTTCAGATTGAAGGAATCTCAGGCGAGGATCGGGCGACCGGGGTGCGGTTAAAAACAGGCGAGACCTTCCCGGCAGATTTTGTGATCGTATCCTGCGGCAACCGGGCGAACATACAGGCGGCCAGGGAGGCCGGTGTTTTGACGGACCGGGCGATTGTCGTCAATCAGTTTATGGAAACGAACATTCCGGATGTTTACGCCTGCGGAGACTGCGCGCAGTATGACGGTGTGAATTATCAGCTCTGGGCGGAGGCGTCCGATCAGGGGCGCACGGCCGGGGCAAATGCGGCGGGAGAAAAAGCCGCATATCAGTCTCAGATCTTCGGACTGAATCTGGAGGGCTTTGGAACGACGCTGTTCGCGATCGGCGATCCTGGCAAACAGAGCGAAATCCCCTGCCATCTGGTAAAGGTGACGGACGAGGTTTCAAAGAGCCAGGAGCAGTACTGGTTTGCGGGAGGCTCCCTGCAGGGAGCGGTGATCATCGGACGTCCGGATAAAACAACGGCGGTGACGCAGGCGGTGAAGGAGCACGCGCGGCATGGAGAGCTGTTCTGATATTGCGTGGACGTATGAAAATGGATGGCTGTACTGAATACATCCGGCGTAATGGATGGCTGAACAGAGTTTGCCCGGTGCAATAGATGACGATAGAGAATTGTGTCAGGCGAAAAGGATGGCGGCACAGAACTGCATCTGGCGCAATGGATGGCTGAACAGAGTTTGCCTGGCGTAATAGATGACGGTACAGAACGTGTCAGGCACAATGAAAGAACGGAGAACAAACAGATAAGACAGATTCAAGCAATGAAAGGAGCGCAGGATGAATGGAAGAGAGGGAGCGCCGCGTGTGATGGAGCTGCCAAGGCCGAAGGAAGTAAAGTGTCCATATGAGGAGCAGTATCGGGCGGACGTTGCAGTGATTGGCTGCGGATTTGCGGGACTGAACGCGGCGGTATCCGCAAGGGAAGCGGGGCAGACGGTGATTGTGCTCGATAAGGGAAAACCGGGATATTCGGGTCTGTCTCCCTGGCCGTCCAGCTTTCGCTGGTTTGACCCGGAGCGCGGAGACGATGAGGATGCTTTTAAAGAAGCGATGATGAGAGGCGGGGATTATCTTTGCAATCTGCGCTGGTATGACTGCTGGCTGAAGGAATCAAAAGGAATCTACCAGCGCCTTTCGGAATGGGGAATTCTTGCCCAGTACCCGAAAGCATCGGAGGCGGGAGATTTTTATGAGCGGGAAGATTTTGCCGGATACCGCGAGATGTTTGATAAATTTGACCGCCATAAACGATGGATGGAGGTCCTGGACCGGTATGAGATCCCATATCTGGAGCATACCATGGCGACGGATCTTCTGACCGTCCCGGGAGCGCCGGTTTCAAACGGCTTCGCGGCGGGAGAGGCTTACGCAAACGGCTTCGTTCCGGGAGCGCCGGCTGTAAACGGCTTCGCCCCGGGAGAGGATTCCACCAGGGAAGGGGAACAGACGGAGAAAATCTGCGGCGTGATGGCTTTGCATGTACCGAGCGGACAGATCATTAGCGTCCGGGCAAAAGCCGTTGTGATGGCGACTGGCGGCGGAAGTTATAAGCCGACCGGGTATCCGGTCGGGGGAGATACGTTTGACGGCGAGTATATGGCATATGAGCACGGACTTCCGATTATGGGGAAGGAATTTGAGGATTTTCACACAACCTCCAGCCAGGCGCCCGGAAATGTATTCCTTGACAA
Source organism: Lachnospiraceae bacterium (assembly GCA_021202075.1). Lineage (GTDB taxonomy): Bacteria > Bacillota > Clostridia > Lachnospirales > Lachnospiraceae > Choladousia. The sequence continues at coordinate 58,056 of JAJQDT010000161.1, read as the reverse complement.
TCACTGGCAATATCTGGAAAACATCTGGCTTTGCGGCGGTGATGTGGACAAATCGAATGTGGTGGATTACGCGGCGTCGAAGGGAAACATTATGGCGATGGGCCGTGTAAAAAAGGCGGTCAACGGCGTCGCGCAGGCAGACGGAAGTGAGATACAGGATGTCGCGACTGCGAGCTACACCAGGCGGGGAGGCTCCCGCGTCTATGAGACGGATCCGGAGGAAATCCGTTCCGGCAAAATGAGCACGCCGGTGGCGGCGAGTGCGCTGGCCGGTGCGGCGACTGGTATGTGCTGTCATCTGACATCGGGGGTATTCTGTGGGCTTGAGGATACCGATGGAGCCACCGGGCTTGCAGGACTTTATGTGGCCGGCGACGGGATTCATGCGACTTCGCCTTCCGGCGCGGCGTATCCCTGTGGCGTTGGCTTTACCTCCTGCTTTACATCCATCGATGGAGACCACGCCGGGAAAGCGGCGGCGGTATATGCGGCGGGGGAGGAATTTACTGAGATTCCGGCGGAACAGATCGCGGCGAAGAAGGAAGAAATACTGGAGCCGCTGAAGCGCAAGAGCGGATTTGACCCGAACTGGGCGCGCGATGTGCTGCATTCGATCATGGCGCCGTACTGGGTCAGCGTGGCCAAAAGTGAGGAAACGCTCAAAGCGGCGCTGGTGCAGGTGGAGTATATGCGCGACCATGTAGTGCCGAAGCTGCAGGCCGGGACAAGCCATGATCTGAGGCTTTGCATCGAAATGAAGCATAAGGTGCTCTCGGCGGAATTAAAGCTCCGCGCAAGTCTGGAGCGGAAAGAGAGCAGGGGCGGCATGTACCGGGAGGATTATCCGTATCGGGATGATGAGAATTACCTTTGCTACATTGTGCAGAGAAGGATGTTGGACGGCACGATTTCTGCTGAGAAAATTCCGGTTCCGGATGAGTGGGCCGGCAACCGGGAGGAAGCATATAATTCCAGATACATTTATTATTTCCCGGGTGAACCGGAACTGAAAGGATTTGAAGCGCCGAAAAAACAATGGGGCCAGGGGGGAAGATCATGAGTGTAGTAAGAATTGATTTAAACCGGTGCATTGGCTGTCAGACCTGTGTGGAGATCTGCCCGCTGGATGTGTTTTATTTTGACGAAGCGGCACATAAATCCGTGCTGGCCTATCCGGAGAACTGTCAGAGCTGCGGACAGTGTTATCTGAACTGCAAGGGGCATTGCCTGGGGATTTCAAATGACACCTACGGATATCCGATTACCGCATTTCGCGGAGTGACGACTTCTCCGATGAACCGTATGGTTGTCACAGAGCCGGGTGTGCTGACAGAGCTGACAAACGGAAAGCTGCCGTGAACATAACCCGGCGAGGCGCATAACCCGGTGAGAATCTGCGGCCTTGATTTTTGGCAAAGAACGGGATATAGTATACAGCGTCCGTCCATTCGGACGATTGCCTGGCAAATTCCGGCAGAATACAGTATAATAAGCAGCTGACAGAAGGAAACGCGGAAGCGAAGCAAGTCATTTTTACATAAAAGGGAAAATAAAGGAGAAAACGACCATGAAAATAGCAGAAATTATTCAGAAGCTGGAAGAATTCCACCCGCCGCTTGAGCGGCCCGAGACCTGTGATGTTGTAAAAATCGGGGATGCCGAGGCGGAATGTACCGGGATTATCATGACGTGCTTTGCGTCCACCGAGGTGATCCGGAAGGCAATTGAAGAAAAGGCAAACCTGATCATCTGTCATGAGCCGCTTTTCTACAGCCATGAGGACACGACGGACTGGCTGAATGGCGACCCGGTGTATGAGGAGAAGAAACGACTGCTGGAGGACAATCAGATTGTGGTTTACAGAGACCACGACCATATTCACGGCGGACATGGCGGACAGAATACGGACGGTATTTTCTACGGAATTATGAATGAACTTGGCTGGAAGGATTATGTCGTCGGTGATAAGAAAAAACCGCTGCTGTATGAGATTCCGCAGACGACGGTTCCTGAGCTGGCTGAGTTCCTGATGGAAAAGCTGAATATATCCGGAATCCGTGTAGTCGGAAGCCGCGATACCGTCGTGCGCAGAGTCTTCTTCTGTGAGCATGTGCAGGGCGCAAGGCCGTTTGGAAACAAAAAGGAAATCCCGGACAATGAGACGATCAAAAAGGTGCGCATGCAACAGGCGGATGTGCTGATTCCGTTTGAAATCATCGACTGGACGCTCAGCGCCTACATCCGCGATTCCTGTGCGGAGAATATGCCGAAAACCATTCTGGAGATGGGGCATTTTAATGTAGAGGAACTCGGAATGCGGTATATGATTCAGTATCTTCCGCGAGTGATCGGATCGGATGTTCCGATGAAATATGTACAGTCCGGGGACAGCTTTTCCTATATTACAAAATAAAGAATACACGCGATTTGGAACGGCAGTCGGACAGGAAGAGAGAACTCTCCCTGTCCGACTGCACAGAGCCGGGCAGGGAGACATTCCGATTGATAATCATACAGGGGCAGGTCTTCCGCAGAATACGTAAAACCTGCAGATTTCACGAGCTTACGGAATCTACAGAACTTACAGACTTCATGAACTTACAGATTTCAGGGAATCTATAAATCTTACAGATCCTGCAGGTAAGCGGCAAATTCCTTTGCCACCGCAGCGGTCTTTTTGATCGGATAAACCATATAGATTTCATAAAAAATGTCCGGGGCGATCGGGCGGATCACCGTGCCGTCCAGCTTCAGGTGCGAAGCCATATTGTTGGTAAGGATGGAAAGCCCAAGCCCCTTTTGTACCAGATCGAATAATACGGACGCTTTGTCTACCGCAATGGAGGTATGAAGGTCAAACGAAGGATCCGCATTCTGAATTACACGGCGAAGTGCGTTCATGTGGTGAAATTCGATCAGGGAGTCATTTTTTAATTCTTCCAGTGTGACCGACTTTTTCTCTGCGAGTGGATGTGACTCGGGCAGTACCACGGAGAGGGTATCGCAGGTATAGAATTGTTTTTTATATAATTCCTCCGGGAAATCGGAATCCCCGGTCAGAACGAAATCCACTTTCTTCTGCTGAAGCCAGTCGAGCAGCTCGCGGGCACTTCCCTGCAGGAAGGAATACCGGCAATGGGGATTTTTTTTCTTGTAATCCTTGAAGAAGGGCATGAAATTGTAGAGCGTTACAAGAGGAATGTATCCGATGTTGACCTCCGGTATGATGGATTCTTTGCCAAGCAGGTTCTGCGTGTACTCGCGCTGTGTGTTTGAAATCTGTTCTGCGTAAGGCAGCCATGCTTTTCCAAAATCGGACAGGGTAACCCCTTTTTTCGAGCGGATAAACAGATCGCTCCCCAGCTCCGTCTCAATGGATTTGATGTGCTTGGAGAGGGAAGACTGACCGATAAAAAGCTGATCGGCTGCCTCCTGAAAGTGCAGCACATGTGCGAGAACAAGGAATTCGTTGATATAGTTCAGTTCCATGAATTCACCTCATTTCCGGACAGAGCGCCGACGGGACGGCGCAATGATAAAATGCAGTTGCTTCGGACAGAATAAATGCTATAGAAAGTATAACAAATAAGTGATATAATGTCAAAAGGAACAAGATTTTTGAATTTGGTACAGAATGCAGAAAATAAATGGCAGGAGGGAGTGCAATGGCACAGTTTCAGGAAAGCCAGCAGGGAGGACAGACAGAGCCCCGGAAGTTTAGCTGGTTAAAACAGATCGTGGCGATCATTGCCGTCGTAGCTGTGATCGCGCTTGTATTTGGCAGGAGAGGCAGGAACTCTACCATGAAGCTTTCTGCTGAAGATGGCGGAATTACCATGACTTACGAGGATTTTTCCCTCACAATTAAATATGATGAGATTGAAGAGATACAGCTGATGGATGAGCTGGAGATGGGGGAATGTCTTTCGGGAGGCACGATCGGAAACTATCAGTATGGGGAATATGAGAGTGCAGAACTGGGAGAATATACGCTTTGCATCACTTCAAAGGCAGACAATTATCTTCTGGTTGATCAAACGGATGGAACCCGCGCCGTCTTCAACTGGTCGGGGACTCAGGATACCAGTGCTTTGTATGATGGCATACTGGAAGTTCTGAATGATCAGTAAAAACAATCTTTGATTGTGGGGTGTGGTATGTCTCGCTCAGCATTTGCGCAAAATAAAAAAAGCGGTACCCTGCTTCCCAAACGGAGCAGGTACCGCTTTATCGGGTTAAGCGCGCAGAGAATGAATCAGTTCTATGGCGGTATCGCGCAGAAGCTCCGCGGAACCGGGCATAGTATTGGAATTCAGACTCTGATATTTACACAGATCATAGGCTTCTTTTTCCGGCATGCATTTGTCGCCGCCGTTTACCATCGTCGCAACTGCTGTGCAGTTCTCTTTGAGCGCTTCCACAATCTGGACGGAGGTCGTGCCGTTGATTTCCGGCTGGACGCCGATGAGATTGAAGTCGCCGATGCAGAGCGCGTGTACAGACAGCGTCCGTTCCCCATCGCTGATGAATTCCTTGTGTTTCGTCGGCTCTGGCCGACCGCTGCGCGGCATTGTCTGGCAGATGAAATCCTTTTTTCCGATCTTCATAGACGGGGCATCATTCAGGACTTCGATATCGCGGTTAATCTGAAGAACCTCGGAGGCCAGGCATCTTCCCTGCGCCTCAAGCAAGGTAAAGGCTCCTGCGCCGAGACTGACATTGTGCAGCTTGCCGGCGGCATCCTGCTCATCATAGCAGCCCTTCAATACCGGTTCCTGGTCGCCGCAGGCGCCGCAGAGGAAAATGGCGGTTGCATCGTTCCCGAATTCCTTCTCCAGATGCGTGCAGGCTGCGCCGGCCAGATCGGATGACACATAATTGCCTCCGTCCGGAGCTGCGACGCCGGTAATGACGCAGGAGCGGATGCCATATTCAAACAGAAAGGCCAGCTGTTTCCCGTCCGGCGTCCGGATGCTCAGGACAGAGACGCTGTGGTCGCAGGGCTCTTCGCAGTTAGTGCCGATCCACCAGCCCTGATCCGTCCGGACATTTCTGCTGGCATTGATGGTGCACTGCCCTTTTCCACGGCCGATGACGGCCGGCTGCAGACTGTCAACCGCCCGCTGCACCGCTTTTTTCGCAGCCTCAAAATGCGCCTGCTTGAGCGCGGTATTTTTCTGACGGTCTTCCTCGGTCCGCAGGAACATCGCCGGACCGGGGCCGTGTCCGCCCTCCGGCCACATGTGCGGGCCGCCGAAGGAATGGGTCAGCGTAACCCACACGTTTTCGATGCAGATGCCACTCACTTCGCTGGCGATTTCACGCAGGCGGTTTTCGACGTCAGGGAAGAGAGATGTGATCTCAACGGAGAGAATCAGAATCTCAAGATCACCCTTTAAAATCAGGGCACGGATGTGAAGGGGATCGTGAATTTTGGTAAAGCCGGATGTCGGAAAGCAGGATTCGTTGAAAATAATTTCTGCTTTGCCCGCGCCGGCAAGTAATGATTTGTGCATAATAACCTCCTTAATATGAAATCAGTTGTTTTTCATATTGTAATTCAGCTGAAAGAGGAAAATCAATATCGATTTACTGCGGATTGTTTCGAACGGGGAAACAATCCGAAGAAAAAGGGAAAGAAGGGACATACGATGATACTGAGTTATCTGAATGAATTTGTTGTGCTGGCGCAGGTCTGTAAATACCATGAGGCCTCGGAATTGCTCTATATTTCGACCTCTTCCTTATCCAAACATATCAGGGCGCTGGAGAGTGAGCTTGGCAAGCCGCTGTTTAAACGGACCAGCCGGCTGGTTGAGCTGACCCGCTTTGGCTCGGATTTTCTGCCCTATGCCATGAAAATGGTCGAGCTGCAGAGAGAGTATACCGATAAGCTTCTTGCGCGCCCGGAGGAAAACGAGAACGTCATTACCATCGGAGTCTCTTTTAAGGTAACGGTCTATAATTTGATGACTCTGATGCCCACTCTGAAAAAAAGTAATCCCAACCATCGGATTCAGATCATCGAGCAGGAGGCGAGGCAGCTGACGGCGATGCTGAAAAAAGATGAGGTTGATATGGTCATCACAGAATTTTACGAGGGGATTGATGTGGGAAACTCCGGGGAGATACAGGCGGAACGTTTTCTTGCAGACCGTCTGATTGTGGTGCTTCCGGCAAACCACCGGCTTGCCGGACGGGACTGTGTCGCGATCGAAGAGCTGAAGGATGACCCGTACATTCATCTCGGAAATATGCTGAATGGGAATACGCTGAATTTTAACAGTGAAGTCCTTCGGGCCCCGACCATTATGGTATCGCATTGCGCGCAGGCGATTAATTTTGTGGAGGAAGGATTTGGGATTTCCATTCTCCCCAAAACTGCGGCGATGAGTTTCAAGACCGACGCGGTCGTTTTCGTCGATCTGGATGTATCCCCGCAGATATCAATTTTTCTTCTATATAAAAAGGAAAACAGCGGGCGCAGTGCAATTCGCGCGGTGCTGGAATACCTCCGCATCCGCAGCACTTCGATCTCGGAAAAGGAGAATCCGCCCGGGGAAGGCCCGTCAAGGTCATAGCTGTAAAGCTGCTGTCCGTCTATCTGATCGGGCAGGGAACGGCAAGCTGTAAATTTCCTTACGCGCCCCAGCACAAAATAGAAAAGCATCTGTGTGATTTTATGCCGCACAGGTGCTTTTTTCATTACAGGAAACGCTTTTCCTGTGAAGAAAAACGTTTCACGGGGAGACACCTGCACGCATTCCCTCCTGTTTCCGTCAGTTTTATCGTTTCTCATTTGGAATCGATGGCCTGATAATCGAATTGCTTGTGCAAAACGCGTATGTTAAAATGGCAAATAATAAAAAGTATAGACGCTTTTGCAAATGAAACTATGATTTTGAAAAACAAATTATGCATTATTTACAAATGCGTGTAAGTAAGGAGGGATATGGATGGGTGTGGACAGAACACCTGACTGCGTGGCTGAAAACAAGGCGCTTTATGAAAGAGTTTCCGCCTTTGATTATCTGCCACAGCTGGGAAATCCGGGAGGCGGCCCGGAGCGGGGAGCGAAGGGACCGCCGCTGGAATATGGCGCAGACGGAGCGATCACAGTTCGGATTGCGCTGCCCGGAGCGAAGGATGTGCATGTGGCGACAGGGAAGCTCACGGTCTTTCATTTCGATTTTCAGATGAAAGAAACGGAAGAAGGAATTTTTGAGGCGGTGCTTCCCGCGGATCTGAAGCTGAGAGGAAACATTGTACTGAATTTTACCGCAGACGGGATTCCGGTTCTGAATCCGTGGCTCCCGATGGAGGTCTTTGGATCGAAGCTGGCAAACTATATTGATGTTGCCGATCCGGAAACACCGTACATATTGCTGCAGGATGTGCCACATGGCGCGGTGACCCGCGAGATTTTTTACTCGGAGACCATCGGGCAGTGGGCGAGATGCATGGTATATACGCCGCCTGGTTACGAGAATGGCGGAGAATATCCGGTTCTGTATCTGCAGCACGGCGGCGGAGAAAACGAGACCTGCTGGATTTTTAACGGGAAGCTTCCTTATATTCTTGACAACGCAATTGCGGAAGGAAAAGCGGTGCCGTTTCTTGTCGTCATGAACAATGGCCTGCTGATGAAACCGGGAGATACCGGCATCAACGACTTTGACGGCATAGAGGGAATCATCACAAAGGATTGCCGGGCGTACATAGAAAGTAAGTATCGGGTTAAAACAGACAAGTGGAATCGGGCGATTGCCGGTCTCTCTCTGGGCTCTATGCAGGCAAGCTATATCGGAATGCGGCACCCGGAGCTGTTTGGAAGCATCGGATCCTTTACCTATCTGAGATGCAGAGATAAGGACAATACGTACGAAGGGAATCCGCACCTGAACGCGTTGAAGGATGCCAAGCAGTTTAAAAAGGACTATAAACTGCTGTTCCGGAGTATCGGGGGCGCAGAATGGCACCTGAATGAATTCGAGGAGGATGATCGCTTTATTGCCGGCTGCGGTCTGGATGGCTGGAGCGGCTATGTGCGGAAAATCATTCCCGGCCAGACGCACAACTGGAATTGCTGGCGCAGAGCTATGTATGAGTTCGCTCAGGTGGTATTCAGATGAAAAAAGGACGAAGGTCCTGCAAAAATACGGAAAGGAGAGATAAAAAGGCAAATGTGGAAATATGTAGTGAAACGTTTATTGTGGATGATTGTTGTTTTGCTGGGCGTTGCCTTCATCATTTTTACGATTATGTACCTCACCCCGGGCGACCCGGCGGAGATGCTTTTGGGAACACAGGCAACAGAAGCGGAAAAGGCAGCAAAGCGTGCAATCCTGGGCGTTGATAAGCCTTATCTGGTACAGCTGGGCAATTATTTTTACCAGACCTTTATCAAGCTTGACCTCGGAACCTCCTGGATTTATGAGACACCGGTGGTTCAGCAGATGGCGGAGCGTCTTCCGAGAACAGTGTTTATGAATTTGGCGAGTATGATCATTACGATTATCATTGGTTTTCCGATGGGCATCATGGCAGCCCGCAATCAGGGAAAATGGCAGGATTATGGTGTGATTGGGCTGAGCATTGTACTCATCTCGATGCCGGGCTTCTGGGTCGCGCTGATGTTCGTACTTCTGTTTTCGGTGCAGCTCGGATGGCTTCCTTCAAGCGGTATCGGAGGAATTCAATATTATATTCTGCCGGTAATTACCGGTTCTCTGGCCGGTATTGCAGGAAACTCCAGACAGGCGCGTTCGGCCATGCTGGAGGTCATCCGTGCGGATTTTGTGACGACGGCGCGCGCAAAAGGGCAGGATGAAAATACGATTGTCATGAAGCATATTCTTCCGAACGCGATGATGCCGATGATCACCATGCTGGGCGGCAGTCTGACCCATATCGTTGCGGGTTCTGCCATCACAGAACGGATTTTTTCTATCCCGGGAATCGGCCTGTACATGCTCAATGGTATCAGCTACCGAGACTACCCGATCATCCGCGGATGTACCCTGTTCTTCGCAGCGTTTGCGGCAGTTTGTACGCTGCTGACTGACTTGTGTTATGCATGGCTTGATCCGAGAATTAAGGCGCAGTATCAGAGCGGAAAGAGAGGGTAGAGCATATGGGAAAAGCAGACAGTAATCAGATCCCGAAGCATGGGAAAAAGAAAAGGCCGAATGAGGCCTGGAAGACATTTAAGCGGGTCTTTAAGACTCCGAGCGCAAAGCTTGGCGGCGTTCTGATGGCAATCATTATCTTCTGCGCAGTTTTTGCGCCTCTGATCGCACCCTATGATCCATACACCATGGATCTGACCGATTTGTTCGCAACGCCGACGCTGAAGCACCTGTTTGGCACGGATGCGATGGGCAGAGATGTGTTCTCGCGTGTGCTTTACGGAGCAAAGTACTCTCTGGCATTAGGTTTGTTTACCGCATTTATCGGAACGATGCTGGGCGTGGTTCTGGGAAGTCTGGCAGGATACTTTGGTGGAATTGTTGAGACCATCATTATGAGATTCTGCGACATCTGGGGAGCCATCCCGGGCATGCTGCTGAACATCGTTATTTCCGCCTGTCTGGGCACCGGCTTCTTTAATACGATTCTGGCAATGAGTATTGGTACATTCCCGGGCGGCGCCCGGATGACGAGAGGCCAGATCCTCGCAGAGCGGAGCAAGGAATATCTGGAGGCGGCTGAGTCCATCAACGCATCTAAAACCAGTATCATGTTCAAGCATCTGCTGCCAAACGTCATTTCACCGACTATTGTCAGTACGACGATGGCAATCGGCGGAAACATAACGGCTGCGGCGGGACTTTCCTACCTCGGGCTTGGCATCCAGCCTCCGACACCGGAGTGGGGCGCCCTGCTCAGCGATGGTACGACCTATATTAACTCTTATCCGCACCTGCTTCTGTATCCGGGCCTTGTCATTGGCGTCACCGTACTGGCAATCAATCTGATGGGTGATGGCGTTCGTGACGCGATGGATCCGAAGCTGAGAGACTGATGAGGAAGGAGAAGAAAATGAGTACAGAGAACAATAGCTTCCTTTCTGTGAAGAATATCGTTGTGGAATATACATCTGGCGGAGACATCATTCATGCAGTGAATGACGTATCTTTTGATCTGGAGAAAGGAGAAAGCCTGGGCCTGGTGGGAGAAACCGGCGCCGGGAAGACCACAATCGCGAAAACCATTCTCAGAATCCTTCCTGACCCGCCCGCGAAAATGATCGGCGGCGAGGTATATATGAACGGCGTAAACCTGACAACGCTTCCGGAGGATGACATGAGAAAGCGGCGCGGAAATGATATCGCCATGATTTTCCAGGATCCGATGACAGCGCTGAACCCGCTGATGACAGTAGGGGATCAGATTGTGGAAGGCATTCAGCTCCACAATAAGAATCTCAGCCGTAAAGAGGCGGAGGAAGAGGCCTGTAAGATGCTGGAGATGGTGGGAATCGCAAGACGGCGGTTTGTCGAGTATCCGCATCAGTTTTCCGGTGGAATGAAGCAGCGTGTGGTAATCGCGATGGCTCTGGCCTGCAATCCGAGCCTGATCCTCGCGGATGAGCCCACCACTGCTCTGGATGTAACGATTCAGGCGCAGGTTCTGGAGCTGATCAAGGACCTCCAGAAAAAATATCAGACATCCATGATTATGATTACCCATGATCTGGGTATTGTCGCGGAGACCTGTGAGCGGGTTGCGGTTATCTATGCCGGGGAGATTGTAGAGATGGGAGCCGTGCGCGATGTGTTCAAAAATCCGTCGCACCCATATACGATCGGCCTGTTCAACTCTCTTCCGAATATGGTAGAGGATAACGCAAGACTGACGCCGATTGACGGAATGCCGCCAAACCCGGCGAAGCTGCCGAATGGCTGTAAGTTCAATCCGCGCTGCAAATATGCGACAGAAGCGTGCAGAAACAAAGAGATACCCGTGACGGAAATTACGCCGGGACACATCTGCAAGTGCTGCAATCTGAACAGGGGGGATAAGTGATGGCGCCATTAATTGAAGTGAAAAATCTGAAAAAATATTTTGACGTTCCCGGCGGCATGAATCATGCCGTGGATGATATTTCCTTTGTAATCAATCAGGGAGAGACACTTGGTGTGGTAGGAGAGTCCGGCTGCGGAAAGTCGACGCTGGGAAGAACGATCATTCGCCTTCAGGAGGCGACGGACGGCCAGGTGCTGCTGAATGGTGAGGATATTACGCATGTGAAAGGGCGAAAGCTCCACAAGGCGCGCGAACAGATGCAGATCGTATTTCAGGATCCGTATTCGTCCCTGAACCCCAGAATGAGCGTAGAGGCGACCATCACAGAGCCCCTGAAGCGCGGAGGACGGTTCCATTCCAAGGCAGAGCTGAACGATGAGGTTGACCGGCTGATGAGGCTGGTGGGAATCGATGATCGGCTGCGCCATTCTTATCCGCATGAGCTGGACGGCGGACGCCGGCAGCGTGTCGGCATTGCCCGCGCCCTGGCTCTGAATCCTTCCTTTATCATGTGTGATGAGCCGGTATCGGCGCTGGACGTATCGATTCAGGCACAGGTTCTGAACCTGCTGATGGATCTGCAGGAGGAACTGAAGGTAGCGTATATGTTTGTTACCCATGATCTTTCCGTGGTAAAGCATATTTCCGATGATATTCTGGTAATGTACCTCGGACAGGCAGTGGAAAAAGGACCTACGAAGGAGCTGTTCCAGAACATGCTTCATCCGTACACGAAGGTACTGTTTTCTGCTATCCCGTCTACGGATCTGGATCATCCGATGCACCGGCTGCAGTTAAAGGGCGAGATCACATCTGCGATTGATCCGGAGCCGGGCTGCCGGTTCCGGGCCCGCTGCCCCTATGCGACTGAGAAGTGCGGGCAGCCTCAGAAGCTGGAGGAGATTAAGCCGAACCATTTTGTGTCCTGCTGCCGCGTACGCGAAATCAACGATCTGTGAGAATCCGGGGAAGGAGGCGAGGATAGGGAATGGAAGACAAAGATACAAAAGAGACACAGATAACTGAAGAATCTGAAGAGTCTGAAAATGCGACGACTTCCGAGGAAACCGATGCATTGGAGACACCGGAAGAGCCGAAAGCTCCAGGTGAATCTGAAGCGCCGGGAGGCTTCGGAGCACCGGGATTCCCAGGAGGCCCGGGAACGCCGGGATTTCCAGGAGGCCCGGGAGCGCCGGGATTTCCAGGAGGCCCGGGGGCACCAGGGTTTCCAGGAGGCCCGGGAGCGCCGGGATTTCCTGGAGGCCCAGGAGGCCCAGGGGGGCCGGGAGGTCCGCCGAACGGGCCGATTGAACCGGGGCATGGCCCGGTCGGACCGGATGGGAAGCCGCTGCCGTCGCCGATGGAACAAAAGCTGGCAATCATGCACAAGGGACCTTGCTCGAGTCCGAGAATGAAAAACTGCCCCTGCGTGCGAAAATGTCCGCTGCACGGCCGCTGCTGCGACTGCACCAGGCACCACATTCAGGAGCGAAAGGATCTCTGGGATAAAATGGGGGAAGAGATGAGAAAGTCTACAGACTGGCTGCCGGAATGCCTCCGGCTGGCACAGCTGGGTGATTTTCGATAAGCTGGTTATCTGCGCCGTCTGGAGGCATCACTGATCCGGATGCTTCCTGGCGGCGGGACAGCATCGCTGTCCGTGCGGGCATATTCGATCGCGTTTTCGACTCGATTGATCGTAAGCAGAAATGCGGCGGAAATCAGGAAAAGTACGATGGGCATGAACAATTTTGCAGAGAATGACTGATGAAGCAGGAGATAAAGGAGCATGACTCCTGCGGTCAGGGCGTGCAGAATACTGCCGTATCTGGTGACAGTCAGGAATTGCTCATGATACAGTCTGTAGCTGTGAATATCCATTTTGCGGTCGGCGAAGATGTAACCAATCAACAGGATGACCTGGTAAAACAGAAACGGGATGCATAACGCTTCGAAGAGCGCGACGTAGCGCACATAATTGTAAGCGAGATCCCTTGTGCATCCGAATATGAAAAGAGTGATTACCGCAGCAGTGAGCAGAGTAAACAGCAGGCGGACAAGGATATACTGGGAAGAAGAAACCTGCTGACTGTAGTATTTTCCGGTATAAACGCGGACGATTTTGCCTTTGCCATTCGGCTTTTGCACCATGTATTCCGCATAATCCTCGAAGTTCTTATGGTAGGCTCTGTTAAAGAATCTTCCGCGCATGGCGGTATCTTCTTCCCGCTGCCGCTTATCGATTTTACTGATGCGATTTTTAAGATTATCTTTTATAGACATAACCGGATCACCCTTATTTCAAAAATTTGTCATTAAATATATCACCCAAAAACAGGCTTGTCAACATGGTGGTATTTTTATGAAAATAAGCAAACAAAAAGGAAAAAATGAAAGGAGTACAAAAACATGATGAAAAAAGCAGTAGCAGTATCGTTATCTCTTGCAATGGTACTGGGCGGAATTTCCGTTTCCGCTGAAGAGAGCAGCAGCGCAACCGATACAATGAGCTCTACGCTGACAGCGATGGAGGCAAACGGATTTATTGACAGCCTAGTGATTGGCGATTACGACAACATTGATACTTCAAGAAAGTCCACTTATAACACAGACGAACGCCTGGATCAGCTCACGGTTTATATTGGAAATGAGATCACATCCTGGACGCCATGGCAGGCAGGTCAGGGACGCGAAGGCATCATCACTATCGTATTTGAGCCGCTGTTCTATTATCATGACGGCTATGAGATGGAAGCCTGCCTCGCAAAAGACTGGTACGAGGAGGATGATACGCATTTCGTAGTAGAGATTTATGATTATATCTATGATACAGACGGCAACAATCTGACGGCGCAGGATGTTGTGGAGTCGTTTGATTACTTCGTAGCGTCCGGTAACGCCAGCGATTTTGACTACTATGAGTCCTCAGAGGCGATTGATGACTATACGGTTCGCTTTACCTGGAAGGAGCCGATTGACAGTATCACGGCTCTTGCTACCATGATGGAGACCTCCGTCTATACACAGCAGGCGTTTAACGATCATGACTTCACGACCGATCCGGTTGGCACCGGCGCATATTATCTTCAGTCAATGCAGACAGGTGCAGAGTATATCATGGCGGTAAATGAGGACTACTGGCAGACAGACGAGGAGCTGCGCGCGGAGGAATCTCTGCAGAACGTGGAAATCCTGGATTACAAGGTAATCTCTGATTCTTCCATGGCGTACATTTCCTTCCAGTCCGATGAGATCTATAACTATACGATTGCTTCGGATAATATTGATGATTTCAAAGAAGGCGGCGTTTACTACGATCAGTACACGGTTGTCTATGAAAAGGGCAGCGGACGTATGGGATTCTCCTACAACCAGGCCGGCGACTCCATTATGAACGATGTCAATATGCGTCTTGCTGTTTCCTATGCAATCGACGGTGACAGCATCGTAGCTGCAATCGGCTCTGATTCTTATATCTCTGTCTATGGTGAAGGCGGCGCCGGTGTAGACGGTTATAACAGCGAGTGGGATACACTGGAAAACTATTACACCGTTTATGATCCGGACCTTGCTAAGGAATATCTTGCACAGACCGATTATAATGGCGAGGAGCTTGTCCTGATCGCACAGTCCGGAAATGACGCAGACGCTCTGTGCTGCCAGGTGGTACAGCAGATGCTCGCGCAGGTGGGCATTAATGTAACGATTGAGTTTTATGATCACGCGATTGTAGATACGTATCTTTACAATCTGGACTATTGGGATATGTGGTTCTTCAGCTGGAACGGCGATCCGATCTCACAGCAGTGGGGACGTCAGTTTGACATGAACAACTACTCTCATGGCGCGAATGAAGCCGGCATCAACGACGAAACTCTTCAGGAGATGATTGAGGAAGTGCAGACATCGTCCGGCTATTCGCAGGAACTGATTGATGAAATTCAGGAATACATTACAGAGAACTGCATGTCCTACAGTATGTATGGACAGGTGACCTATACGGCCTATGGGAAATCTCTGGCGCGTCTGACCACCTTCCACGGACATAAGAGCTATGCGTGGGGCGCATGCGAATTCTATCTTGACTGATTATGCTGACAAATCTGCTGTGTGCAATCGGCCGGTGAAACCGGCAGAAGGCACATGGAATCAGGATGCAGGTGATAAGTACAGGTAAGAAGTGACGGATTCCTGCCGGTCTTCGCTTTGAATGCGGAGACCGGCAGAAAGGCAGGGGGATCAGATACCCCTGCCGGATGAGAGAGGGGTTCTTTGGCTGTGTTTCGCAGCCCTGAACTTATTATACGAGGAGACGATTGTATGGATGAAATGAAGCAGCCGGGGCCGGGTATGGAGGAAAAGAAGCAGCCGGCAGAGGAAAAAGCCGCCGCAAAGACATACGTGGCTAAAAATGCAAAGGGCAATTCCGACACGATTACAAGAGAGTATTATGATTCACTGGTGTTTAAGCAGAGGCTGATCGGCAGCACGATTCCGAGTCTGAAGACCAAAATGTTCGGCGTGGAGCTGGAATCCCCGATTATGCCGGGACCGGTCGGTTTTCCGAGTCCGAAGGTAAAACCGGAGATCTGTATCGCCGGCGCGGTGAAGCGTCTGGGAAGCATGATGTGGACGGGCATGGTCGGACCGGATCTGGTGGAAATGGGCGTACCGATTGTGGAAATTACGAAGCCCATTTCAGACGCAGATGAATTTCTTGCCAGAATCGAGAAGGGCAAGGCGAAGGGCTGCGTGGCGTTCGGAACGGATTTTATTCATGCCTTCGGCGATAACGGCTATTATGATACAGGACGCAACGGGCAGGTTTCCATGCGCTGTATGTCATTTGAAGATGTGAAGGAAGCGGTCAAAGTGGCGGGAGATACGCCGTTTGTGATGAAAGGCGTCTTAAGTGCAGAGGATGCTCTGCTTTGCAAAGAGGCCGGTGTTTCTGCGATTGTTCTTTCTCATCATCATGGAATCTATCCGTTTGCAGTTCCGCCGATTATGGTATTGCCGGAAATCCGGGCCGCTGTCGGTAAGGACATGACCATTCTTGTGGACTGCATGATCCGCGATGGCTATGACGCGATGAAAGCGCTCGCTCTTGGAGCGGATGGCGTTCTGGTAGCGCGCCCGCTGATGAAGCCGATCAACACAGAGGGTGAGGACGGCGTTTACAATTATCTGACGGAAATGAATGATCAGCTGCGCGGCATCATGGCGCGCTGCGGGATCTGCGATATGCAGCATATGACGCCGGATGTGATTGTCAGGCTGTAAATAGCCGCGGATGACTCATCTGTGTAAAAATTGCCGGGAGATGAACCGATCTGATAAGAGGGAAATTCGAATGAAAAAGAAGCCGATTCTTTCTGATATGAGCAAAATCAGCGAAGATATGATGGGGCCGGGAAAATGTAAGGAGTATAGCATTTACGTCGACCCTCACAGTACGCCGGACTTTGTAAAAGAAGAAAAGAGGCGAGTGATTCCGGCATTTCCGATTATCTATGAGATCGCGGATCACACCTGGCAGGTAAATGAATTCGGCATGTCCAGCTTTTACGTGCTGGCAGGCAGGGAGCGGGGACTGGTCATTGACTGCGGCTGCGGTTCCATCGACGCGAAGAGCCTGATTGAGCATCTTTGTTCGCTGCCGTATGAGGTTGCAATCACACATGGGCATGGAGACCACTGCGGCGCCATGTGCCAGTTTGAGAAGGTATGGATTTTTCCGGAGGATATTCCGCTGATTCGCGATGGGTTCCGTGTCAATCAGCAGCTCTGGGAAAATCCGAACATATGGGGGTCATTTCCCGCCAGATATCCGGATGGAACGCCGATGGATGCTCCGGGCTGTACGGCGGGAGGGAAAGCATATTACGATTATACAAATCTGACGTTTATGGGAATCGATCCGGAGCATCTGCCCGAAATGCAGGAGCTGAAGGATGGTCAGAGGTTTGACCTTGGCGGGAGGAGTGTTGAAGTGCTGCACATGCCGGGGCATACAAAGGGCTGTGCCGTATTTATTGATCCGAAAACAAGAATCGCATTTACGGGAGACTCCTTCAATCAGAGTTTTCGTCTGGCCGGCAACACGGCAGCTGAGAATGTGAAGCTTCTGAAGAAGCTGCAGAAGCATTGCAGTGAGTTTGATCGGATGTTTCCGGGGCATACGGCGGTCGGGGCAAATACGGCTAATTTCAGCCAGAGTCCCCAGCTGCTGCCGGATGTAATCCGGGCATACCAGTCGATTGCGGATGGGACGGCCGTTGTGAAGGAGAAGGTGCTGCACGGACGGACCATAAAAGTGGCAGTCTATGGGAAAGCGGAGGTTGAACTTGACGGGAAACCGCTGCAGGATGAGAAACCCTGAAAAAATCCACAGGAATCGGAGAGGGACAGTATGTTAGAAGTATACACGAAAAAACAGTTAAGGGAAGGACTTTGGAATATTATGGAATGCCATCGCCCGGATGGCGACATGTCTGTACATATGTATCTGGTTGAGGGGGAAGAACGCGCAGCGTTGATCGATACCGGATTTGGCGTAGTAGATCATCTGCGCACGGTTGTGGAGAGCATTACCAAAAAGCCGATTGTCTGCATTGCCGCGCATGGACATCCGGATCATGCCGGGGCTGCATCGCTTTTTGATGACATATATATGAACAGCAGGGATGAGGATCTGCTTGCAGGTTCCCTTTCCTATGAGAGACGCATGGGAGATGTGTTTGGACGCGAGGGCTATGACCCGGAGCTGAAGCCTTATTGCGAGAAGCATATCGTAATGACAGAAAAGCTGAATTACAAAAATATCGATCAGGGCGATGTGGTTGACCTTGGCGGAAAGAAACTGGAGGTATATGCGATCCCCGGGCATACCCAGGGCTCTGTCGCGCTCCTGAACCGGGCGGATAATTACGCACTGATCAGTGATGCGTTCAGCCGCCGCACCGCGCTGTCAACACTGCCGCCCGAGAAACGCGTGGGACTTACCGCGTATCGGGATGGACTGGCAAGATTTGCAGATGCAATAGAAGAAGATACGCTGCTTTACTGGGGGCACAGCAATGTGCCCGTAGATCATGCGATTCTGAAGGATATGCTGCAGGCCTGCAATGAAGTTCTGGACGGAAAAACGGAAAACGACACGGAGAGCATAAACCGATTTGCAAAGAGAAAATCTGCTTCCAATAAGCGGATGATGGAGCACAGGTGCGGCAGAGTTTGCCTGGCATACGACGCCAATACACTGTGAGAAAGGAGATCAGAAAATGAACGACGGGAAATGCAGCAGTCCGGCGCCGGTGATAACCGCAATTGCGGAAGCGAGGCCGGACGGCGCGAAAATCAACCGGGCAGTGATTCAGTTCGACGGAGAAGTCCCGGATCCTGCCACGATCACGGTGAAAGACCGGACAGTCCTTTCTGCTGCCGCAGAAGGAAATCAGATCATCCTGCAGCTGTCCGAGACGGATGAAGCGGCGGAGGTTTTCCCGCAGCCTCCCCATTTCGGAGAAGGTCCTGGAGGCCCTGGTCCGGGAGGCCCAGGCGGTCCAAACGGACCAGGCCCAGGCGGCCCGAACGGTCCAGGCCCAGGTGGTTCGGAAGGTTCAGGTTCAGGTCCAGGCGGCCCGAACGGCCCGGGACAGGGAGGTCCGCACGGATCGCGGGGGTCGGATTCGCCGATGCGCTTGGTACGTCCGGTACAGGTTACCGTAACGATTCCGGGATATGGCGAGATCACATCCACAAGGGCAGAGTGTCCGGTAATTGATGACTTTGTGCAGAATGAGTATAAAGGAATGCCATACAACCTCTTCTCCCCGGAAAACAGGGAGGCCCAAAAGATGTATCCGCTGGTGGTGTTTATCCCGGATGCTTCGGTAAACGGACCGGATGCGACTGCGGCGTTGGTGCAGGGGATTGGCGCAACCATCTGGGCGGAGCCCGAAGAGCAGGCAAAACGTCCTTGCTATGTACTGGCGATTCAGGTGCCTTCCCGGCTGCCGATCACGGGCGCCGGTTATACGACCACACCGCAGTTTGATGTGGTGAAGGAAATTATAGATAAGGTAATTGAGGAAAATCCGATTGATACGAAGCGCGTCTATGCGACCGGTCAGTCCCAGGGCTGCATGTCCATGTGTGAGATGAACTGCCGGTATCCGGATCTGTTTGCCGCATCGCTGCTCGTCTCCGGGCAGTGGGACCCGGTTCGGGTAGGAAAGCTGGCAGATCACAGGTTCTTTATCGGACTGAGCTCGGGAGGAATGCGGGAATTCCCGGGAATGAATGCGATTACGGAGGAGCTCGAGAAAAATGGCGCGACTATCGCGCGGATATCGTTAAATTACCGCGACGGATGGGATGCCAATAATGAGAAAATCCGTAAGGCGCAGGGAAAGGCAAATGTTGTTTATACAGTGTTTGACGCGGCGACGATCTTTCCGGATGACGGTAAGGTGCGCGGACAGATCCTGCATCACAATCGCGGCTGGGAGCTGACGTATCAGCTGGAGAGTGCGCGGGAGTGGATTTTTAGTCAGAAGAAAGACTGATCAGCAGTCTGATATCGGAGGTAAAGGAATGGATGATGTGAAGTTAAAAGCAGGAGCAGGCAGTGCCGAGATTCATTTCCCTGCGGATATGTTTCCCACAGACGGCCTTTGCGGTGTTCATGATGCGCCTCATGCGCGAATTCTGGTGTTGGACTGCGGCATCCGCGTGGCGATCGCGGCGATTGAGCTGGTGAATGTGCCGGATGATGCGATGGAGGAAAGCAAACGGATCATCAGTGCAAAGACAGGAACCGCGATGGAAAACATCTGGATTCACGCGACTCACGCGATTTCCACACC
This sequence comes from Lachnospiraceae bacterium, assembly GCA_021202075.1. GTDB lineage: Bacteria > Bacillota > Clostridia > Lachnospirales > Lachnospiraceae > Choladousia. The sequence goes on along the minus strand of JAJQDT010000161.1, from coordinate 38,158 downwards.
GCATGCGCCGCTGGATCCGTCGATCCCCATAGGCCCCAGACCGGGCAAAAAGCCGGATAAAAAGCCCAAACCGGATGAGAAAAAAGGCGCAAGACCGCCGATGGACCCTGACGGACCGAGAAAGAGGAAGCTGTTTATCGCGGCCATTATGCAGGCAGTGACCGAGGCAGCGGAACAGACAGCAAAAAGCATACAGCCAGCGGTGCTTGGATTTGGATCCGGATTCTGCGATGTAAATACCAACCGGGATGTCGAGACGCCCTTTGGCTGGTGGCTTGGAATCAACCGGGATGGTCCGTCCAATAAAACGGCCGGCGTCGTGCGCGTAGACGGAAATGATGGAAAGCCAATCGGGATTCTGATCAGCTATGGGGTCAAGCCGAGCGCGATCGATAATGCGGAACAGGGGAAGAATACCAGGCTGGTATCCAGCGATCTTCCGGGCGAGGCCTGCCGGATTCTGGAAGAAAAATATGGTGCGCCCTGCCTCTTTGTTGTGAGCGCCGCGGGAGATCAGGTGCCGAAGGAGCAGGCGTGGGGCGACGTTGTATATGAGGATGGAACGACCGGAAAGTATGATCATGGCGTTCAGAAAGGGCTTGAAATTGTGGAGCGGCTGGGCCGCGAGATGGCGGAGGCCATATCGGCGATTGTCGAGTCTGTTGCGTGCAGCGACGAAGCGCCGGTGATCAAAAGAGGCGGATTTTCCGTTTCCGCACCGTCCAGAGGGCGGGTTCCGGTCACGCTTACGAAGCAGGCGGTATATGAATCGGACGGCGGAGAAATGAAGCTGGATGGAGATATTATCGCGATCGGGGATCTGGCACTGGTAGCTGTGAAGCCGGAGACAAATGTCCGCACCGAGCAGGAGCTGTGGGAAGCATCGCCCTACGCGCATACGCTTTTGATGAGTACGGTAAATGGCGGCATGAAATATATGCCGGATCAGTCCTCTTATGACCGGGTGACCTGGGAATCCCAGAACTCTATGCTGATGCCCGGAAGCGCGGAAAAATGGGTGGAAGCGGCCAAAGAGGAGCTGCTTGCCATGAAAAAAGGGGGAATAGCCATGATGAGTACATCGGGGAAGCCGACCATTACAGCGGTCGGAGAATCCAGACCGGATGGAGAACGGATTACAAAGGCCATTATTGAATTCAGCGATCCTATGCCGGAACGTGAGGAAATTGATCGTATTACGGTAAAAGACCGCACGATTCTTTCACGCGAGGTATATGACCATACAGTCGTGCTGAACCTGTCGGAAAAAGACAGAGCATCCTTTTTGATACCGCCAATCGAACATGGTCCAGGCGGTCCTGGGGGTCCAGGCGGCCCGGGAGGCCCGGGAGGTCCTGGTGGTCCCGGAGGCCCGGGTGGTCCCGGAGGCTTGGGAGGTCCAGGCGGTCCCGGAGGAAAGGGACGGGGTCCTAAGTTCCCGGCTGTCAAGCTGCTGCCGGTACAGGTAACGGTGGAGATCCCGGGCAGCGGGACTTATGTCTCTTCCCAGAAAATCGAGCCGGTGATTGATGACTTTGTACAGGGACAGTACGGGCCGATTCCATACAGCCTGTATACACCGAAGTGCCAGAAGGCCGGGAAAAAATATCCGCTGGTGATGTTTATTCCGGATGCGGGTGTGAACGGTTCGGATCCGAAGATTGCGCTTGCACAGGGGATCGGAGCAACAATCTGGGCACAGCCGGAGGAACAAATGAAACGTCCTTGCTATGTGCTTGCCATCCAGGTTCCGAGAGAAATTGCACTGACAACAGATGAATATACCTGTGCACCGGAGTTGGAGACAATCAAAGAACTGCTGGATAAGGTTGTAGCGGAAAACAATGTCGATCCGGATCGGGTCTACACGACCGGTCAGTCACAGGGCTGTATGGCATCCTGTGAGCTGAATTGCCGCTATCCGGATTATTTCGCGGCGTCCCTGCTGGTTTCCGCGCACTGGGATCTGGAAAAAATGACGTCCCTGACGCAAAAGAAATTCTTCTTCGGGTTAAGCTCAGGAGGACTGAAGGAATTTCCAAGCTTTAACGCGATCACAAACGGACTCGCCGCAAAAGGCGTGCCGGTGAACCGCATTCATTTGAATTATCAGGATGGCTGGGAAGTGAACAATGCACGGGCGGCTGCTGTGGCACCGGCAAATGCGCAGGTGGTCTATGTTATTTTTGATAAGGAGACAGCATTCCCGGATGACGGGGAAGCTCATCCGATGATACAGCATCACAACAGAGGCTGGGAGCTGACCTATCAGCTGGAGGCGGCACGGGAATGGCTGCTGGCACAGCACAGATAATATTTTCCGTCCTGTTTCGGAAAATTCGGATCCGCTTACGGGCTTATGGAAGCGGATCCGTTTTCTTTTTTCCGGATTTCCATACCGGAATCCAGAGGATGAAATTGGAATTGAGCCTGGAAAACCCGTTTTGTTATACTATAGCAAATGATTTTAGTCGTTTTACGCTGTGCCAGACGCGGGGCTGCGCAGGCAGCCATTTCCTGCGCGTCTGTGTACATTATTTAAGGTGAATGACAAAAAATTTCTCATTCACTATTGAAAAAGCAGTACAGGCAGTACTGCAGGAAGGGAGACATGCGATATGGAATATCAGGCAAGTGCCCAGAAACGCCTGGCGTGGCCATACCCGGTGCACTACGGTAAAGTGAATCAGGTCACAGTGGATGTATTGGTGATTGGCGGCGGACTGGCCGGCGGCTGTGCGGGGCTCGGAGCCGTACGCCGGGGCTGCAGTGTAGCTGTCGTGGATAAGGCGCCGATCAAGCGCAGCGGCTGCGGCGGAGCCGGGATGGATCACTGGAATAATGTGTTAAATTATGAAGGCTCTCCGATGAGCCCGGAGGAAAACCTGGAAAAAGGAAATACATCCGCCCGTCAGGGACACCGCGATTATATTGCGGTGAAGGGAACCTGGGATGCCCTGATGGAGCTGGAGAAGCTGGGACTTCCGATTCGGGACGTTGACGGTGATTTTACAGGGACAGCGACGCTGGATGAGAAGACGAATCTTCTGAAGGCTTACAATTATAAAGACCTGGTGGCGGTGAAATTGAGAGGCGGGCAGTATATCAAGCCGGTCATCTATGAAGGCCTGAAGCGTGAGGGCGCACAGCTGTATGAGCGTGTGATGGTGACCAGCCTTTTGACCGAGGGCGGGAAATGCGGCGCGCGGGTGATTGGTGCGACCGGATTATCCATGGAGACGGGCGAGTTTTACGTGTTCAGCGCGAAGAGTACGATCATTTCAAGCGGCTATGCCTGTACGATCTGGACCTACAGTACAGAGATTACCGGAAACAGCTACCGCTGGGATCCGAACGACATCGGAGACGGTCTGGCGATGGCCTGGAAGGCGGGAGCGAAGGTCTTTGGCATGCACAAGGCCGGAAATACGAAAGCGGCGCATCCGTTCGCATGGCCGCGCTTTGGCGTGGGAAATCCGTCGAATACCTGGTTCCCCTGCACGATTGTCGATAACAATGGAAAAGAAGTGCCGTGGGAGGATGCGGACGGAAAAATCCTGACCAGTATAGAGGCGCGGAACCTGCCGACCGAACATCAGGCCTACTGCGGTTCGACCATCAGCGATGTCCTGAAGTCAGTAGCACCGCCGAACCTGATCCATGATCTGCCGGATCGCATCCGAAGCGGTGAATTTGAACTGCCGCTGTGGGCGGATCTGTCCGCGATGCCGGAGGATGAGCGCCGCTCGATCTGGGGCGTTATGATTGGAAATGAGGGCAAGAGCCGCTATACCATTTATGATTTATACACGCGCGAGGGCTTTAACCCTGATACCGATATGCTGATGGCGCCGATTATGGTTCCGGAAGGCTATTTGTCCGGCGGCTGGTTCCAGGGAGAGCCGAATGCCGCAAAGCCGTGGAGATCGGAGACCTTCGGCTGTCAGGGAGAGCCGGCGGTAGACTGGAATCTGATGAGCAGTCTGGACGGATTGTTTGTGGCCGGCGCTTCGAGCGGACTGGAGGGTTGCTCTTATGCATGCTCATCCGGATTTTATGCCGGAAACCGTGCGGCCGAATTCAGTGACGGCATGGAGCGAGGTGAGATCAATCAGGAGCAGCTCCAGGCGGAATTTGATCGGGTATACGCGCCGGTAAAGCGAGTGGGAGATCCGAAGGCCTATGTCAGCTGGAAGGAGCTGTGGGGTGGTTCGGCCCGTGTGATGCAGCAGTGCTGCGGAGATTTTAAGACAATACCGATCCTGGAGCAGGGACTGAGCTGGCTGGACAGCATCAAGAAAAGTGAGATGCAGATGACGTACGCGCGGAATCCGCATGAGCTGGCGCGTCTGATGGAGGACGAGAGCCGCATTACAGTATCGGAAATGTTTTTGCAGGCATGCATTGTGAAAATAGAAACAGACAAATCCGATTTGCCGGAGGGTACCTACATATTCAATCAGCAGGTAGACGGAGAGCTTCGGACGACCTACGAGGAGCCCAAATACTGGCTGAAAGGGGAAAATGCTCCGACGTATCTGGAAAACTACGAGAAATGCCGCGCGAAAGAGATGTCTGAGCGCATGGCGCAGAAGCAGGAGGAGCCGTCTATGTCAAACCGCCCCGGGGCCGGGGAAACGAAGGAGGGATTGTAATGGAGACTGCAAAGAAGATGGAAGAGTTTACCAATGCGCAGGAAGAAGTCTGTATTGTCCCGAATCCGACCGGTCCGACGGAAGCGGTGAGCATTGACCCGGATATCTGTGTGGGATGCAATGCCTGTGCAAATATATGCCGGACGCAGACGATTATGCCGAACCCGGAGCCGGGAAAGCCGCCGGTGGTTGTCTTTCCGGATGAGTGCTGGTATTGCGCCTGCTGCGTGGAGGCCTGCAGAACGGGCGCTCTGCAGATGCATCTTCCGATTAATCAGCGTATTTTGTTTAAACGGAAAGAAACCGGTGAGATTTTCCGCCTCGGTCAGGCGGACGGACCTGAAAAAACGTATTTCAAAGAGCCATATGGCTGGCGGTAAAGGAGGGCGGTCATGGATCATACAAAGATTTTGTCGATTCTTGAGGAAGAATATGAGAAAACGCAGTCTCTTAGCCGGGGACAGCTGGAGACACTCTCGAAGCAGTATGACATTCCGCTTTCTCAGCTGGCCGGGACGGCTTCCTTTTATTCGAAGTTTCAGCACGGTAAAATGGGACAGGTTTCGTCATGCCGGGTACCGGAGCGTCCATTGTCGGTAGAGGTACGGCGGATTTTATCCCAGCCCCGTGACTATGAGGGATTGAAGGCAGCGCTGGAGGATCCGGAAGGGATTCTGGAGAAAATCACGGCTTCCGGTCTCCGCGGCCGCGGCGGTGCGGGATTCCCGGTGGGAATGAAGTGGAAAACGACAAAGGATGTGGAAGCGCCGATTAAGTATGTGGTCGTGAATGCGGATGAGGGAGAGCCGGATACCGCAAAGGACGGAGAAATCCTGCGGCTGATCCCTCACGCGGTGATTGAAGGAATGGCAATCTGCGCACTGTGCGTGGGTGCAGAGAAAGGGTATGTGTATATCCGCGCGGAATATCCCGAGGCGCGGAGGATTCTGGAGGATGAGGTAACCCGTGCCCGAAGCGAAGGATACCTGGGAAATCATATCTGCGGTACCGATTTTGCATTTGATGTAGAGGTTGTATCCGGAGCGGGTTCTTATGTCTGTGGGGAAGAGACCGCACTGCTGTCCTCGCTGGAGGGTCAGCGCGGCGAGCCGAGGCTGAAGCCGCCATTCCCGGGGGTGGCCGGACTCTTTCAGATGCCGACGGTCATTAATAATACGGAGACCATGGCGAATGTGCCGCTGATCCTGCGGGAAAGCCCAGAGGAGTACAGAAAATACGGGACAGAAAAACACACGGGGACGAAGCTTTATACCGTCTGCGGACTCGTGGATCATCCGGGAGTCTATGAATTTCCGGTCGGGATCCCGATCCGCTCCGTTCTGGAAGCGGTCGGCTGTGACACGAAACAGATCAAGGCGCTGCAGGTGGGCGGCGGTGTCTCGGGCGGCCTGATTGGTCCGGATCAGCTGGACGCGACGCTGGATATTGAAGGGATGGCTGCGGCAGGCGGGTCGCTTGGCACAGGCAGCATCCGCGTGTTTGGCCAGAAGGCGAACATGGCAGCCTTGTGCCGGGATGTGGCAGAATTTTTTGCGGACGAATCCTGTGGGAAATGTACGCCGTGCCGGTTTGGCACCGCTCAGATCGCCAGTCTGCTTACAGACCTCACAGAAGGAAGAGGAACGGCGGAAACAGCAGCCGAACTGCGCGAGATGAGTACCTATCTGACGGACAATGCGCGCTGCGCGTTTGGAGCGGCAGCCTCGACAGTAATGCTCTCTGCGATGCGGCTCTTTCCGGAGGAATTCGGTGAAAAAAAGGAAAACAGTGTGGGAGGTGAGGCATAATGGCAGAAGTAAAACTGACGATAAACGGACAGGAAATAACAGCATCGTCCGATGATACCATCCTCACGGCCGCCGCGAAAAATTGCATTACCATCCCGACGCTGTGTTTTATGAAGGACTGCAATCAGATTGCAGCCTGCCGGATCTGTGTTGTGGAGGTGACCGGCAGACGGGGCGTCGTGCCTTCCTGCGTGACGAAGGTGGCGGAAGGCATGGAGGTTCAGACGGAAAGTGAGCGGATTCAGAAGGCCCGGCGTATCACGCTGGATATGTTGTGCAAAAACCACCGCATGATCTGTGATCAGTGCAGCAGATATTCTGACTGCGAATTCCATGCACTCTGCCGGAGATACGGAATCAGTGAGCGCGACTATAACCCCTATGTCATGGATGCAGATAAGGATGAAAGTGCGCCGCATCTGGTTCGCGATACTTCGAAGTGCGTTCTCTGCCAGAGATGTGTTGCAGCCTGTCATGAGCAGGGGATGGACATCATCGCGGTATTTAACCGCGGGCGAAACAAAAAGGTCGCGCCTCCGCTGCCGCTGGCCCAGACCGGCTGTGTCGGATGCGGCCAGTGTGTGGCTGCCTGCCCGACCGGAGCGCTGTCCGTGAAGGATGATACCGCAGAGCTTCGGAACATCATCCGCCAGAAAAAGAAACAGGTCGTAGCGGTTGTCGCGCCGGGTGTGGGTGAGGGCTTTGCAAAGCTGTTTTATGAAAAGAAACCGGAGGATCATCTCGGGAAAATCGCCGCAATGCTGTGCAAGCTTGGCATGAAGCGTGTTTATCCGGAAACCGCGGCGAAAACGGCACTGTTTGCGGCAGAACGCAGAGAGCTGGAGTCAAGAAAAGAAACCGGCGCCGCTCTTCCCCTGATTTCAGAGATGAGCCCCGCGATCGTGAATCTTGTGGAGAAGCATTATCCGCAGCTTAAGAAAAACCTTTCCGGAAAGGGAACCCTGCAGGCGATGTGCGCACAGCTGGCTCGGGAAGCTTATGCGAAGGAGAGCGGTATACCGGAGGCAGACATTCTGGCAGTCTATATCAGCAATGACCTGTCGGGAAAAACCGAGAAGAGGGAAGGTCTGATGGCGCTGACTACATACGAGCTGGCGGCAATGTTCCGCCGTGCCTGTGTCAGCCGGTTTACGGCGATGAAGGTGTGGCGCGAACAGCTGGCGGATGAGCCGCTGGATTCCCTTGCGGGTGAGTTTCCGGATTCCCTTGCAGGGACATTGCCGGCCGATAATTTGTCGGCAGATACCGTGTTGGCGGATACCGTGTCGGTGAATGTTTTGCCGGCGGATACAGCATCGGCGAATCCCGGGAAAGAGGGTATACGATTGACAGCCGACGATGTAAGCGGAAATGCTATTTCCCTGTATGGCCTTGCAAACGTGCGCGCTATGCTTGACAAGGTGACAGAGGGTGCGTGCCCGGCGGACTACATCTATGCGCAACCTTACATAGATGAGCGAATCCAGGGCGGTGCGCCCAGATACACCAGCGCGGACAGCCTGGAGCGGTAGTAGACTGTACAACCATTTATGCGTACGCTGCGTACAGCACATTTGTGTTTCCGCAGGATGAATGCATCTGAGAATGGGAAAGTGACAGAATTATGGAAAAATTGAGAATCGCCCTCTGCGGATGCTGGGGGCATGCGGAAATGTTCGGAGAACTGATTAACAGCTACGAGGAAAGTGAAGTCGTGGTGGTCTGGGACAATGTAGACGGGCGCGGAGAGCGCATCGCGGAGCATCTGGGCTGTGTCTGTGAGCGGGATTATGACCGCCTCGTATCGGAGTATGCTCTGGACGGCGTTGTCATCGTGGCGGAAAATGCCCTGCATAAGGAACTGATATTGAAAGCCGTCCGCCATAAAATCAACATTTTTGTAGAAAAGCCGCTCTGTGTTTCTGTGGAGGATGCGAAAGAGATTCAGGCTGCTGTTCATGAGGCGGGTGTAGTCTTTTATATGACGGATCCGTTTGTAAGTGCGGGAACGATGAAAATGAAGGAGCTGATTTCGGATGGTTCACTTGGATCAATCACAGCTGCCATGTTTCATTTTGGATCCGCAAGCGCACTCAAAGGGTTTGCCAATTACCGGAAAGACCAGACATATGGGGCAGAATCGCTTTGCGATGGGCGGGTATATGGAAACGCCCCCTCGCAGGGCTCGGCGGCAGAACGACCCGCCCATGCAGAATCGCTACGCGATGGGCGGGTATATGGAAACGCCCCCTCGCAGGGCTCGGCGGCAGAACGACC
>JAJQDT010000161.1:0-29318 GCA_021202075.1 Lachnospiraceae bacterium | reverse complement strand
CGCCCGTGAAAAATCGCTTCGCGATGGGCGGGTCTGTGGAGGCGTTATGGTGGATGTTGGTGGGCACGCGATCCATCAGGCGCACTATCTGTTTGGAAAACCGGAACGGATTTCCGCTGTGCTTGGCTGTCTGACGGAGGAAAGCCGGAAACAAAGAGTTGAAGAGCTGGCTTTTGTTACCATGCAGTATCCGGACGGGAAGCTTGTTTCGCTGGAGTGTAGCTGGGTCAGCGGTGTGCATACGAATATTCAGACCGTTTATGGAACGGCCGGAAGTGCCACGGTTACTCTTGGTGGGGATAAGATGAGAGAGGAGCAGTTGACTTTACAGACAGCGTCCGGCGGGCCGACCATCCTGGAGGGGGACGCACTTCCTCCATCCCCGACGCGGCATGTGCGCTACTGGGTGGAGATGATGGTACGTCAGATCCCCAATGATATGGTTGGAGTAGATCCGTCAAGCAATCAGGGCGTAAGCATCGACCATGCGGTGGAGCAGGTGGAAATCATCGACGCGATTTATCGAAGCGCGGCGGCGTCCGGCGCGATGCAAATGGTGTAGCTCGCTGCATCAGGGCATTTATGGCCTGTCTGCGGTTTGCGTGTCAGGCGGTGCGGGATGCATAAGCTATTTCGCACAGGTTCTTAGCTGGTTTTGATGGCGTTATAGCCATTAATCCTTACATATCTTCAGAATAAGCCGCGGCTTTTGAGTCCAGAGATAGAAATATCACTTTGCGGAACTCGGGCCGCGGCTTTTGTGTTGTATTTTGCACAGTACTGCGCAGGAGATCTTCTGACTGGCGCATGTCCACCGTTGGCATTTTCGTCCTTCGGAGGGAATCGTTGACGAGCTATTAGTATCGCTTTATTTTCTTTGACGTTGTTTTCTCAAATTCCGTCTCGCGCACGGTCAGCTTATAGATTCGCTTGTAAAGCGGCGCAGTCTGGTTGTACTGATCGACGAGCTCCTGGAGTGCGGCCGGCACGTCTTTGATGTGCTTTTTCTTTGCGTACTCCAGATCCGGGAAGATTTCCGCTTCGATGAGGCCCTCGCCTTCACGCACCAGGATTTCCTGTACGAGCCGGTGCTCACTGAGCCTGTTTTCGAGCTCCTCCGGGGAGACGTTCTCGCCGTTTTTGGTGATGATCAGGTTCTTTTTACGCCCGGTCAGATAGACAAAGCCCTCGTCGTCCACATAGCCGAGGTCGCCGGTGTGCAGCCAGCCATCCGTCAGGGTCTCGGCGGTCTCTTCGGGCATCTTGTAATAGCCCTGCATCACGCTGCTGCCGCGCACCCAGAGCTCTTCGTCGACGGTCTTTGCCTCGCAGTTTGGCAGAAGCTGTCCGACAGAGCCCTTGCGGATGTTCCAGCTTACGGTGGTGCTGATGACCGGAGCGCATTCGGTCATGCCGTAGCCCTGCAGAATCGTGATGTCATATTTTTTAAACAGATCCAGCAGATCCGGCGCGAGGTAGGCGCCGCCGCTGCAAATAGTGTGGAACTGCTTTCCAAAAACCATGCGCTTGACAATCGCGGGCGGGACACCGATCGTGTCCTGCAGCTTTTTCGCCATCGTCTCGATGATCAGCGGAACCATCAGGATGACGTTCGGCTCGAACAGCTTGATATTTTTCGCCACACGCATCAGCGAATCATTGATGCAGATGATGCTGCCCAGGGAAAGTCCTTTCAGAATGTCCATGGACAGGCAGTAGGCGTGATGAATCGGAAGCACCGACAGAAGTACGGTCCGTTCCGGGAATTTCATATCCAGGCAGGTCGCATTCTCCGCGAGATTCCGGTGCGTGAGCATGACGCCCTTGCTCTTTCCGGTCGTGCCGGATGTGAACATGATGGTCGCCAGCATATCCGGCTCCGGTTCAAATGTGCAGCTGCCTGCATGGTCGCGGAGGAGCTCCCAAAAGGAGAGGGTGGTGAGTCTGCGCTGACCTCCCGCAGCGGTGCTGTTATCGCTGCTGACACTGCAATTAACAGCACTGTTGTTATTACCGCTGGCGCTGGAATTGGCAGCGCTGCTGTTGCCACTGCTGCCGTTATGACTGCGGTTGGTATCGCTGCTAACAGAAGCAATATCCTTACCGTCCCCCAGCAGGATCAGGTACTTTACCTTCGGGCAGTGCTCCTTCAGCAGCTCTGTCACGTCTTTTCTGGTGTCGTCCATCACAAAGACGGTTGCGTCGGAGCGGTCAATGAGCTCGCAGAGATCCTCTGCCGGAAGCGAAGCGTCAAGTGGAACCGCGACGCTGCCGCCGTCCACAATGCCGAAATACGCGGCGATCCAGCCGTAGGAGGTCGCTCCGGTCAGCGCGATGTGGCTGCCCTGTTCGCCAAGCGCCTGTATTGCGAGGGAGAAGCTTTCACTGTCTTTTTTCAGATCGGTATAGGTCTTCGCTTCTATGGTGTTTTTTGAGACCTTATACCGAATCGCGTCCATCGAGCCCCAGCGCTGCTCGGACTGTGTTAAAATTTCTTTAATGGTGGTGCAAGTCATAAAAAAGTATACTCCTTTACAGCGTCTCCAGATAATTGACCGCATCCTGCACGGTGCGGATTTCCGCGGCGCTCTTCGCGTCGACCTCGATATCCAATTCTTCCTCCAGCTCGCCGAGCATACTCATAAAATCGAAGGAGGTAAGCCCCAGGTCCTCGATGAACCGGGATTCCGGCCGGATGTTCTCCGGCTCAACATCAACATAATTACCGATGATTTCTACTAATTTTTCAAACATAATTCATTCCGCCTTTCATTATATGATACAAGGGACATGAGGCCAGGAATGGAATGCTTGCGTTCCCATTCATACTCTTTTGTCGCTCGAATCATTGTATTCGTACATAATAACAGCAGTCACGCGAATTCATATAATACATTTTGCAGTCCTGTCCTTAGACAAGCTTCATAATATCTCCGACACTCAGCCCCGGATTCTCCGCGCCCTTGAACATGATCTTGCACAGATAGTAATAGAAGTATTCCAGCTGCTCGCGGCTTACGGCCTTGATCTGGTGCTCGAAGCTGAAGTCCAGTCCGTTGTCCTCGGGACGGTGCATGACGGTCAGGTACATTCCCTGCGTGGTCGCGCCGTTGGAATACCATTTGGTCTTGTAATGAATGTCGCCGAGCTTGTCCAGACCCTGGCTCTTGAGTGACATTGGTTGATAGGTCAACGACATGGGCTCATAGGTCTGTCCGCCCTGGTGCGGGTATTTTCTGCCGCGGTAAGCGAAATAGGCCACCGGGTCATAATTGGCATGGCGGAAATACTCGTTCTGCTGGTCGCGGATCAGGTACACGCCGTCCAGAAAGCTTTTGTCCTCGGAAAGAATCGTGCGGAACGGGAACGAGTGGATGCGGGTGCCTCCGCATTTCTTCTCCTTCAGCGTCGCTCTTCTGGCGATGGCCAGATTGACAGAGACATCGTCGATGCCGTTCATTTTCTGGAAGTAGGTGCGGATGCCCATCAGGAGCAGGCACTGCAGCGATACATGATACTCCTCACAGAACTTCATCAGCCGTGTGGTCGGCTCTTCCTCCAGATGGAAAATGTCGATCGCGGAATCCACGGAATCGGAGACATTGACTGCCGCGCGCGCGTTCGGGTCGCCGCTGCGCTGCCGCTCCGCTTCCAGCCTTGCGGTGCCGTCAATGCCGGTATAGATCGGTTCGGTTGTACTATCAATCAAATTTTCGAAAAATTCCCGGTCGCGCTGCTGCGCCCTGCTGCCCGCCTCGTAGGCGAGGTCCTTCTGTACCTGCTCGATGTAGGAAGCCATATCCTTCGGATACGGAACGCCCTCGTAGAGGGAATTGCAGTACAGCTCGATGACATCCTGCAAAAAGCCGATCAGAGACTGCGCGTCCATAATCCTGTGGTCCGAGAGCAGGTAGACGCCGCAGTAGCCATCCGGCATTTTGATCATCACGATGCGTGTCATCGGGGAGTCGACCGGTTTGAACGGCACGCGCGTCCACGCGGTCATCGTCTGTTCCGCCTCGTCCATCGTCTTTTCCGAGAAATCAACGAATTCGATATTCGGCTTTCCTTCTTCGGCACTGACGACATACTGGTACCAGGCGCCCTCTTTGTCCTGCGCGAAACGGACGCGCAGGGATTCATTGCGCTCGTAGGCCTTGCAGATGGACGCCTTCAGCACATCCCAGTCCAGGTCATTTTCAATGGTCACACTCGTGCCGATATTCAGCACTTCCTTTTTCGGGCAGAAATTCTGATAGAAGAAATGGAACTTCTGCGCCGCCGTCAGCGGATATACGGGATATCCTTTTCTTTTTCTCATCATAAAATGGGTCCTCCATAGTTGTGTTATAAAATAGTTGCCTTATTCTTCATAAAATCGTCAAGCGCCTGTTCATAGGCCTCCGGGTTCTTATAGTAGCTCTCCGCGTGCGCCGCCCCCTCGATGATCAGTTTCTCCTTCGGCGAAGCGCAATTCTTATAGAGTTCATCGCACATCCGGCAGGGAACGAAGGTATCATTGCTGCCGTGGATAAAAAGGATTGGCACTTCTGCCTTGCGCACCTCGACCGCCGCATTGCAGTCGCCGAGGCCGTATCCGGCTTTCTTCTTATTAAAAGCACTCGAAATCGGGATCATCGGGAAGGCCGGCAGGTGGTACATCGAGTGCAGCACGTGAGTGAAGACCTCCTTTGCCGAGGTAAACGCGCAGTCGGAGACGATGCCCTTTATCTGAGGCGGAAATCCGAGCCCGCTCGCCATCAGCACCGTCGCGCCGCCCATCGAGGTGCCATGCAGCAGGATCTGCGCGTCCTCTCCGAGCTGGTCAATGGCCCAGTCGATCCACTTCAGCGCGTCATAGCGGTCCAGACAGCCGAAGCCGATGTATTTGCCCTCACTGTCCCCATGCGCCCGCTCGTCAACCAGAAGCATCGACCAGCCGCGCTTCAGATAATAATCGGACAGCCCGATGTAATCGCTCATTCCCTGGCTTGTGTAGCCGTGGAAGCAGATGACGGCATGCGGGGCGCTGCTGCGTCCGGCGTCGGCGGAATTCTGCGCCTTGTCAGTGTTGCCGGCGTCGGCGGAATCCTTCGTTGTGTCACTGCAGATGTCAGCAGCGGAATCCTGCACAGCATCCGAGCAGTTGCCTGCGTTCGGGAACCATGTCGCATGGAGCTTTAGTCCGTCCCCGGACTGGATGTAGACGTCCTCGTGCGGCTGCGCGAGCATATACGCCTTGCGCTCCTCAATCATTGGGAAATACTGGCTCCAGTCCGTGCCGGACATTTTCATTGTCCGATCCCGGTCCGCGTTTCCGCGGATCATGGTCCTGCGGTAAAAATAAGCGGTGCCGCCCGCCTCCGCCGCGCCCAGCAGCGCGAGCAGACCGCCCATCGTTTTGAATGGTTTCATTGGCGTTACCTCTTCCGATCAATCAGCTCTTTAAAGCGCAGCGCCTTGTCGAAGTCGCCTTCGACCTTCAGCTTCTGGATGGTAAACGCGAACACCGGATCCAGCGTCCCCGCCGCCATTTTTTTCAGCGTGTTCGCGCTGCAGGTAAACATCGCGTCCCGGTCAAAATATTCATAAGGCTCGACGTACAGCTTTCCGTCCTTTACTTCGACATAGAAGATGCCGGAAGCCTCGCCGGTGATATTGAACTGATAGGCAAGATGCTCCTGAATGTCGCTCACATCCGCGGCCATGAACTGTGCCTTGATATCTGAAAACATTTCTGCGTAAGTCATGTGGTTTCCTCCTGATTTTTACGGCTGTTCTGCGGCAGGATATACGCGGGGCTCCTGCCGTGTAAAAGCTTGCATAAAATTTACATAAAATTCACTTTCGACCAGCGGTCGACTTGATTCCAAAATAAATTAGCACCTTTTCGACCGTTGGTCAATCGTGCGGATTACCAAAAAAGAAGGCTGGTTCGGAACCAGTTCTGTGGAAAATTTGACTGTTCGACCTGACTAATCTGTGCTATACTGTGAAAATTAGGTAGAAACATAGTTGATAAAGTTTGTAAGCACCGCGCAGCGGCTGCGAGGATATGACAGGGCAGTCATCTGTGTAATGAGGAAGAAGGCAGAATAAAACTGCAAGGCACAGGAAAGAAATCTGCCGCAGGGCGCACGAAGGAACTGGTAGACTGTATCGGAAGACCTTGTGCATAATGCGCAGAATGTTTTGTTGAGAGTGCATAGCAAAAAAAGCAGGCGCAGGGGAGAAATACGGAAGAGTACGGAAGGGAAGAGCGGACATGCCGGACAACACGAACGCAAAATACAACAAGATTCTGGACGCGCTGCAGGCGCTTCTGGAGGAGAAGAGCATCGGAACCATCTCGGTGAGAGAGATTGCAGAAAAGGCCGGGATCGGAAAAGGAAGTATCTACTACTATTTTTCGTCCAAAGAAGCCATCATGGAGGCGCTGGTGGAGCGCGATTACCAGAAGCCGCTTGATACGGCAAAAAGCCTCGCCGGACAGCGTGAGGTTTCCCCGTTTACACGTATGGCGATGATCTTCCAGGCCTGCCGGACCTCGTCGATGGAATTCGGCATCCGCCAGAGCTCCGACCTGCGCACGGAAGCCCCGGAAAAAGCCTTCATCCACCAGCGGTATATCACTTATCTGATTCAGGAGCTGACGCCGACCCTGACCGAAATCATTCAGCAGGGGATCGATGGCGGCGACATTCATTTTGACAACCCTTCCGCGCTTGCGGAGATCGTGCTGATCGTGCTGGCGGTCAAGCTGGACAACACACTCGTGCCGTCGACGCAGGAGGAGATTGAGAACACCATTGTAGGCCTGATTTCCCTGCTGGAAAACGGCACCGGCAACCCGCCCGGCTCGCTGAATTTTCTGCGGGTGCTGTAGAATGTGAATGATTGACTCTTGACGTCTTCATTTGCGTCATTATAATAGAGTGTATCGTAATGACGCAAATGCGACTGCGGCAACACGCGGGGAGGGAAAGGATTGTTCATTGGAAGATTGACGTGGTTGCTGTTTCTGATGAAGAGCGAAGCGCTATCGTTGGCTCCTGCAAGTTTCGGAACGAAAACCTTCCTGCCAGTGAATGGGAGCGAATGAAAGAGTATGCGAGCGCATTGGGCGGTTCGTTTAGTGAATCGTTCCTGCAGATACGGAGCATAGATTTGATATGGAAACAAAGAAAACAACACCCGTCGGCCGCCTGTACCTCTGCGCGACCCCGATCGGCAATCTGGAGGACATCACCTTCCGCGTGATCCGCACGCTGAAGGAGGTTGATCTGATCGCTGCCGAAGACACGCGCGGCAGCATTAAGCTGCTGAATCATTTCGACATCCACACGCCGATGACGAGCTACCATGAATACAACCGGATTGAAAAAGCACATACTCTGATAGCAAAAATGCAGGAGGGGTTAAACGTTGCCCTGATCACCGACGCGGGCACGCCTGCCATCTCCGACCCTGGCGAGGATCTGGTGCGGCTATGTATGGAGGCGGGGATTGAGGTGACCTCTCTGCCCGGCGCCTGCGCCTGCGTCACCGCGCTGACCCTGTCCGGGCTCCCTGCGCGGCGCTTCTGCTTTGAGGCGTTTCTTCCCTCCGACAAAAAAGAGCGGCGGAGGATTCTCGAGGAGCTGCAGACGGAAACGCGCACGACCATCCTCTATGAAGCGCCGCACCGCCTCGTCCGCACACTGGAAGAGCTTTACGAAGCGCTGGGCGACCGCCGCGCCACCATCTGCCGCGAGCTGACCAAAAAGCACGAGACCGTCTTTGCGACGACACTGGAGAAGGCGCTGGCGTGGTATCGTCAGAACGAGCCCCGCGGCGAGTGCGTGATTGTCATGGAAGGCCGCAGCCGCCGCGAGCTGGAGCGCGAAGAGCAGCGGCAGTGGGAAACGATGACCATCCCCGAGCACGTCGCCCTGTATGAGTCACAGGGCATGGAGCGAAAAGACGCGATGAAACAGGCCGCGAAGGACCGGGGGATCTCGAAGCGGGACGTGTACACGGCGCTGCTGTAGTGACTAATAGCAAATAGCATTATCCTCCGATTTGCAAAATCAATTATCCTTTTAAATAGGTAAGAAAAATTCAGGAGTGGCACAAAACAAAACCTTGCACGATTAACGTCTGCGAGGTTTTTTCTTTGCTCAAAAAGAGTTTTCTAAAGGCAAAATGTGAAGCGTGACTTTGCAGATGCAAACGAATAGTTGCAAATAAGATAAAATTAGGATTTTATCATCAAAAATGGGGCTGATTTTTGAGCGGATTTTTCGGAAATCTGCAACTGTTTTTTCTTGGCTACGAGGGAGGATAATGCGGAGTGCAAAAAGTAAATGGATTTTGCGAAAATCCGCGAATTTCAGAATGATGGACTCCGCAAAATGACATAGTAAAAACTGTGATTTTGGGATTCTCATTTTTGGGAGGTCGCTAAAATCAAGGCTTTGCGCGATTTTGCTATATGGATTTGAGGATTTTTCAAAACGTAAAAGTGCATTTTTGGGGAAATCAACGCTGCTTTTTGGGAAAATAATTTGTTTTTTGGGAAAGGAAAGAGAGGTGACAGCAATATGCGTAAAGCAAATTACAAAGGAAGATGTACGAAGCGGAAACTGTCAAAGTGCAAAGATATCTGTCGGACGTATAGCGATTTACAGTTGACGTATTCGCAGCTACTGGAAGAGTCTGAGGATATAGCAGAGATACGTTGCAATGTTCCGCTTGAAGGATTGCCAGAGGGTGATTATACATCAGATTTTGTTTGCAGGACAACTGATGGTGATTTGATTGTCAGAGAGTGCGTGGAAAGAAAGCATTTGACGAAACCATTGACAGTTAAATTGTTAGATGCGTCTAGGAATTATTGGCAGAATCACGGCGTAATCGGTAAAGCATGGGGGATTGTGACGGATGCAGAAAAATAATTACAGAAAAAATAAGTTGCTAAAAACAGAAGATTCGGACAATAAAATTCGAATTATCAGAATATTAGGAACTGATACAGACAATAACAGAGTGTTTGTTATTGACTGCATCAAACAGACAATGCCTATCTGGTTAAATGCTATATTGTTTGCTGACTATTCTGACTGCGAAGAATCGGAACTATTACAGATTACGGGTATGACTGTTTATGATATGGATTCCGATGCACTGGATGCAAAAAGCAAACGGTTTATTCATGAGCATTATACGATGATATCAGGTATTTTGCCATTTGTGGCAGATAAGGAAAAGCGAAACTATGTAATCAGTCAGATAGCAGATGAAAATAATGTAACGAAACAGACAATCCGATATTATTTGTGTCTGTATCTGACGTATCAGGATATTTCTGTGTTTGCTCCGAGACAGAAGCAGGAACGAGAATTAACTGAGGATGAAAAAAATATCAGATGGGCGATAAACAAATATTATCTGACGCAAAACGAAAATACATTGACAACTGCATATAACCTTATGTTAAAGGAAAAATATACAGATGCAAACGGAGTATTGTTATCTGATTATCCATCTATTTATCAATTCCGTTATTTTGAAAAGAAACACAGGAAATTGCAGACGGTATATATTTCACGCAAAGGGAAATCTCATTATGCGCGGAACAATCGACCGCTTTTAGGCACAGTACAAGATTACGCTCCATGTGTGGGTGTCGGATTACTGGATGCTACGGTGTTAGACATCTATTTGATTAATGAATCAGGCAATCTTACAGGCAGACCGATACTAACTTTATGTATTGATTGCAATACATCTATGATTATGGGCTATATGTTGTCGTGGGAGGGTGGCGTGTATTCCCTTCGAGGTTTATTTCTGAATGTCATTGCCGATAAAATAGAACACTGTAAACAGTTTGGTATCTGCATTAATAGGAGTCAATGGGATTCCGAGTTGATGCCGAGCAAATTAGTGTCGGATAGAGGGAGCGAATACATCTCTTATAATTTTGAGCAGATAGCAGAACTAGGGATTGTAATAGAAAACCTTCCTGCATATAGGGCTGAGTTAAAAGGTGTTATTGAGAAGGCATTTAGTTTACTGCAAGATTTGTTCAAGCCACAATTAAAGGGAAAAGGTGTGATTGAGCCTGATTTTCAGGAGCGAGGAAGTCACGATTATAGGAAAGATGCTTGCTTGACAATGAAGCAATTTGAAACGATACTTTTGCACTGCATTGTTTACTATAACTCTAAGCGGATAGTAGAAAACTATCCGTATACACCTGAAATGTTGCAAGCTAATATATCTCCATACGCAAGCGACATTTTCAACTATGGAAAAAATCAGACAGGTGCTAATCTGATTACTGTTAGCGCGGATGATTTGATTCTATGTTTACTTCCGCGAACGGAAGGTAAGTTCACAAGACAGGGATTAAAAGTAAATAATCTGCGATATAGAAATGTAAATTATACAGAAAAGTATCTGTCTGGCGGTACTGTAACTGTAGCATATAATCCTGATGACGTTTCAAATGTTTGGTTACTGGAAAACGGTTGTTATATCCGGTTTGAAGTTATATTTGCCCAATACAGCGGTTTAAACTTATCAGACGTGGAAATTATCAATCAGGCAAAGAAAAACCTTATACGAGCCGAAATAAAGGCTAATACGCAAGCGAAAATTGATTTGGTGGATTCAATACAATCAATCGCTAATAACGCAATTGGAAAGGGAAATGTAAAGGTGAAAGGCATAAGAGATACACGGCAAACGGAACGGAAAAAGAATCATATTAATTATGCGGAGGGATTAAGCAATGACCAATGAAATTATAGCGCAGTTGCCACAAATGAAAACGGGTGAAGAATTATTATCCGATTTAGCTGTGTTTCCAACCTATGATGCTTCAATCAGACAGGCAAACGAGACTGAGAGATTGATAGCACTTACAAATTTGTATGCTATCTATGTGCCGTCACAAATGAGCATTGATATTTACAGCAAATTATACCTTGCGCTGATGCGCAGCTTGCAGAAAAAGCAGACCAATATAGCAACGGCGCAACAGTATGAAAACTATAAAATGATGAAAGGTCAAAGCTATACAGGCGTTATAGGCGGTTCGGATTCCATGACGATTATAGGACTGTCTGGAATTGGTAAGTCATCTGCAATTAGTAGGGCATTATCTCTTATAACGAAAAATCGTATTATTGAGACTGAAAAACCATTTGCGAGAATCGTACCTTGTTTAGTAATACAATGTCCATTTGATTGTAGCGCAAAATCATTGTTATTAGATATCCTAAAACAGATAGATGTAATTTTAGAAAGTAATTATTACGAGTACGCGATAAAAACACGAGCAAGTACAGATGTATTGATAGGTACTGTATCACAGGTTTGCTTAAACAATGTTGGATTGATTGTTATAGACGAAGTGCAAAATCTAGTCAATCACAAAGGCGGTAACAGTTTAGTCGCGATGCTGACACAGTTAATTAATAATAGCGGTGTTTCTGTTTGTTTTGTCGGGGTGCCAGAAGTTGAAAACTTTTTTCAAAGAACATTGTATCTTGCACGAAGAAGCATAGGATTGCATTATGATACAATGACGTTTGATGATGAATTTTGTATGTTTTGCAAAATCATATTCGATTATCAATATTGTAAACAAAAAACAGAGATAACAGATGCGATTTATTTGTGGCTATATGACCACTCAGGAGGTGTTATATCAATTGTTGTATCTTTGATTTATTCGGCACAGGAGATTAGTATTTTGAATGGAACGGAAATATTGAATATTGACAATCTGAATCTAGCATACAAGCAAAGATTAGAAATGTTGCACGGTTATATTAATCCACCAAAAAATGCTAAATCACAAACGAGTAAGATAGTCAAAAAAGGAAGAGAAAAAACAGGAAAGGTTGCAAGCGCAAATCGGGGAAGTAAAAGCACTAATTTAACAATATCAAATATGGTATCAATGTCAAAACGAGATAACAAAGATGTTGTGGCTATTATGAGAGAACATTTTACAGTAGAAGAGGTGACTATTTAAAATGATTATTTATTTTCCTGAACCATTACCAGATGAAACTATGTATAGCATATTATCACGCTATAGAATTGAAAACGGATGCTTAACTTCAAGCCAAGTAAAAGAAGAATTATTTGTCAATCAGAATGAAAAACTGGATTTTCTTTTTATAAACAAAATCAAACCAGAAATAAAAAAATATCTGTGTAATAATAAATCGTGGGATGATTTTTTGAAGGAACATACATTACTAACATATTACGGGCGGTTTATTCCGAAAGAACAAAAACAGATTGCGTATAAAGCTTTGTATGATATGACAGGCAATTACGCTAACACTTTCCGTATTCCGCAAAACAGAAAGGATAACAAGTATCTGAGATATTGTCCTATGTGTGTTAATATGAACAGGAATAAATATGGCAAGACATATTGGAGCAGAATTCACCAAATAACCGAAGTCAATGTTTGTCCTATACATGGATGCCGATTGATTAATAGTAGTGTTTCAAGATATAGTCACGACACAAGACTTTTTACAAGTGCGGAGGAAGTCATCAATGATATGTCTATAATAATGGGTAATGAAACAGAAATAGAAATTGCAAAATACATATATAACGTAATTGAATCAGAATATACAGTAGAAGAAAGTATAGAGTTGGAAGGATTTTTTAATTCCCAAATTTACAAGAATAATTCCGAATATATTTCAAATGGTGGAGGGCACGTAAATACACACAAACTAGCGTCTGATTTATTTGAATACTACAAAACCTTGAAAGTTGGAATCTATGTTGAGAGACAAATTACAGAGATATTACATGGTAAAAAATACAATCCTTTTGAAATTATACAACTTGCATTGTTTTTTAAAATCGAACCGTCCGAATTGATTCGGGGCGAGTATTCAAAAAGTGCAAAAGATATGTTTGAAGAGAGGGTCATCAATTTAATGCAGTCTGGAATGAGTATGTATAAAATAGCAAGGAAATTAAATGTATCAGATGCTCTTATTCATATTGTCGCGAATAAAAATAATGTAAAAAGTAATTATACAAAATATGCTAACAAAAAAAGAATAGATAAAGTACAACGGAAAATTGAAAGTAGAAAGATATGGTTAGAGGCAATTGAAAAATATCCTACGTTATGCTATTCAAATTTACGCAAAATGCCAGAATATCATTTAGCGTTTGTGTGGTTACGAGCAAATGATAAAGAGTGGACGGACGAGCATTTTCCGGTATATCGGCGCAAGGGAAAGCAACATAATCAAACAATATAAAGGAGAAAGTTATTGCAGATTTTTCTTGCGTAATAAGTCTACCATAACAGTTATTGCTTGTATGTCTTCATCCTCAAGACCAGATAAATCAAGTTGCGGTGTAGCGTCAATGCCTAACAAGTAGTCGGTACTGACATGGAAAGTTGCGGATAATCGAATGAGAATATCTCCGGAAGGTTGCCGTTCGTGCAACTCGTAAAAGGACACAATGCTTTTGCTGATTCCGACACGTTCAGCAAGTTGCTTTTGTGTCATGCCTGATTTAATACGCAACTCTTTTAGCCTATTTCCGAATGTTGTTTCCATCGTTATCCTCCAACCACATATATAGTTATTGTACAGATATTATGGACACGATGGTGGAAAATACACGATGAATATAACAAAATAGTGGATTTTGTTCAGAATTTATGATACAATCGTGGAAAAACGAGGAGGTAAGGGTTATGTGCAACGATGAAGAACGAGAAGAATCAGTCAACAAAATGACCGAGGAGCAAGCAGGACGCTTTATGGAATTTGTGCTGTCCAGTGACTTAGACTATTACGAGGACGAATTAATGTTTCTTCCGATTAAAGAGCAACTAAAATTTTTCGCGGACAATCCACAATTTATGGAGGACTATCCTGTAACAAAAGATGAACAAGGGATTATGATGTTGCGGAAAAGAAGTTTTAGAGAAACGCTCCGTTATATCCACAAGAAACAAAACGAAGAAAAAGAGAATAACTGATGATTAAATCCGTGGCTTATAGCTGCGGATTTTTCTTTATAAAATTCCGTTTTTATTATTGAAATGAAGGAGTAGCAGGATGAGTACAGTACATTGGAAATGGAATGTTACCTAACGCTTTAAAAGACAAAATATTTGATTTGGGTTTGTTATTCAAATGAAAAATGAAGGTTGAAAAAATCGGACATTATTTGGAATAGGGAGTAGCAGGAGGATTTAAACTGATTCCGCAAAGCAATTAAAAGATTAAATATTCGATTTGACATTGTAAGTCAAAGAGAAAATAAAGGTCGAAAAAATTTTATGCTTTTTGAGAAAGGAAGTAACAGGAGGATTAAAATAGATTCCGTATAGCAATTAAAAGATAAGACATTTAATTTGACTTTGCATTTCAATAAAAAATCGAAGTTCGAAAATAATTTGCCTTTTTTGGAAAAGGGGAATACAACTTTGTAATATTAGCAATTTGAAGATAAACTATTGATTTTTGCATTGTTATTCAAATGAAAATGAAAGGTTGAATCATTTTTGCATTATTTGGATAGGGTGGAGCAGGCGTGTTAGCAGATGCTTTAAAAGTTTAAATATTTGATTTGCTTTTGATATTATAAGGAAAATCGTTGGTCGGAAAAATTGTGCATCTTTTGGAAAAGGAGTTATAGATTAAATGTAACGAAGTGCTTTAAAAGATTGTAAATTTAATTTGTTTTTGATATTCAAACAAAAATCTAATGTCAGAAAAATTGCACATTTATTGGAAACGGAGTTTTAATTTAAATGTCACGCTTACAATTAAAAGAGAATTTATTTCATTTTATTCTGTATTTCAATGGAAAATCGAAGGTAAGATAAATTTCATACTTTTTGGATAAAGGAGTAGCAGGAGGATTAAAAATGATTCCGTTTTTCAATTAAAAGATTAAATATTGATTTTTAATTTGTTATTCATACGAAAATCAAAGGACGAGTCAATTTTGTATTCTTTGGAAAAGGCGGAGCAGGAGTCTGTTAGCAGACGCTTGGAAAGAGAAAATATTTAATTTGACTTTGCTATTCAGAAGAAAAATGAAGGTCGAAAAATTTTGACACTTTTTGAGAAAGGAGATATAGGCTTTTGTAACGCTAACATTTAAAAGATTAAAAACTTGATTTTACTCTGTAAGTCAAAGGGAAATTAAAGGTCGAGATAATTTTACATCTTTTGGGAAAGGAGTTATAGATTCAATGTAACGCGATGTTTGGAAAGATGAAATTTTAGATTTGCTATTGATGTTCAATAACAAAATGAAGGTCAAATAATTTTTACAGTTTTGGGTAAGGGATTTTAAGGGATTATAAAACTTTTGTTTTATGCGATTAATCTGTTAGCTAATTAAAAATGTAGACAGGTGCTTGGAAGGAGAAATTTCTTCACTTTCCTCTTGAAAATCAATAGGAAATTGCATATTAGAAAATCAAAAACATTATTTGGATAAGGGTACTAGGGAAAAGAAAACAACAGCTTATTGCTGATTATATAGATTTGTGAGTGCGCAACAGCACTCACTCTTTTTTTAGGGTCATTTTGTAACAACAAAAGAAACAAAATGGCACAATAATATTTAAACAAGAAAGGATTAATAAAAATGGAAAATTTAGATTTAAGGGAAGTTGTTAAAAAGTATTTAAAAAGCAATGGTATGTCGACAAGATTCACGGCAAAAAAAATTGGTATCAGCCACACGTCATTACAATGTTGGTTAAACAATCAGCGCGAATTAAACGCTAATTGCATTACAAAAATCAAACAGTTTATATCTGGCGATTATATCACAACAGCGGATGCTATTGCTAAAGATATGATTGGACAAATGGAAGGAGAAAACGAACTATGAGCGAAGCATTAGTACATTTAACAGCATCAGAAAGAAATAGACTGATTGACATTTTAAAAGAAAAATATATTTATCAGCTACTAATTTATATTTGATGTTGGACTTAAAATCAATCTTGTTCAAATTGGGTATTGATGTTAATGATTGGGTGCCGACTCAATCAGAAGAAAATTAAAAGAATGGAGGATTAATAAATTGATTAAGAAAGTAGAACAAAAAGTAAATCAATTAATGATAAGAAATGCAAGAAGAAAAACAAAAGAAGAAACGTTGCAATCGAAAGTCGAGAAGCTACGTTTTAACCAACAAAATGGTTATTGAAGCTGGCGGTTTGCTTGCCACTGACGAGGTGTTTTTACCTTTTCCTAACGAGTCTGCTGTTTGGATTTCAAATTACGGCAGGATATTAAGTGGACGTCACAAAAAAGCAAAAATACTAAAACCTTTTATCAAAAATGGATATCATAAGATTAGATTTTGCTATAGTGATTACGGCAAAATAAAACGCAAATCATATTTGGTTCACCGAGTAGTTGCGGAACTGTTTGTTCCTATTGGTGATTGGATTCATTCCGAAGACATTGATACGCTTCAAGTGCATCATATAAAAGCGGTTGACCGCGACAATCCGGCACAAGAACAGGATTATGCAAGCAATTTACAGTGGGTGCCGAAGCAGTTGCATCATGCGATAGATAAGATTCACAAAATACAGGTACAGTCAAACGGCGAATGGAGACAAAAGAACTTTGTAAAAGCTTCTAAGATGCTAGGCGTTTCGCCGTACCAGTTTTTCGGCAAAATCTGCGGTGCAAACAAAGAACTACCTTTGTCGCGGGACAGAAACGGATGGGAGTATTATAGCTTCGGTTCAGAGCAGAGCAAATTGTGTCGCATAAAGCGAAAAGAAAATAAAAAATCCAAGAAATGAGTATACAATTATAAAAAAACAAAAGTTGTGTGTTCAAATAAAATGAAACAAATTTTTGAAAACTACTTGACAAATTTACGAGATGTGCTATAATGGCTACATCAACGAAAGTGCCTTGAGATTCAATCTAAAAAGCACTTATTCCCCAAAAGGAAGAACAGCATAAGACTATATCAACAACAACTAAAATTTTGCATTCGAGCAATTTTGGTCGGATGTTATTTTAGTACGCTGATATAGTCTTTTTTGATTTAAAATTTATAAGGAGTGATTTATATATGGTAACTGTAGTTGATGCAATGATGGGTAGTGGAAAAACATCATGGTTTGTTGAACACGTAAACAATAATATTGACAATAACATCATGTATATTGTTCCGTATCTGGATGTCATAAAGGACATCAAAGAAAGAGTGACTAATAGAGAAATTTATTCGCCCGAAAACTTAGGTCGTGGCAAATTAGATAATCTCCATTACTTATTAACAATGCAATCAGATATTGCAAGCACTCACGCATTGTTCCTGAAGCTTGACAATGATTGCAAAGAAGCAATTAAGCAAGGACATTACACTTTGTATCTTGACGAAACACTCAGCGCAATTGAGCCGTTTACTTTGCGACACAAGGACGATATATCCTATCTTTTGAAAAACGACAGTATCTATGTGAATAATGAAGGATTCATTGAGTGGAAAGATGAAGACTTAGATACACGTTTTAATGAAATAAGGATTCTTGCACAAAATCATAGTTTGTTCTATGTAAATAATAAGTTGCTGATGTGGCGTTATCCACCAGATATTTTTTCTTTGTTTGATAACGTTTATGTAATGACATTTATGTTTGATGCTTCAAT
Source organism: Lachnospiraceae bacterium (assembly GCA_021202075.1). Lineage (GTDB taxonomy): Bacteria > Bacillota > Clostridia > Lachnospirales > Lachnospiraceae > Choladousia. The sequence goes on along the minus strand of JAJQDT010000161.1, from coordinate 11,625 downwards.
CCTGAAATACTATTTTGAATTAAATGGTATTGATTACACCTTGAAGAGTGTAAAAAAGAGTGAGGATGGTTCGTATTATCTATGCGACTATTATAAACCTGACTTGCGAACAATCAGAAACAAAATTCATGTTTATAATAATGATGATTTGAATGATTCATTTCCGCAAAAGATAACTGCATTGTCTGCAACATGGTTTAAAAATCCATCTAACAAGGATAAGATAACCAAACTAAAAAATAACATCTACAATTATTTTTCTCATAAGGAAAAAGCAAATAATGAGAAAATTTTGTGGACTACTTTCAAAGACCAGAGAACGAAGCTGAAAGGAAAAGGATATAGCACAGGTTTCCTTTCTTTTAATTGCCGCTCGATGAACGAGTACGCAAGCCGTGACCATCTGTGTTATTGCTTGAACGTATATCCGCACGTTGGCGTAGTGCAGTTTTTTGAGCAACGACACTTATACGTTGACCAAGACAAATATGCGTTATCGGAAATGGTACAGTGGATTTGGCGTAGTGCGATAAGAAACAGAAATGAAATTTGGATTTATGTACCAAGTAAAAGGATGCGTAAGTTGCTTACTGATTGGTTAAAAAGCTGAAAATTGAAATGTGAATAAAATTTTTTGGGAAATCGAACTTCCCAAACAAAAATTTTTCCCCTTGATATTCAAGGCTTTTTTAACACTAATCGTTAAAAGAAAGATATTAGTTTAGAATGTTTATTTTAGATGGACGATTGCGTAGTAATCGGACATCAGCGACAAACGCCAAAGGCGGTTGGAAGCTATCAGTATTAAGATTACAATAAAACAGTAACGTCAGAAAGCAAAACATAAAACCTATTTGTTTCTATATTGAATTTGTTTAGTCGTGGTTTTATATTTTGCGCGTCTCGTTGTTCCAACTCAACGCACAGTCTTGATTGTATTTTCTCTGTTAGCTAATCCGGTAATTCTGCAACTACGATAATCTTTGAATCGTCACTAAGAGAAAAACCTATATGTGTGTGTTCCAAACCGTACAAGTTTAGTCGCAAAATTGTATAGTTCGAAAATGTCAGGTCAGGAGCGGATGATACCTGGCAATTCTGGAACTTTTGAATAAAACGGAGATTGTGCCAAAAAATCAAGTATAACGCAACGGAAAACAAGAGGGCAAAACAAAAACCTATTTGTATATGGATTGACTGCAATTTTTTACACTACAATTTTGCTTCATAAATCAATCTTTTATTTACGGTTTTTATTTTGCGCGTTCAGTGAACGCCTTATTGTAAGTAATTTCTCTTTTGGCTAATCCGATAACTTTTTCTCAGCGGAAATCTGTGAACGTAGCCAAGAGAAAAATTATATGTGTGCTATAAATTGTGCAACTAAAACCAGAAATATGTATAGTGCAGAAAACCATCTGGAGCGGAAGATTACAGGCTATTCTGCAACTATATGTTTAAATCAGATACAGGCGCATAAACCTGTTTGTAACTGCTTTAATTTTGCGTTGTATCTGATGTTGTGGCAGACTTGCGTTTGTTGGTATACATACGGTTTATGCTTTTGCAAATTTTCGATGCTACAAATTAGGATAATCGGCACAATTTAAAATGCAACTATCTGTGTTTTCTTTTGGAGACCATTATTATGATACAGTTTGCGTTAGAAGAAAAATACTTATGATTGGAGAAAAAATTATGAATGAAATAGAGACTGAAAAATTGACAAAAATTGAAAATGATATTTTGTCGCTGAAACAGCAAACCGCAACAAACATTATACAGATTGGTAACTATCTTATAGAAGCAAAGAAGTTAGTACCACATGGAGAGTGGGCTAATTGGCTAAGCCATAAGGTTGATTTTTCGCAAAGTTCCGCTAACCAGTATATGCGTGTTGCAAGAGAGTTTTCTTCAAATTCACAAGCGATTGCGAATTTGGATGTTACGAAAGTTTTTATGATTTTGACATTGCCAGTTGACGAACGAGAAAAGTATTTGAATAATCCTGATGTTGCGACAATGTCAACTAGGCAGTTGCAATCAAAAATCAAAGAAGAAAAGAATAATTATAGTAATAGTAGCGTTAAAGAGAAAGGAAGTGATTCTTTTGATGATGACAATTCTGCAACCGATGATTTAAACAATGCTGATTCTAATGAAACTCAAAAATGTGGAGATTCGGTTGAAATTGCTAAAAAAGAAATTGATTCTCTGGACGAACAAGATTTGGAACTGAAATTAAAAATAAAGAGACTAGAATCAAAAAGGGATAAGCTGAAATATCAACGAGAGGATGTACTAAGACGTTTAGAAGTTTTATTGCCTGTTAAATTTCGTTGGGTTGATACAGATAAATATGAGAATCCGTCACGGTGGAAATTGGAAATTTACGTAGAAATTGGAAATAAAATTCATTATTTCCACAATGGCGAAGCAGGTATTAATTTTAATTCTACGCCGTCAACTCTTGATATGTTTGATGTCATGCCAAAATATAGAGATTCATTTTGTAAAACATGGAAAGAAGCATACAATGTTTATTCTGCCGCAAAAGCAACGTATGATGAAGAATACAAAAAGAAATGGGATGAATTTTATAAGCAATTTAATCAGGGCTATACATATGATTCAAATTCTACAAATACATCAAGTTCATTAAATGATGAAGATAGAGACATCTTAATGCCGGTTTTAAATGAACTTCTTCATAAATATCATGAAGACAACGTGATAACTGGGAATAAAGACGTTTCAAGAGTAATTATAAAGCTTCGTCAATTACTTAAAAATTGAATTAATTTGCGTCAGGATTCTGCAACTATCTTTGTTTTCTTTTAGAGAACAATTCTGATACAGAGTTTCGGAAAATGATACGAATAAATTGAAAGGATTAAAAAAATGCAAGAATTTAACGTAAACGAACTAAAGCCACATCCGAGAAACAATGAATTTTTCGATGATATAAACGGCGAAAAATGGAAAGAATTTCTCGAATCAATCAATTCTCGTGGAGTAATTGAACCAATAGTCATAACGCCAGATAAAACGATTGTTTCCGGACATCAACGTGTTAGAGCCTGTAAAGAATTAGGAATTGAAAAAGTCATGTGTGACGTTCATACATATGACGATAATGACCAGATTTTGCAGGATTTACTGGAAACGAACGTTAGACAAAGAGGTGATATCGGCGGTTCGGCACAGAAAGTCGGGAAACGAATTAAAGAGTTGGAAAGGATTTATGGAATCAGAAATGGTTCTTTAGGTTTTCAAGGTAATCAACATGAGGTGGTTTCAAATAATTTTAAAGCACCTCAAAAAACACAAGAAGAATTAGCAAATGAAATGGGTATGACTGTTCAATCATTGCACAATTACAAGATGCTTGCCGACATGATACCTGAACTTTCCGACCTTGTAGACACTGGCATTGTCACGAAAACCACAGCCCTTGCCATCATGAAGCAGTTACCACCTGCCGACCAAAAGTCATTTATCGAAAGTCTGTCAATCACTGATGAAATCGCAAATGAGAAAATCGAAGCATCGGGTAAGAAGTATACTCAGCGTGATATGCAGAAGTACATTGACGATTATAAACGGGAAAAGTCGAGAGCGGACGAACTGGAAAGAAATCCGAAAGTTGTGACGGAAACTGTGACGGTTAAGGAGATTCCTGCGGATTATAACGAAACGAAAGAAAAGTTGAATCGTTATATAAAGCATTGCGAAAACGCCGATTCTTTATTGAAAAAGGAAGCAGAAAAAAATCAGAAATTAAGAAGTCAACTTGAAAAGAAACAGGCAGAAGAAAATAATTCACTTGTTCAATTTCAGAAGGAATTAAAAGACCAGACTTTATTCTTCTGTGCAGGAGTTGCTAATTTTCTTGAAAGATGGGGTGGCTATGGTTGGATTGCTGAACATATAAACGAATTGCCTGATTATGAGCGTAGGTCATATATAAGTGCTGCGAGAAACATAGAAGGTTTTGCAAAGGTGATTCTAACAAATATTGATTTTTAATGAAAGGTTTTTTGATTATGAAAAATAAAAATGAATTAATTGATGCGGTCGCTAACCGTTGTTGTATGAAGAAGAAAGAAGCAAGAGTATTTGTTAATACTGTTTTTGACGTAATGACAGATATTTTGATGGTCGATGATTTACATATTGTGAATTTGGGAACATTTACAAAATACAGATTGTCAGACAAACACATTTTCCGCAATCCAAAGAAAAATATAATTGTGGATGCGGTGCCGAAAAACACAGTCAGATTCAAAATTTCTGATGGATTTTTGCGGAAATTAAATGACAGTAACGATTTTGCAGAGTGCGCGGATTGATAGCAAACTGCAACTATTTTCTGTTGGCTAATGATTAGGAAATAAAGTAACTATAGGCAATGACAGACCAGTGGAACAAATCAAAGTACATACTGCTATTTTATGTTTCTCTTGTCTGTCGTTAAAATTGAAAGGATTGATTAGATGAATAGAATTAAAGACGTGCAGGAAAAGCAATTGCAAATTGCCTGCAATTTAACGCCGAAGGTGGCAAGGATTAATTTATTACTTCTGTGTGGCGCGAGTGGGACAAAAATTGGCGGTCAGATTTTGCGATAAACGGCGGTTTACTGCCTGAAAGATTTGATAAAAAATTTGTGATGAGCAAGAAAAACGCTTGCGAACCGCAACCAAGCTTCATTATTTACTATAATGATTTGATTGATGATACATACAATTATATTATTGAGACATACGACAAAAGCAAAGATGTCAAAGACAATTACAATTTTTACTTTGGTGAACTTGTAAAGCTGCGCAAGTCGAACTTTGATAAGCTGAAAAAGTTGCTACAGAAGAAAGACAAAAACCACCAGTTTTTTATTAGTGATTTGACCAACTACAACGATAGCAGTTGCTTTGGTAGGTACGCGATTTATAGTCTTAAAGATAGCGAGATTCGTATTTTATTAAAAGCAACTTACGAAAATGCAATTGATTATATTAATGAGTTATTTCCAGATTATTTAGAAGGGAAGGAGTTTTAATATGCTAACTAGAAAAACAATGGCGCGATTGTACGCCGAAAAATTTGATATGACAATATCCGATGCATACCAAACAATTGATAGTGTGATTGAATTGTTGCACGATGCGATTGTGAATTACGGCGGTGTAACAATATCTGATTTCGGCACTTTCAAACTGATTCACAAAAAGGAGCGTAAAGGACGGAACATAAAAACGCACGAATTGCAGACGATAGCCGAACACGATTATCCGCATTTCCGCGCAGCCAGAAAATTAGTAAAGGAAGTCAATCATTGGGACTTTGAGCAGGATGCGGAGGAAGAGGATGCAGAAGAAATAGCAGATTAAAATGCCAGTGAGAGCAGGAGTGTTGCGGATTGTGCAACTATAGCAGGATGCACTTGTTTTCTTTTGATTAAGGGGTTTTATGATGGATTTGTGATAGATGCAATATGGATTGTAGTGCAAATTGAGGAAATGAAATAATCAAAAATATTTTTGCGGGAAATTTCCATTCCTTCGAATTTGAACAACGCTCGAACAAATGTTCGATTAGCTAAAATGACTTTGAATTTCAAGCGAATTGCAATTACAAAAGATAGAAATGACATATAATTTTTTGCACTTTTGTGTCAATTTATTGCGAAAACCTTAAGAAATTATTAAGACTTTCTTAAGAAATATTTGAAATATTGTAAATGCAATATTAGGCTTGATTTATGATATGTTAATGATGCTTCATTGCCTTAATCAAATTTAAGACTGCATCTATTTCTTCATCCGTCAGCCCTGATAAATCCACTTCGTTTTGGTTGGACAATCCCAAAAGGTAATCAGCGGAGCAATGATAGATACGTGCTAATTTAACAAGTGAATCATAGGACGGATAGCGCACACCAGATTCGTATTCTGAAATAGAACTGACAGCTACTCCGATTCTATCGGCGATTTGCTTCTGCGTTAAATTTTGTTGCAATCTCAGATTTTTTAGTTTATCGCCCATTGCTACCATTGTTCCACCTTCCTTCGAGAAAATACACTTTACAGTGTACACATTATAGTTTCGGTATAGGTGAAATAATATTCTGGAAAACCGAAATTTTTTATTGTAAATCTGATAGGTTAGTGTTACTATTACGATAGCAATGTAAAAATTACGTAAAATCAAGGAGGTATAGGTATGAAACAAAAATTCTCTAAATGTATCACTGCGTTGCTATTGATATTTGCATTTGCATTTATAACACCATCTGTTTTACCGATGAATGGTATGCAGACGGTTGAAGCTGCAAGCGTAAAAATCAGTAAAACAAAACTTACTCTTGTCAAGGGCGCAAGCAAAAAGCTAAAAATCACTGGTACTTCTTCAAAAGTAACGTGGTCGAGTAGTAAAAAATCAGTTGCAACAGTATCAAGCACCGGAAAAGTCAAAGCAAAGAAAAAAGGCACTGCTACTATTACAGCTACAGTAAACGGAAAGAAGTACAAATGTAAAGTTACTGTCCAGGCACCTAAAATCAGCGATAAAACTGTTACGATTGCTGTAGGTGATAAAACCACATTGTCTGTCAGCGGAACAACTCTTTCTGTTAGTTGGTCGAGCAATAAAAAATCTGTAGCGACCGTATCCAAGAAAGGCGTAGTTACTGCTAAAAAAGTTGGAACTGCAAAAATAAAGGCTAAAGTTGGAGGAAAAAAATACACTTGCACAGTTACCGTAATTGATTCTGAAATTGAAAATGAAAATAGTGGAAATTCAGATTCTGCGGAGCAAACAGATAATAATAGTCAAACAGAATCGAGCAACCAAACAGAGTCAAGTGACCAAACGGATACAAGTAGCCAAACAGAGTCAAGTGACCAAACGGATACAAGTAATCAAACAGAAACAAATGAACAAACAGAAACAAATGAGCAAACAGAAACAGAAGCAGAGACATCGGCTCCAACCATCGAAGTCTCAAGTATTGTTTTAAATAATTCGTCTCTGACATTAACCGAAGGAGATTCTGCGAGTTTAGTTGCAACTATTAGCCCATCGGATGCTACAGATAAAACAATCACATGGAGTAGTAGTGACACAAGTATAGTAACGGTTGATTCAGATGGCAATGTATCAGCGATTTCAGAAGGAACAGGTGCAGTTACCGCCACAGCAGGAGGTAAAACAGCAACTTGTATCATTACGGTGAATGCTAAAACTATATCCGTGTCGAGTATTACGTTGGATAAAACTTCATTGACATTGACAGATGTTGAGTCGGACACCTTGACCGCTACAGTTGCTCCTGAAAATGCAACTGATAAAACTGTAACGTGGAGCAGTAGCAATACAAGCGTAGCTACGGTGGATTCATCAGGTAATGTTACGGCGGTCAATGTTGGTACTGCAATAATTACCGCTCAAGCAGGAGATTGTTCTGCATCATGTACTGTTACAGTTAAATTGGCTATAGCAGTGAAAATGCCAGAGACTCCTATAACTATATACAAGTATGATTATACAGGCACAACTCTTGAAAGCACCTGCAATATAACAAGTATTGAAGTGTTGGGGAGTAAAAGTGGTTCAAGTTATTATTATGAAATACGACTTGACGGAGAAAAAACATATGATTCATCAGGTGATGACAATAGTAGTATGTGCAGTATCGGATATAAATTATATAAAGATGGCGCGGTTGTGACATCTGGAATTATTTATTCTCCGTCAATTACTGTGGGAGAATCCTTTATAGATAGCTATAGTAATGGATTTATTTCGGCAGGTGACTATGAATTAGTGTTATGCGACATAGCAGGATGGGAAATTAAATAAATAGTGATTATGCTATATTTGACTTTAAAAGGTGTTGCCGAATTGGTAGCACCTTTTTTACAAGCGAATATTATTTAAATAATGGATATTAAATAATGTTCTGTATTATAAAATAAATCTTAAATTTGGCTTTTAAGGGGATTCTGTTTGCAGATAGGGAAAATCCTCGACTAAATACGTAAAATCGCTTAAAAAGGCAAATAGAGCGTCTCAGGGGCATTGTAGCGTTTCAGTGTCAATATGGCATTAAGATAGCGACCGCAAAAATGCAGCCGCTACCAACAACAAAACACAACCTATAAGTTTATTATAGGAGTAGTAATAGTATAGCAGATGTGTTTTGTTTGTGCAAGATGAAATTTAAATGGACTCTGACGCACCACAAGCCGATTTTAGACGTTTTGATTGATAAGATTATAAGTTGTCTGCATTCTGCTTTAATTACGCTTAAATTGACATTTTGGACGTTAAAAATATTTGTTGCAATTTGCGGTATACATATGTTATGATATGAGTGTAAGTCAAAAGGTTTTTTCTTCTAAAAAATGTAAAAAAAGCGGCTCCCGTAGTATCAGGAAGTCGCTTTCTTTTGATTACATATTTTCCGCGCCGAACTTATCCAAACACATCAGATAACCGTTAGCGAAGTTGAAAAGTGCTTTTGCTTCTTTGCTCTTCATATCGCGGATTCTCAGCGGATTCTCTTCCATGTCTCCGTTTTCAAACTGCGTATAATGCAGTATTGAGATATCTGAAAACGGGTCAATCCGCATTACTACGGAGCCGTGCTCAAACTCTGAGCGGATGATATTAGTTGCAGAACTGTTTAAGGCAATCTCAACGTTACGTCCTTTTCCTTCGTCAAGCACACTGACATCTGACAGGTTCAGCTTGTCAAGAATTTGCTGACCAGATACATAGATTGTGTTTGCATTGCTTTTCTTGCAGGTGAAATTCATTTTGCGTTCCTCCTCTTTGCATAAATTTTATTAATGAGTGCATCGTGATAATGCTGATGCTGTTTGCTTGTTATCAACTCAAAGTCTTTTGCGCAATCGAGATAGCCATTAAAAAAGTTGGTGCCTTCATAATCATCAATTATCTCACTTGCGACTGCATCCGCAACAAAGTCAATCTCATCACAGATGGTTTTGTCAATCCTGCTTTTGTCAAACATTTTGTTCTCCTATCTCCCCGTCACGCCGATAGGTCAGCAACTGTGTTTTATGCAACTGCTATTTCTTCTGTTTGGGATTCTCCAAAAAACGATGCAGTATAAACTTTGCCATCTCCGCGACTCCCCCAAATAAGGATTGCTTGAAACAATGCTTTTGAACCATGCGCAACTTTGCGTCCTGCTTTTAACCAGTCTGCATATGTTGCTGTTTGCTCTGTGATATTTGCAGCTGCTTTTGCATCCTCAACTCGTTTTGCATTGATTGGTTCAGCTTTTGCGGAAAGCCATGCACGATGCAGTGCTTCGGAAAAAGTGATTTCGTGATTGTTCTTGCGGTAAATCTGCCAAGCCTTTAACATGATTTTTGAAAGATTGTACTTGTTCATTATGTTATCCTCCTGCTTTATTTTGCATAACGTGCATTAAACTCTGCAATCTTGCGCTCACGCTCCGCTTCAATTTCGCGAAGCTTTGCGTGGTATTCGCTATGCTTAAACTCTTCCGACTTCTGTTTTGCTGTCTGGCTAATCTGTATTTCTTCGATAATGCCAATTGCCAGGCTGATTATTAATGCTATGATGAATGCCATGATTGATATTTCCTTTCTGTTTTGTTGAACAACCTTCGGAAGGCGTTGTATATAAAGGAATCAATGTCCATTGCCACACATCCTTTTCCGATTTAGGAACCGCTCTTTGTATCCGGTTCAGGTTGTTCCTTCATTTGATGGTTGAAGTATAACACATCTTGTACAAGAAGTAAATATACATCTTGTACAAGAATTACATCAAATTATTGTGCATCTTGTACAAGACACTGAGCGCAAAAAAATATAGATGACGAATCATCTATATTAAGTACATAAATGTTTATTTCATTTTATCGGCTATTGCTTCGACTACAAACGCATTGATGCTTTTATATCCTTTAGATTTGGCAAACGATTCAATCACAGGCTTTTGCCCCTTCGGAACATTTATAATCAGTCTATCATATTTTTCCTTCTGGTAGTCGTTTTTATATTTGGTTGCATCAAATGTTTTTTCTGTATTCATTATCATATCCTCCGATTATTGAGTTGATTATTTATTTGTTTGTTTAGGAACATTATAGCAGAGCAAACTTTTAATTGCAATATAAAATTCTTGTACAAGATGTACAAAAATCAAACTTAATTCTTGTACAAGATGCATATTGAAATCTTGTACAAGATGTAATATAATCCTCTTATCAACAACAAAGACAGGAGGATAATAAAATGAAGTGGTTTATAGGAGTCAAGACAATTGAGCAACTGAAAAAAGAGTACAAGAGATTAGCGTTAAAGTGGCATCCAGATATCAGCGGTTCAGATAAGGAAATGAAGGAAATCAATTCCGAATATGACAGGCTCTTTGAAATGTTGAAGGATGTACACGAATCAGCGGATGGAAACACATACACTTCTAAAGAAGCAACTAAGGAATCCGCAAGCGAGTATAGAGATATCATCAACGCATTAATCCATTTGGAAGGAATCGCGATTGAGATTATAGGCAGTTGGGTTTGGGTGACTGGCAATACATATCAGTACAAAGATGATTTGAAGCAGTTACGATTTAGATTTTCAAAATCCAAACGTGCATGGTACTATCACTCAGCGGATTATCGCAAGACAAGCAAGAAAACATTTACATTAAATGAGATTCGTGATTTGTACGGTTCGGAAACGATTCAGACAGAGCCGACATTAAAGCTAAAGATAGTCTAATCAATCAGGGCGGTGAGATAGCCGCCCATCTTTATACAGATTGTTGTAAAAATAGGGTATACTCTATATTGACAATCGCGCCGATTGATGTTATTGTAAAAATAGAGTTGAAAAATGAATTTATTTACATAATGTAAAGCAAGTATAATACCAGATTTACAAAATAGGAAAGAGAGGATTCAGAAATGCAGATAGCTTATATTCGTGTGTCGACATTGGAGCAGAACGAGCAAAGACAGGTTGAAGCTATGCAGAAATACAATATTGAAAAATGGTTTATAGAAAAGGTATCAGGGAAAAACGCAAACCGTCCGAAGCTGCAAGAGATGCTTGAATTTGTCCGTGAGGGTGATACAGTACACATACACGATTTTTCAAGATTAGCCAGGTCGACAAAGGATTTGTTGGATATCGTGGAAAAGCTGAACGGAAAAGGAGTTGCACTTGTATCAAATAAAGAAAATATTGATTCGTCTACTCCAACTGGTAAGCTGATGCTAACTATGATTGGAGCAATCAACGAATTTGAACGCACTAATTTGTTGGAACGTCAAGCCGAAGGTATAGCGATAGCGAAAAAGAACGGAAAGTACAAAGGGCGCAAGCCTGTAACAATTTCTGATTTCGAAAGTCGATATAAGTTATATGTAAGCCGTGAAATCAAAACTAAAACGGAACTAGCGAAGCAGTTAAACATTAGCCGACCAACATTAGACAAACTGATTGAAGAGCATACATCATAGATTTAATGATAGCCTTGTGGTAAAATCTGCAAGGCTTTTTTGTTGCACTGTTTCCGCTTGCGTGGAGCAGGGGGTAGGGGGTATCTGGTTAGGGG
>JAJQDT010000037.1 GCA_021202075.1 Lachnospiraceae bacterium | reverse complement strand
GCTCTGCTCTGCTCTGCTCTGCTCTGCTCTGCTCTGCTCTGCTCTGCTCTGCTCTAAAGATTGTCACCATCTCAATTCCCCTTGTCAAGTTCTTTTTGCAACTTTTATTTCTTTATTTTCTTGATATAGTCCATCCCCATCTTTACAGCCGATTTCGCAAAGCCCCAGTTCATCACCAAGGCATACACGCAAACGACAAGCAACATAATAATATTGGTTACAGTTTGATTCAAATAATAGGTTACAGCCAAAACGCAAGCCAGAAGCAGTGAAGAAATCAATGCATCCTTGGAGATTTTCATGCTTAGAACATTCTTGTTAATGTCAATGTAGCGGATTACAGCCATAGCACCAAATGCAACTAATGTGGAAATAGATGCTGCATAAAGCCCGATCCGATTAATCAACAGCACATGAACCACAATGTTTATTACGGCTGATGCAGCAGATGTATAGGCCACCTTCTTGGAATCTTTTTCTGCGATGTAAACGCAACTGTAAAGGCCGACAATCACTCTCAGAAGCATTGCATACATAAGTATAATTACCTGTGGATAAGCATCTGCATACCGCTCATTAATCATTATCGGGAAGATAAATGGCATACAAGCCACAATTCCCAGGCAGGCGCTTGAAAACAACTTATACATCGTCGTTATCATTTCGCTCAGGAATTCGTCCCTGTCCTCATCCTGAAAATGAAGAGAGACCGATTCTGTCCAGGACAAATTAAATATGTTATAAAACTGGATAAACACATTTGAAAATTTATTCGCTACTGTGTAAATCCCGTTAATACCCACGCCAAGCACATAGGAAACAATAGTCCTATCTGAAACGTTAACGACCCACCACGCCAAATTGTTAGGTATCAATGGCAGCGAATACCTGCATACAGCGAAGAAAGTTTTTCTCTTGACTCGTTTGATCTGAAAATAATTCCAAGGTTTAATCGTAAAAACAAGATAAATTATCGTTAAAACCTGTGCTGACAATGTTGCAACAAACAGCCCTTGTAGTCCCAATTTTAAGACTACAAGTGTAATAACATTGAACAGCACCGTTCCAGATGCAGAAATAAAACTTGCTACCGCATAAATCCCGTTTTTGCCTAAACCTCTGGCAAACTGCATAAGCAACGCAGTAAAAACATGTAAAATGACATAAGCGAGAAGAAAATAACCATTATTTATGCCAAAAATATTTACGACTGCAACAAGCAGCACGGCGTAAACTGCCGACTGTAATGCATTTGCGACAAGAACCGATGAGAACAAATTTGACTGTTCTTCCTTATCGCCTCTGCAATCCAGCATAAAACGGAAAATCCCCTGGTCAAACTGCCAGTTCACCAAAGGCAGAAGCAGAGTGCCATATGTCACGAGAAGATCGAATGTGCCATATTCAGTTGTATCAAGAACAGCAGTATATAAGGGAAGCATCAAAAAGCTGATGCACTGTGTACATATTTTCCCGAATGATAATATTGCTGTGTTTTTTGCTAAGTCTTTTTCTCTTGACATAAAGTTCCTTCTTTTCCCGGCAAATACTGATAGTAAATTAGTGACTACAAATTTCTTTGAGAATCTCTGTGGAATAAGTTTTTTCCGTATGAATCCTATCATTAACATCTTGAAAATTAATTGGGTCAGCCGGATACATAGCTAACTTACGATTTTGACATCCAGTCAAATCCAGAAGATTCGCCAATCTTGAATTTCTTTCCACAATCATAGAATCTGTGCAATAAACGTCTTTATTAAAAACTAATGAAAAACACAAAGTGTGAAACGAACCGGTAATAACCATATCTGCATACTTGATATAGTTAATATATTCAATAGGAGAAACAGCGTAACGAGAATGGCATTCCTTCGATGATTTTACCCTATTTGTAATGAATACTATTTCCATTCCCTTCTCCCTTGCGATACTTCTTATTTTATTCCAAGACTCTGTTGTATCTACTGGATAATGAACTAGCATATATTTATGTTTATATGGGGATTCTTTATATATAAATTTGCCCCACTCTTCTGCTGAGAGAAGCAAGGTAGGATCTAAAACAACATTAATCGACTTGTTTATTACCTTATTTGAAAGATATTTTTTCAATTGTTTTTCCCTCACATTAACAACTGAGAATTTCTCAATATAATCTAAGCATTCGTTTTCGTATTCAATCGGAAATGTCTCAACGCCTAAGCTCGCAGCATACGAGTATTTTTTAGTATTATCATCAAGTTCATTCAAAAAATATGTGAAATCATTTCCCGTTATAGCTAAATTCCAAACCTGGTCACTCCCAACAATTATTTTTTCATACTTTCCGTAGTCAATCCCAAAAGCGTAATTGTGAATGTTCAAATATGAGGTTTCAAAATTTCTGAACTTAGAATGTCTTCTCAATATAACAGGATACCTTATACAGGAACCTACAAAACGTTTTAAAGACTTTGCACTTGATGGTTTCTTGTCAGTCCACTGAGTTCTAATAGCCGGGCACTCGTAGTTAATGAGTTCAGTCTCATATCCCAAACCCTCAATTTTCTTCTTTAAGGCGTATGCTTGCAAGCAGGCGCCTTGACTTTGTGTACCCACGAAAGTTAATATTCCAATCATGTCTTATCCCACCTCGTATCAACTTTTTGATAATTTTATAACTGATAGTCCCGCAGCAACAGCAAAAGAATAAAAATATATGGAATAATCATAAAGGCTATTCCCCGTAAAGTTATAAAGAATTATGAACACTTGGAAAGCAATAGACATATACAAAACTTTTCGTTTCCAGTCCTCAACAATTTTTCCTTTAGTCAAAGCCTTTACAGTAAATATTAGTGTTGATATTATAGCATTCAAGTAAATTAACAGACCAACTATTCCTGTTTCACACAAAAGCTGAATATAAACATTATGGGCATTCAAGTAACTAAACGCTTCGCTTTGCCAGCTTTGATAAAGATTCGCATAGTAAAGAGCCTTAAAGCGCCCCCAACCAATTCCAAAAATAGGATATTGCATAAAGTTTTGAAGTGCTAAAGCCCACATTTTGAGTCGCGATGTTGATTCGGAGTCTACACCTGCTGTCGAAAACCTAGATAATAAATCTGCAATAGGCTGTATAAAGAAGCTCCCAATGTACAGAAGCCCAATTGCCGCAAAGACAGCAACAATAATCTTAAAGGTTCTCCCCATAATTTGTTTAGGATTTGCAAGAAAATAAACTATGCATAATGTCATTACACAAAACAAAAAGTGTGCGCGCTTTGTTGTTAGAACCAACGCAACAAAGCTCAGAAAGAATAATAATGACGTCATAATCTTCTTCTTTTTTATTTCAGTGCGCTCAAATAACCATACAGCACCAATAGCAAGTAAAACAAAACTAATGTACGTTCCATTCTGTGAATAATGATTCGCAAGTCCAGCCCGATAACCAGCTGTTCCATTGTCTGTTCCGGTAGGATACATACCATAAAAGTCGACCATTATACTGTATAACCCTGGCACAATAAAGAAAACAAATGTAGCAACGATATTTAAAGATCCAATTCTAGTTATCGTCTTAATGCTATTTTTAGCCCACTGACCTCCACACTGCGACAAAAAAATAATCAGAATTCCGCATACAGTTCTCACGTAAAAGAACTTACTATACTCTGCAAGATCATAATTTCGGTTTAACGTAATCTCCAATATCAAAAGTAGCCATGCTAATAATATACCTCGTTCAGGTTTATAGACATCAAATCGAAATATAAGGAACGCCAATAATCCAATTACCGTAAACCCTATTATATATATATATCTAAATGTATCGGATAGGACCCCGTTTATCAATGTATTATAATTAGCATATATTAATAGAAATATACATGAAATATTTACTAACTTACTCGAATTGATTTTCATTGCTGTTCTCCTGTTTCGCACCATCAACCACTCACAAATACGAAAGCACTTTCAATTTTAGCTTAAATCTAATATATGGATTGAATAACGCTTTGAACCGGTATTTTTTCAAATATTGTCTCATATTTTTGCAATCCTCATCCCAATAATTGCACTCTCTTGCTTTCGTTAATATTTTATTTGCAATTATAACTTTTTTTTGGTTGTATATTTGATTAAACAACTTGCTTCTATTATCATATAATGTTGCAAATATGTTTATTGCTTCCCACTCTGTAATCCAGCTCCTATTAAAATTGGGGCTATCGGCAATTGTTTTCATCGCGCTTGTCGAATGCATGAAATAGTTGTACGTCCTATCCTTGACAACATAAAATGTATTGCAGCGCAAGATATATCTTGTCAAGAACACAAAGTCTTCACCGATAACTAATGAAGTATCAAATAACAATCCTTTTAATATGCTGGAATTGAACATTTTATTCCATACGCTAGCATTGATTGAGTTATGTAATAAAACACCTTCTAGAAATTCTTCCTGCGACAAAAAACCTTCCTTAGCTAGACCTAGTCGATCTACCCCGTAAGGGAAACCTCCTAATGTATTTCCATCCTCATTGATATAATTGTAGCCACAACAAACTATATCGCATTTATATTTCTTCATTGGGATAATCATTTTTTCGACAAAATCGGATTCTATGGAATCGTCTGCGTCAATAAAACAAACGACATCTCCGGATATAATCTCTATTCCAGCATTTCGTGCTTGTGAGACTCCACCATTTTCTTTATTTATTACTCTAATCCTGTCATCCGAAAAGCTATTTATAATTTTCAATGAATTGTCTGTTGATCCATCGTTAACAATAACTATTTCGATATCCGAATAAGTTTGATGTGTTACCGATTCAATACACCTCTTAATATACTTTTCCGCATTATATACAGGTATGATAACAGAAGCCCGCATTTGCTTTTCAACCTCTCGATTTATAATAACTCAAACTTTTTAATTATTGAAGCCATTTCCCCTCCAAATACTGTATTTGATGGAACAACTCCTTTAACAACACTTCCAGCGCCAATCACGCTGTTTTTACCAATAAACGTATCTTTTAAAATGACTGCATTAGCTCCTATCCAGACGCCATCTTCTATTACAACAGAGCCAACTTTATAGCCCTTATTGCCATTCATATAATCGTGGTCGTGATCTATCACCACAACATTATTTGCAATTTTGACATTATTACCTATTGTGATTTTGTTTCTGGCTGTGATACACACATTATTATTCATAAAGGTTTTATCACCAATTCGAACAACCCCCCCATCTAAAGCACGCAACTGAGCATCGTGCCGAAAATTACATCCTGAACCAATATTAAAATATCCGCCGTCAAAATAAATTTTGAATCCCCGCTCCCAACGTTGTAATCCCGAAATTTTAATATGCCCAAATCCCATCATATGATATATTATGCATTTTGGCAATGAGAACACTTTTTGTACGGTTCTGGAAACCTTAGTACTCATAAATTAAATCTCCATCTTACTATAGGTCTATACTCAGGACAACATTTCCACATAATATCTTTTAACTTCCTCAG
The DNA here is from genome assembly GCA_021202075.1 of Lachnospiraceae bacterium. GTDB lineage: Bacteria > Bacillota > Clostridia > Lachnospirales > Lachnospiraceae > Choladousia. The sequence continues at coordinate 13,260 of JAJQDT010000037.1, read as the reverse complement.
CTACATTATTGATATTGTAACATGAGTCAATTTTTGCCTGATTTCGATTATCATTTTTATAAATATCATCTGATTTTAATATAATATCAGCCCATATTTCTGCGCTACTTGACAATGAGATAAATTTCAATCTATTAGAAATCTTATGTTCCTGTGAAATCGAATCAGATGCAAATACTGGTAACCCTGTTGCTTGCGCCTCAATTAGGACAATAGACAAACCTTCATGAAAGGACGGAAAAATCAATGCATCCATACCCATCATTAAATCATTAACATCATCCCTATAGCCTAACAGCTCAACGCACGTATCTAAGCCTAATTCTTTTACTTTATTTTCTATCTTCACCTTGAGTTCCCCATCTCCAATCATCCAGAGAACAGTGTTATTATTTAATTTATGTATTTCATAAAAAATCTCTATAACAAATAAAGGATTTTTTTGTTCCGCCATTCTTCCAATATGACCAAAGACTAGTTTACCCCCCCCAATAATGCTTTATACTTTTTGTTAATGGTTCTACTTATCGTCTCAATATTAAAGTTATCCGAAAGTGGGACGCCACGCTCCTGTTCCGCATTTATCTCTAAATCATTAACAATGATTTTCGCCCATTCCTCCGGTGTCTTTTCAATTGAAATATACTGGATGCAATCGTTGACCTTTGATTCTTCAGGTAAATTATCAGATGCGTAAATCCTGAGTCCACTGCTTTGTGCTTCGATTGCAACAATTCCAAGCCCTTCATACTTTGATGGAAACAAAATCGCATCCATTCCTTGCATTAACTCTGCTACATCTGTTCTCTCACCAAGTATTGTGACCTTATCTGAAAGGTTATATTGATAGATCATGTCCACAATCTGATTCTCTAACTGCCCATGACCTATAATCCAAAGAACTACATCTGGTTTTAATCTTGAAATTTCGGCAAAACACTTAATTGCAAATTCTGGATTTTTTTGATCTTCCAATCTTCCGACAAAACCAAACACTATTTTGTTAGTACATGTTCCCAAAAATTTACTTCTTACCTTTTTCCTGATATTCTCGTCAAATTTAAACTTATTTAACTCAATTCCATTATTAATAACTTGGAAGTTTTCTTCAGAACCAAACATGAATCTTCCGGCAGCAATGGAGCAAGCAAACCTTAAGTCTGCATACCGATTCATAATACCAGCACATAAACTATAAAAGATTTTTTTACTCTTGCTTTTATTCACTGGTGCGTTATGCGAGTGAACTATGACTTTGCTTTGGCAATATAATTTAGCTGCCATTAGCGATAAAACGTTAAATCCTGGACTTCCAGAATTGATATGAACGATATCATAGCTCTTTTCCTTAAGAAAATTTCCTAATTTCCTAAAGTATTTATATTTTCCATATGTCCCTTTTATAGGAATATGAAACTCATAAATAGCCCCTCCCATTTTCTCGATCTCGTCACGATGCATTTCATAAGTAGTAATATTGGGACTAAGAAAATCAAACTGCACTTCTGAGCGGTCTATATGAGAATAGAGGTTATAGATCATGGAGGAAACACCTCCAAAATTTTGGCTACCTATATTTATCTGTAAAACTCGAATGATTTTTTTCATATTAGGGCCTCCATAAGGGGTCTACTCAATTAAAAGCATCACTTTTCATCAACGCTGTTTACCTCAACACTACGCAATTCGGTCGAAGAAACACCATCCGTATGAGGAAGAAACACTACGTCCACGCCATATTGAGCCAGTTCTTTTTTCGTGTCCTCCCATCGCTGATTTCCCTTCCAGTCATCACCAATAAAAATTACATCATACCCATACTTATCAAGTTGAACTTTCTTATCTAGCGTATACGCAATAACAGCCTCATCAACCGCTTTAATATTTTCAACAATATACCGCCGATCCTCTTGATTAATCACAGGGGTTTTATGCTTATACCCTTCAACTACCTCATCTGCATTCACCGCTACAATCAAATAATCACAGTATTTTTTTGCGTTATTAATTAAATTTAAATGTCCTATATGAAACATATCATATACGCCTTGAGTATAACCTTTTCTGTATTTCTTCATTATGCATCAGCCCCTTTTTCTATAGGAAAACATAATTCATTAATCAAAGCACACACTCTATCTGTAGCCTTTCCATCTTCGAGACTTCCCATCTCCTCATGATGAAGTTTAATATTAGATTTAAACACATCTTCATCAAATGTTTCTATTACGTTTTTTAACGCTACCATATCTGTAGCCATAGGGAAATGCCATTCTCTTACCGGTATATCGAAATCTCTGTCATTTCCATATTTTTCAATATCATTGCAAAATAAAAAGCAGGGTTTATACCTAAATGAAAAATCCCAAACACAAGATGAATAATCGGAAATCAACGCATCTGAAACGCAGAGCAATTCCTGTATATCTGGATACTTTGTTCCATCTTTCACATAGGGCTCTGTAATATCTAGCGGTGTATAAACATTTGGATGTAATCTAACAACTATAGTCCATTTGCCACCAAATCTTTTCTCAAAAGCTGATTTTACAATAAAATAATCCATCCCATAATCGTTATCATTACGATTGTTTCTCCATGTAGGTGCATAAAGAACTATCTTTTCATCAGTGTCTACTTTCAGGAAACTATAAACCTTTTCTTTAAAATCATTCTCATGTCTATTAATTATCAAATCCATCCGAGGCGTACCTGGAATTACATTACCGTCAAATCCCATGGTTCCGCGAACGCGTCTCTCTATCATACTTTTTGATCCACCCATAACATATGTATAATCGCCATGATATAATAGTTCCAGTTTTCTTTTTACACCATCACATCTTCCCTGTTGCTTGTAACCATTGCTCGCATGCCATGTTTGAATTACATCCTGTTCTTTTCTTCTCTGTAACTCGCCATAACCTTGAACATTCTGTATAATGATGCGTGAAGTCTTTGCATAATAGTAATATAAGATTGATCTATACTTTACTGCTTTACAATTACTGGGTATTTTATTTCTCATATATTTGGGATCCTTAAACGCCCAAATAATTTCGAATTGTTGTGAATTATTTTGTACCAGATTTTCTGTAATTTGTCGGGGGTTGCAGGAATACTGTTTTCCATTGTAGCTATAGAACAATAGTCTATTTTTTTTTATAGGGAATATATTGAATATGTTCAGAATCTTTCTCAGCGAGACTAACAGAATATATTTTATCCAGTTTATCATTTAAGTCCTCTTTCTTCTCTGTTAAAAAAACACCATGCTAGCACGTAAATATTCCTAAAACATCCCTTGCACTATCTTCTCAAGTTCTTCACAGAACTTCGCATTGTTACTTTTCATCTCAGCCGGCATTGCAGCTATTATTTCATCGTACTTTGCTATAGTTTCGCCCAGCTTTTCTTCATCCTCGACGACAATAATATTCCCCTGTCTCTCCGCCACAGCTTTTGAGAAATTCAGCTGATGGTCATTGACATGCTCATCAAATTCCTTCCTGCGCGGAACTACGATGGGAATCTTCCCAATCTGCAACGGCATGATAAAACTGGACGGTCCGCCGTGTGTAATCACAATCCGTGCTTTCTCTACTAAAGACACCATCTCTTTATATGGAAAGAAGTCGTTGCACTCACAGGCTTTTGGATTATAGGTTGAATAACCTTTCTGGATGATGACATCCTCTCTAATATCGTTTTTTATCTTAAGTTCGTCCACACACTGAACGAGCCGATTGAACTGCTGTTCATGCGTTCCGACAGTCACAAATATCATTTCTGTACCCCGCTCTTAAATAGTTGTCATCATTTTAGAAAATACTGCCCAAGTTAATCGCCTTGGGATACACTTTTTTCATTTCTTCCCATTGAACGATAAACTTATCTGTTACCGGATAGCATAGTTTTCCGGCTATGGTCGATGCATCGATGCGGTCAAAAACTTCTATGTATATTGTTTTAGCTCCAAAGAGTTTTCCAACGTAAAAGAACGGGATTGCTGGTGCCGCGCCAGATGTGATAATAAGGTCAGGACGCTCTTTCGGGATGATTTTGAACGCCCTGAATGTATTGATGATAAGGGCTTTAATGCTCCGGTTGCTCGGATAATAGCAAGGATACATTTTCTCACCTTCAAGCAGACTCCGTGCGTCTTCTTTATCAAACGTGACCCAAAAACGATCCTTGTCCTGCCAGAACGGTTTCAGCATATATAAGTGTGTTAAATGCCCTCCGCTAGAGCTAACAAAACATATCTTCAAGACAACCCGCTCCTCTCAACTAACTTTCCATATGTGTGCTGTGATAATCACAGCCCTATCTGTCTCATCTGCATTATGAAACTCTCAACTGGGTGTACCCTACGAAAAAAAGTTTCAAATTTAACTGCCGTACATATCTTCCGAGTGTTTACCCAACATCAGAAGTTTTAAATCTACATATCTTGAAGCGGGTCTACCCTACAAGAAAAGTTTTCATTATTCTCCTGCCTTCAACACAGTACATATCTCGAAGCACCCTTACCCAACAAAATAAGTTTTAAATTCAATACTGTTCATATCTTCGGATAGGTTTACACAACAAAAAAAGTTTCAAGCACTTTTTGTGCATTTATTACAAAAACAGTCCTATCAATTCAATCCCACTTTTTAATATTTCAACAAAACATTGAAACAACCATTCTCCCATGTCTACCCTATGTTTCGTTTCCCATAGCCACGAAACATTCATTACCATAGGTCTACCCTACAAATCGTCTATCATAGAAGTTTTACATTTTGGGGCTTTTCAGGCTGCCAAATCTATGTGTTTTACAGTGGCGCTGACGCTGAAATCTAAAACTTTTTTTGTTGGGTAAACATTTGCGAACAATTCGACAGTTTCAGCTTCTGTGAAGCCCATGATGAGTGTGTAGATGTGGCTTTAATCGCACCTTCCTGGAGCAATTCAGCGAATATGTTCGCCGCTTTGACCAGTCTCGCATTCTCAACATCTGTGCCGACAATAATGCAGGGTGGATAGAGATTGTCGTACAGCGCCTGTATTCTCTTAAGATCTCCGGACTGAATATGGTATTGTCACAGTGGAACTTTTCTGGTTTCTCTCAAAGAAGCTATGCCTTTATTGGCGGTTCAAGCAGCGTATTTTTTCAAGCCCCTCACCTTTCAGACACCCGTGCTATATGGCGACACTCATCGCGTCCGTCTCGTTCATTTCACTCAGCCCTGCAGCCTTCTGGTTTACGGGTTCTTTTTTACGTCCTGCCTGCACATCCCAGATGAAGCCGATCCTGTCAAGGAGACGGATCTTTTCCTCATTCATCTTCCCGACACGCCTCAGGTGGCGCTGATACAGGATCCAGTTATAGAGGTTTGCGCCGTCTTTCCCCTCGTAATCCACAGGGACGCCTGCCAGGCTCCCATGAACTTCCACATATTCTTTTGCGATCTGGTACATCTCTTTCCAATGGGCAGATGCCTGAACAATGTCGTCGGTCGGCAGCTCGGATAAAAGCTCTGCCTGTTTCCGGGTTAGTTTCCCTTCCTGGAGCGCCTGCCTCTGGAAGATGAGCCATTTGCCAATCCAGACGCCGTCTACTACGGTATTCTGGGGAATTGCAAAATTTCCATTTTCCCTGTACCATTTTTTTACCAGGTCTAACCTGCTTTCCCAGGAATCCGCCCGCCACACCATGCCGATGGACTCCAGCTTTTCCCTCCGTGCGGAAGGGAGCTTATCAGACTGGTAATCGCTCCTCTGTTTGCTGATCCAGCGTCCCAGAGCAAAGCCATCCTCCGTAACATATCTCGCAGGAACGAGCAGGTGTCCGTGCGCAGCGGCATATTCCTTTGCTGCCCGGTAGCCCCTCTCCCATTTGGAATCGTTTGTCTTTGTCCAGACCATGCCGATCGCATCCAGCCGGCGGATCTGTTCCTCTGTCAGAGGTTCTTTGCCCGGCTGGGATTCTTTGTCCGTCCGTAGTCCTTTGTCTGTCGGAGCCGCTTTGCCCGTCTGGTCTTTTTCGTGCTTTTTCCGGTCTTTGCGCAGCCGGTAAATCCAGCTGCCAAGCTTGATTCCGTCTGCGTTTACATATGTAGAAGAAACATCCAGGTTCCCATGCTCCCTGTAATAGGCAGCGGCAGCTTCGTAATTCCTCTCCCAGAAATAGTCGGTCATGCCCCAGATCATCCCCAGGTCCTCCAGCAGCTTTACCCTCTCCGGCGTCAGGTACTTCTGTCTTGCACCGGCCTTTTCGTAGGTGCGGATGCTGCTGAGCCAGAATCCAAGCTTTACCCCATCCTCCGTCACATAGTCACTTTTAACATTCAGGTCGCCATGTGTCTCGTAGTAAGCCTTTGCCGCCGCATAGTTTTTCTCCCAGAGACGGTCCTGGAAGGAATCCCACGTCATACCTATGGAGTCGAGTTTCCGGATCCGCTCTTCTGTGAGGCAGCCGCGGGCGTCTCCTTTCCGGACTTTCCTCTGTGTGGCAATCCATGAGCCAAGGCGGTAGCCGTCCTCCGTGGAATAATATGCCGGTACCTCCAGGTCCCCATATTCCCTGTAATACGCCTTCGCCAGTTCAAACATCATGTCCCAGGAGGCGGTTAACGTCTCATTCAGCTGATTGAACAGTTCCCGGCAGTCCCTCAATTCATCGATAATGCGGAAATGCTCGTTTACAATGCGGCGCTCCTCCCCGAGGCCGCGGTAATAAGAGGTAACCAGCTGCATTTCGTCCTCGATCAGAGACCAGCTCTCCAGACAGTTTACATTTTGTACGATATCGAACACGACCGCGTCATTCGTCTTGCTCACAGACAGTGCGCGGCCAATCTGCTGCTTGTAAATAATCGGGGATACGGTTGGCCGCAGCAGGATAACGCCGCTGATGCCTTCCACATGAATCCCTTCATTCAGGGCGTCAATGCAATACAGGAGGCGCAGGTGGGAGGTGTCATTGTCCGCGCGGAACTCATCAAACGCCTGCTCTGCCCCCGGCTCAAGCGTATAGAGATAATAGACATGCGGGTGCTCATCTACCTTTGCAAACCACTCCAAATGCCCCATCATCTCATCCATATGCTCTTTGTTTGAGCAGAACACGATGTACTTTCCCGTCCGTTCCGGCATGTGTTTGTCAAAGATCTCATCCAGACCTTCTGACATCTCCAGGGCGCGCTTCAGATCCTCCAGAACCTTTTCACAGGTTTCCCGGACGATCCTGTTTTTTGTCGACCTGACACGCTGCTCGTATTTCTGTAAGCTCTGCTGGCAGGAGTAGAAGGAAAGCACATACTTCGGAGGATTCAAAATGCCCCGGACGATCGCCTCGCCAAGGGTCATCTCAGACGCAATATTCCCGTCAAAAAGCTCATCCGCCATATCCCGCTGGTTGTCCAGGTAGCGGATGTTCGTCGCAGACAAGCCAAGAATCGGCGTGTCCGGAAATGCGGAGAGCAGCTTCTGTACCCCCTGCCCCCACTGCTGCGCACCGCAGCGGTGAAATTCGTCCAGGATGATGTATGCGGGCGCTTCACGCAAGCCATCGTTCAGACGTGCAGCGCAGATTTGATCCATCTCCGTCTCGTCCATCCACATGAGTTTTGCGTAAGTGCAGAAACTGATATTCTGCGGAATTTCCCCGCCAGTCGCAGCTTTCAGGTTTTCCAGCTGCGTTTTAAAGATATATTCGGATGGGGAAAGCCAGAGGATGCTCTCGTCCGGGTGATCCGCGCAGAGCCGGAAGCCGATAAATGACTTCCCGGTTCCTGTTGGATGAATAATCGCCGCTTTTCCGGTCTGTTTCATCATGTCTGCAGCAGCGTCATAAGCTGATTGATTATGATCAAACAGCGTCACTTCCATCATCCTTACCTCCCCGGCTCAAATATTTTGTACCGATATCTGACCGTTTAGCTTCTCACAAAAAAAGCCCCATGGTAATCAACATCAGGCTCATTGTTTTTTAATCGTTATATTTTTTCTAATATACCCATAGCGTATAGCTTCGCCATTCCGCCCCTCATCTGGCGCGGTTCAAACGATCGCTATGACATCCGGTGCCAGCAACAGCGGCGGAGCGACGTATTACTGAAAAACCGAAATTTGTACTCCTTATATTCTGACCACTTTGACACATGATGGTTCGCATGTATCGCTCACAGGCAGAATGACCATTCCTATTGCCTTCACAAGTGCCAGGATTATCCTTTAACTGGATATTAAGGGAGTACCCTTTTCCGGAAGAAAAAGCCGTAAAATCCCTTAATACGCATGAATTCTACATCACAATGTTCTGTCTGTCAAGACATGAGACGGAAATTACCAGATTTTCACTTCTTTAATGCAAGATATACATTTGCAAGTGCGCATAATAATTGAAAGAACATTCTTCTTAAGTGGTCAAACTCGTGGTCAGAATCTGACCGCTTTTTTCGCGTAGAAAAGGCGGAACATTCATGGTCAGAATGAAAGGGGAACTGCATCGTCAGTGGTCAGATTAGTGGTCAAAAATATACGGTAAGAAGGCGGAAAGCCAGTAAAATCAAAGGATTCCGGGCAGGTATTCCCTTAATATCCAGCTAAGGGATAAACAGGGGGGCAGATTTCCCGCCCGGAATCATGATTTTACAGCCGTTACCGTATGCACCGGTGATGGCTTTTTTCTTTTCAAAGTGGTCAGATTCTGACCACGAATTTGACCGCCAATGTTAAATATTCTTTTCATCAATGTATACATATGTAATTAAATGCATTGCATCAGGCGCGTAAAAGTCAGACCGTTTTTAAATTACGTGAAAAAAGTCTTGACAGTATCTGTGAGCTAGTGTATTATCGTTCTAGTACACAGATGCATTTGAATACAGAAAGGAAAGCTGGCAGGGATGGAATATAACACGGCGATACCGATTTATCTTCAGGTCATGAACGCAATCAAGCGGGATATTGCCACCGGACGTATCTTGCCCGGCGATAAACTCCCGTCCGTCCGCGATCTGGCTGTTCAATATTCCATCAATCCGAACACGGTGAGCAGAGTATACCGTGAGCTGGAGATGGAACATGTCTGCTTCACCAGACGCGGCACCGGTACCTTTGTGACAGAGGATGAGGAACGGGTGGCACAGCTGCGCGAGGATATGGCAAAGGAGCTGGTACAGGGCTTTCTGGCCGGTGCACAGCTGCTCGGCCTGTCATCAGCAGAAGCCGCAGAGCTGCTGCGCCGTTATGACGCGGAAACCTCTTAACCAAAAACTTTTAAGAAAGGAAACGCAGAAAATGTTGGACTGCAATGAGATCACCAAAGCCTACGGCAAAAAGCTTGCGGTAGACCATGTCTCCATGAAGCTGGAGCCCGGGCATATTTACGCGATGCTCGGCCCGAACGGCAGCGGCAAGACGACGCTCATGAAGATGGCCGTCGGGCTTGTGAAGCCGAATTCCGGAGGTTTTACATACCAGGGCGCTCCGGTAGGCAAAGAGAGCCGCCGGGAGATTGCCTATATGTCGACGGAACCCTATTTTTACAGCTGGATGAGCGTATCCGATGTCGGAAAATACTACCGGGATTTTTTTGCGGATTTTTCGATGGAGCGCTACCTGTATCTGCTGAACCGGATGGAGCTGTCCCCGGATATGAAGACAAAATCGCTCTCCTCCGGCATGATGGCGAAGCTGAAAATTGCGGTCACGATGGCGCGGAAGGCGAAGGTCTATCTGCTGGATGAGCCGTTAAACGGCATTGATCTGCTGGCGAGGGACGTCATCATCCAGTCGGTCATTGAAGAATGCACGCCGGACGCCGCACTGGTGATTTCCAGCCATCTGGTCGATGAGCTGGAGCGCGTCGTGGATACCGCCATTTTTATAAAAGACGGCCGTCTGGTGCTGATGGGAGATATCGAGGAATTTCGAACACAGAGGGGAAAGTCAGTCGTTGACCTGTACCGGGAGATTTACGGACACACAGTTCCGGACTCCATCAAGGCAATCTCATGAGATGAACTCTAAATAGAGGGAGGATGCAATTTCTATGCTGAAATTAATGAAATATGAATTCCGCAAGACCATGTTTTCAAAAACCATCCTGCTGGTCATCACCGCTATTCTGGAAGTGCTGTTTCTGGCAGGGATTTTCCTGGACTGGGACGAGGGAATCGGATGGGGCGTCATCGGTCTGGTTCTCTGCGCCTTCATCGGGATTGCCTATATCGGCCTGGAAAGTCTGATGGTGTTTCAAAGAGATCTGAATACCAAACAGAGCTACATGCTTTTTCTCACGCCGAACAATTGCTTCCAGATTCTCGGCGCAAAGGTGATTGAGAATGGGATTTCCCTGCTTCTCGCGGGATGCTTCTTTCTCGTACTCGGCTTCCTTGATTATACGATCGTGCTCGCCCACTTCGGGGAATTAAAGGATCTGTTCACCATGATAAAGCTGATGTTATCTTCCATCCAGATCGAAATCTATATCACAACAGCCGACGTCATTGTTGTGGTACTGGAGCTGCTGTCCTCCTGGCTGATGACGATTGTCACCGGCATGCTGGCCATCGTCCTGTCAACTACCCTGTTCGCCGGGAAACGGTTCAGCGGATTTGTAAGCTTTGTCATCTTCCTGCTGATGACCTGGGGATGCGCAGCCGTTATCAATCTTCTTCCGGATCTGTCCGGTCTTATGGAATACCTGCCGGGCATTCTGATGGCGCTTCTCTTTGCCGCCGTGATGTATCTGATCGCCGGCTGGATCATGGAGCGGAGGCTGAGCGTATAAAACGGAAGGCAGCGAAGCCCGGAGCCGGAGTATATGACACGGATCTCGCTGCTGTATACAGAATAAAGAAAAAAGGGGGCTTCCTTTCAAAGTCCCCTTTTCCGTCTATTTCTTATTGATTTTGTCCTGAATGATCTCGTTGATCTCATCGGGCTCTCTGCCAATCGCAAAGGCCAGCTCCGAATACAGCGCCTGCTCGGCCAGATTGAAATACCGGTCATCGACCGACGTGCTCTTTTTGCCTTCCGCCTGACGTTTTTTCTTTCGCAGATAAATGTTCTTGATAATGCCGACCAGCAGCCGCGGATCACAGCTTTTCAGCGCTTCCTTGTATTCCTGCTCCCGCAGTTTATCGTTGGCAATCCATGTCTCCTCAATGTCCGGAATCTCTTCGATGATACTCCACGCACCCTCTTCACTCAGGACGCTGCGGATGGATGTGCTGTTCGTATCCACCGGAACATAAAGCTTCGCGCCGCGGTCTGCCTGTGGAATCAGCAGATAATATAGTTTATCCTTACTTACATTCGAGACATCCAGATGAACGATATCTTCCACCCGGCACACGCCATTGTTCGCTTTTACCACATAATCTCCTACCGAATACATTCCGACCACTCCTTTTCCAACTATCCTTCAGACTGCACCTGACTCTATTCTATCAGAAAAATCCGGTTTACGTAAGAGTTTTTTCGGAAATGCGGCAATTTTCGGCGTTTTCCCGAGGATTTTCCTCGCAATTTTTATGCAAAATAGCTAATAAATCCCCCGACTGTAAACAGCGGGGGATTTCTGATAATCGTATTTTGGGCAAGACTGACACTGCTTATCCTGTTTTTTTACCGTTTTACAGTTTCCTGCTCCTCCATGCTTTTCAGCTGGCGGTACATCCAGAGGTCAATCGCCACCGCGACAATAAAGGTAATCACCACCGCTGCCGGCATGGAAAGCAGCAGTCCATAGATGCCGTTCGCCTCCCCGGCCATCCGGGAAATCAGCCACGGCAGGAAAATGGCCAGCGGAACCGCCAGAACCACCTCGCGGACAAGGGAAAGCAGCGTCGACTGTACGGCTTTGCCGACCGACTGCAGGAAAATAAAGGACGCCTTGCAAATGCAGTCCAGCGGCACCGCGCAGAGATAGATGCGGAACGCCACCTTCGCAAAATTGTAATAGGTGTCGGAATAGCTGTTGCCAAACAGGCTGATCAGCTGAACCGGGAACAGTTCGAAGATCAGCAGTGCCACAACGCCGACGATAAACTCATAGGTCAGCAGCTTTTTCATCAGCTCGCGCACGCGGTCATAGCGGTGGGCACCGTAGTTGAATCCGCTGACCGGAATACACCCGGCGGACATACCGACCACGATCGAAATCATAATCTGGAAAAACTTCATAACGATACCTACGACCGCCATCGGCGTATCAGAGGTCCCGCCCTCGCCAAACTCGGAGATCGCTCCATATCTGGATATCATGTTATTCATGACCGCCATGGACAACACCAGCGAAAACTGGCTCAGGAAGCTGGTAAATCCAAGCGGAATAAATTTCGTGATCAGAGAAAGCCGCAGCGGGAAGCTGTCCTTCTTCAGCTTAATTTCCTTCATCCTGCACAGGTATACAACCGAAATCACCGCCGTGATGATCTGTCCAGCTACGGTCGCGACCGCCGCGCCCATCACATCCCATTTCAGGATGAAAATCGCTATCGGGTCGAGGACAATGTTGGCTGCCGCTCCTGCGAGCGTCGCCGCCATCGCCACTCTCGGGCTTCCGTCGGAACGGATGATCGGATTCATCGCCTGTCCGAACATATAGAACGGAATGCCGACCGCGATCCAGGTAAAATACCGCTTCGCGTAGGTTCTGGTCAGCTCCGATACATCATCGGTCGCGCCGAACATGCGTAGAATCGGCGCCTGAAAGATCAGGTAAATCAGCATTAAAATAATACTGACAATGATGGTCAGTACAACCGCGTTCCCGACCGTGCGGTGTGCGCGGTCGCGGTCCTTTCCGCCCAGGCTGATGCTTACAAAGGAGCATGCGCCATCGCCGATCATCGTCGCAATGCCCAGCGCCAGCACCGTCAGCGGAAAGACAATGGAGGTCGCGCCGTTGCCCTCGGCTCCGACGCCCCAGCCAATGTAAATCTGATCCACGATATTATAAAGCGCTGCCACCAGCAGCGAAATAATACATGGAATCGCGTAGTTCATCATTGTTTTGCCAATCGGGGCGGTCGTCAGATCCAACTCGCCCGTGTTTTGCTTTGCCATAAATAAATCTTCCTTTCTTAAAAATATAATTGAACAAAAAAAAGGCGTATAACCGGAATCCCGGTCTTACGCCTTTATTGCCGCTCGGATTGTCTATATTATAAAAAAATCATCCGGCAAAGTCAATATTTTATAAACCTTAACTTCCCGTTTTTTTCTCACTCAAAATCGTCCCAGTCAGGATATTGTTCG
>JAJQDT010000055.1 GCA_021202075.1 Lachnospiraceae bacterium | reverse complement strand
AACCGTCTTTGTACGATTGTATTGCGCTCGCGGTGGCGAAGACAAGGGGAATTACCCTGCTGACAGGGGACGGCCCTTTGAGGAAGGCGGCAGCCGCGGAGGATGTGGAAGTGATGCTTATCCCGCCCGAAGGGCGAGGATGCCGCCCCGGCGAGGGGGAACCATCGGAATCCTTGACCGGCTTTATGATGGAAATTATATTGATGAGGAAGAATTCCATCATTGCATCGGGGAACTGATGGAGCATAATGGTGGAAAGGTCCGACTGCCGGTGGCGGAGCTTAAGAAGCGGATGAAGTGATACTTTGGGGTTGTATTAGAATATGATTGAAAGTGGCCTGCTGGCTGTCCTTTGTGGGATGGCTGGCAGGTCTTTTTCTATGCTTGCATCGGCATAAGAAAAATGGACGAATGCAGGAATGACTCACGCTGCAATTTGAGATCCTCAAATTTTTTTTGATTGATTTGACTGAAAATCGGAATGCGCTTCCTGTGGGTACTTAGACCTTCAGAAGGAATCTGGAGGTGGAGCATGGAAGAGCTGCAAAAGGCGGATATTTTTGAGACGGAAATGGACAGGCAGACGAGGGAGAACATGATCCGGTTTGCCCGGTTTATGGCGCGGATGATCGAAAAATATGGGAAAGAGGTTCTGGAGGAACTGGCCGCGGAGGAAAACAGCGGAAGCCTTCAGGCCGGGGAAGGAATCGCCGATTAAGTTTTTTCTGAAATCGGCGATTTTTCTATTTCCGCGAAGCAACGAGCCAAGTAGCCATGCTTGCATGGATATTTGGCGACTGCCGCGAGAGCCAGATATCGAAGATATCTGGCTGGCAAACAGGGAAAAAGCCGATATAGTAATTCTCGGAAACGAACGAATGTTCGTAGAGCAACCGAAAACGAGGGGTGGCAGATGAAAAAGAAATGTTATTTTTATACGAGAGTTTCCACGGCTGCCCAGATAGAGGGTTACAGCCTGGAGGCGCAGCAGGAAACCTTAAGGCAGTATGCCGAATACCGGGAATGGGAGGTGGCGGGGGAATATTGTGACGCCGGGAAATCCGGAAAGAGCATCAAGGGAAGACCGGCATTCCAGCGGATGCTGGATGACATTGTGGATCAGAAGGACAATATTTCTTTTGTGCTGGTTTTCAAGCTGTCACGCTTCGGACGAAATGCCGCGGATGTGCTGAAATCCATGCAGACGCTGATGGATTATGGTGTTGACCTGGTCAGCGTGGACGACGCGATTGACAGCTCTACGGCGGGCGGAAGACTGACCATGACGATTCTGTCAGCCGTGGCGGAGATTGAGCGGGAGAACATTAATGTCCAGTTCCAGGCGGGACGGATGCAGAAGGTACTGGATGGCGGATGGCCGGGTGGTCCGACGCCTTACGGATATCGGAACGAGAAAAAGAGCCTGGTGATTGAGCCGGAGGAAGCGGAGATGGTAAGGCGTATTTATGATCTGTTCCTGCAGGATGGAATGAATACCACTGCTGTCGCTATCTATCTGAATGAGCATGGATATCGGAGAAGCAGTAAGGAAGATTGCGGACCGTTTACCTATGATTTTGTAAGCCGTACTTTGAAAAATCCTGTATATTGCGGCAGGATTATGTTTAACCGACGGAGTAACTGCAATCCGTCAGGCGGGATACCGAAGGAAGTGATGTGTGTCCGGGGAAAGCATGAGGCGTTAGTGACAGAGGAACAGTGGGAGGAAGCTCAGCGGAAACGGGAGCAGTTGTCTGTCCCTCGTGGAAAGGTGGATGATCCGGAGCGGATCAGTCTTTTAAGCGGATTGATCAAATGCCCGAAATGTGGTGCTGGGATGGTAATGCGGAAGAATAAGAAAGCCAATAAGAATCACGGTGGGTATTATAAGGTTCTTTATTCCTATGGATGCGTGAACTATCGGAAGGCAAACGGACGGACATGTGATTATAATACGATTTATCATCAGGAACGGACGGATAACGCTGTGTTTGAGATTGTGAGCGGCCTGACGATGCTTCCGGAATTCAGAACAGCGGTGATGGGGCAGCTGGGCGATCAGGGCTCCGCTGAGGCGATAGAGGAGAAGTTGAAGGAGCTGCGAAAACAGCTCCGGAAGGAGGAACGCCAGAAACGCAAGCTTGGGGAGGATCTGGACAATCTGGATATTCTGGATAAAAGCTATGATAAGAAATATGACCGGATTCAGGCAAAAATTGAGAAGGTTTATGACCGGATGGATGCTGTAGAGTCAGAGATTGAAAGGACATCCAAAAGGCTTTCGGCATTGAAGCAGGGAATCCGCGCGGCGGATAATGTGATGGCACTGCTGGATCATATGAAGCGGTTGTACGGGCATATGACCTGTGAGGAGAAGCGTGAAATGTACCGGCTCATCACTGACCGGATTGAGGTTTTTCCGAGGAACAAGGAAGGAAAGATTGTCAAAAGCATTTCCTTCAAATTTCCGGTTTTGTACGGAGAATTGGAGGCAGCTCCAATGAAAAAAGCGGATGAGTATGTAGAGTTTTTTCTTGATTGCTCCGGGCAGGAGCTTACAGCGGCGGAGGCGAAGGCAAAAGCGACCTATGCGCAGATCAAAGCGTATGTACTGGAAAAATCCGGGTTAAAGGTATCGGCGCTTTATATCGCGCAGACGAAGCGGAAATATGGTCTGGATATGGGAGTGAATTATAATAAGCCGGCTGATCCGGATGTGCGGGTGCCGCGTTGTCCGAAGGTGAAGGAGGAACTGATTGTGGATGCGTTAAAGCATTTTAAGGTACTGCCGGAAACGGCTGAGGTAAAGCTGGAGGAGGGAGGCGAGAAGAGTGGCGAATAAGAGAGCAAAGTGCTACATTTACATGCGTGTTTCCACAGCCATGCAGGTGGAGGGCTACAGTCTGGAAGCCCAGAAGGATCGGCTGACGAAATTCGCGGGGTTTCAGCATATGGAGGTTGTCCGGGAATATTGTGACGCCGGGAAATCCGGAAAGAGTATTACAGGACGTCCTGAATTTACACAAATGCTTCAGGACGTGGCGGATGGCCGGGATGATGTGGATTATATTCTGGTGTTCAAGCTTTCTCGGTTCGGAAGAAACGCAGCGGACGTGCTGAATTCCCTGCAATACATTCAGGACTTTGGTGTGAACCTGATCTGTGTGGAGGATGGAATTGATTCCTCAAAGGATTCCGGGAAGCTGACCATCACGGTTTTGTCGGCTGTGGCAGAGATCGAACGTGAAAATATTCTGGTGCAGACGATGGAGGGGCGGAAGCAGAAGGCCAGAGAGGGCAAGTGGAACGGCGGTCAGGCACCCTACGGATACCGGGTTGATTCCAAAAACAGTACATTGGTGATAGAACCGGATGAGGCGGAGATTGTTAAGATTATTTACGATAAATTTGCCCACACGGACATGGGATTTGTAGGCATCAGCGATTATCTGAATAAGCATGGCTACACGAAAAGCAAGTACAGGGATCAGGAGCTTAGTCATTTCAGCCGCGGGCTGATTAAAAATGTGCTGGACAATCCTGTTTATACCGGGAAGATCACCTATGGAAGAGTGAAAAACGAGAGGATAAAGGGAAAACGGGATGAGTACAGACGGATAAAAACGGATGACTATATGATCGCGGACGGAAAGCATGAGCCCATCATTGATGAGCAGCTTTGGCAGGAGGTCAGGGAGAAAC
>JAJQDT010000046.1 GCA_021202075.1 Lachnospiraceae bacterium | reverse complement strand
TTCTATCGAGCCTGTTTTTTTGGCTCAGTTTTTCATAAGCTACTTGACACTACCATTTGTGCGGGGATTTATTTCCCAGCCTTTTTCTGCAGTTCCTTTTCCCAGAGTTCGCTTGCGGTTCCTTCCCAGTTCCGGGCGTAAGGCGTAGTCTTTTCACACAGGCAGCCTGCATCTTCGGGGCTTTCGTAGTCGGTGCTGACGGCACCGCTTTCCTTTACCATGTCGCGCAGCTTTTCCGGGTTTTCCAGCATCGGGCAGGGACGGAACATATTTTCATTAAACGGCTGCCCCTTGCGGTATGCCATAAAGAGCGGGCTTTTCAGTGCTTCCAGCAGGGAGACATCATGGATGTTGGTGTTGGAATAATGGATGAACGCGCACGGCTCGACATCGCCCTTGGCGTTGATATGCAGATAGCTGCGTCCGCCCGCGATGCAGCCGCCTACATACTGCGCGTCGTTCTGAAAATCAATCGTGAAGATGGACTTTGTGGAACGGTATTCCCGAATCCGGCGGCAGACTTCCTTTCTCTGATCAGGTGCGGGCAGAAGCTCTGTGACAGCGCCGTTGCCGACCGGCATATAGTGGAAGAACCACACGAATAGTGCGCCGCTGTCGATGATGTAATCGAAAAATTCTTCACTCGTGACCACATCATAGTTTTTGCTGGTGTAGCAGACCGAGATGCCGAACGGAAGCTTGTGCTCATTCAGAAGCTTCATGGCATGGTCGATTTTCTGGTAAACACCCTTGCCCCTGCGGAAGTCGTTCGCTTCTTCGAAACCTTCCAGAGAGATTGCGGGGACAAAGTTCCTCACCCGGAGCATTTCGTGGCAGAATTCGTCATCGATCAGCGTGCCGTTTGTAAAGGACAGGAACTGGCTGTCGGGGTGCATCTCGCAGATGCGAATCAGGTCTTTTTTGCGCACCATCGGCTCGCCGCCGGTGTAAAGGTACATATAAATGCCGAGTTCATTCCCCTGTGTGATGATCGAATCCAGATCGCCCAGCGTCAGGTTCAGCCGGTTCCCGTATTCTGCAGCCCAGCAGCCGGTGCAGTGCAGATTACAGGCAGAAGTCGGATCGAGCAGGATCGCCCACGGGACATTGCAGTCTTCACGTTCAGCAATGGCCTGTTCCTGTTTGATGCCGTTTAAAGTTGCGTTGATCAGGAAATTCTGGAAAACAGTCTTCCTGACGCCGGGATCTAAAGCGTACATCTTCATGATCAGCTGATACCAGTTGCTTTTTTCATCAATCGCATTCCGGATGGCGTCTCTGGCTTCCGCGAAATAGTCCGCAGGAAGGATTTTGTCTACCAGAGCCATCAGCTTCGGAATATTTTCCTCCGGGTTGTTTTCCAGATAATTTAGCGCCTGCTTTACGGCAAATGTCTGGACTGTTCCTTTTAATGATTTTCCCATAATGGTAACCGCCTTTCTAAAGCTATGGTGCCTGCTGCTTTCTGATCATCAAGCAGACAACAGGTATTTGTATGCACTATAAATCAAATCAATCGAAAAATCTTTCCACAAAATGGCCGATTTGTTACAAAATACGACACTTCGGGCAATTTGTCCCAATTTGGGACATTTTCACGGAAATGTCCATTGAAAGAAAAAAGAGTGAGGGTTAGATTAACCAATAGCGGCTTATGAAACGCTTTGTACTGTTTAATACTTTCTCGGTTACGAGGGGAAAAGCAATGCTTTTGTAAGGGGCTGACTCTTTATTATGGATGCGCTTAAAAATCATCAGAAGAACAGCAGATGGCTGATTGAAGCAGTTTTCTGCTGCGGACTGATTTATCTTTGTGTAAATTATTTTGATAAGATTATTGGCGGGATTTCTTATTTGCTCAATCTTGTTTTGCCGCTTTTGATTGGGATCATTCTTGCTCTGATCCTGAATATTCCCATGAGCATGTTTGAGCGTCTGCTCAGAAAAAGGACAGGAATGAAAAAAGGAATCCGGGGACTTTCTATCACTCTGGCTCTTCTGCTGATTATAGCGATTTTCGCTGTAGTGATTGTCCTTGTTGCTCCTGAATTAGTCAATGCGGTGAAGCTGATCGTTCAGATCGTGAACGAGGGAATAGACGGGCTGGATCATCTGGAGGAAAATACAGCATTTGCGGAAAATCCGGTAGGAAAAGCACTTTCTGAGATCGACTGGTCCGGACTGAAAGTACAGCTGGAGGATTTGATTTCTGCAAACAGCAGTGATCTTGTAGACCGGGCAGTCAGCGCGACGGGCTCGATCGTGAGCCATATCGTGACCTTTGTGCTGGCAGTGGTATTTTCTGTATACATTCTTGCCAGTAAGGAGAAACTGAAAAATCAGACCAGGAGGCTGATTCGGGCCTGGCTGCCGCAAGAAGCAGGCGTGACAGTGCTTCATATATGCGCGGTGTGCAGCAGCACGTTCCAGCATTTTATAGGCGGAGCGGCTATAGAAGCGGTTATTCTGGGAACCCTGTGTATGATCGGGATGCTAATATTGCGCATTCCGTATGCGGCGATGATTGGCGCAATGGTTGCTGTGACGGCAATGATTCCGATTGTTGGGGCTTATATAAGCGCGATCATCGGTGCGGTCATGATCCTGACCGTCAAACCCATCAAGGCACTTGTTTTCCTTATTTTCTTTGTAATTTTACAGGAGACGGAAAACAATCTGATTTATCCGAGAGTGGTGGGATCTAAGATTAATCTCCCGGCTATGTGGGTGCTTGCGGCAGTCATGGTTGGCGGCAGTATCGGAGGCCCGGTTGGGATGCTGCTGGGTGTTCCAGCGGCATCGGCCGCGTATACACTGCTGCGGGAAGCGACCCAAAAGCGGGAACTGAAGCTAAAGCAAAGACAGGACAGGCAGAAACGTGACAGTGAAAACGGTTCGGCCTGACCGTATAGGTTTACCTTATTTATTTGGAAGCATCCTGTTTGCCCGGCTGTTTGGACATCAGGACATCACAGAAAACAGCAGGGATGGGAATCCGGGGACGGCGAATGCGTTTATGCAGGATGGATGAGCAGGGCGTGTAGAGGTTATGATAAAAATCATAAGGAGTGATTCGTGTGAAATTAAAAGAACTTTTCTCATGGAAAATGCTTTTGCTGATGATAGCGCTGTTACTGCTGATGGTTTTTATTATCTATATGATAAAACAGAGTTTTACGACAAAGGCTGAGATGGTGAAGATCATTATCGCCGGATTTTGTTGTGGATTTCTTATTTTTGCTACTTTATATGCAGTTTTACAATATATTTGATTCAGACACAGGACGATTTTGAAATGGAGGATACCAGCATGAATGAAGTGAAATCACCGAAAAAACCATTGATTTTTTATTATGTAGTCGTGTTGATTGTACTGTTTCTTTTGAATTCACTGCTTGTGCCATATCTGGCAAGCCGGCAGATTCAGGAAGTGGACTACGGCACCTTTATGCAGATGACGGAAGACGGAGAGATCGGGGAAGTGGAGATCTCCGACAATGAGATTTTGTTTACAGATAAGGATGGCACACGGATTTATAAGACAGGTGTTATGGACGATCCAAACCTGACCGAGCGCCTGTATGCGTCGGGGGCGACTTTTTCCAGTGAAATTGTGGAAGAAATGTCTCCGCTGCTGAGCTTTTTCCTGTACTGGATACTTCCAATTCTGATTTTTATCGGCATTGGCCAACTGTTGTCGAAACGCCTGATGAAGAATTATTCGGGCGGCGGGAATTCCATGATGTTCAACATGGGCAAAAGCAGCGCGAAGGTCTATGTGAAATCTGCAGATGGGATTAAGTTTTCAGATGTGGCTGGCGAGGACGAGGCGAAGGAAAATCTGACCGAGATTGTGGATTATCTGCACAATCCGGGAAAATATAAGGATATTGGCGCATCCATGCCGAAGGGCGTCCTGCTCGTAGGCCCTCCTGGTACCGGCAAGACGATGCTGGCCAAAGCAGTTGCCGGCGAAGCAAATGTACCGTTTTTTTCCATGTCTGGCTCTGAGTTCGTGGAGATGTTCGTAGGCATGGGCGCATCAAAGGTCCGTGACCTTTTTAAGCAGGCAAAGGAAAAAGCGCCCTGTATCGTTTTTATTGACGAGATCGACGCGATCGGAAAGAAGCGAGACGGCCAGTTTGGCAGCAATGACGAGCGCGAGCAGACGCTGAACCAGCTGCTGACAGAGATGGACGGTTTTGAGGGCAATAACGGTGTGATTATCCTTGCGGCGACGAACCGCCCGGATTCGCTTGACCCGGCGCTGACCCGTCCGGGGCGCTTTGACCGTAGAGTACCGGTGGAGCTTCCTGACCTGAAGGGCAGGGAAGAAATCCTTAAGGTGCATGCAAAAAAAATAAAGATTGCCGATAATGTAGACTTTGAGAAAGTAGCGAGAATGGCCTCCGGCGCTTCCGGAGCGGAGCTTGCCAACATTGTTAATGAAGCAGCTCTGCGGGCAGTGCGCGACGGTCGAGCGTGTGCGACACAGTCGGATATGGAAGAGAGCATTGAAGTAGTCATCGCGGGGTATCAGAAGAAGAATGCTATCCTGACAACAAAGGAAAAAATGGTCGTTTCCTATCATGAGATCGGACACGCGTTGGTGGCGGCAAAGCAGACGAACTCCGCGCCGGTAACGAAGATCACTATTATTCCGCGCACATCAGGAGCGTTGGGATATACAATGCAGGTCGATGAGGGCAACCATTACCTCATGAACAAAGAAGAGATCGAGAATAAGATCGCCACTCTGACTGGTGGACGTGCCGCAGAGGAAGTGATTTTTGGCTCTGTTACGACAGGGGCTTCTAATGATATTGAGCAGGCAACAAAGCTTGCCCGCGCGATGATCACGCAGTATGGAATGAGTGAGAAATTTGACATGGTAGCGATGGAGACGGTTACCAACCAATACCTGGGCGGGGATACCTCCCTTGCCTGCTCGGCGGAGACACAGGCGCAGATTGATAAAGATGTCGTAGAACTTGTAAAGCGGCAGCATGAAAAAGCAACGCAGATTCTGATTGAGAACCGGATGAAGCTGGATGAGCTGGCACAGTACCTGTATGAGAAAGAAACCATTACAGGGGAAGAATTTATGAAGATACTGAATGCCTGACAAAATCGGACAGGGGAGTCTTCTCACCCCTATCCGCTGATTTTTGGACAAATGACCAAACTTGTTACTTGCACTTTTTACAGAACGGGTTTACTCTGAAAGTATCAGTGCAGAAATGAGTGAGATTATATTTTCTGCCGGAATGAAGGAGCAGACTGTAATGAAAAACAATACATCCCGCATTATTATTGAAACAATGGTAAGAAAAGCCTTAAAGGATGTCAAGGACTCGCCGGAACGCAGTACGCGCAATCTGGTGGATATGGCGCTGCACTTTTCAGGAGGGCGGTTTCAGCGCAGCTTTTTTTCAGCAGCGCAGACGATGCTGCAAAATGAACACAGCTCTTATTATGGGCTGGTGAAAGATGCTGCCGCCAACGTGGACACTGAAAAGATTGTACGTTTTGGTATGAATCTGGGATATAACAGCTGTACGGCCGGAGCAGCGCAGATACGGGAAGAAGAAGAATCCTGCGGATACAATATTCCCTGGTGCGTGGGAATGATTCTGGATTCCACCAGATTGACAGAGGAACCGGAAACTTATGACCGGGTGATTGCACAGGGGGAAAAGCTGGGGATTTATACCTGGATGCTGTTTGGAAAGGGAAACCTGCTGGAGGTTCTCCCGCTAGTACAGGCGCATCCGGACAATGCGTTTACCCTGCTCTGCGAACCGGAGGATATCACCATGGCATTTCTGGATGCAGCATCAGATGCAGACCACCTGATGCTGTCGGTTCGGTATGCAGAAAATAACATTGATGTTTATGATGAGATGAGAGGCAGGGCACTGCTATATTCTGCGTGGCGGTATTATACGGACCAGAATGTGGAAGAAATCGTCAGCGGTGATTTTTTTGAAAGCGCACAGCAGGTACATCCGGTATTTACTGCACTGGTGCCGTCTCCGGATTGCTCAGAGGGTGCAAAAGAAAAAGTATGCAGTTTTGTGGAGAGGGCGCGGAATGGGCAGACATTCCAGACTGTCCCGTGGGAGTTTTTTTATGACAACAGCCGCATCGACAGTATTATCTCGAATGACCCGGCCGTTGCTTTCTTTGACTCAGAGGGATATTTGCGTACGCAGGCTGATTCAGAACACATGGATTCGCTGAATCTGTTTAAAAATGACCTGAGCAGGATTCTGGAGAGGGCATTTGCAAAGACGCAGACGAAGTAATCTGGGTGCCGCCATTTCCACATTACCACCGGATATCCGGTGCCCTTACGATAAAGTCATGTTCTGACAGATGGCGACGGCGGTACCCTGTAAAATAGATTTTAAAATGGAGACAAACTGGTCAGGAGGCATACTGTCCTTTGCAAGCAGCCATCTTTTTAATGCGCACAGCACACCATCTGCAAAAAAGTCGATACACAGGGGAGGAATATCATCTTTTCCTATAATACTCTTCAATCGGTCATAGAATAATGGATATACAATGTCGTGAAAATGCTCGGAAAAAGAATTCTGCCCGTCAATTTTCAATACCTTCCGATAGAAAGCACGGTTTTCATATAGATAAGAACAAAATATTTCCACGGATTTCCATGAATCAGCACTCTCTTGTGTGAGGGCAATGAAATCCATATCAAAAATCCAGTTGATCAGATCATATTTATCCCTGAAATGATAATAGAAGCTTTTTCGGTTTAAGTGCCCTTTATCACAGATCTGGGAGATGGTGATTTTCTCAAAGGGCTGCTCTTCCATAAGCTCCCGCATCGCGCGAGCCAGTTCTTTTTTCGTATAATTTGAATCAGCCATAAAAAACCGCCTGCTTTCTTTTGAGCTTTTTTATCAGGGATTGTAGCATAAATGAAAAATACATGCAATATGACTTATCAGACGAAAAGCGTGCTCGCGGGCTTTCCTTGATAAGTCAACGACAGAATCATTAAGCTGCGAAGCAGCGACAGATGTGCGTTAGCACAGCTGGATTCTGGAGTAACGAGCAGCTGGTTTTGCTGCGAGTAGTATGCCTGTGATTTGGACAATTCTGTAAATATATCCTGAAAGTAATTAAGTTTATTGTCAATCGGATAGGGGGAGTGCTCTTTTCCCCCTATCCGCCGCGCCGGGCCGCGTCCAGCGCAAGCTGGAAAAATTCCTTATGCGGCCCGTGTGCATAAAAATGGGACAAAATGCGAAAATTGTCCAATGAAATTAAAAACAGGAAGCTGTATAATCATGTTTACTATAAAGCCAGAAAATAAATTTTATGTCTGATTATAACATTTGGGAAAGAGGTGTGATTATGTCAGCCTATTGTAACACTTGTGGAGCAACTATTGACGAGGGATCGAATTTCTGCCCTAAATGTGGGGCATCCATCTATGGCAGTGCGGATACGGCAAACCAAAACAATATGGCGTCATCGAAATCTGGCTGGTCAACTACCGCAAAAACGGCGGCTGCAGTCGGGGGAGTTGTGATTGGTGCTTCAGCGTTGTCCGGACTTGCCCGGAGAATGACCCACAGAAGACGTCCGCCCTATATGCCGCCGGCGGGAGGTCCGCCGCCAATGGGAAGACCCGGTGGTCCTGGAATGGGAGGCCCGGGAAGAGGATTCTGATGCAGAGATTTGGTTTGTGACAGGATAATCATTGATAAAAATACAGGAGGCATTCAGAAATGGGTACATTGCGTGAAGTAAAACGAAAAATGAAACACGATAAAGATTTCCGCAAGGCACTGGTCCGCAGTGCAAAGGATGAAATCATGATTGATGTGGATGGTGATGGAATTGCGGATGTTGCATTGATGGATTCTACAGGCGATGGAGATATTGATACACTCGCAGTGGATCTGACTGGTGACGGGGAGTTCAATCTGTATTTCCATGATTCGGATGGCAACGGATTACCGGACATGGTTCTTCTCGATGAGGACGGAGATGGTATTATTGAGGAAGCTTATATCGGGGAAGAGATTGAAGTACGGATGATTGAAGCAGCAGACGCGGTTCTGACCATGATGGCAATCGGAGATTATGTGGCCAAGAGACTGGATCAGGAGCTGGAGGCACTCCAGAATCTGCTGGAGGAAGCCAGGAAAGGATTAAAAGCATAGGGGCAATCCACAAAAGCAGACGATTGAAAAAGTCGGAGAACCAGAACAGAATGCCTGCTCTCTGACTTTTTCATATAGATACTCACCATGTTTGAAAATAGTATTTAACAGCTTTATAGAACAGTTGAGGGCATATTCTAAAATTTGGACATATGGAGCAATGGCATTTGCGGCTGCATTGATTATTGGCGCGGTTACCTTTCTTGAGACTTTATAACTACAAAGATGCAGGCGAAAGGAGATTTCGAAATTTGGAAAAACAGGAACAGAAGGAAGCGAGGATAAACTCCTTTTTCAGAGATACATTTAATACGGATGCATTGTACAGAGGTATTGAACAGAAGGATTATTTTTTCCTGCATTGCATCCGGGAATGTGCAATAAACAGAGATGACGGTCATGCCATGCCAGAAGAACTGATGGCACCAAATCCGGATAAAAACAAAGTATATCTTTCAGAACTGGCAGAAACCATGAATTTGAAGATGCCGGAAATCTCGAAAACCATCGGACATCTGGAGGAAAAGGGATATCTTCAATGGGAAACGGATACAAAAATAGGGAAAACCTATGTGATCCTGAGCGACAATGCGTTGGAAGTGATGGACAGGGAGTATAAACGGATGAAAGATTGCTATGAAAGAATCGTAGAAGAAATTGATGCGGATGAACTTAAGGGGATGGTACAGACGCTGAAAAAGATCAGGGAAATTATGAAGCGTTAAATTGCTGAAATGGCGGTGTATGGAACATTATATTTCCCATGGGGAGTAGCAAGCGCGTCAACTGCGTAACAAGTCAACAATCTCGACCGTTTTTCGTCTGGCTTGTTTTAAATTGCGAGACCTGGGTATAGCGAACAGAGCTATACTCAGGTCTTTTTCTTTCCCGGCGGATCGTTTGCAAGTGGAACTGGTGTCTGTCAATTGCAGTGAGAGGATGGAGAAGCATGGTTTATTATTGTGAGGAAAAAGAGCAGGTATTAAAAGAACTGCGTGCAGACGAATCCGGGCTTTCGGAAGAGGAAGCGGCGGTAAGGCTTGAAAAAAATGGGAAGAATGCCCTGAAAGCGGCGAAAGGAAAATCCCTGGTTCGTCGGTTTTTTGAACAGATGGCAGACCCAATGATCATTATTCTGATCGTGGCGGCTGTGGTCAGCGGCGTCCTTGCAGTGGTGCAGGATGACAGCTTTGCCGATGTGATTATCATTATCGCGGTAGTGATTGTCAATGCCGTGCTGGGCGTATATCAGGAAAATAAGGCGGAGAAAGCGATAGAGGCTTTGCAGGAAATGTCTGCCGCCACATCAAAGGTGCTCCGTGGCGGCAGGATGCAGATCATACACAGCGAGGATCTGGTAGTCGGAGATGTCATTCTGCTGGAAGCGGGAGATGCGGTTCCGGCGGATGCGCGTATTCTGAAGACTGCAAGCCTGAAGGTGGAGGAATCCGCGCTGACAGGGGAATCGGTACCGGTTACGAAATGTATAGATATCATTAGCCTGAAAGAAGGAGAAAATATGGAAACGCTCTCCGCTCCGCTCCGGTCGGCGCTAAACGATCGTCCACTGGACGATCAGCGCCCTCGCTCTTGCTCGGCGGCAGAACGCGTCAGCCATTCGGAAAACGCTTCGCGTTGGGCTGACGCTGAAGTTACCCTTGGCGACCGTAAAAATATGCTCTATATGGGTGGCACGGTAGTGTATGGCAGGGGAAGGGCGGTCGTGACGGCCACGGGCATGGAAACAGAAATGGGAAAGATTGCCGACGCGCTCTCCCAGGCATCAGATGAACTGACGCCGCTGCAGATCAAACTGAACCAGCTTTCAAAGGTGCTGACGTGGCTGGTGCTTGGTATTTGCGCTATCGTGTTTGCGGTTCAGATTATCCGGGCAGGAAGCCTTAGCTTTGACGTTGCGCTGAACTCTTTCATGGTTGCGGTTTCCCTTGCAGTTGCCGCAATACCGGAGGGCCTTGCGGCTGTAGTGACGGTTGTCCTTTCCATCGGTGTGACGAATATGTCGAAGCGGAACGCTATTATCCGCCGCCTGACCGCTGTGGAGACGCTGGGCTGTGCACAGGTGATCTGCTCGGATAAGACCGGTACGCTGACACAGAATAAAATGACTGTCGTGGATATGTTCGGCGAGGATGAGAAGCTTCTGGCCAGGGGGATGGCACTCTGCTCGGATGCGGAACTGGGGGATGACGGGCAGGTGACCGGGGAGCCGACCGAGGCGGCTCTGGTCGCATGGGCGGATTCTCTGGGCCTGCCAAAGCCGGATTTGAAGAAAGCATATGTGCGCTGTGGGGAAGCTCCGTTTGATTCGAACCGGAAAATGATGTCCACCGTACACAAAAGTCAGGATGGAGCCATCCAGTTTACCAAGGGTGCGGTCGATGTGGTGATCGGAAAATGCACCCATTGCCTGAAAGGTGGAAAGGTTGTGCCGATGACGGAGCAGGACAGGGAGAGCATTCTTTTCAGGAACAAGTACATGGCGGATCAGGCGCTCCGCGTACTCGCCTGTGCGCAGAGAGTCTGGAGTGAGCTTCCAGGTGACTACGACCCGGAACTATTGGAGCAGCAGCTTGTGTTTGTCGGCATGTGCGGCATGATCGATCCGGTTCGTCCAGAAGTTAAGGCGGCAATCGAGGAATGCCGGGAGGCAGGCATCCGTCCGATTATGATAACGGGCGACCATATTGATACCGCGACGGCAATCGCGAAAGAACTGGGAATCCTTTCGGAAGATGCGGCGCCAGTCGCCATCACCGGGCAGCAGCTGGCAGCGATGGATGATGCGGCTTTTGAAAAGGAATTCCGGAACATCAGTGTTTATGCCCGCGTTCAGCCGGAACAGAAAACCCGTATTGTTACGGCGTGGAGAAACGCCGGCTATGTGACTGCGATGACCGGGGATGGCGTAAATGATGCCCCGTCCATTAAAACAGCGGATATCGGCGTCGGGATGGGAATCACCGGAACGGATGTGACGAAAAATGTGGCGGATATGATTCTGGCAGACGATAATTTTGCCACAATTGTCAGTGCGGTGGAAGAGGGACGGCGCATTTACGATAACATCCGCAAAGCGATCCAGTTCCTCTTAGGTTCCAACATGAGTGAAGTACTGAGTATCTTTTTTGCGACACTGATGGGTTTCACCATCCTCAAACCTGTGCATCTGCTCTGGATCAATCTTGTGACCGACTGCTTCCCGGCTCTGGCCCTCGGAACAGAAAAAGCGGAGCCGAACATTATGAAGCGGAAACCGCGTGATGCAAAGGCAGGCATTTTCGCGGATGGCATGGGTTTTGATGTTCTGTATCAGGGCGTTGTTGTGACCGTACTGGTGCTGACGTCTTATTTTATCGGTCATTTCATGGAAAGCGGCACTTGGGCAATCACGGACAGTGCGGATGGGGTAACGATGGCATTCCTGACCATGTCCATGGCGGAAATCTTCCACAGCCTGAATATGCGCTCCCAGCGGCAGAGCATTTTCAGACTCGGTTCTCAGAACAAAATGCTCCTGATCGCGGCGGCAGCCTCGCTGGTGGCAACGACCCTTGTCTGTGAGATCCCGGTCCTGGCGTCAGCGTTTGAGTTTACCAGTGTGGAATGGAAAGAATATGTCGTTGCGATTTTTTTGGGCGTGCTGGTGATTCCGATCGTGGAACTGGTGAAGCTGATTCAGAGGCATTTGGGAAAAAAGTGACGGTGCAAAGATGACAGACATTGTGGCGGATAGAATGCAGGGATAAAAAGAATAAACTGCAGCGCAGAATACCATGAAAGGAAGGAAAAAGTTATGGGTCAAACTGAATCGAAATCATCTGGCGGCGAGGACAGAATCCTTACAATTCCAAACGCGATGTCCCTGTTCCGCATTTTACTGATTCCTCTGATCGTCTGGCTGTACAAGGTCAGACATCAATACCGCTCTACTGTCCTCGTTCTGCTGGTTTCCGGAGCCACGGATCTTCTGGATGGCTGGGTGGCGCGGCGGTTCCACATGGTCAGCAATATCGGGAAAGTCCTTGATCCGATTGCGGACAAGCTGACGCAGGGGGCGCTTCTTCTTTCCATCATGACAGAGCGTCCGCGTATGCTGGTTCTGGTGTTGGTCATGATCATAAAAGAGACAATCATGATTGTTACCGGCATGAGGGTACTTAAGAAAACAGGGAAACCGTACAGCGCAAAGTGGCATGGCAAGGTAACAACCTTCCTGCTTGATTTTACGGTAATTATTCATGTGCTCTGGCGTGCCATTCCGGTCTGGCTTTCGACCGTCCTGATCGCAGTATGTACCGGATTTATGATTTATTCACTGGTGGAATATTATCTTCAGAATCAAAAAATAAGCCGGTCAGGTTTCATTGATGGATAACCGGATTTTAATGTGTCCAAAGAAGCGAATATCTTCTGGCATAGCTGATCTGTGACTGCAGCGAGGAGGAATATTATGAGAGAGAAAGAGGAAAGAATCTGTCCCTGTAGAAAAATCCTGGTGAAAGTGATAGCAAGCCTGTTGGCAGTGGTCTGCTGGCTCCGGTTCCGAAAAAGAACGGAATCTCCGAAGAAAGAGTAGCCTGATTATAGGCATATATAGTAAACAACGTAAGTCGTTTTACTTTGTCGGCAGGGAGATAAAACAGTATGAGAATTCTGCGGAATGTACTTCTGATTTTGCTCGTGTGTGTTCTTTATGAAATCCTTGGGATTCTTGTGTCATCCGCATGGCACAGGCCGGTCAGTAATTCCACAAAGAACTTCTTTCGTCCGGAGGAATGCTATTCGGATCAGACAGGGACGGAGCGGGTTTTGTGTATAGATGACAACATGGAGGCTCTTCTCTGGCGGCTGCGTGTCATTGAGACCGCAGAGAAAGAACTGGTCCTTTCCACTTTTGAGATGCGTGATGACAACAGCGGCAAGGATATGATGTCGGCTCTTTATCACGCAGCGGAGCGCGGTGTACATATCCGCATTTTTCTGGACGGATTGAATGGAAAACTGAGGCTTTCAAAAAGCAAACACTTCCAGACTTTGGCTTCCCATCTGAATGTGGAAGTGAAATTTTATGCGCCTGTCAATCCGCTGAAACCATGGAACATTACGTTCTGTATGCACGACAAATATCTGATAGCGGACAGCCGGGTATATATCCTCGGCGGCAGGAACGTTTATGACTATTTTCTTGGGAACTATCCGGGGCGCGTCAACATCGACCGGGATCTGCTGGTTTACGAGACAGATTCTGCCCGCACAGACAGCTCCCTGATTCAGCTTCGCGGTTACTTTGAATCAATCTGGGAGCTTTCCTGCTGCAAAAGGGTAAAGGGTTCCGGAAAGTATCCTTATGGTAGAAATCAAGCGAAAGCGGTAAGACAATCAGAGACCGGAGAGCGTGCGAATGCAAAAGGGCAACCAAAGATAAGGGAGAGCAGGGAAAACGCTGAACGTTATTTGAGAAAACACTATATGGAGTTGCAAAAACGGTATCCGTCAGCATTTGAAGAAACGGACTATCTATCAGCAACTGTGGCCGTGAATAAGATCACGCTTCTGTCTAATCCACAGAAACCGTTCTGCCGTGAGCCGAAAATCTGGTATGAGCTGGCACAGCTGATGCGGTGCAGAAATCATGTTACCATCCAGACGCCTTATATCATCTGCAATCGACGTATGTATCAGGATCTGTCTGAGATTGCAGGCAGCACCGGAAGCCTGGAGATCATTACAAATGCGGTCGAGAGCGGCGCGAATCCATGGGGCTGTACGGATTATCTGAACCAGAAGAGCAACATCCTTGCTGCCGGGGCCAGTGTCTGTGAATTTCTCGGAGCTGCCTCAAACCACATAAAAACAATCCTGATTGACGACAGGCTCAGCGTGGTAGGTTCTTATAACCTGGACGAGAGAAGTACATATCTCGACACAGAACTGATGCTCGCCGTGGACGGCGAAGAGCTATGCGAACAGCTGCGAAGGAGTGCCGAAAGAGACAAGGAGTTTTGCAAGCAGGTATTTTCAGACGGTACCGAGTATTTCGGTGACAGCTATATACCTGTCGAAATGACGCCTGACAAAGAAAAATTCTATTGTGTATTGCGGACGATCATACGGCCGTTTCGGTATCTGCTGTAAGAAAGGTGGAAGTCTCCGATTGCGTATAATATCTTCATAATCATGTTCCTTCAAATCAGATTCAAATTTTTATTTGTGTCCCGATACGGCAAATACTCCAGGAACCCATTATGAGGATCGGTTTTGCTCTTATCCTCATGGGAATTCCCGGTATCGGTGTGTGGGAAATTTGGCTGACAACAAGTTTGACATGGCTGGTTGTGGCGCTGTTTGCCCTCTGGCGTTATTATAGCGGATCCTGAATGAAGAAAGCGCTGGTGTGAATTACATATGTACTGTTAAAAGATCGCAACGCACGGCCTGAAATGCAGGAGTATCAGAAGGCGCGGCACAATGTAGAGGTATTTTTCGAGATGCGACAAAAAGAGGAGAAACTGGAGCGCCAAAGGCAGCAGGCGCAGAATTGTTAGAATATATTAACCGGCGCAGCTGGCTTTCGTTAGGCGGCTGCGCCGGGATTTTTATGCACAGAGCCGGGCAAGGAGTTTTGCGGCTAAAGCCGCACCCGGCTCGCGCAGGCGGATAGGGGAGAAGGGCGTTCCCCTATCCGATTTGCAGATATTATTTATGATTCGTTTTCCGTTCTTCTACCATTTGCACAAACCATTCGACCATTGCAGGATCGTAATGCGAGAAAAACGAGCTTTCTTTCTTATCAAGAGCAGCCATTGCAGCCATGTCCTCATCAGAAAGGCTAAAATCGAAAACATCGAAATTTTCAGCCATTCTCTCATAATGTGTAGATTTCGGAATCACGACGACTCCTCTCTGTATATGCCAGCGCAGAATCACCTGTGCCACGGTCTTACCGTACTTTTCTCCGATAGCCGCGATTGTAGGATTGTTGAACATATTGCCACGTCCTTCCCCAAAGGGAGCCCACGCTTCAATCTGCACACCATACTTATCCATGTATTCTTTCGCAAGCACCTGCTGATTAAGTGGATGTGTTTCTACCTGATTAACCATTGGGCGGATTCGGGCAAACGAAGCAATATCAACAAGGCGGTCCGGGTAAAAATTCGATACCCCGATTGCCCTGATTATGCCCTGCTCATATAGCTCTTCCAAGGCTCGCCATGCTCCGTAGTAATCTGAAAACGGCTGATGCAGCAGGCACAGATCCAGATAATCCGTCTGTAATTTGCGCATGGATTCAAGTACAGATTCCTTTGCAGCCTCATATCCGTAATTCTCAATCCAGACCTTTGTGGTGAGAAAAATATCTTCTCGCGGAACTCCTGATTTTTGAATTGCGGAGCCGACCTCTGCTTCATTAAAATAACTTTGTGCTGTGTCAATGGAACGGTAGCCTGCTTTCAGCGCATCCAGCACACAGCGTTCACATTCCTCCTGCGTCACCTGATAAACTCCGTAGCCCAGAATCGGCATTTTCACTCCGTTTGATAATGTCACGTATTCCATGATGTTTATCTTCCTTTCATCTGTTTTTCTCTGCCTAGGCTTTTAGCTCTGCTGCACCGGCATTGGCAGCGAAACGCTTGCCCTCATTTAAGACCGCACCTTTACAGGACGCTTTCAGTTCATCATTTGTCCGTCCCATTCCACTGCTGCCTGATGTCGCGAAGGGAATAATCTCTTTTCCGGTCAAATCATATTGCTCCAAAAACGTGTTGATGATGGTAGGAGCCACATACCACCATATCGGGAAACCAACATAGATAGTGTCGTAATCGTTTATATTCTCCACGCGGTTTGCTACCGGCGGACGGAAAGACTTATCGTTCATTTCCACGCTGCTGCGGCTGTTTTTATTTGTCCAGTCCAGGTCTGCGTTCGTGTACGGAACCTCCGGTTGGATTTTGTGCAGGTCTGCACCGATTGCATCTGCCAGTCGTTTTGCCAGAGCAGCGGTCACTCCACTTGCCGAAAAATATGCCACTAATGTTTTCTTCGCCATATGCTAATGCCTCCAATCTATTATGGGAAGTGCCAAAAACAATCGCCAGAATTTTTTTGACACTTCGCTCTTCATGTGATAAGATGATTGTAATACCTAAACCTGACTTTAGGTCAATACCTTATTTGAAAAATTTTTGTGAAATGGAGAGCCTGCCCATTTAAAATGGGCTAAAGCCCATGGGCAGTTGCCGGGTCTTAGGGCTTCGCCCTAAGACATAGCCTACGTCCCGAGGCAAGCTCGGGACAATAATTGGAGGTTATCGCTGTTATGTATACAATTGGCCAAGTATCGGAGATGTTTGACCTGCCTATTTCTACTCTTCGCTATTATGATAAAGAAGGACTCTTTCCGAACCTGCAGCGCTCATCCGGTATCAGAAAATTCTCAGACAGAGAAATTGAGACCCTGCGCGTGATAGAATGCCTGAAAAAATCTGGGTTGGAGATTAAGGACATCAAGCAATATATGGAATGGTGCGGGCAAGGGAGCGCGACTTATCAGCAGCGGAAGGAACTGTTTGAAAAGCAGATAGAATCTGTTGAGTCGGAAATGGAAAGAATGAAGGGCGTTCTTGCGCTTCTTAAGTACAAATGCTGGTATTATGAGCAGGCGATTGCCGACGGCAATGAAGAAAGACTGAAAGCGATGGAACCAAAGGATATGCCGGAAGAAATCAGGATGGCATACGAAAATGCGCACCAATAATAAAATGTGAAGGCTCTCGTCAAAGAACGCTTACATGGAGGATTTGTGTATGGAATTCCGATCACTTCAATATTTCCTGACAGTCGTGCAGGAAGAAAATATATCAAAAGCGGCTGACATTCTTCATATTACACAGCCGACACTTAGCCGCCAGATGGCACAGCTGGAGGATGAACTTGGAACGCAGCTTTTCATCCGGGGACGTCACCTGACATTGACGGACGCAGGTGTTATGCTCCGCAGACGGGCAGAAGAAGTTGTCAGCCTGATGGGTAAAATTGAGGATGAATTTGAAAATCAGGGCGAGGTTGGCGGCATCATTTCCATTGGCAGCGGAGGGCTGAACGCATCCCAGATTCTCCCCGCCGCAATGGACGGTTTTCGCAAAAAATATCCGAAAGTGCAGTTCCAGATTTATACGAACAGTGCGGAATATGTGAAAGAACGGTTGGAACAGGGTCTGCTTGATTTTGGGCTTCTGTTGGAGCCAGTTGACGTTACCAAATTCGATTATATCCGCATGAAGGAAACAGAGCGATGGGGACTGCTTCTTCGGAAAGGACATCCTTTGGCAAGAAAAGAAG
This sequence comes from Lachnospiraceae bacterium, assembly GCA_021202075.1. Classification (GTDB taxonomy): domain Bacteria; phylum Bacillota; class Clostridia; order Lachnospirales; family Lachnospiraceae; genus Choladousia. The sequence continues at coordinate 1,703 of JAJQDT010000046.1, read as the reverse complement.
TCATCACAAAAGAGGATTTGGTTGGGGAACCGTTGATCACAACGAACAGGGAATCCCTGCAAAGAGAGATGGACTCCTGGCTTGGCAGGCCTGTTTCCGATTTGGATATTTTTGCGACCTACAATATCATTACAAATGTTGCGATGCTTGTTGACAGTGGCGTTGCATCTGCCCTTACAATAGAGGGCGCAGTAAATTTATTCGGAAGCGACCGAATGGTATTCAGGCCGCTCTATCCGGAATTATCCATGACATCTGTTTTTGCATGGAAAAGAATGCAGCCAGGCACTGGCACCGCAGGCAGATTTTTGGAATATTTAAAAAGCCTGATGTAGCAAAGCATGTGATTTACGTATACTTCTGTATAAAACATAAGCATTGGACATGGTTGGCAAGGCCATTTATAATAGAAACGTAATCAGAGAACGTTGTGTGCTCTAGTTATTGCGCTTCTATTTTTTTACTGCAAGGAGGTCAAAAAGTGAAAAAAATATTTGCATTGTTGATGGCTTTAACACTGATCTTCGTGCTGGCGGCCTGCGGGCAAAATGAGACTTCCGAGGAGAGTACATCAGAAACTACGCAGCCTGCAGAATTGGAAACTCAGGAAGAACCAGAGGCTATTGGAGATGAACAGGAAACCGGGACAAATACGGGCAACGAAACGGAGGACACAGAGGTGAGTACGGAGATTCGGATAAAAATCACAGTCGGGGATACGGAACTTTACGCTACATTCGAGGACAATGCCACAACCCGTGAACTGATCGAACAGATGCCCATGACACTCCCCATGATGGATTTATATGGAAGGGAAATGTGCTACCGCTATGGCGCATACGCGCTCACAACGGATGATTTACAGTCTGACGGCTATGAAGTCGGTGACATTGCATATTGGCCTCCGGGTGGAAGTCTGGTGATCCTGTATGCGCAGAATGGAGAGCATTTTGAACGGCAGCATCTGGGACATATTGATTCTGGTGTGGAAGTATTTGAAACAACCGGCGATGTGGATGTGACATTTGAAGTAGCCGATAACTGAATCGCATGGAATATTTTAGGAGGAGACAAAATGGTACGGGATGAAACTTATACTTTATCAAATGGGATTGAAATCCCAAAGCTTGGGCTTGGCACCTGGTTTATTGACGATGATAAGGCAGCGCAGGCAGTCAGGGACGCTGTGGAGATTGGCTACCGCCATATTGATACGGCCGAGGCTTATGGAAATGAGCGGGGTGTCGGTGAGGGCATCCGCACCTGTGGACTTCCACGGGAGGAAATCTTTGTTACTACAAAGCTGGCAGCGGAGATGAAAACTTATGAGGATGCCGCAAGGGCAATCAATGAATCCCTCACGAAGATGAATATCGGCTATATTGACCTGATGCTGATTCACTGTCCGCAGCCCTGGGCAAATTACCGCCGGGATCAACGCTCCTATGATGAAGGAAATCTGGAGGCGTGGAGAGCTTTGGAGGATTCTGTTAAAGTCGGGAAGCTGCGCAGTATTGGTGTGGCTAATTTTGAGCAATTGGATATTGACAGCCTTTTAGCTGGCTGCACGATTCAACCGGTGGTCAATCAGCTTCTGGTGCATATCAGCAACACACCACATGACTTGATCGCTTACAGCGAGGAAAAAGGAATGAAGGTACAGGCTTACTCCCCGATTGCCCATGGCCAGATTTTAAAGCATC
>JAJQDT010000058.1 GCA_021202075.1 Lachnospiraceae bacterium | reverse complement strand
TAAAAATTTTTCGCGGATGTGTTCAACTTGCACTTGCAATTTTCGTTTACTTTTATTTATTCATAATGGGTTGCAATTGTGGATTTTTATTCGCTACAGCGGAGGAAACCTATCACAACTATTCGGTATTCGCATGTTTGTATCAGGTTAATTTGGACTATAGCCGCACTTTTTGTAAACTCAAAAAGTAAATGCTGTTGCCCTGGCTTTTTTCGGCAGCTTAGACTGTTTCCTGTTCTGAGCCTCCTTCTCTTTTTCCGCCTTTGCTGCTGCCATTTCCTCCTCTGTAAGCAGCTTATAGTGTGTCTGACCTTCATACCAGTGGTAAAAGCTGTCCTTGGTAACACGTTTGCGATCTCCTATTGTAATAATCTCAAAGATGCCCTCTTCGCTTTTCTTCTGTGCCAGATAATACACTGAATTGCGGTGGATGCCGAGCATCCTGGCAAGATCCGGAAGCCAGATGGAGTTTTCTTCGGCCTCTTTATCCCGTTCACGATCCTGCGCAGTTCGATACCGGCTCTGAGAAGAATACCATTTTTCAAACGCATCTTTAGGGACACGTTTCTGGTAGTCCACTATGACGGTTTCAATATGATACTGGTTGATGAGTTCATATGCAAAGGGTTCGGAAAGACCAAGCATATCTGCAATATCTGCTGCGGAATACGAATTCTGTTTCAGTTGCTCTCCTGGTAGAGTACCGTCAACTTTACGATATTTTACCTGGTTGGCGTACCATCGTTCAAAATCCGCAATGTCGATCCGAGTTTTGCCATTAACAACATGGGTTTTGAAAAAACCTTTGTGGAGGAGCCAATAAGATTCTGTTTTTTTCAAACCGAGCAGTTTCCCCATATCGCAAACTGACATAGTCGTCTTTTGTAGTTTGGATGGCCGCCTGAGATTAGGCCCAATCTCCGAATCAGCTTCCAGCTCGGTATTCCAATAAGGAACTGGCTTTTGTTTTTTACTGCTCGTTTTGAACACATCCTCCTGTATGTATGTAGCCAGGTCTTGCAACCTGGCTATATCTTAGACCATCATCAGAATTTTGGAAAGGATGTCGGCAGGCTGTTGACACCCTTGACCTTTTCTGCAAATTGATGTTTACTGAATCTGCTGATTGATCCAGGCATCAAAGCTCTTTTTGGGAATCCTGTACTTTCCACGGCGACCAAGCTGGATGGCCGGGAACTGGCCTTCACGGATCATTTTATAGATGGTATTTTTGCTGGCATCGAGCATCTGCATCAGGTCTTCTACTGTATAGCAGAGAGACTCAGCCTTTTCGGTTATTTCAGTTGTTGCACTCATTGATACCTTCTCCTTGTCTGATACTATGTCCAAAATTAGCTACGGTGTATCAACACATTCCGGGCTTCTTACACTCACATGGAAGGTCTTCCGATCTACCAGCGTCTGCGGGTCTACTGTCATAATGTCCACATCCCGCATCCGTTCCAACTGTGCCTGCGTCATTCTCTGTATCGCCTCCTGCCGCTCTGTCACTTCTTTTACCTGGGGTGTCGCTGCCCAGCGCCATCTCCACCTGAATACATCGACTGATCTCCGCCATATGCTTGTCCGACAGATGCGCCATATAGCGGATGATGTCCGACTTGTTGATGGTGTCCGGCTGCTCAGCTAAAACCTGTGAGGGGTACGGGATACCCCTAACATTTTTCAGCATATAGTGGGTGGGCTGGTTGGGCTTCTTCTTCACTTTTGAGGTAAGCTTCACCACGCAGAGCGTGGGGCTGTGCCGGTTTCCCGTGTCATTCTGCATGACTACAACAGGGCGGATGCCACCCTGTATGGAGCCATGCCATTCGCCGCAGTCTGCGAGATACACGTCGCCACGGCGGTATTTCCAATCCTTCCTCATGTCTGTCCTCCCATTAGAACTTCAGAGGCAGCGCATATTTCTTGCTGCTCCCGTTGTAAACACGGTAGACCTGATACATATACTTCTTATCTGCTCCCATGTTGTTGCCCATAGCCTGTCCTTCCCGGTAGATCATCAGCGGGTCGATGCGTCGGAGATGATTCACCAGCCGCCGGGGATTGTACTCCTCGTGATAAAGCTGGACGAAACGGATGACGCCCTGCACGATTTCGGCCCGCAGGGAATGCGGGTCTCCATCCCATGCTTCCAGAACCAGGAGAAGCGCCTCCTTGTAGATAGCGACACCGACCTGCTCAAATTCGGAGCGGGCAGTTCCGATACAGGCGATTCTGTTCCTGCCTCTGGACTGTGCGTAGTCCAAATGGAGGCCGATCTCCTCGGTTGCATTCAGAAAAGCGAGAGCCTTCTCATCCCCGCTGATAATTTCGGCGCGAATTTTCTCGCCGGGGGTCAGCCGGGCAGATGTGCCGGTCTGCTGTGCGAACAGGGCAGCTTCTTCTGCCTCTGTCATCCCATAGAAGACTTTGCACATGATAAAGAGGTCTTTCCCCCCGTTCAGGCGTCTCCGGGCGGCGATGGTGTGCTGGCCATCGAACACAAAATAATGACCCTCCCGGAAGCTCACTTTCGGTTCATTGGCGATGCGCTCATCGAAGGTGGCGGCGATTTTGTCAGCCCGCCGGGGCTTAAAGGGGCGCTGATACGAGTTCCTGGGAACCTCCAGGAGCTTGCTGTTAATCGGCATTTTCCGATAAGTAAATTTGTCGTAGCCTACGGTACTCATTGTGATAGCCCTCCTCTGACGTTTTTCAAATAATTTATGGTTGTTGCGATCAGCCTTTGTATTCCGGTGCGGCATTCCTCCTTTATGATGAGCGACGGGTTTTGCTCCATGCACAAATCCCATCTGTCGATCAGCGTTTCCGCTGCATCTTCCAGTTCGTACAAAACATCTTCCACCGTCATAACAGCGGTGGACGTTGCCATTTCATCCCCGATGCGTCTCATAAAAGCTATATCCCGTGACCAGTTCCTTTTCGGGGATGGTTCAACCGGGTCAATGTCGGTATCACAACCGGATGTATCATCATCTGATTCATCGGGCGATTCCTCCGGCACTTGCGCAGAAGGCTTATCCCTCGGTTTTCTGAGCTGCTCCGCCATTTCACGGCGTACAGCGGGCGGCGCTTTCGCCACGGCGGATACAGCGGCTTCGGTCGGTTTGATTCTTCCGGTCAATATTTCCTGCTTAATGCCGGGAACGGCTTCTTCGGCAGCGTTTACGCCTTTTGCGTATTGTCCGGCACGTTTTACATAGCTGTCGCTGGTATGCGTTTCCACCGCTATCTGTTTTCTGGTGGCATTGGAACCCGACTCCTCTGAAATCAAGAGGTCATTTTGACCTCTTGATCTGTCCTCACTTTTGCGATCACCACCATGTGCCATTTTCTCCGCTTCATACCGCTCTCCAATCAGATATTTCTTCTGCTGGGGGGTCAAATTCCTGCGCCCCAACTGGTTTTTGCAAATCCAGGCAATGGCGGCGTAGCGGTCAGGAAACTCTTTTTCGTAGACAGAGTACGAAACCTCCGGGTGCTTCTGGATGATTTTGTAGCGGTTATGGCCGTCAATAATCAGGTTATTCCAGATTACCAGCGGGTTTAACACCACACCCTCCGAAACGATGTTCTCCTCAAGCTGCTGATACTCCTCCTCTGTCAGAGGCGGGATTTTATCAACAAATTCGGGGTCAATCTGAAACATTTCTACATCACCTCAACTTTGTATATGATTGGTCGATTGTAAAATGAAGTTGAACACCTAAAAAATCCATAGCGATTGAATC
>JAJQDT010000081.1:414-3766 GCA_021202075.1 Lachnospiraceae bacterium | reverse complement strand
TGCTGGATATTTATCCACCCCAGGTGACGTCGAGTACGCTTGTTTCGATTGGGTATGGACTTTCATTGTTTAATAAAATGGTGATTTTCCATAAGGTAGAATTGCCGTACATTTTGATGGAGGCTGGAGAGACAATTACGCATATTAGGACGTATCAATATGATACATTCAATAAAATAGAAGATACTATTCGTAAAAATCAGATGACATTATTTGAAGGAGCTTCCTGTATAATAAAAATGTAAGGAATTCCGAGAAAGAAGGTTGATAAAAAAATACCTCAATGTAAAATAAGATTTGCTGACTTGGATGGTTAGTAAAAAATCTTATAGAACAGAGAGGTATCTGAAATGAATTATAACACACAGAACGAAAAAATTAAATCAATTACGGAAAAAACTTTGGTGGTTGGCATTGATGTTGGAAGCGAAGTCCATTACGCAAGGGCATTTGACTGGAGAAACTATGAGTACAGCAAAAAGCCGCTGGCCTTCAGCAATACGGAAGCCGGATTTGAGACGTTCAAGGCATGGATGGACGACATAGCCGAAAAACACGGGAAAGACAAAGTGATACCGGGCATGGAGCCGACAGGGCATTACTGGTTTAACCTCGGGGCATTTCTGCAGAATGCAGGTATGCAGCCGGTGCATGTAAATCCGCATCATGTGAAAAAGTCGAAAGAAATGGACGACAACAACCCGAATAAGAATGACCGTAAAGACCCCAAGACAATCGCAGCACTTGTAAATGAAGGAAGATTCTCCTACCCGTATATACCGACGGGTATATATGCAGAGATCAGGAGTTTGTCCAACCTGAGGGTGCAGACGCAGGAAGAACTGACGAGGATCAAGAATCGGACAGCGCGGTGGTTTTCCATCTATTTTCCAGAATATAAAGGTGTATACGGAGATTTGTATGCAGTAAGCGGGATGATGGTACTGGAACAGGCGGCGCTCCCGGAAGAAATCGTAAAGCTTGGAGCGGAAGGCGTGAACCAGATCTGGCGGGATGCAAAACTGAGGGCAGTTGGAATGAAGAGGGCAAAGACCCTGGTGGCAGCTGCAGAGCATAGCATCGGAAGCAAAGAAGCGCCTGAGGCGGCAAAGATTGAAATCAGAAGCCTGGTTAGTGACTTAAAGGCGTATAAGGAAAGGATGGACAGCCTGATGGCACTGATAGAGAAAAAGCTGGAAGAGATACCATATATAGATAAGCTGCTTGCGATTAAAGGAGTGGGTATAACAACTGTAAGTGGTTTTATTGCAGAAGTGGGTGACATTGGACGTTTTGATAACCCGAAGCAGCTCCAGAAACTGGCAGGATACGCGATAGTAGAAAGTGAATCCGGCAAGCACAAAGGAGAAAGCCACATCAGCCACAGAGGCCGGAAACGGCTGCGTTATGTGTTATATGAAGCAGCGGTCTCACTGATCGGGAAGAATGCGGAGTTTAAAGAGATTTATCAAAGTTACCAGACAAGGCAGAAGAACCCGTTAAAGAAGATGCAGGCAGTGATCGCGGTTGCGTGTAAGGCAATCAGGGTATTTTACCAGATATTAACAAAAGGCGTGGATTACGACGGAGCAAAGATGCTGGGAGACATACGGAGACCGGCAGAGGTAATGACGGCGTAAGAAGCAGAAGAGAAACTGAAGACGTGATTGTAAGAACAGTTACAGAAGGAAAAGACAACAGGCGCCGGTCCTAATAAATGGCAGGCAGGGAAGAGGAAGCGACTTAAAGCGCAAAGCGGGAGAAAAACGTCCACGGGGAACCGTGCTTCCACAGCGGGCAGAGTCAGCAGATCAAAAGTTACAAAGAATGAGCCAGTAGCCGGAAGGAATATTTTCCATAGGGCAAGACCCTGAGAAGGAGCTGTGCCGGCACCCTGGTTATGGACAGGCGGGACGAAGGAAGTTGGGACGCTGTCAGAGATGACGGGAGATCCTGGTAGACATGGGAGGTTCGCTGCCGTAGTAGGATGGGTATACACAAAGGCCATGTAAAGCGGAAAAACAAGGACGTTTTACTTCGTGTACCCAAACACCACTATTTTCGTACCAGATACAAAGAAATGTCCATTCCTCCGGCTCATTCATCTGAGATATAACAGCTGAAAAAACAGCTGAAAAACCTTAATTTTTAAGGAAAAAAGACTTGACTTAATAGGGAGGATTATAGATTGTCCGGTAGAAATATATTCCTGGCCGCTCCAATTTCCGGATTTCAGGAAAAAAAAGAATATGAAGATTATAGGTTAATGTTGACAAACCTGATTGCTTTCCTTAGGGAGAATGGACACACTGTTTATTCAGAAATAGAGAATGTTTACGATGATACATGTTATGATTCCCCAGGGAAATCGGCAATGGATGACTTCTCTAAGATTAGCGAGTGTGACACCTTTCTTATGCTGCATCCCAAGAGGATGCAAACAAGCACGTTTATCGAACTTGGATATGCCTGCGCAAAATCGAAAAAGCTGGTTATTGTAGGTGATATGAAAGATTTGCCTTATTTGGCGCAAGGGTTAGAGGAGTCCGAGAGGGATGCTCGGATAATTAATCAGAGCGACTTAAATGAAGTAGTATTTGAATGGATCAATGATATTATGATGGAATGAGAGATTTATGCAGATTACAAAGGACGCAAATATCCAATATCAAAATAATTGCAGTATAATCATATGCCTAATTTACCTTGGAGCTATGCTTCTTAGCGTTCATTATGCGCCTTGGGAAGAATGTGCAAAATCAGTTTCCTTCATTACGGGAGCCAGTCTTAATGATACACTTTCAAGCATAGATCAGCCGATGGTTATTTTTCTCTTTGATGTGATTTTTTATGGAATCTCTGCTGCATTTTATGCAATCTCATATCCATTTGGAGCAATGGAAGAATTAAAAAACATAAATGCTCTTATGTTTGGCGATGATTTGATAACCCTGATGATTATGATCATACTGACGGGACTGTCTTTTTATTTGTGTCAACTGGGTGCTACGGTGATATATGATAAGGTACACAAGGTTTCCAATGGCCGTGTAAGAGATTATCTGGATATGTTCTTCATTGAAAATATTGTTTCATACGTTTCATTATTGCTGCCTTATTTGATAATTCAGTTTTTTGTTTCAACTTTTTCGGGATTGGAATACTCAATAAATCTTTTGACGGGGATTTTATATTTTGTAATCATAATTGTTGCTTTCATTGTATTGATTGCGGTTTCAATATATTATCTGATTTATTTTATATTTATTTTTATCGCGGCACTGCCTTGTTTTATATGTGTGGATTACTTCCCAAATAGTGAAATATTAGGAATTGCAGCAGTTGCCATAAC
>JAJQDT010000081.1:0-404 GCA_021202075.1 Lachnospiraceae bacterium | reverse complement strand
GGTATTGAAGTTAAGCTTGATTATTGTTGCAATGCTTTGTGCACTGGCCGTAGAAAACATAAAAGATGAATTTTAAAGGAATTGTGGAAGTCTGGTTTTGGAGGGGAGAAGAAGATGGGTAAGGAACAGAGTATTGATAAGAACTTATGCTGGACTTTTACAGATGAATGCATCTATTCCAGACGCTGCTTCATGACGGGCGAATACTGTTCCAAGCAAAACAGTATTCAAAGGGAGCGTAAATCTTCATATGAGAAAGAAAAGCCGATAAATCCGTTGAAAAATGACCCTGATAGGGTAAATATCAGGGAGATTACAGCGTTTGTAATCATGAATTTCTCGGATATGTCCGATGTTATGTATAAATGGCGGTTAAAAACATTTATAGAGTCACTGGCTAGATA
>JAJQDT010000020.1:363-3787 GCA_021202075.1 Lachnospiraceae bacterium | reverse complement strand
TTATGAAATTGATACATTGCGAGTTTAACATCGACACCGCCAGCGTTGAGCTGTGCTTCACTGACGGCACCGAGATCAGCATCTACACCCCAGGGGTGGACGATGAGATTTGTCCTACTGTTCCCATGCAGACAGAAATCGACTGGATGATCTACAACGAGCCATTGACCTATGCTGGACTGGTACTCTCCGGAGAGTTAGCGCAGTATGCCAGTGATATGGCAGGGACGCATGGGATGATTGATTAAATATCGAACTCCCCCAATTTAGATCCACACAACAATCTACAATGGCAGGAAACTCAGAACCAGAAATTCAGAAATGCCATTGTTCAAATTTGACATTGACAAGTCGGCAACCCATCGTTATAATGTAATCAGTCATTTATGCTTGTAATCGGGCAAGCGAACCACAAACAGCCGAAACTGTTAACAATGGCACCATTGTTGTCAGTTTTGCTTATATTCTCGAAGAAAACTGGCACGATTTGTGCCAGTTTTTTTGGAGGATATTATTATGCTGCTGGTTGGTAATATCATATCGCTTATTGGATCATTGTTGATGGTATCCATCGGATTTATCAAAGACAAGAAAAAAATTCTGCTGGCACAATGTGGCCAGTTTACCATAATGGCCATCGGTAATCTGTTCCTTGGTGCCTATGCGGGAACGATCTCAAATGTGATTGGAATAGTGAGGAATCTGACGTTTTCACGAACGGCCTCTACAAATACCCTCAAAGTATTTTTTATTATTGCACAGCTATCAATTACTCTGGCAAAAGGTATCCATTCCGCAGTTGAGCTATGTCCAGTATTTTCAACGATCATTTTCACATGGTCGATTGATGCAAAAAGCACCATTCGATTTAAAATCATGCTCATACTGGCACAGATTTTATGGATGATATATGACTTTTATTATCACAACTACACTGCGTTTCTTTTTGATATCTTAACGATACTATCTAATGTATGTGGAATTGTTGCATTAAGGCGAAAAATGCACGAGTAACTGCAAGCCTGGGATACATCCTGTCAGGAAGAATACTTTACACTACAGGTTTGCGAACCAATCCTGTTAAAAAACTCTTTTCTGTCAAAAAACTCTTTTCCCTCTTGACAAAGACCTGTCGCAGTGCTATATTTACCTCAAAACCTAGGAAAGTGGAGGGCTATATGGGACAGCATTATTTAGGAATAGAAATAATATCCATTGCAAATATGCTCCGGAGAGTTGCGTTTCAAGATCCGCAGGAATCTGATGAGGCAAAGCCAACCGGCACCCAACAATGGGTTCTTGTATTTTTGTGGGAGCATCTTCATGGGGATGACGTCTTTCAGAAAGACCTGGAAGAAAACTTCCAGATACGAAGTTCAACTGCTACAGAAATACTGAAAGGGATGGAAAGAAAAGGGCTGATTTCCAGACAGACAGTTCCCTATGACCGCAGGGCAAAGAAAATTGTCATGACAGAAAAAGCGCTCAAAATCTGTGAGCAGAATATGCAGACCATACTCGCTATCGAAGAAAAACTGTCAGAAGGATTCACAGTTGATGAACTCCATGTCCTTTTTAAATTGATGGGCAGAGTAAAGGCAAATATTGAATGTATGGAGATCAGAGAACCGTAGTGTTCTCTAATCTTTAGCCTACATACCTAGGTTTTGAAGTAATTTTGAATTAAATTTACCAGGAGGAAATAAACGATGAATTCTAACATGAGCTTCGAAAAGGACTCCATATGGAGCCTGATTGCTACAAATGGTATCCCGGCCATGCTGACTATGGTTGTCGTGATCATCTACAATCTTGCGGATACTTTTTTTATAGGGCAAACCGGAAATGATCTGATGGTTGCCGCTGTATCCATAGCAGCTCCGATTTTTACTCTGATTATCACAATAGGTACATTAATTGGAACCGGCGGCTGTTCCATCATTTCCCGTGCATCAGGCTGTAAAAATCCCGATCAAGCGCGTCAGACCAGCAGCTTCTGTTTTTATGTTTCCCTGTTCATTGGTCTGCTGTTTGCTATTGTTATATTTGTTGGATGTACTCCAATATTAAGCATAATTGGTGCTACAGAAAACACGATTGAAATGGCATCCGATTATCTAAGAATCATTGCGATTGGCTCTCCCTTTATCATTTTCAGTAACACCATGGCAAATGTTATTCGGGCAGCCGGTGCCGCCAGAGATTCCATGATCGGAAATATGATCGGCACAGTTATAAACATCATCTTGGACCCGGTTATGATTCTGCTGTTTCAATGGGGAACAGCCGGGGCTGCTATTGCAACCGTTATCGGAAATATCTGCGCCTGCATATACTATTTTGTATTTCTGCTCCGGAGGAACAGCACATTATTGTCCTTTTCGATCAAAGACTTCCGAATCAGCAAAAGCATATCCCTTCCCGTGTTTTCGATTGGGTTACCCGGAGCTCTGAGTAATCTGCTGATGAGCGTTTCCAACATTATTATGAACCGTTATCTTGTCCCATATGGCGATGGAGCTGTTGCGGCAATGGGCGTTGCCATGAAAATAGGAATGATTGTTGCCATGCTGCAAATGGGTTTCTGTACTGGAATTCTTCCAATTATGGCATATAACCTGGGCGCAAATAATATGCGCAGGACGAAAGAAACAATTGCAAAGAGCGGGGGCGTTTGCATTGTATTGGGCAGCTGCATCACTTTAGCATGTTTTATTGCAGTGAATAATCTGGTTGCTGCTTTTGTCACTACCCCTGAAATAATTGATCTGGGCGTAAAAATGTCTAAGGCCATTATTTTATCAGGCCCAATACTGGGGATTTATTTCCTGACCACCAACATTATGCAGGCAGCAGGAAAGTCACTCGCACCCATTGTTACATCTCTGGCCAGACAGGGGTTCGTATATATTCCGTGTCTGATTATCCTTGATGCAATACTGGGATTAGATGGACTTATGTACACCCAGGCAATTTCAGATATCGTTGCAATGTTGTTGTCTGTTATTTTATGTGTTGTTGTTATGAAAAATCTCTGTAAACCTACAGGACCAGCGCATAACATGCAGGCTAGCTGATTAGTCGGCCACGAAGTTACATTATTAAAAAGGTGATGATTTCTGCTCCTGCCTCACCCATCATTGAAAAATCCGTTTGAGATTCTATATAGTATAGTGTAATGGCTTGTCATTCAATGGGTAGCCGCAATTTCTTCGGCAGAGTGTCTGTTGAAAGTGAAAAAACGAGTTGAAACGCCAGCTTTGCGTAGATATTGCTTTTAATCGTATCCAACTCCGCCAGCTTCACGACCTCCGCTGTCCTCTTTACAAAATCAAAAGAAATCTCGCCCCATTCGCCGTCGTAGTCTACCTGATATTCGTAGACTGCGGCGGTGATTTTTGTGCCTTTCTTTCTCTGGGACTTT
>JAJQDT010000020.1:0-353 GCA_021202075.1 Lachnospiraceae bacterium | reverse complement strand
GACTCTATTAAACTTTTGCACGGAAGTGTTCAACTTGCACTTGCAATTTTCGGTGATTTTTTTATTTTTCTTTCTCTGGGATTTCCGTTTCAGCTCCACCACATGGAGCGCACCGGCCTCCACCAGATTCTTTGTCAGCTTCTCCAGCGCCCGGCGGTAAGCCCGTTCTGCGCCGCTGGCGATGCTGCCCTCAAACATGGTAGCCAGATCGTCAAATGTGGTTCTCATCGACAATGGGCTTACCCGCCCGCAGGTCATACAGATCGCATTGCGCTTTTCCAGGTATATCTGTTCCCGGTAGCTGAGTTTATCAAAGGCGGCCTGTACCGCTTTTGCCTGCATCCCGTTCCAGA
>JAJQDT010000003.1:66702-82483 GCA_021202075.1 Lachnospiraceae bacterium | reverse complement strand
ATCTTCTGCCAGAAGAATTCTCATGATATCCACCGTTCTTTCCTTTTCATGTTCTACATCACTCTTTGATGCTTTGTCGTTATTATTCCTTTTTTGATTTTAATGGCTGGACCGGGGAATGTCAACGACAATTAATACGGCAGCAGATTGAGAACTCCTACAATAACCTTGACTTCCCCAGCAACTTTATTAGCACTAATATTTTGATGAAAAGCCTTATTTTTCAACGATTTTCACCATTTCCTATTGCAAAAATAATCACCATATGCCATACCGCAGGAGCCTCGCAAGGAAGTCAATGCCATATACGATATTTTCAAGGTACAGGTGCTTTATAAAATCCCATTTACTACTATTGAAGTGTAAGTAGAAAATTTATGCGGAACTATAGTTAACTTTTTCCAAACGAACGATCTTGAAGTGCTCGGAGTAATAGGCCGGGGAGAATTCATGACTTATGGGATGCAAGGGAAAGATGTCCAGAAATATCTTCCAGGCATTAGCCCATCAGCTATGTCAAGAATTTTCAAACGGATTCGCCTGCACGGAATAATCGAGCATCAAAAAGGAACTTACAAATATTTACCGACCAATGTTGGCAAAGAAGTAATTGCAGCCGGACTGTCTATCAGAAATCTTGTGCTTGTACCATCACTTGCATAAGGATTTTTAACATCGCTGAAATTTTGCTATTTTACGCTAAAAATCGTTTATAAGCGACCTAATGAACGACCCCGCAGCAAGCTGCGGGGTATCAGACCGAGACTCGCTTCGCTCGTCATTAGTTTGTTACGCAGCAGAGCTGCGGGGAATTTGACCCTGAGAGATTAAATGAGTACCCTCCCTGAATCCCTTGATTTTAGCGACTTTCCGCTTCCTGACAGTATTTAATTGACCACGAATCTGACCTCTGCCGACGTCTGTTTGCCTTTTGTTCTGCCCAGGTCTCTTACGATGCCAGTTACCTTTTATTTTTGCCCAGGGCTCTTACAATACCACTTACCTTTAATTTCTGCCCAGGTCTCCTGCGATGCCGATTACCTTTTAGTCCTGACCACGATTCATAAAGGTTTTCAGCTTATTCACCTCTGCTTTCTTCGTCTTCATGGATGGATGGACATACAACTGGAGGGTGATGCTCACATCGGAATGTCCAAGGTTTTCACTTAAGACTTTCATGTTGATGCCGTCTTCCACACAATTTGTGGAATAGGTATGCCGAAGTGTATGAAAAGTATGATGCGCTACTCCCGCTCTCCTCTCAAAGCGCGCGTAACGGTCACGGCATACGCGCGGCTCCATGAATTTTTCAGTGCCAGTAACAACATATGCCGATGCCGCTCCGGCACGTTCTTTGAAAAACGGAACGATTACAGAAGGAAGCGGGATTGTGCGGATGGAGCATACGGTCTTCGGCTTATCAATTACCACACAGGTCTTCGGACCGTTTTCGTCATCCGTATTTGAAGTTCGATATACGGTCTTATTGATCGACAGTGTTTCTTCATCCCAGTCGAAATCTCCCCACTGCAGACAACAGAGTTCTCCTTCGCGAATTCCCGTATGCAGACAAAGAAGCACTCCCAGGCCAAAAAGCGAGTCTTCACTTAATGCCTCTGCTTCAATGGCTTCCTGTTCCTGCTTCGTCAGAATTTCAATCGGAGGCTGTTTTGCACTGACCGGCAAAGAATCCGGCACTGTGTCAATGATATTGTGGGATTTTGCGTACCGGAGAACCCGGTTCAGAGTACCTTTGATTTCGGAAATCGTTTTTTCAGAAAGTGTTTCTCTATTCCTGATACCGCCGTGATCTTTTTTGCCCAGCAAAAATTCATCAATCCGGTCTGTATTTATGTCTTTTATTGCAAGAGTTCCAAAATCCGGAAGAAGATGCTTTTCAACCATGAACGAATAGTTTGCGTATGTAGATTTTTTTACAGAGAGCTTTTTTGCGGACAGCCATTCCGTGGCGACATCACAAAAAAGAGGAGAATCAGAGAGTATCTCCATCTCCATATTTACCGGTTTTTCCTTCTTTTTTGCAGCTGGCTCTGTTGAATGCGGAGGAGTCGGAGATGCCAGCGCAGGCTGCGGCATCTCTTTCAAGCTTAGCAGGAACTCTTTTTTCAGAGTCCGGGCTCCCTGATAGGTAGAACTGTATAAATGTTTGTAATTTGTCCTGCCATCTTTCGACGGACCGCATACCACCCGCGCCTCCCAGCGCCCATCAATTCTTTTGCGTATATTTTCGCCACGTCGTCCCATATTCTTACCTCTCTTATTATATTCGTGGTCAAAATTAAGTAAAAAAAAGCAGTCAAATTCCGACCATGAATTTGGCCACTGATGAAGAGTGTTCTTTCAATTATTATGCTCACATGCAATGAATTATTTTGCAAATATTGCCAAAATCAGGTAATTTCCGTCACATGTCTTGACAGACAGAGCATTGTGATGTAAAATTCATGCGTATTAAGGGATTATACATCTTTTTTCTGTCCGAAAAAACTACCCCTTAATATCCAGCCTGAGGAGTAATATGAAGCCAAAAGGGCGAATGTTAAAAGAGAGAAATTTATTCTGATCTGATTTTCATTGCCATATAGAATCTCTATAATAAACAGGAAAAAAGAATACGAACCGGTCAATCATGACCGGCGCAGATTATACTAGATCTTCATGAGAAATGCCATAGAGGGAACATCGGGAATGCGTTCCAGAGCCTTTGTCGGCCATTTCAACAATAATTTCACTTAATCAGAGTTACATGAGCATCAAAGTACTGATGGAAGCCGCCTCCCTTCCAAAACTGTCATCCCTCCACAATCAGATATTTTCCATCCGGCAGCGCAAATATTTCTGCCTGGCTCAGCACTTCTTCTTTGCTCATTCCGGAAATATCACCGCCATTTTCTTTGAAATATTTCTTTAAATCCTTATAGCTGTCAACTACAATGGCCATACATTCATCCAGAAATTCGTCTGCTTCTTCGATGGTCTCCGCGACCGGCTCGTCAAATAGCTGCTCCTGGTTTTCCAGAAAAACCTCCAGACACTCTTTTTTAAAGTTCATAGATACCTCCTCATATAGTCAGGCGAATTTTCGCTGCTGGCAGCCCGTATCGTAGTAGCCTGTGCATAATGCGCATGAAATTACGATACGGCTGCTGTTATGCCTGCGTCTCCGTAACAGAAAAAAAGTATGTGCGGATATGTGTCACATGACAGGCTCCTTCATCAATTGTTCACGTATGGTACGAAGAACCCCATTTTCCGAACAGGGCGGAGCCACATATCGGGCTGCTTTTTTCAAATGCGAATGTGCATTTGCGACCGCATAACTCCAGACAGCGCGGTCAAGCATTTGCATATCATTACAATTATCTCCAAAAGCCATCGTTTCATCCGGGGTAATGCCCAGTTGTTGCTGAATCTTTGAGAGAGCATTTCCTTTATCAGTCGTTTTACCCATGCAGTCTGCCCACATGTTTCCGGACATCATGATATTCAGACGGTTCTGAAACTGTTCTTTGATTTTATCGATAAAGGGCTGCACCCCATTTTTTCGGTAGGCGGCTATTTTAATGACCTGATCATAGAGGGGAAGCACATCATCCGTACGCTTTAGATGGAATTTGTATCCATTGATCATCCAGTCGGCAAATTCTTCGTCCTTTGTCTCCAACCAGGTATAATCCGGCGTGGCCAGCATCAGCTCACATTCCGGCAGCCTGCGCAGGAAAATGATCAGCTCTTTTGCGACATCCGGATCCATGTACTCAACCGATAACATCTGGCCGCGCCGCATCACCTTTCCGCCATTTTCCGCGATAAAGATAACATCATCCGCTACCGGTTCCAGCAGGCGGTGAATGCTTTCGTATTGTCTGCCGCTGGCGACAACGAATGTGATTCCCCGTTTTTTCAGTTCCAGGATCACGTCAAAGATTTCCGGATCGATCCGGCTCGAGCCATCCGGAACCAGGGTTCCGTCTACATCTGATACTACTAATTTTATCATAATATCCTCTTGCTTTCTATACATCGTTATTCTGGTTCCCGGATTTATCCTGTTTCCACTTATATCCAGGGAAGCTGACAAAAAGAAATCAATAACAACCCAGCTCATTCTAAAGTCCCGCCGCTTCCGCTATAATCTCGTGAAACTGCCCGCCGCAGCGCTCAACCTCCCCAAGTACCTTATCGATGCCTTTCCTGGTCCGATACCAGTTTTCCCGGCTGATTCCGTCAACAACGACTGGACTGACCAGGAATTCGGTTTCAGGAAACTGCTGCTGGTAATACATCAGGCTGCGCCTGGCATGATAAGCCTTACAGCACAAAATCGCCCGCCGGATGTCCAGACCTGCGGAGTCCGTCACTCGCCTGGAATAAATCGCGTTTTCCCAGGTAAAGGTAGCCTCCGGCTCGCGAAGGATCGCGGACTCCGGCACGCCTTCGGTTCGCAGGATTGCGCAGAGATAATCACATTCCGTCAGACAAGAATCATCATGGGGTGTTGGATTGTTCGATGACGCGAAAGCTGTTTTTTCCGGAAGCTCCAGATACCCTTTCGTGATACTGTATTTTCCGGAAGAAAGAATGACTGGCGCATATCCCTCCTGATACAGCCTGGCCGCATGCATCGCCAGCTCCGGACAAACACTGCCCGGCATAAAAATAACGTCGGCTTTCCGAAGCATATCTTCCACAAATATGAATTCAGTGACTGCATCATAAAACATCACACTTCCTCCGTCCTCTGGACAAGACATAATGGCTGCACCTGTTTAAAAATACAAAGGAATCCTCAGCCTGATAAGCAGAGGATTAAAATTCTTCCGTTCCTACGCAAGCCATGCCTTCCCAAGTCTTGCTGCCGCCTCACGGATTTCCTGCTCGGAGAGATTCGCGTATCCGAGAAGCACGGTATCGTTTCTCTGCGGCGTTGTGTTCGCATCCATTTTTACAGAGCCTGGATTCGTCTGCCCGTCTCCCGGCTGCGGACGAATCGAATCGGATGGATTTTCTACATAATAGCCGGACAGGCCATAGACGCGCACCCCCTGCGCGGCAGCGCAGCGGATGGCCTTCTCTTCCGTCATGCCATTCGTGAAGGTCAGCAGCAGGTGAACACCCGCGTTTTCCCCGCTCACACGGCTGATTTGCCGGAATGCTTTCAGCTCTTCGAGCAGCGTGTCATGGCGGCCCCGATAGACGGCACGCATCTTGTTCAGATGCCGCTCGTAATAGCCTTCGTTTAAAAATCCTGCAATCAGCATCTGATCGACACGGGATACTGTACTGGAAATATTCCGCGCCCGTTCACGGTACAGACCCATCAGACGCTCCGGGAGCACCATATAGCTGACGCGGATGGATGGCGCAATGGATTTGGAGAAAGTTCCGATATAGATCACCCGGTCGTCGCGGTCATAACCCTGTAGAGCGGGGATCGGTTTGCCCTTGTAGCGGAATTCACTGTCATAGTCGTCCTCGATGATGTAGCGATCTGATTCACTGCCTGTCATTATCTGTCTCTCTGCCGGAACCCTGGCGCCGCCCAATTTGGCAGTATGCGGCATCATTCCTTTACCCGCAGATGCTCCGTCCCCCATATGGTTCCGGCTGCCGATCAATGTTCCATCCTGCATCAAAACTTTTTCGTCTCCTCCGGATGCCCACTGAAGCAGCTGCATCCGGCGTTTGACCGGCATGACAGTTCCGAGCGGATACTGATGGGATGGCATTACGTAGGCCAGACGGGCTCCTGTCTCCTCAAGCTGATCCACACGCATCCCGGATTCGTCCATCTCTACAATTCGTACGTCATTCGAGAGATTATGAAACAGATCGTATGCTTTCCGATAGGTCGGGCTCTCCATGGCGATCCTCGTCCCGCTGCCAAACATACTGCACAGCAAAAGCAGCAGAAAATCATTTCCCGCACCGACTACGATCCGCTCCGGCTGCGCGTTGACGCCGCGCGCCTGATGAAGATAACCGGCGATGGTCGCGCGAAGCTCCGGCTCTCCCTGCGGGTCACCCAGGCGAAACAGATATCTATCCTCCTCCATCAGCAGATTTTTCGAAAGCTTCCGCCACGCATGATGCGGAAAGCTGTTCAGATCCACGCCATGCGGAGAAAAATCATATAAATATACAGAAGCCTCAGGATTCTGTTCACAGGCTGCCGGTGCGGATACCGGCTTTAGATGCAATAATCCCTCCAAATCACAGACAAAATATCCCTTCTGGGGCACTGCCTCAAGATATCCTTCCGAGACAAGCTGGTCATAGGCCTGGTTGACGGTTGTCCGGCTCACCTGCAGGTAATCCGCCAGCTTTCTCGAAGATGGCAGCCTTTCCCGGAACGGCAGCCCTCCATTCTGTATTTCACATTTGATATAGTTATAAATCTGTTCATACAGCGGGGTTGCCAAATGCGCATCCAGACTGATAGTCAGGTCATTCATGCATGTCCTCTCTCCTCATTCTTCTTCCATAGCGCCAGTGTATCGTAATTCCATGTGTATTCTGCCTGTTTCCAACGAAAAAACGATGTCGTCACTCTGCCTTTGGCAGCCGGAAGGAGCTCTTCAGTGAAACGATACGGTTGAACACCAGCGCATCCGGCCGTGAGTCCTTCGCGTCCACGCAGAAATACCCTTGGCGGACAAACTGAAAGCTGTCATAGGCTCTGGCATAGCAGGTATCATCGGAATCGCAGGAGAAATCGCTGCCGACTTCTGCCGATGTGTCTGAGTGAACCGGCTTTTCGATCAGCCTCGCGTCCGCAAACGCGGGCTCCAGCAGGCAGTTTTCCCGTACCGTCAGAGAATTCGGGTTCAGGTTCAGGGAGCCGTCCTCGTTATACACGCCCTTTGACTCATCGATAATGTTCTCGTACAGGCGTACGGTCGCACGGATTGCGGTCGCGGCTGCCACCCAGTGGATGGTACCTTTGACCTTGCGGCCGGTAAATCCGGTGCCGCATTTGGTCTCCGGATCATAGGTGCAGTGGATCTCGGTCACGTTTCCGTCCGCATCCTTTTCGAAGCCGACGCATTTTACGAAGTAGGCGCCCATCAGGCGCACCTCATTGCCTGGGAACAGACGGAAATATTTCTTCGGAGGGATTTCCATGAAATCCTCACGGTCAATATAAAGCTCACGCCCGAACGGCACCTTGCGCATGCCAAGCTCCGGATTTTCCAGATTCATCTCTACATCGAGGTACTCTATCTCATTTTCCGGATAATTATCAATCACCAGCTTCACCGGGTCAAGCACCGCCATCATGCGCGGACGCTTCAGCTTCAGATCCTCACGGATGCAGTATTCGAGCATCGCGTAATCCACCGAGCTCTGGCTCTTGCTGATCCCGCACAGATCCACAAACATCTGAATGGATTCCGGGGTAAAGCCGCGCCGTTTCAGAGCCGCGATGGTCACCAGGCGCGGGTCGTCCCAGCCGTCTACAATGCCCTGCTCCACCAGCTTTTTGATGTAACGCTTGCCGGTCACCACATTTGTCAGGTACAGCTTCGCAAACTCAATCTGCTTCGGCGGATGCTCATATCCCACCTCGCGCACCACCCAGTCATAGAGCGGGCGGTGATCCTCGAACTCCAACGTACAGATGGAATGCGTCACACCCTCAATCGCGTCCTCAATCGGATGCGCGAAATCATACATCGGATAGATGCACCACTTGTCCCCGGTATTGTGATGGCTCATATGCGCCACACGGTAGATCACCGGATCCCGCATATTGATGTTCGGGGAGGCCATATCAATCTTTGCGCGGAGCACCTTTGCGCCGTCCTCATACATCCCGTTTTTCATGTTTTCAAAGAGCGTCAGATTCTCCTCGATGCTGCGGTTCCGGTAAGGGCTTTCCTTCCCCGGCTCCGTCAGGGTACCGCGGTATTCGCGAATCTCATCCGCAGACAGATCGCAGACAAAGGCTTTCCCTTTTTTGATCAGCGTTACTGCCGCCTCATACATCTGCTCAAAATAATTCGACGCAAAAAACAGGCGGTCCTCAAAATCCGCGCCCAGCCATTTTACATCCGCAAGAATGGAATCTACAAATTCCGTCTTCTCCTTCGTCGGATTCGTATCGTCAAAGCGAAGATTGAATTTCCCGCCATATTTTTTTGCAATGCCATAATTCAGAAGAATCGATTTTGCATGTCCGATGTGCAGATATCCGTTCGGCTCCGGCGGAAATCTCGTACAGATAGTCTCGTATTTCCCCTCAGCCAGATCCGTATCAATAATCTGCTCAATAAAATTCCTGGATCCCGTTTCTCTTTCCATAATAAACTCCTCTTTCCGTCTCACTCTCATCAGGCAGCGCATATCGCAATTCCATATGCATTCTGCCCGCCTGTTTCGCCGATAGCAGAATCTAAAAATCTCCGCCCCTGGTTTGCGAAATCATCGTAGATTTCAATCATCCGGAATTGATTCGACTGTTAAAAAATCTGCCACAGCTAAAATGATAAAAGCAGTTTAGCACAGAGTATTCACTCGTACAAGTATAATTTCCGGAAGTGCATCGCGAATCAATCTCTACAGATCAATGCTTCACTGCAAAGAATGCGCCGCCGAAAGCTCCGGCAGCCGGACACCTTCACGGATATACTCCGGCGGCGAGCCGCAGCAGCCTCCTATGATGGCTGCCCCGGCAGCCGCGCAACCTCACGGATATAATCCGGTGTCGTGCCACAGCAGTCTCCTATGATGGTTGCCCCAGCACCAGCGCAAGCTCGCGGATATACTCCGGTGTGGTACCGCAGCAGCCTCCTATGATGGTTGCCCCAGCAGCCACAAGCTTCAGCATATAATGAGCAAATCCCTCTGCTCCCATGCTGTAATGAGCCTTTCCCGCATCATCAATCAATGGCATGCCCGCATTCGGTTTGGCAATTACCGGAACGGATACATGTTCACTGATGTCATGGATAACCGAGACGAGCTGATCCGGGCCGACCGAGCAGTTGATGCCAACCGCGTCCGCACCGGAGGCTTCAAATGCCACAGCCGCTTCCGTCGCATTGCCACCGGTGAAAATACTGCCGTCCGCCTCTACCGTCACCGTGCAGAGCACGGGCAGATCGCAGATGCTGTGTACCGCGTCAATCGCCGCCATAGTTTCTTCAATCTGATACATGGTCTCCACAGCAATTAAATCAACACCAGCCTCAACCAGATATCGCACCTGCTCCTGATAGATGTCAAACGCTTTTTCATACGTCATGTCGCCCATGGGCGCCATCATCGCCCCGGTCGGGCTGATGTCTCCGGCCACCAGAATTCCATTGCCTTCCTGTGCGACCTCCTTCGTGTATGAGACCAGTGAAAGATTCATTTCCCGAATTGTTTCTTCCAGTCCATACTTTGCCAGGCTGCAGCGGTTCGCTCCGAACGTCGGCGCGTAAATGACCTGGCTTCCCGCTTTTACATAAGCCCGTTGCAGGCTCTGAATGACCTCTTTGTGCTCCAGCACCCACTGTTCCGTGCAGACGCCGCGCGGCATCCCCATTGCCATCAGGTTCGAGCCGGTCGCACCGTCCACAATCAAAATATTTTTTGTCAGCTGTTGAAATTGCTGTCTTGTCATTGTTTATTTTCCTTCCATACTGAATTCCAGTAGCCCGTATCGCAATTCCATATGCAATATGCGCAAGTTCTTGCGATACAGTCTGCTAATCCTGCGGAGCAGCCAGAATCTTTCTCTCCTCCAGATCCTCCAGCATTCCCTTGTAGCTGCTCTCCAGCGCTCCTTTCGCTGTGGTCTTCTTTTTTATCTGTCCGACCGCTGCGGCTGACTTTGCAATCGGCTGGCGTGTCCCGGCGCCCGCCACACAGCCGCCCGGACAGGCCATCCCTTCCAGC
Source organism: Lachnospiraceae bacterium (assembly GCA_021202075.1). GTDB lineage: Bacteria > Bacillota > Clostridia > Lachnospirales > Lachnospiraceae > Choladousia. Next base: position 72,577 of record JAJQDT010000003.1, on the reverse strand, counting down.
AGATAGCCGTTATATTTTCCGGCTTTTGCAAGTGAAAGCAATTTCCGGCAGTTGTCCAGGCCTTCCGCGCGCTCTGTCTTTACCTCCAGATCCGGGTAAAGCTCCCCGATGCAGTTCACCACAGCTTCCGCTACGCCGCCGCTGACCGCAAATCCACGTCCGTCGGCGCTCGCCGCCTGCGGTAATTCCTGCTCTTCCAGAGACGAAAAGTCTACGTCCTTCGCCTCGAACATTCCCATCAGTTCCTCAAATGTCAGTACAAAATCAATATCACTGCGGATCGTCCTGCGTCCTGCTTCCAGCTTTTTCGCTGCGCACGGTCCGATAAACGCCACCTTACAGCCCGGATGCTGCTTTTTAATCAGACGGCCGGTCAGCACCATCGGCGTCAGGGCCATCGAAATGCAGTCTGCGTATTTCGGAAACAGCTTTTTCGCCATCATCGACCATGCGGGACAGCAGGACGTCGCCATAAAGGGAAGCTTTTTCGGCTGCTCCCTGCCGGATGCTCCGTTTTCCGTCGCACAGTTATCGTCGGCTGCCGCAGTTTCACTGGTGGAGACCCCCATCACCTCCTCCGCGAAGTCCTTTGCCTCCTCTATTGTGCAGAGATCCGCGCCGATCGCCACCTCAACAACATCGGTAAATCCAAGCGCCTGCAGCGCCGGGCGCATCTTTCCGGTCGTCAGCTCCGGGCCGAACTGTCCCGCGATTGCGGGCGCGATCGCCGCATAGACCGGAGTGTCGCTCTTGATCGCCTGAATGGTCTGAAAAATCTGCGCCTTGTCCGCGATGGCTCCGAACGGACAGTTGGCCAGGCACATGCCGCAGGACACACATTTATCCTGATCGATGTCCGCGCGGCCATATTCATCAGACCCGATGGCCTTCATCCCGCAGGCTTTCGCACAGGGCCGTTCCATTTTTAAGATTGCCCCGTAGGGACAGGCGCTCATACATTTGCCGCATTTGACACATTTATCCGTATCAATCACAGAGCGGCCATTTACAAAAGAAATGGCATTCTTCGGGCATACCTCCCGGCATGGGTGCGCCAGGCAGCACTGGCAGGCGTCCGTCACCTTCATGACATTGTCGGGACATTTGTGGCACGCAAATTTAATAATGTTAATCAGCGGCGGCTGATAATATTTCTCCGGCTTCACACACTCTTCCGCTCCGGTGGATACCGGCGCATGCTCCGACGCTGAACGAAGGTTCAGTCCCATGGCAAGGCGCATCCGCTCTTTTACAATTGCACGTTCCAAAAACACACTCTCGCGATAGGTGGACACCTCGCCGGGGATCACGCGATACGGAATCAGCTCCATCTGGGACAGGTCGCCGTCCTTATAATCATAGGAAAGCCGCGCCACCTCAGCGAAAACCCGCTTGCGGATATCATTTACCGACGTGTAAATTCCTCTCATTGCCATAATTATTCTCCCTCGCTTTATGATGATATCAGTCAGCCCTGTGCTCTGAGGTACGCTGACCTGCCGGTTTCATACAGATTATTCCCCTCACAGTCGATAATCACAACAAGCGGCATGTCCTCCACGTACAATTTCCGCAAGGCTTCCGCGCCCAGATCCTCATAGGCGATCAGCTCCGCCTTCTTAATGCATTTCGCAAGCAGCGCGCCCGCGCCGCCGATCGCCCCAAAATAGACGCCGCTGTATGTTTTCATTGCTTCTACGACCTCAGGAAGCCTTGCGCCCTTGCCGATCATTCCGCGTGCCCCGACGCTCATCAGGGTCGGCGCGTAGGCATCCATGCGGCCGCTGGTCGTAGGCCCCGCGGATCCTATGACCTGTCCGGGCTTCGCCGGAGTCGGACCGACATAATAAATCGTCGCATCCGTCGGGTCAAACGGCAGCTCCTCGCCCCGGGCAAGTGCTTCGCACATTCGTTTGTGTCCCGCGTCGCGGGAGGTATAAATCGTGCCGGTCAGCAACACCTGTTCTCCCGCGTGAAGGGAGCGGGCAAGCTCCGCCGTCAATGGCAGGTGAATCCTTCGTCTCTCCATGATGTTTCTCCTCATATTATATATAATGCTGCAAATTGCGCTGTCCTTTGCATCCTTGTCTCCTGCGTCAGCGATTATCCCATCTGCCGGATGAGAATGCCCGCATCCCACAATCTAAAATGGCTGCATGACACACAGAGTGCTGAACTGGCATCTGCCGAATGTCCCTGGTAGTATTAGATAACCATAGTTTTATGCCTGGTCACATGACAGCTGATATTCACCGCGCAGGGCATCCCGGCGATATGAGTCGGCATGGTCTCGATGTTCAGGCCGATTGCCGTTGTCTTCCCGCCAAACCCCTGCGGCCCAATCCCCAGCTGATTGATTTTCTCCAGCATTTCCTCTTCCAGCTCCGCATAAAAGGGATCCGGATTTTTCGAGTCCAGCGGACGCATCAGAGCTTTTTTCGCGAGCAGGGCACATTTATCAAAGGTACCGCCGATGCCGACGCCGACTACCATCGGCGGGCACGGGTTCGGCCCGGCCGTCTCGACCACCTCCAGAATAAAATCCTTAATGACCTGAAGACCGGCGGAGGGCTTGAACATCCGGATCATGCTCATGTTTTCACTGCCAAAGCCCTTGGGGCCGACCGTGATCCGCACCTGCTCCCCCGGAACAATTTCCGTATACAGCATTGCCGGCGTGTTGTCGCCGGTATTCCCGCGGCGAACCGGATCCTTCACAACGGATTTTCTCAGATACCCGTTTTCATAGCCTCTGCGGACGCCTTCGTCCACCGCCGCGGTCAGATCGCCGCCCACAAGATGGACGTCCTGTCCGATTTCCAGAAATACGCACGCCATTCCTGTATCCTGGCAGATCGGAACCTTTTCCGAATCGGCTATTTCATAATTTTCAACAATGTCATCCAGTATCCCTTTTGCAATTTCGCCGTCCTCGCAGGCACGGCACGTTTGAATCGCGCATTTCACATCCTCCGGAAGATGTTCGTTAGCCTCGACGCAGAGCCGCTCAATCACATCCGTCAGAAGACTTACCTGTATTTCCCGCATAATCCTGTTCCCCCGATCTGGTTCCTTACCGGACCTTGTTCGTACCGGTCCGGATGTCCTGTCCTTTTCCCTGGTGCAAACCATCGTTTTGAAAGCTCCGTCCTCCATACGCTAATCCATAACGTATGGAAGGCTGCCTTTTCTCTGATGCAAACCATCATTATTAAGCATTGTTTTGAGATAACCCTCTAATAACCGGAATAAAAATCATCATCCGGCAGCTGAAATCTGTCAGGAAAAATTCTCTGTTATCGGATTCTCCTTCCGCCGAAGGACATCATATTTCTCCGCTTCTCCTGCAAGCGCAACCCAGAGCCTTTGCTGCGGATGCGGCGCACTTTCCATTTCATTTCCTGCCTCATCGCGGATGCCAAGAACCGGCGTCTCAATATTTCTGCCATCCGGTTTCATCACCTCGATGATCTCGCCCACTGAAAATTTATTGCGCTGTTCGATCTGCACCCAGGTGCACGCACCGGCCGCTGAAGGCTCATATGCAGCCTCCGACCAGTGTGTCTTCTGCGGCGAGAAATCATCCTGAAATGAATTTTCCTGCGTTTCTCCTACAATCCCCAGATAAGTATATTCTTTGATATACGTATTGCTGTCATAAATCTGCGATTCCTGGTCGGGCTTTCCGTAAAAGAATCCGGTCGTAAACTGCCGGTATGTGCAGTTCGAGATCTGTTCCCGGTACCAGGGCAGGTTCTGCTCATATAAATTCCGATCCTTCAGACAGTCATCAATGGCCTTGCGGTACGTGCGCGCTACGGTCGCTACATAGAGGGCTGTTTTCATCCGGCCCTCGATTTTGAAGCTGTCAATTCCCGCATCCAGCAAATCCGGGATGTGCTCGATCATGCACAAATCCTTCGAATTGAAAATATAGGTGCCTCGTTCATTCTCCTCAACAGGCAGATACTCGCCCGGGCGCGTCTCTTCCATGACCGCGTACTTCCAGCGGCACGGATGGGTGCAGGCCCCCTGGTTTGCGTCCCTTCCCGTAAAATAATTGCTCAGCAGGCAGCGCCCCGAATAGGAGATGCACATCGCGCCATGCACGAACGTCTCAATCTCCATCAGCGGCGGAATCTTCGCGCGCAGCTCCCCAAGCTCCTGCAAGGAGAGCTCCCGCGCCGATACTATCCGCTTCGCGCCCAGCTCCCACCAGAACCGGCAGGTCTCATAATTCGTGTTATTCGCCTGGGTGCTGATATGCCGTTCAATCTCCGGACAGACATGCTTCGCAATCATAAAAACGCCCGGATCCGCAATAATCAGCGCATCCGGACGCAGCTCCTTCAATTCCCGAAAATAAGTCTCAACCCCTTCCAGATCGCGATTGTGCGCCAGAATATTCGCCGTTACATACACCTTTACGCCATGCGCATGCGCAAAGGAAATGCCCTCCGCCATCTGGAACATTGTGAAGTTTTTGGCCTTCGCGCGCAGACCATAAACCTCCCCGCCGATGTAAACTGCGTCCGCGCCAAAAATGACTGCTGTTTTCAACACCTCCAGGCAGCTCGCCGGGACTAATAATTCCGGATGTCTCATGAAATTCCTCCTGCCTCCCTCTGCCCCCGGTACCGATTTGTCCTCACGCCCGAAGATTCGCGTCCTGCATTTGTTCATCCTTTTATCGCAATCAAAATCCTTATAATCCTGCGTCGAGGCTTTTATAATCCGCGATAGCGCCGACCGCCTCGTTCTTCTTCACCGTCACTGCCGCGCCGTCCCCGACCGCCAGAACAGACGTCTCGAGTCCGTCGGTATGCTTTAGTGTGTACAGATATTCCCGCATTCGTTTATAAATCGTTCGATTGCGCTGCTCCACAGCATAATGAGATTCAATCAGATCGCCGTCCTGCAGAACGTTGTCTGAGACCAGTACGCCGCCGACCGAAAGAAGACGAAGCACCTCCGGAAGAAAGTGAATGTACTGCCCCTTTGCCGCATCCATAAAAATAAAATCATAGGATGGATCCAGTGTCGGCAGAATTTTCTGTGCATCCCCATATAAGAGAGTGATTCGCTTCTCCATGCCGGCGCGGGCGATATTCTCCCTGGCAGGCACAATGCGCTTCTCATAATTTTCAATCGTCGTAATCCGGCAGTCGGGCGGGGTATTTGCAGCCATCAGAAGCGAAGAAAAACCAATGGCCGTGCCAACCTCCAGAATCCGGCGCGGCTGACGAATCGTGAGCAATACCTTTAAAAGACTTTGCATGTCCTGCCGGATCACCGGCACATGCGCGGCGATCGCCGTGCGTTCCAGTTCATCCAGGAATGCTCCATTTCCGGTATCGAGGGAATTGATATATACAGAAAGCCGCTCCGGAATAATCATCGTCATTTCCCCTGATTTCGTTATTTGTAATCACACCATACCGTATGATTGCAGTGCGCATCTGTTATCTTTACATCGGATCCAGCACACCGTCAAGATCCAGATCAATCGCCTCTGCTACCTGAAAGGCCACTTTCTGGATGATGCGGCAGATGTGCAGTTCCGTCTTTAAATACTCATCCACCAGTTCATTTTTGCGAAACTCCGCCGCATCCCGTCCCAGGCGCTCCTGCTCACTGTAGAAATCCAGCGTCTCGCCGGAGGTCTGAACATCGTACACACGCCGCCGGAATTCATTCAGCTTTTGATGCAGCTCTGGATCCTGATCCGCCACCTTCCGGAGTCTCTGAAAGCTCTGGTATTCCTCCGTTTCCTGAATGCTCCGGGTCAGAGCCTTCGTGCATTCTTCTATTTTATCCATGATGTACGATCCTTCCTTTATGGGTAAGCCTCGCCATTGGAAATCGCCCTTTGGGC
>JAJQDT010000003.1:59835-66602 GCA_021202075.1 Lachnospiraceae bacterium | reverse complement strand
GATGGGCGAGGCCTGCATCCCGCATCTAAAAGCGATGCGGGACATAGGGTAAGCCTCGCCATTGGAAATCGCCCTTTGGGCGATGGGCGAGGCCTGCATCCCGCATCTAAAAGCGATGCGGGACATAGGGTAAGCCCTGCCATTAGGAATCGCCCTTCAGGCGATGGCGAGGCCTGCGTCCTATGCGGAATATCAGGCACTCACTTCAATAATGAACATTGGATTGTGTAGTCCGCCATTTCCATAAAATCTTATAATTTGGGGTTTTGTTCCACTCATTCCACTACGTCCATTTCTTCCACATAGTTTCAGGTACCATTTAGGTACCTTTTTGTCATCGTTCCACTGAGTCCGCAGGCTCCATATTTTCATCACACGGTATAAATTCTATTACATCTGAAATCTGGCAATGTAATTTCGCGCAGATTCGATCGATGTATTTCAGATGCACAGGAATATCCTTCCCCATACTAGCAAGGGTACCGCGGCTGATGTCAGCTACTTCCAGCAGGTCCATCTTCTTCATATCTCGATCTATGAGAGTTTTCCAGAGTGGTTTATATGAAATCATGGTCAGCTCTCCTTTTGCTTATTATGCCATATGTGGACGATAATTGCAATAGTTGCCAGCGAAACAAAAATTCTCGCTATATCCAGGATAATGTCTGCCATAAGCTTTTCCTCCTTGTTTGGTTTGACATTTTCGGTTCCATATATTATATTGTTAATAGGGAGGGGCTTTTGCCCCATTCCCTAACAGAATTTCTTGATCAAGTCTACAATGGCCTGAATCAGATTTAAGATTGCGGTTATGAAAACGATTGTTGTCAGCACTCTTTCATGGCCGCTTTCTTTTTTCTGCTTCTTGTGGTTCTTGCCCATCTCATCACCTCCCCTCCTGATGATCTTATTATAACAGTTCTATTCTATTTTGTCAACATTTATTTCTAAAATTTTGAAACTTTTTTCTAAAAACCTATTGACATTTGGTGTATATGTGGTAATATACAACCAATAAGAGAACAGCAGATGCATGACGGTGCAAGAGCTGAACTATTCAATAGGAGGAAAAAATCATGTCAGAACTTTTAAAAAATCAGCGTTTCGGAGTTGAGGTAGAATTCACAGGAATCACGCGGAAGATGGCTGCAGATGCGGTTGCGGAGGTTCTCGGTCGCAGAGCAAGCGCCCAGGCTGGCGGCCCGTATTACACCCGGAAGATCAAAGACAGAGTCGGCAGAGAATGGAAAGTTATGAGAGACAGTTCCATCGAGCCGAAGCGCAAAGTCGGAGAGGAAATGCTTGATGAGTATAGGGTAGAGTTTGTAACGCCGCCCCTTAATTATGAAGATATCGAAACACTGCAGACTATCATCCGGAAACTCCGCGAGATCGGCGGTGTCGCAGACAAGAGCTGTGGAATCCACATCCATGTTGACGGAGCAAACCACAATGCAGACTCTCTGAAAAGATTGGTAAATTTCATGGTAGCACGTCAGGATCTCATCTATGATGCGCTTAATAACAATGATAGAAAAGGCCGCTGGTGCCGCCCTCTCTCCTCTGAACTTCTTACAGCTATGAAGAAAGAAAGAAATCTCACAATCGCCAAAACAGAACAAATCTGGTATAGCCCGGACAACGATGGTTATCTTAGTGGAGTCGATCACTCCCATTACAATCCTACGAGATACCACGGCCTTAATCTTCATAGTTTTTTCTCAAAAGGAACGGTCGAGTTTAGGCTTTTCAACAGCACGCTCCACGCTGGCCGCATCAAAGCTTACATCCAGTTCTGCCTTGCACTGAGTGCCTGGTCTATCGAATCCACTGACAAAGTAGTTTTCCGCTCCATGTCCGGATATACAGCTGACAAAGAAGTTACCCTGATGTACAACGTTCTGACAAACCGCCTCGGCCTCGGTGGTGGCGAATTCAGAACCTGCCGCTATCACATGATGCGCAATCTCCGCACGAACGCAGATCACGCGCAGGCAGCATAATCATAAAGGCTGACCTAACGGCAAGACGGGGAGAAAAGAAAGCATAATGTTCAAAATTATAAAAATCAATGAGGTGAGGACATGAGTAGATTATATGTCGCATATGGGAGCAACCTGAATAAAGCACAGATGAAACACCGTTGCCCCGGCGCATCCGTCCGCGGGGTGGGCTATCTGAATAATTGGGAGTTGATCTACCGCGGGAGTGGAAGCGGCTCTTACTGCTCCGTTCGCAGGAAAAAGGGGAAACGGGTTCCTGTGGCCATCTGGTATATCAACGACAGGAATGAGCACAGCCTGGATCTCTATGAAGGCTATCCGCGATTTTATCAGAAGCAAAACGTCTACGTGACCCTACAGGACGGTTCACGAGTAAAAGCCATGATTTACATTATGAACACTTACGCACGACCCGGACGGCCAAGCAGGGCTTATGTATACACCATCACGCAGGGATACAAAGACTTCGGTCTGGATATCCGGTTCCTACAGGAATCTCTTTTGCTAAACGATCTGGAGATGCAAAAAGAGGGGCGCTGACCCCTCTTTTTTGTCCCCAGCCGTTGCAGCGGTTAAGGCTTGCGCGACTTCTGGTTGCCGCGCCGCGTGTGAGTGATTTTTGCTTCCTCATCTGGCACCCGCACAATCAACTCGTCCAGCTCGCAATCAAGCGCCTCGCAAATCAGATCGAGGTGCTCCAGCTTTACGCTTTCTGCAAGCTCATGGTACAACTCGTTTATTGTGTTCGGGCGTATGCCCGTGGCTCTTGCCAGTTCGGCCTGGTTCATTTTCCTTTTCCCAAGCAGTGTTGAAAGTAAAATCTTGATCATCTTGCCATTGCTCCTTCCATTATAAATTACCACTTTATGGTACAAGTTGGAGCAATTTGTTAGAAAATATCAATTTTCGACATTTTCTATCGAATTTCGGTAGAAAATGTATCTTTTGAATACAGTCAACACATTACAGGCGGCAGGATAATATCTACCGCCATTTTTTTACTGCTTTGCCAGATAGGTGCTGGACGCAAAGCCAATATATGTTACATTGTTATACGTAAACTGGATGTACAGCCATTTCGTACCGCTGACAGTCGTATAATATCCGTAGCACTGCACGCTTGTCCCGACCGGAATCGTGACAAGGATTGATTTGTCACTTCCATAGCTGTTCGCCTTTGTTCCGGCACCATTCCGGACATTCAGCTGTGAACAGTTCGCCACTTTGTAAGTACCCGCAAGGCTGCTGTCCTTTCCGGATCTTGCCGCTTCCGTTGCCGTCACGGTCTTACTGCTGGACGTGCTGCTTGAAGCGCTGGATACAGAAGATGAAGAAGTCGATCCGGAAGAAGATGTATCATCCGTGATGTCCGGATGCTGCCCCCAAAAATTCCAGTTCGAAGCACTGTATGCGGATTTTACAACGCCATATGCGTGCCCTTTCGCTTCGTATACATAGCCATCGCCGCCATATACACCAACATGGGAAATCTTCGCCGCCGTAGATCCGCGGAATACCAGCAAGCCAGCCGTCTTCGGGAAGGTGCTGATCGCGCCTTTCGTCTTCGCTGCTGCATACATTCCAGCAGCACTCAAATCCTGCGCCGCTTTATACTTTGGTACGGCTGTTGCAGAATCGCTCCACAGATAGCCTTTCGGGATTCCGGAACAGTCATGCACCCTTTTCCCATACTGACTGGAAAAATCGCTTGCTGTATAGTATGACGGATACTGCGCCTTCATCGTTTTGTATAGCGCTGCTGTAGCGATCTGCCCGTAACAGCCGAACCAATACGGAAGCCCGATCTGCGCTTTGGCATATGCCACAAGCCCGCTGTTTGTCTTTGTTGCCATAATTAATCACCCTTCCCATACGTTTGAAATTGGCTTATCGCCTGCACAACTTTATCGTAACCGCACATCGCGCACAGCCAACCCATAATAATCAACGCGATGATCGCAATCACTATTTGGGCAGAAACAGCCGCCCCTGTCCAAATCACGTAAGCAACGCCAAGCAGCAGCGCGATGATCACCGCCACAGCCCCGGCTAACGTGTTCGCATAGTAGTTCCATCTGTGTTCATTGCACAGATTCTTGATCGCTTCTGTGATCAAGCCTGTAAGGACAGAAACCACCAATAGTCCCAATAAGAAAATTTCCATGGTTTTCACCTTTCTATCCGGCTGCTTCGTCCGGATCTGCTTCTTTTTTCATTTCTTTTTCAAATTCCATATCTTCCGTGTCCGGCACTTTCGGGAAATCCTTGTGCGCCTGCTTCCCTTTGCTATTTGCAATCGCGTGCTGCACCGCGTTTTTGATCATCCAGACTGCGCCCCCCGCCGTCAATGGGGCTGCAATATTGCTTCCGATGCTTGACCACATGGAAGTGTCATAGCAGTTGTATCCCATTTTGAAGCTGAGGAAAATCGAAGATATTGTCACCGTTGACGCGATGATTGATTCCCAAACGTTATCAATGATCCAGAAAACAACCATTGCGCAGACAAGCAGATCTGAGAAATAATTAATGGGGCTTTCCCGGATAGCTGTCAGCACTTTATTTATCTTTTTTTGTTCTTTGTTCTGCATTGTATCACCTCGTCAGAAACCGAGCTGAGCCCGAATGTAAGCAATAGACAGCGCGGAAAGAATGCCGATTCCGAAAGAAGCAGCTTGTTTTATAAAGCTCCGCCATTTCTTCCCGTCCTCTGCCTCCACATCTTTCCGCCAGCCATTCAGTTCTTCGAGATTTTTCAATATCGATTCGTCTGATACTCGCTTTGATTCCAGATCCTTCAGCCGGTCGCTCTCCTGCTCCTGGACCTTGCAGATGGAATCAATGTTCTTCGCCTGCGCAGATAAGTTGTCCGATTGTTTTTGTACTGCCACTGCAATCTCGCTTATCTGCTTAGACTGCTGTTCCACAATCTTAAGACGTTCATTCAAACGCCTGTCCTCTGCCTGCAGAGCTTCCACTTTTGCGTCAACCAGTTTCTCCAGCTCCTTGTGTTCCCAATGGTTTACTGGTGTCTCCATAGGTCCCATCCTTTCCCCGGCCTGACCGGAAATGAATTGCAAAATAAAAAGACCGCTTTCGCGGTCGGTGCCCTGATCTGCATAGTCATCCTCCTTTCGCCCATCAGAAAAGAGCCTTAAGGCTCTAATTTCATGCTCTCATATTCTTCCATAACCTCAGTAAGGATGTTCTCATCTTTCTGCATGTCTTCACTGGCTTCTACGTTCATAAGATTTCTCAAATGTGCCAGTTCGGTCGCCTGCTTCGATAAAAGCCTGCTCAGCCTGACGATTATCTCATCCTGCTTCTCATTGAGTTCCATAAAAATTTCAAGCAGCTCCAAAAAGCTTTCTTCATCGCACATACCTATCCACCCTCTTTCGGATTATGTGTCAGGACAAACTCATCAAATATCTTTTTCTCTAACGCTCTGCAGTCGCAGTGTTCCATCAGAGTTTTGTAACTCATTAATGTCGATCTGGCCTTTTCCATATCAATATTGTAATTGCGATAGTCCTCCTGTACTTTTTTCAAATGACGTTTCATTCGCAAACTTGAACTTTTCCGCAATTTTACATTCGTCGGTCTTATCACGTAACCGACAAAATCTATTCCACTGGATATCGGCCGGATGCAGGTCTTATCGTTTAGCCGCAGATGCAGCTCATCTCCAAGAAACTGTGAAAACGCGTCTTTATAATAGTGCAACTTTTCCTTATCGGGAGACAGAATGGTACAGTCATCCATAAAGCGAACATAATATTCTATGCCTTCCCCACGTTTCGCCATCTGATCCATAGTATCCAGATACATATTTCCGAACATATGGGAAAGGCCACCGCCAATAGCAATTCCAACATCCCATAGCATTTCACTATCGGGAATGTCCAGTGGGGATTTTATTCCAACCGGTAACCCAAACGCTCTGGATGCGTGGCAGATATAATGCTCCAAAAATCTCACCGTGTCCCTGTCTCCGATTTTCTTTCGGATAATTTTCATTAAAATGTCATGGTCAATCCTGTAAAAGAACTTTTCCACATCCATTTTTAGATAATACCATCGTTCTCCGCTTTTCTCTGCATATTCAACCCAACCAGCCAGACGCTGCATGGCTTGCAGCTGACCTCTTCCTATTATGCATGAGTACGTATCATTTATGAATTTTTTGCTCACAAGAGGATTCAGTGCATTGTACGCCGATCTCTGGATAATCTTGGTCGTGTAATCCGAATAGATGACTTTTCGCAGCTTCGGCTCATATATATAGAAGTAATGGTAAATATCAGGTGGATAATCATGACTGATTAAGCGGTCGGATAAGTCGTGTAAATTATCCTCCAGGTTCGCCCAGAAGTTCAGCTGTTCCTTCTCATATCTTCTGCCAGCCCGTGAATCTTTATCGGCCTGCAGTAATGCTTCAAACGATACGATATCGGAATAGATATTTTTTATGGACATATTATCTCCTCTTAGAGCATTGCGGAATTCAGACGAAATACGCCTTACTATCGGCATTCATGCCCAAGGAATCCGTTCCCTTATGAGTAACAAATCCCTTGTTTTTTGCTATAATAGCACGGATACAGAATCCTTTACACCTCAGTGCTGGCTGCAAACCACGTAGGTCTGCAGCATCTGACATATAGGGCAGAGCGGAGCGGAAGCCGATGTTCGAGTTCGAGTTCGAGCGGAGATTGTTCAGATTCACGTTGAAGACGCCCGCGTTGGAGCCGTTACGCCAAT
>JAJQDT010000003.1:0-59735 GCA_021202075.1 Lachnospiraceae bacterium | reverse complement strand
TCAGATTCACGTTGAAGACGCCCGCGTTGGAGCCGTTACGCCAATAGCCACCGCAGATCGGCATGCGCTCTCCTGTGAGATTCGCCCAGTGGTAATCACTTCCATAGTCTCCGCCCGGCTCATCCGGATACAAAAGCAGAGCCTTTGCAAGCTCCGGAGCCTCCAGGCCATCAAGGATGGACATACTTTGATATGTGCATCCAACGCTGCCGCCTGTCTCGTAGGTGACATCCTCGTTTGTCAAAATGAGTTTGCTTGACACATAATCCCATTTCAGCGTGCCGTCCGACCCTGCATCCACCAGCGATCCATCCGAAGAGATTGCTTTCCAGTACGTAGAAGACTCATCCATACTGACTTCAGAATCAAAGCAGTTTGCGTACGGGATGATCTGGATTTCGCCGTTATACAGTCTCATGCCGGCACACCGGTCATATACATTACCGTTCAAGTCACAGATGCCGTCCGGGAGCCAGTTATGATTCCAAGTGTCCGGACCCGAGCCCGTGTAAATATGCGCCGTTTCCCCAATATGAGCCGAATAGTCCGAAGATGTTTCGGTTGTGGCTGCCACGCCTTTTTCATGAGTATAGCTATGATCTGCACCCCAATAATTATTGCCTCGCGGCATTGTGCCATTCTTGCGGCACCACAGAGCAATCGCGCACCACAAGGAATATGGCATCAGAGCCCATCCGTCTCCCTTATTTCTGCAATAGGTATTCGCTTCGTCAAATGTCACCGAAGTTCTCGGGTTTTTCAACGGAAGGCTGTATGCCCGGTCGTTCAGAACAATATTCTGGAACTTTGAAACATAGATGCTGCTCTTTTCCGCGCTGTTCACGGAAAATGCCGGGTGGATATTATCGCTTGCGCCATCAATTACATCCGAGATCAGGAGCTTTGGAAAGTTCACCATCACGGACGGCATTCCTCTGTCGTCCAAAAGTACCGTGTTGCTGCCTCCTGATAATGCTTCTACTGATAATTTGAATTGATCAAAATCTGCCATGTCTTACGCCTCCATTTCCCACAGGGTCAGTGTGCAATCATCCATAGAAAAAGGAACTGCTTCCATTGTGGACTCAGTTCCCTCTCCGTCTGTGTTTTCAGTTGTCACCTCGGTGTATTCCCTTGCGGGAATCTCAAGCTGGGCGATGTACTTATCGCCGGATGCAGCTCCGATTACCAATCCGCCAGTGTAATCCTCGCAGATATCAATCGTAATCTTATAGTCTCTCTCCTTCTTTGCAACATTGAACATCAGCTCACCATCATTGAAACTGATCACGTTTCCCGATACTTCATAGTCGACAAAGTTCGTGCCTGTCTCCGGTTTTTTTACAACATTCATCAGTAATACCTCCTTCTGCTTTCTGCCTTCTTAAAGGCCCTTCTGGTTTCTACGGCTGCGATTTCCGCAGCTTCTCTCATGGCGGGATCCTTCCGGTTCGCGCCGTAAGATTTCATAATGCGCTCTGTGTCAGCTCTCCGCTGTTCATTGGGGATAATTACATTTGCCATTACTGCATGCCTCCTTGTACATAAAGTTTGAGCGTAACTGATGTAGCAGATCCGGTATAAGCCACCTTGAAACCGTTAAGCAGCTTATCACTGTACTCAACATCCCCCACAGCGCCCCCGGTCATACTTTCAATCTCTGCCAATATAGTGTAATTCTTTGTACTCCGCGTTGTGCTAAGTTGTACAGTTGTCTGGGAGTCATTGAATGGATACGACTGCGTATTGGTCAGAGTCACTTCTAACACTTCGCCCGTGATTGCCTCCAGGCCATCCCTGGCGCTCATAATCTGCCTGGTATGTTCTGCGCTCAGTTCCTGCATCTCATACATTTCTGTATCAAGATTATCCACGGAATCGCTCAGTGTTTCATGACTTTCTGTGAGATTTGCAAGATCCTCTTTTGTGCTGTCCAGTTCTTCCTGGGTACTGCTCAAATCATCCTGGGTATTATCCAGATTTGTTTGGAGACTCATTATCAGCCGTGTATGCTCTGCTGCAATCTGCAAAGCTTCGTAGACATTTGTATTGACCACCTCGTCAATCGCTTCTGACGCCGCAGTTGCAACTTCCCCGATTAACGCAATCGCGCGTGTGGCTGATTCTTTCAGATGCGCTAGCGTTGGTAATTTGCTCATAGCGTGTCCCCCGATTCCGAAATTTTAAAAGGAGCGGATTTCTCCGCTCCCTACGTCAGATATCAAGATCACTCGTCTTCAGAAGAAGTACCAAACACTTCATCCAGCGCCTCGGTCACTTCATCATCGGTCGCAATCTCAATTCCATCCAGCTTCGTCTTGTCGCTCGCGGACATCAGGCCAGCTTCTGTAGTTGTTGCCTCGGAATAGGTCGTATCAGTAATCTTTACACCCAGATTCGCAATATCATCGGCGGTAACCTCAGTCACAGCAGAAACATGCCCAGTGGAGTCCACAGTGATCATATAGAGACCAGAAGCCTGTGCTGTATAGGACGGATGCGTATAATTGGACAGACCGGCCAATTTCTCTTTTTCCTCATCCGTGTAATCGTTGGTAGAAAGTCCTTTCCCGGTTTCCTTCTCCACATAATTTGTCAGATCGATACTCGTATCATCGATCAGGACCACACTCCCGGATACAAGCGCATAGATATCATAATATCCGGTTTCGCTGTTCATAACAAGATACAGTACATTTTCCTCCGCATCATCAGCAGTCGGAACGCTTTCCGCAGTCTGGAAAGACGCGTGGCCGGTTCCTGCGATCGCGGCCTGGATCGCCTCCCCTACCTCCGTCTCACTCTGGAAGCCGCTGTCATTCGTCAGGTCGCTGGTCTTTGTCGGGACAACAATGTTGACATTTTTGTTTTCATCAATCTCCTGTGCAGAACCGTTTACGCTGATGCTTTCAATCGTATTCGGCTCTCCTCCCGTGTTTACAAGGCTATCTACCTTGGAACTGATTGAATCAACCTGTGTCTGAAGGGCTTCGTTTTTAGCATTGATCCGCTCGGCAAGGTCTTTCAGATGTCCTAACTTTGTAACGTGTTCTTCATTATAAGCCATGTTCTTTTCCTCCTGATCTTTTTAATTATTCAGCTGTTTCATCTGTTCCGGTATCGGATTCGTCGTCAGTGCTGCTGTCATCGCTGCTTCCGAATACTTCGTCCAATACTTCCTCAATCTCTGCATCTGTCGCAACGCTGATCGCGCTGATCGCGTCTTCCAGATCCTGCGTCGTCACATAGCCGTCCAGATCTACCCCCGCATCATCGAGCCATTCCAAACTGCCATCGATGAGGGCGTAGATATCATAGTAGCCAGTCTCCGTATTCTTCACAAGGTACAGGACATTCTCCTCTGCCTCGCTTGCATCAGGCACCGCATCTGCTTTCTGAAAGGTTGCATGTCCGGTCTTTGAAATAGCTGCCAGATATTCCGTCTTTACGCGGGTAAGAGCGTCTTTTAAATTCTGGACGCTTACGTGTGATGCTGTGTTATAAGCCATAGTGTTTTCCTCCTTTTATTCATCGTCATCAGTGAATATTTCATCAAGAACTTCCTCGATTTCACTTGATGTAGCTGAGTTTGTGTCTCCTGTTTCTGCCCCGGTTCCCGAACTGGTTCCGGAGTCATCACCAGATTGCGTGCCGATCTTTTCTTCCAGAGCGTCAATCCGCTCGTTCAGATAATTCAGGCTCTTCAGCTCAAATTTTTTGATCTTATCTGCCATAATCAGACGCCTCCTCTTACATACAATTTCAGCACGACCTCCGTTGCCGATCCGGTGTAGGCCACTTTGAAGCCGTTCAGGAGCTTGTCTGTAATCTCAATCTCTCCTACGGCTCCGCCTGATACGCTGACAATCTCCGGTGTAACAGTGTAGTCTTTTGTGTTCAGCGACGGATCGAGCTGTACAGTGGTCTGAGAATTGTTGAATGGATATGCCAACGAGTTTGTCAGCGTAACTTCAATAGTCTGGCCGACGATTCCATCCAGCTTCTCACCCTGGCTTTTAATCATGCGAGTGTTTTCCGCGCTCGTCTGATGTGCTTCAAAAATGCCATTCTCCATGTGGTTGAAATTGGTGGCACTCTGTGGAGTTCCTTCTTTCAGGGTCTCCCCAGGAGCCGGGGTATGCGTGATCGTTCCATCGCTGTTTTCTGTCTCCGTATAACGATACGGATATTCAACCACTTCATCCTGCCATATAGTAGGCTCATACATGGTTCTGTTCCCTCCTTTCCGTTAGACTTCTGTGATATCAATGGTGAATCTGTAAAAGATTCCTGACTGGCTGTCCTTCCGCGTGATTGCTTCGGATTTGCTCAGCCATAGTTCCCCGCTGGTATCCCATAGCTGCACTTCTGTCACCGTGATAGTCCCTGATAATGTATGATCAATCGTAAATTCGATTATGACCTTCCCGGAACTATCATCGATGTATATGTCTTCTATGCTTGTCTGGTAATAGGTGGAACCAACTTTATACCGTGCGTAGGAGACTGTGCGCTTAATATAGTTTTTCAGACCTGTCAGCGCGTTGGTTGTCAACATCCGCCTTTCCTCCTTCCTAGAGCTTTACAGCTCCGCATTTTTTATAAACAATGTCGGCGGAATCGCCGGCAATGTCTGCCTCTATACCCGGCACATCATTTAATGACGCGCTGGTTGCTCTATCCGGGGCGGTTCCCGCTGCCGTGTAGGGAAATTCCATTGACTCGTCTTCTATGGCTGCCTGGGCTTGCAGGCTACTCTGAGAGCCCATTACAATAGGCTCTTGGCTCACCTGATGGCTTTTACCCCCATCTTCGCCCGAGACCGGATAAGAGTACATTTTCCTGCTACGCGCCGTATCGGCCTGTATCCCGGTTTCTGTGAGTTTTCCAACAGTATTTACTGGCTTTCGAATGTTTGCGTCGGGAATCGTCCCTGACAGCAGGTACGGGAAATCCTGTGCAGCTGTCTCATCAACATCTGCCTGTACTGTGACTGCAGATATTTTCCCAATCGAATTCACGGGTTTCCGAATATTTGCATCCGGCACCGTCCCGGCCGGGATATAAGAAAAGCTCTGTCTGGATTCCTCGGTATCCACAAGAATCTCGACAGAGCCCAATGCTCCGATTGTACTGGTATCCGGCTTTGTGCCTGCCGGCACATAGGGGAAGCCCTGATTCAGTTCTTCCTTCGTATCTGCTTCTATATTTACAGGACGCAGCGCTCCTATTGTGCTGATGTCAGGCCTCGTGCCGGTCGGCACATAAGCAACACCATAATGCGTGGCGTCCGGGTCAATCTGAATCTCTCCAGGTGAAATAACACCAATAGTGCTTGGCCTAGGCCATCTTCCCGCTTTTTTACTCTTTCCCGCAGTCCGGTATTTATATATCTTTTTGCGTGTATCAATATCGATCTGGATACCAACCGGAACCTCGAACACAATCCGGAATGACTTCTGCGACTGCTTCACATCGTAAACCGCATCGTAGATTGCCTGAACATCAGCATCGCTTGTGCCTGGCGAAATCTTGATTTCAAAAGTATGAGGAGCAACGTTTTCGACCAGTTCAACCTCCCTGCCACAGATGGTTTCACAGATTGCTTCAATTCTAGCCGGGTTCATAGGTCCGCGATAATTACGCCTGGTTACAAGAGCCGCCCTGCGTTCTTCGATGCTTAAATCCGGATTGCTCTCTATACCGTATGCCTGTTCCCAATACTCGATTGCCCAGGTGACTGTCGCAGGAAATTCCTGTTCCTGAAAACCTGTGATAGTTTCTTTTGCAAGTTCCAGATAAACGGACATAACCTCGAAGATCCATTTCGCTACATATGATTCATCATAAATCGGTGATATCATCGCCATCATATCTTTGGCAGTTTCCCGTGTAGGAAAGTTCTCAAGATCAATCGCCATCAGCCGTCACCCCCGTCTATGCTTTCTGTGTAAGGATACTGGTCTGACTTGATTGTAATATTCTCAGTCCCTCCGTTCATAAGAAAATCTGTAAAATCATCAATTCCGGCTGTGTTTGCCAGCAAGGCGTGAACCATCACATATTTCACTTCCCCTTCCTCACTTGCAGTTTCATAGTAATCAGTCAGGCTTTCCGCGAAAGATGCTATTACGGTATCCAGTGTATACCCATCTTCCAACTCCGGTGTGAACGAGTAAGTAATGCTCACAAGTTCTGGCTGCGAAACCGTCAGGATTACATTTGGCGGAGCGAGACGCTCATAAGGGCTGTCCGGCTGCATGATGTAATTGTACACTGCTTCGCACAGTGCATCACTTGCCGCAACGCCGTTAGAGTCTATGCAAACGATTTTCACCGTTTCAGGGCCATCCCACTCCGGAACAACAATAGCTGTGCCGATACCATCTACTGACTCAGCCCAGCGCTTATAATCTGCATTATTGCCTATGTAGGATGCGTTCCGGCTTGCGTTTGCCTCCATAATCCGTTCCCTGAAATCATCGTCGCTCTCCTCTTCAACACCTCCGGTGGCTGCCTCTTCGTTCGTTACAGAGGTTATTCCGCTGATTGGCGATGACATTAACACAATCGTGCCGGCGTTTACATTGCTTCCGGTCCCCGCTTCCACAGCCTGCACTTTTACTTCCACCACTCCGCTATCATCGATAACGTACGTCTCCAGTGCCTCATATTCAATCGATGCAGCATCGCTCGTAGCTTCCGTGCAGAATACAGCGCCTGCTTTAATTATCGTTCCTGCAGTTCCTGCGATTGTAAGCGTTGCTGTTGCGTACGTTGATGATTTCCGGGTCAGCTGCGCCATTTCACCGAGATAATCCAAATATTCACCGCTGCTCCACTGCGGAAACATCAGCTTCAGGATCTCAGGTATATAGAATTCAAGAAGCTCAGAGGCAATAAGGGCGGTTGGCCTTGTGAAATCCCAAGGGAAACCGCCCTCCGTTTTATCTATGTCTTCCGGTAACATGTCCAGCATTTTCTGGTGGAGAGTATCCGTGTCCACATTCTCCAAAAAATCCGGTAATGTAAATTCATAATCAGCCAAATTCTCACCTCCTTAGACGCTAACCGTCAGGGAATCATCCTCTTCCCATGGATATCCTTTCACGGTAAAGGTCACCCATGTTTCATCGCCTTCATGCTCAAATTCAAAGTTTCGGACATATTCACACGCCGGATGGACAAGCAAGGCTTCTGTGATCATCCGTTCGATCTCGCTTTCCCTTGACTCACGATCCGGCACATCTCTGAGTTCCTCAAATTCCGTGCCGATATCTGTGCTATATGCCAGGAATGCATCACGCTCAGTCGCTACAGTTTTCAGGCACCATTGGAGAAAGACATCCTTGCCTTCTGCAACGACCATTCTGTTTGCGCCATCCCTCACGAAATCCCCTTTTTCAAAGTCGAAGCTCACAGATGAACGGTATCGCTCGTCATACTGTTCATCATCCGGAATATCCGGGAGCTCAAATACCTGAAATAGTTGATCTGCCATGTCTGCCGCCTCCTATCGTTTTCCAACCGCATCAATCACAACAACATCATTCTGCACCCATGCCACCAATACCCGATTTCCTTTTGAGATCGGAGCGTTTGAGCATGCATAGTAATCAGACCTTGGTATTGGTATTGGGAATGTATCCGTCCGGAGGCTATAATCCTTTAGAATTGTCCCGAAGTCCAGCACCAGGTCTCCTCCAGTTTGGCTCGATACCTGGCTTGCTCTTTGCGATATCACGCGGGCAAGCTTGTTCATGCCAGAATTGCCGCTGTTTCCCATATACTATCGCCCCCTTACGTAAATGTGCCTTCATCAACCCATCCGTATACATGCGTTTTGGACCAATCCGTAGTAACCAGGCAATATGGATGGGCACCGCTTTTATTTATCTTGCTAATCTTCGCCGGACCAGCGGAAACCGTATAGCCAGTGGCTCCCGCGTATGATGAAACATAATGCTTCCCACCATTGAATGTAACCTTGTCGCCAACCGAATATGACTTTGTGCTGTCTCCATCATCATCAATAGAGCTGCCTGATGATTTGTATTTTTCAACTTCCATCGTCATTTTCCCACTTGTGGCGTCATGCTGGATGCTCTTCACAACATAATTGCCGTTCAGTGCTCCTAATTTAAGGTTCACTTTGTCACCTTTACGGACGGCCGGCACATCCGGAGCCTCCACCGTGCTGGTTTCCTCTGGTTCCCCTTTTTCGTCCAGTATCTCCTGCGCTGCTTCCTTCGCTTCCGAAAGGCTGTCGCTTCCGCTGTAATTGTAAATCCGTTGGAATATACCATAGGAGGTCTTCCCATTCACGACAGCCTCCACTTTCGTTCTGTCGCTGTCATCCTCGGATGAAACAACCTTGACCCTCGTCACCAGATCCGCAATGCTCACCTTATGTTTCGACGAAATCGCATTGCTTTTTTCAAATCGATAAACTGTTGAGTTGCTTCCAACTTTAACGATTGACACCTTGCCCTTCGTTGACCGCACGATTGCGCTGCAGCCGCCCTTCTTTTTTGCATCATCCAGAATCCCCCGGATGATATCACCAAGATACGTGTTCTTGTAAACTATCTTGGAGTGCGCCACATTTGGGCCGTTGTAGCTGCTCAATGTGATTCCCCAGGATGAAAATACAGACTTTATGGCGCTCTTCGTTTTTTTACCCTTTGAGAAATACACATTATCCTGCGACTTTTGGAGATTATAGAGGCAGTCATAAGCGGTTACGTCAAACACCTCATCTGATTTCGAAGTCGTTCTTTCGCACTCCGTAATGCTGCACTGTACTATTTCTTTCCCGCCATCCCATTTTGCCTTGACCGCTACCACACTCCCAATACCAAGGAGTTTCGAGAGCTTCGTTCCATTATACGAGGCATTATACATTTTGAATGTCATTTTCAGTGCCAGCTCGTCCTCGCCTTCCTCCCACCCAAGGTCTTTTACGGCCTGCGTGATATTAAGCTGCACGCCCGCAGATGTGAAAGCGACGACGGTATAGGATATGGTTCCTGCTTCAATCACACCATCACCTCCTACTTCGCTGGGATCGTCAGAACCTGACCCGGATAGATCAAGTTGACATTCTTAATCTTGTCCTTATTCAGGTTATAGATTTCCGTGTACCTGGATCCTTTTCCAAGGAGGCTCTGAGCAATCCTCCACAGGCAGTCGCCAGATTTTACTGTATATGTCCTGGTAGTTGTTCCCGTCTTGGTACTCTTTTTGCTTTTCTTTGATTTCGATGATGACCTTTTATTACTGCTCGAATTTTTCAACTCGCCAACTGTATAGATTTTAATCTCAGTCGCAATAATGAATTTGACATCATAATCAAAGTCTCCATGGCCTCCAGTGTATTTCCCTTTGAAGCTGGAAACATACACGGTATAGTTGATGCAGGTATCCGTCACAAGTAGTGTGCATTGTGTCCCCTTATCTCGATATTTTTCCATCGCCTTGATAAGTGTGTCAGGCTTCGTGAAGGCCCGAACAAATGAATCATTCTTTCTGGCTTCCCCGGGAAATTTACCCGACCAGGATATTTCCTTGATGCCTTTGCCCCTGGGGAGTTTTACGTCCCCAAGGGAGATGATACTGTAACTCATAAACTTTGCTTCTGCGCCCATTGTCAGGGTCTCAGGGAGCATCGGGAACTGTATCCTGCTGCCCCCGGATGGTGTCAGATAAATATCCATTCTACGATGCCTCCTGTGTCACCGGCATATTTGAGAAAATCTTGCTCATCTGCTCGGCTATTTCATCTCCGAGATCATCAGCAACCTCGCGGATCCGCTCCTTGACAACCTCAAAAATCTTGTCCTCATCTGCCCCATCACCATCAATCTGGATAACCGGGCTCATTTGCACATTGACCTCGATTGTATTGCCTGCACCCTGCGCCATGCTGACCGACGCGCTTCCGTCATCTGTATCGTCTCCGGATGTCTTTCGCCCATCTGTGGTCCAGGTCACACCTGAGCTCGTCCCGCCAACAGCCCCGCCGTTTGCGTATGCATTAATGTTTCCATCTGCATCGAGGACGCCGAGCGCCATACCCGCTTCCTCCCAGAGAGAGATTCCCCTGCTCCTCCTGCTTGCAACGGTCGGAATGATATATTCCAATCCTTCCTCGCCTACAAGCGACAACTCCGGGCCATTCAGACCAACCGTGCCACCGGTTGCATTCGATGCCACCGAAGCACTGATTGTTGCCGAAGCAGTCCCTCCTGCAGACAGCTGGATCGTTGCCGATGGATTTGAGATGGAATAGGTCATTGTGATAACCGCACTCGCATCAATCGGTATGGCTGAATTAAATTCAGACTGCAGTTCACTACTTGCCAGAGTGTATACCTCGTCTGCATTGTTCGTCTCGGTATAGGTAATATCGGCAGAGCCGTCTGTCTCATAAGTATAGTCAAATGTTTCATCTACTGCTGTTTGAGCATCTTCCACAGCCTCATCTGTGTTGATTTCCCCATCTGTGACTGTGATATCGGCCTCCATCTCCGTTTCAGCTGTGCTTTCATCGCTCTCCATTTCTTCCTGCACTGCATCACTAAAAGAGGATGTGTCAATATCAATCTGGTCTTTTGGAATTGTTATAGTCATCCCTGCGGTCAACTCGGTGTCTATGGTCATCCCATTCGTTGCCGCCAGTTCCTCGCCTGTCATTCCGACCGCTTCCGCTATGCTGTCCCAGCTCGCTCCATCGTCAATTGCTACCTCTCCAAGGGTAAGAGCAACATCGTATTCTGCACTCAGTTCCGCTCTATACCCATCTGTTTCGAAAGCAGCGAGGGCATTTCCAAGCTGTTCCTGCATTTCCTCATTGATCGTGTCTGCAGCGTCTTCATCCCCGGATGTTTCGATTTCAAGGTTGTCCGTTGGGATTGTAAGTACCATATCCGGATAAATCGTATATGGATCCTCCAACCCGTTTGCTTCAGCAATCTCGTGCCAATCAACGCCAAGAATCTCTCCAATCTGTGACAGGCAATCGCCTTTGTCTACCGTAAAAGTTACCTCGCCATCTGCCGTCTCTTCTACCGTTCCGAGATCTCCCGCTTCGTCCAACTGCTCCTGAATGCTGGTGAGCCACTCGTCCAGTCCTTCCACTTCTCCACCATTCAGCATTGCCTCGACTTCATCTAATTCCACAGGATCGGTAGTTGTTTCGGCGGCTGCCCGGTCAATTGCTTTTTGCAGTTCCGTTGGCAGCTCACTTCTGATTTCTTCGTACATCGGGTTGCTTTCATCGGTCAGTGCACTTTTTAATTCATCACTGCCCGTTTCAAGTAATTCATTTGCGTATGCCTGCCAGGCCGCATCCGAATCACCGGCAGCAGCGCCTATTTCTATGGCCTCATTGTAAGCATCCATAACTGCCTGTGGAACTTCCTGGCCTGCGGCAGTATACTGATCAATGATTTCACCCATTTCAGTAACATCCGGTTTCATTGTCTGGTACAATTCGTAAAGGGAATTTTGGTCAGAATCGGTAGTATAACCAGCCCAATTCTTCCCGTTTCCAGAATTCCACACAGATTCGCCATTATTCAGCATATTTGCCAGATAGGACGTATTGCCGCTTTCCAGGTAATACTCGAGTTCTTCCATCTGGCCAGCAGTTTCGGATTCTGCCGAGGAAATATTCTCACTGATTTTCGAGCCATAGGTATCATTCAGAGTGTTATTCTCCAGAGCGAGTACGGTATTGGCCAGTTCATCCGCCTGAGTGTTGCGTTTAGCCTGATTTGCTAAATCCACATATTCCTCATACGATAACAGACCATTGTCCTCACCCAGCCTTCCGGCTTCATCCATCGCTGCCAGCTGTTCAATAAATGAAGTATACGCTTCATGCACCTCAGAATTATTTGTCGCTCGCTGGCTCTGCAGAGCTTCAATTAACTCCACAAAACCACCGCCTGTAAGTTGTGATGCCGTCATGTTCCCATACTCATCCATGATCCATTGCAGTTCAGCCTCATTCTCCGCAGCTGCCCATTTACTGGTAATGGCGTTCATCTTTTCCTGTAATTCCTGGATATGTTGTGCTTCATCCACGCTTACAATTCCATCAGTCAGCGCGTTATCGACTGCCGCCGTTAGCTGTTCAGATAAAGCCTCCATTTCAAGCTGATCTCCCAATGTATAATTTGAGATAGCCTCATCAAGATCTTCGCCAGCTTCACCGGTTAAAAATGTAGAAACTCCGATATGTGCTGAATAACCAGCTGTCTCTATTTCACCAATTTTAGCCTCGATGAAATCAGAAACATTATCTGTATACTCTGTCTGCTCGTCTGTACTTAAAGTCACACCAAGAACCGATGATTTCCAGTTCAAGATTTCGTTTTCCTTTAAAGCTGTTTCTGCTTCCTCATGGAATTCCTCCATGTTCTCTATTTCTCCAAGATACAGTTCCACATTGACCATGTAATCTGTCTGTAAGATAGCTTCCGCCGCTTCTGCTGCTTCTGTCGCGCTCAATTCGATATTGCCAAAGTGTGTTTCCAGACTGTCGCTGATTTGCTTATCATTATAAGTGTCGATCGCCGCATTAATAGCAACTATAGCAGCAGCCGCAGCGGCAATCCCGGCAGTCACCAGTGCCGCAGGAGATATAATGGATGTTAAGCCAGTCGCAAAACTCGCTATACCAGTCGATTCGGAGGCAAGAGTGACAACATTACTAATTCCGCTCGCAAGCGGTGTAAGTGCTGACACTACACTGCTAATCCCACTGACCGCTGTCGAAGCTCCCATTCCAAGGACTGCCGCGCTAATCCACGATGTGATACCAGCTTCTTCACCACCCGGCAGGATTTTTAAAGCCTCTGTAAACAGGTTGCTTAATCCCTTTGACAGCATGGTTTTACCTTTCGATCCGGCCCATTTCGTAAACGGTGTGGCTATGATCGTATCCCAGGCAATATCAACCTTGCCGAAGAGATCCGCTTCCTGCCATTCGTCCGAATTGGTCATCTGCGTGATTTTATTCTGGACAGATTCTGCCACAGAATCCACAGAATCCATGATGCCAAGCAGGGCTTCCTCTGCACCCGGAGCCGCTTCCGTAATCATCTCTGCCACGGATGCCACATAGGGTGCCAGTCTCTCCCCGACAGACGTCTTTACACCGTCAATCGCGGAGCTCATAAGCGTCAGAGTTCCTTCAAGGTTGTCCAACATGGTTTCCGACATGGACTCCGCAGAACCGTCCGCATTATTGATTGCGTCCGCAAGGCTATTATAATCGTCCTCGGATGCGTTCAGAATGGCCAGAAAGCCTTTCTGAGCCTCCATGCCGGCAACTGTATTGGCAAGAGATGTTTTCTGTTCATCGTTCCAGTCTGCGGTCACAATACGCAGCTCATCCAAAATGTCTGACAAGTCGTTTGCATTGCCCTCGGCATCATAGAAGTCAATGCCAAGCTCAGCCAGTGCATCCGCTGCGCCATTCGTATTTGTAGAAAGTCGCGTGAACATTGAGTTCAGCGCGGTACCTGCCATAGAGCCTTTTACACCAGAGTTTGCCATCAAGCCAGTTGCAAGAGCCACATCCTCGATTGAATATCCCAGGGTGCCGGCCATGGAGCCTGCATATTTAAACGTATCGCCCATACCGGAAACTGTCGTATTCGCACTTGAAGCCGCCGTTGCAAGCACGTCCGCAAAGTGGTCGGAATCATCAGCAGACAGCCCAAATGCGGTCAATGCATCGGTCACGATATCTGATGTCGTGGCCAGATCCTCTCCCGAAGCAGCGGCAAGATTCATAATGCCCTCAATACCGCCAAGCATATCCTCAGCATCCCAACCGGCCATCGCCATATAAGTCATGGCCTCAGCTGCTTCTGTAGCAGTAAATTTCGTGGTTGCTCCCATTTCCTTTGCTTTGACAGTCAGTTCGTCCAGTGCTTCACCTGAAGCTCCAGAAATGGCTTCGACCTGGCTCATGCCAGACTCAAAACTCTCAAACGTGCTCAGAGTATCACTTACGCTGGTACTGATCCCCAGCAGGGCAAGACCGGACCCGGCTATTGCGATTGTTCCTGTCCATACACTGTTCCCCCATTCAGACGCTTTATCTGTCACATTATCGATCACAGAACTCGCTGTATCATTCGCTCCAATCTCAGCAGATCCGGATGAGCCAGAAAATTCTTCCACGGCGTCTTGGGCTGCGCGTACAACAGACGTTGCGCTGTCATCTACACCGATTTCTGCATTTCCTGATTCACTGTCAAACTCATTCAGTACGTCAGATGCGTCCAGTATGATATCTGTGGCCATATCATTTGCGTCAACATCCACAGTTGCGGTCGCTCCATCCACTTCCGCCGCTCGGTCTTCTACATCAGATAACACTCCCGTTGCATGATCATTTGCCCCGACATCAACGTCGGGGGATTCCGCATCTACTGATGCAGCCCGATCTTGCACATCCATAAGAGCATCAGATGCAGCGTCGTTGACAGCCACCTCCACTTCCGGATTCAGCCCGTCCACATTTTCTGCTGCATCGCAAATATCTCCAATCCGATCTGTCGCGTGATCGCTTGCATCAACATCTATCGTATGAGCCGTATCCATGCGGTTCAGCTGTTGCTGCGTTCTCTGCATGGATTTTTCAAAAGCTGTCAGTGTTTTCTGTGCCGACTGCACGCCAGCACTCGTATTATCCTTGACGCTAACAGGTATTTCTATTGTTACAGTCTCTGCCACAGACTCACCTCCTTCTGGCTGCAGCCTTTGCTTTCATTTCATCCCGGTGTCTCTGTTCTGCCTCCAGCTGTATTTTCATGGATTCGAGCATAAACGCTTGTGCTCCCGGTGTTTTCGCCATGAAATCATCCGGTGCTATATGATGGCGCTGGAAAATGATGTGAAGCAATGTAGCTTCACCGCCAGCGTTAATCAGTTTTTTGCCGTATCCTCCATGCTCTGGAAACCGGAAATCTCGTCCAGCTTATTCAGGATGTCGTCTTTTTCGCCTGCCATCAGGACGGCTTCGACCAGGTCTACCCCATTGATAACGTTCAGCTGTCTCCACGCTTCTTTGTTATCCCAGATCTTCGCGCGGTCTTCTTCGACGGTTGCCTCATAGATGATCTGAGCACGATATCTCGCACTGTCCACGCTTTCTGCGATTCTTACGCCTGTCTGCTTATTTCGCTTGTAATTCGTGTTCTGTTTTCTGCACTTCGTGTATTCATCCTCTCCCAGAGGGCGAATACGGAAAGAAAGAATTACCTGCCCGGCGCGTTTGATATTGATTGTGACCGCCTCGGACAAATCTGTTTTGAATTTCGCGGCTGTCAAAAGCCCCTGAAGGATTTCTCTTTCATTCATCCGATAAAAGGCTTTGTTTTCTTCCTCGCTGATTTCCATGCAATCCTCTGCTTCGATTTTTTCCCTGTTCATCGTCTTCCTCCTGTTATGTGAACTTAATTCAGATTTTCAGATATACAAAAAAGGCCGGTGCACACCGACCCTAAAGTTATAGATAATCAACTGTCTCTGCATCAGGACAGCTTCCCCTGCAGCTTCGGCGCTGCATTGCAGTAAAGCGACCAGGCGCGCTTAATTACATCGCCAGAAGAAACGTTCTGCAGATCGATGTTTCCGGACGGAATGCAGTTGTTATAAACCATCCGTTCCTCGCTGCCATCGCGTCTGCAGAGCACGCCCTGGAGGTTCCACTCCGGGACAGTTCCGTTATCCATGTATTC
Organism: Lachnospiraceae bacterium; assembly: GCA_021202075.1. Classification (GTDB taxonomy): domain Bacteria; phylum Bacillota; class Clostridia; order Lachnospirales; family Lachnospiraceae; genus Choladousia. The sequence goes on along the minus strand of JAJQDT010000003.1, from coordinate 43,974 downwards.
AAAAATGTCCTCGACAAATTCATCGTCCTCTACCACAATTTCCGTAAATGAAAGCGTTACGCCAAATCCAGTGTTCACTTCAAACTCCTGCAGGCTGCCAAGCGGCTGATACTTCGTGTTGCTGAAATTTGCCTGCGAATGATAGGTTTCCATGGACGCCAGAAGCTTTCCATTGCTGTTGCATAATTTGGCGTCCTTCCCGCTCATGACATTGCGGGCATTTTCAACGGCCTGTGTATTGATAATGCTCATGACTGCTTATCTCCTTTCTTATTCTTCATCATCGTCCGATGTGTAACGGAATTTGAATGTCAGATAAATGGTCTCGATGGAATCCAGATCATCAACTGCCACGATGAACCATGCGCTGTCGCCCTCTGCCGGGTTTGATTCATCCTCGGTGACTGTGCCGGAAATCAGCTTCTTTTCGCCAATCATGGCGTCGACTACGCGCTGCGCTGCCGCAATAACGGATGCGCGACCATCTGCATCATTATCAACCTTGCCGATCATATCCTCGAGGGTCTCATCGATACGGCTCATCAGTTCCAGTCTCTCACCAGTTCGACGGATTTTCTTCCAGCCGGCATCCTGATTGCCCGCCAGCGTTACCAGCGTATTGATTGCCTTCTCAATCCAAATCTGCTTGCTCTTGTTCACCGTAAGTACGATGCAGCCATAGCTCAGCGCCTTGCTCACCTGGCTGTTCGTAAGACGCTCATTTAGTGAAGTGGCAGAAGAGATTACCGTATGTGTCAGCGATTCGTTGGTTGCGGTAGAGCAAATCAGGCCGCCGATTCTCGCGGCCGCAAGATAGCCTTCCATCACCGTCCCGTCAGAATCAACCCAGCTGTTCAAGACATAGTGCATCAATTCTGAGTTATAGCCGGCGGCATTCTCCATTCTCGTATCAAGAGCCACAGAGCTTGACTCAGCCACAGTCGCGCGGGGATAAGCGCCAGCTTCATAGATTCGGTCGAGGAAAGCTTTCAGCAGTGTATGAACCGCGCTGTCATTCGTGTCCACAACAATATGGTCCCATTCCTCAGCTTCCACAGCTGAAAATCCTTCGCTGTATGCGCTTGCAGTAACGGTCGGATCTGTTCCAACCGAAAATGCGCTCTGGGAGACATCTGCAAGCGTTCCGGATCCAGCAGCTACTAATGAAGCAGTGACATAGTTACTTTCCGCCAATGCGCTGATAAGGCCATTCACCTCATCCTCTCCAGCGTCGAATGTAACGCTTTCCAGCTGTGTCGAATCCTCGTAGATGATAGCCTGCTTTTTGGTATCATCCGTAAGTGAATCCCTGATCGTGATGGTGAGGGCTCTGCTGCCCGGGTACAGGGCAGTCAACTTTACTACATCAGCGTCCTCACTATCCTTAAGGGTGATATCTCCCTTTGACCCGCCTGTACCCACACGGCACACAACAATCTCCTCAACTCCGCCGGTCCTCATCTGCGTTACGGTGTCATAGCCGCTTCCGCTGCCGACCACAGTCGCAACGTCCGTTCCTGCTTCAACCGTCACCGGCGTATTGAGTGCTCCCCAATTACCGGTAACTACGCAGCAGCCGATCCCATCCCTTGCACCAGCTGTCTCCCCTGGTCCATCGTTGACATAGCGATGATACACACCAGGACGGTCTTTTCTTTCGCCTACCACAAAAAATCCACTCATTATTTAACCTTCCTTTCCGCGAATGACTGCACGATTTCCACAGCCTCCGCTTTTGTAGCTGTCGTTTTTTTCGCAACCTTGAATGCCGCCCGTACGATGTCAGAATTATATTTTTTACCGAACACCTTGCCGGCCGCTCTCGCAAACTCGTCAGCTGTATATAAGGCCTCAGCCTTTTTTACTGTTTTCGAGCCCGTAGAGACACTTCCTTCCGCACTTCCAGTAGTTCCTGCGGTCTCAACCGTAACGGCTGTCTCTGCCGTTTCTGTGGTGTCTGCCGCAGTATTTTTCTTTACTGCCATGGTTTCCATTCCTCCTTTTACTCAAATTTCTTCGTATAACCCATATGGTTCAGTGGGTGTTCGAGTACACTGACTCTCGGCAGCGAATACTGTGCGTTCAGTGTAATCTGCCCTTTGGACAGATAATCTGTGGTGTTATCCGCCGTCGTGCCGAAGATCAGCATCGGACTTCCATCGGTCATCCCAACCTCGCCGGCCCGGTTGAAATAATCCGAAAGGAATCTCACCCACTTTATACGCATATCCGAATCCGCTGTAATCACATGGACTGATATTGCACAGTCAACCCACGTGATGGCGTATGTCTGCCGATTCGTTTTATGGGAGTTGATACGCACATAAAAAGCCGGACGTTCACCGCTCGGCTCATAGTAGGGTGCGATTTTATCAATACCTATCACTGCTCCATCCGGAACCAGTGATTTCAAACACATAAGGACTGCTTCAGCCGGGTCTGGATTCGACGTATACTGTTCTACGTATTCCAGAATATCAAACCTCATTGTCGCGCCATCGATGCGCGTACTCACCCCGGAGCTGCCAGATAGATAGAACATCTCTGTACTGGCCCATGCAAACGCATAGTGGGAAGAGCCATCCGGTTTCAGGATCAGGTTTGTCAGGCAGTCCCGTATAAGTGGAGCAATCTGCTCCGGTGCTGTATGCGATTCATCACAATATAAATCAGCCTGTAATACCCCTGCCGTCTTTCTTTCCTGATCTGCCCGCAGGTCAATTGTAAAAACGATCCTCGGATACTGTTCTTTCCCCCACGCCTGCTCCTGCTTATCATCCGGAGCTGTCTGATAAAACACCGCAGGCTTTCCAGCATATTTGGCCAGCTTAGAAGTAAGCTCTTCTTTTTCGGTCAGCCGTTTATAGATGATTTCATCAAACGTCATCGGCGTTTCCCTCCTCAAGCTCTTCCGGATACTGATATATCGTTTCCAGATCTTCGGACCACCTGATTTGCCATTCCCCATTCGCAACGTCATCAGCAAATATATTAAAAAAAGCCGTGACATTAGCAATATTCGGATGGTATAGTACCCTGATGCCGTCCGATTTCACAGCTGAAACAATTCCGCTTTTTGCCTCATCCCAGCACTCGTGTTTGGCATAAATCATGGCTCCCTTTTGGATGGCATCTGTATCGAACAGTGTGTTCGTAGATTCCTTTAACAGCCCCATATTGGTCCCTCCTTATGTGTATGGTTCGCTGAAAATGGATTTGACAGCAGGCAGTGTTTTCTCGATGATCCTGTCCTTAAACGGACGAGCCGCCATCTTCCGGGTTCCATTTTCCAGATAGTCAGAATAATATTCGTTGCTTTCGAGGCACAGAGTAATGTCTCCGCCAGCGCCTCTGACATCTCCGCTCCAATGCAGGCGCAGATTTCCAGTCCGCCTTGCAGGCGGTTCTCCAGGTGCCGATGCCGTATATGTGCTTTTATAAGGATACTTCCGATACGTATTGCCTCCCCTGCCTCCGCGCAGGACTTCCAACTCAGCATTTCTCATCTGATTGACGGCCCTTGTTCCTCTCGAAAGAACCTGGCGATTCACACTTGCATTCATTTCACTGACCTTCGCTTGCACCTGCCGTCCTGCTGAACCGAGAGCGCCCGTGTCAATATACAGCTTCATTTGACATCCATCCTTTCCTCGACATAGTAAATCGTGCAGATACCAATGCTTCCTGGCTCGTCCACGCCCTGAACAAGAAAGACGCGCTCACCAAGCACCAGTTTATCCTCAACTTTCGCCCGTGGGCGTCCATCCTGTACAATCGTGTGGGTGATTGGATGTTGCAGCTGCTCCCACTCGATTTTCTGTTGGGTTGTAGCCTGCGCCAGGGCGCCACGCAGCGTCCTGTTCCCTGTCTGGTCGTATGTCGTTTTCGGCCGGCCATTCGAAGATACTTCAGCCGTGCTCGACTCTATAACAAAATATTTATAGAGGTTGCCCGGGCGCAGATACATATATGATCGTCTCACCGTATACCAGACCTCCCCGCTCTCCCGGCTCTCTGATTCTGCATCATTCCGGTGTAGAAATAGGGTGGTTTCTTCGCCCTTGAGTTTCCAAAATTCGGAAGCGAAATATTTTCTTCCTCCACTTCTGCTTTCAAAGCTTCGTAGTCTTCCCTCCAAAGCTTCGCTCTGTCATAGAAATTGAAAGACAAAGGTCCTTCCTTCGTGTCAACCTCGTATGCAAACCGCCTGCAGATGCTTTCAAGCAGGGCCAGCTTCGCGCGTTTCCATCGTTTGGGGTACATGGCAAGGGCGGCGCAGATCTCTTCGTCCGTCAAAGCGCACGTATCAGGACCGCCCTCTACCATCGTATCGCCCAGCTCAAACCGCATCCGGTCCATGCCGTCCTCCGTGATCTTGCCGGGGTCATAATTATATGTGCCGCCTTTTGCCATACCGTGCCTCCTTATTCGCTCTGTGTATCAGTAAGGCTCTCTGCGCGTTTCTTCGCCGCTTTTTTGACCGCTGCGCGGCTATCCGCCGCATTCAGCAGAATCAGCTCCTCTTCACTTCCGATCTGGCCGATTGCTTTTGTAGCTTCATCCGCCGCCATCTGCATCACATCGAAAACCACCTGCAGGCCTTCCTGAGAAATGGGAACCTCCATCTTTTCCGTTCCATCTTCGCTGCTCACAACAATCAGGATTAGGGAGGCTTCCCGTATTTCCTCTGTAGATACTAATGTGGTGCTGGCAGTTCCGTCCGTTTCCGCGATATGTCCGGTGGATTTCAATGCCCTGACACGGCTATTGAGTATCACGCCATCAGGAATCATCTCCCCCGGTTTATATGCCTTGCCGCCGCAGGTGAGACCTTTTACACATACATAACCCATAGCCGTCCCTCCTTATACGCACTTGGACATATAGCAGGCCAGTTCATCACAGGTTTTCTTCATATCCCAGGACATGAGGCCTTCTACGAACTCGGAATGAATCCCCGGCTCACCTTCGAACTGATCGGTTGCCATGTAGTTCCCGTTGCCGAGCATATCCCAGGTAAAGATGTAACCTGCAGACGGCTCATCCAGCTGCGGGCTGTTGGTTGTATAGGTCATCAGAGCGCCATCTGCTTCGCAGATAAAGTGCATGTCATCCGGCTGCCCTTCCTCCGCGGCATTGTATGTTGCCTCAAGTACCTGCACTTCGTCAAATCCAAGAATCTGCGCCAACACATTCTTGGTGACAATCGCCGGGTTTGCCGTAGAGCCCGTATACTTTACACGCTCCAGAATATCCGGATGGTTCTTCAGTGCGATATAGGAATCATATCCAAGGCTCAGTTTGTTCGGAACTCTCCGACCCGCAAGCTTGATCTCCCGCTTTCTCGCATCGAAGAAATTCACCGGGTCGAAATTCGCGTCAGAGAATTTCAGGAACTGGGAGGCACCGGGCGTACCTTCATCAATTCCGGTAAACTCATTCGCCCAGACACCAGTCTTGAAGAAATGCTCCGCAAACTCGATATCCAGATGGAGAAGCTGCTGCTCCGTCACAAACCGTACCTTTGCACGTCTCGGGTCAATGGATGCCGGAACATTGGACCGCAGATAGTTTTGTGCGTTGATCTGGTCGATTCCGACAATAATCTGATCCACCAGGCACTTGTATGTATCCTCGGTGTGACCAAACTTTGCGGGCGTAACCTTGCCAAACTCCGGTTTTCTCTGGACATTGTCTCTGGTCAAATCGCCTTTCTCAAAGATATAATAATACCCGGTAGAGAACGTCACCGGGCAGATGGGAAAAATCTTATGCGCTACATGATCACTGTCAGCTGCAAAGAACGCCATCGACATATTTGTCAAATAGCGTTTCGGCTGCCAGCCCTTCTGGATCCTTGCCATGATAGCGCCAGTGTTATTTACTGCTCTTCCAGCCATGATATTTTATCCTCCTTACTCTGTGGTATCATCACCAGTTGCTTCGCCGTTGCCCGTGGTCTCGTCGGTTGTTTCGCTGTCAGTCGTCCCGCCATCCGTCGAATCATCGGATTCAGATGAGGATGCCTGCGCGTAGCCGGCCTTGACGATCTGCATCTTCACAAGTGTGCCTGCTTCCAACGCTTCGGACAGCGCCACCGCCATAACAAAATCGCCGCTGGCAGCTACTACCGCTTTGCCCTCTGCATCTGTGGTAAGCAGATCACCTACTGCAATTTCTTCCCCCGCTACCCACTTGCCAATGTCCTTGATCTGGACGGTAACGTCATCTCCGGTAAACACCTCTTCCTCTCCAGTCATAAGACTGATACCGAAGGTCATCTCGCCGGCAGAAGGAAGCGCAAGACCGCCATCCTTGATTGTCAGCGCAATCCCTCTTGCATCGGATGCAATATCTTCCGACGCCGGGAGAACCACTGTCGGGGATTCATTAATACTCGTTCCGAAAAATGTACTCATCTCTTAGCCCTCCTCATCACATTTTTTTGCCAGTGCAGGATCTGCAATGAACACTTCATCGAGTGCCTGCGCCTTGGTGACGTTCTTGGACTTCATGATCTCTGCGGCTCTGGTTTCCGCAATTGCCCAAGATTCTCCATTAGCATCTTCTGCACTGGTGTGCCCACCAGATTTCCCGATTTCAGAAAACACTCCGGATTTCTCCACGGTTGCCTTCGTCTCATCGAGAATCTTCACCAGATCGTCATAGGCTGTTCCGCCTGCGGCTTTCATGGATTTCAGAACAGGATACAGTTCCTCCTCTTTCTTCCCGATGATTTCATAGCGCTTTGCAACCTCATGCAGTTCCTTCTCTTCGGTCAGTTCGCGGAACTTCCGAAGCTCCTCAATCTCTGCCTTCAGTGCCGGATTAAGGCCTTTGTAGATATCGTCCTCAGTTCCTGCTTCCGGCTCCTTTACCGATGTCTGATTATTCAGACCAAGTGTCTGCAGCGCTTTCTCCACTGCAGTCTCCGGAGCCATTGCCGCAGGCGGCTCCAGTTCCGCCGGTGCTGCGGGTGCTGGATTAGATGCGATTCCTTCCGTAGCTGTTCCATCATCCACGCCATAGCGTTTCTCAATCTCTTCGAGAATCGCTTTTTCAGCAGGTGTCATTTTGCTCTTGTCGATTTTCATTTCGCTTTCTTCCCCTTTCTGGTTATTATTGGTTTCACTGGTTTCCGGTTCCTGACTGGAAGTCGCTTTCTCAATTGTCTCTGTCAGGCGTTTATTCGCCATCTTTGCAACCTCCAGCTCCGCCTCTGAAAGATCGCCATCGGAATTCTTTTTGATATTCATGGTTTTTCCGTCAGCCCACGTGCTGATGCAACCCTTGATGGTGCTGTAGAATTCTTCAACACTTTCGTTCATGGAAGTCTCCGTCTGTGTCCCATCTATCTCCTCGTCCCACATGATTGAACAGAGGGAATCGTGAAGCGCATAGCAGATATCCCAGATTTCATCCACGATCTTCTGGCTCCTGCGCCGGTTCATTTTTTCGCCAAAGGTTTCCGCGCCGCTTTTCTCAATCTTGCCAATCATGTTGTCGACTTCGTCCGGCTCCATCCCGGCAGATTTGAATAAGTTACCGAAAAGACGTTTCCAGATGCTTTCTTTGCCATCTGCTTCTGGTTCCGTGATCGTGGGCTGTTCAGCAGCTTCATCTTTGCGCTTAAAGAGCGGAATATGAGCATCCGGATTAGCCCCTTCATCCACAAAATCGACTTTCGTCACTTTGAGGTTTTTCAGTTTTGTTGCCATGAAGCATCTCCTTTCATAGAATTGATTTATAACGCAAAAAGACACCCGTTTGGATGTCCTTCTGATTATCCAGGTATACTTTTATTCGTCCTGTACTTCAACTCGCTGCGCTTCCCCCTCAATCGAAAACATGGTATATGTGCCGTCTTTTACCTTCTCCCAGACATCATCATCCAGCACCTTAAAGCCAATCCACCATCCGATTGGAAGCGTCCCCTCCGGAATGCCGATGGCCTTCATCTTCTCTTCCGTAAAAACCACGCTCTCAATCAGGACCGCTGTCCCGCCGCGTTCATGCATTTCTCCGCCTTCGCGATACAGTTCAACGAAATTATAGGCTGCCTGTTCGAGTTCCTCCGGTTCCACAATATCGCCCTGCCAGTCTTCAATCACTTCTCCATCAGCTCTAATGGCAACGCTCGCCCATCCAAAGGCAAGCATTTTTTCATCATCCATTTTTGCAATATGAAATTTACGCGTTTCGTCCGGCGGTTCACGCGGCTTCTTGTTTTCTTCCCCGGATTTTGTAATTATGTCATAAAATCGTTTCATAATATGCATCCTTTCAGTCATGAACCTCTATATACATTACAGCACAGGCGCATCGTGGATGGGCGGGAGGAAGCATTTTCTGTCCAGTAAACAGGACGCGCCCCTTGAAATCAAAGCTGTCATCCAGATCAATCTCCACGCCATCAAGAGCAGCGCATATATCACAGACGTTTTCATCTCCGGATGTACTCCATCTCTTACGCACGGTTCCAATCAGTCCGGCATCCTGCGCCTGTCGGATGCCCTGGTCTGCCCCCTGATTATACGAATACGCAAGCTCAGTCTGGGCGATTGTAAACGCCCTTTGCCTGTGCTTCTTTTCCGCATATTTCTGCGCCGCATCCAGGGCTTTCTTTTGAGCAGTTTTTTCTCTCATATTTGGATGTTCTTTTTTCAGGGTTGCTTTTACGGTATCGTATAGCCTCATGGTTGCTTTTGTCTGTGCCTCGGTCAACCCGATGCATGGCCGGATAAGCCGTGCCAATTCATCTGTTGTGTGCTGTTCGATCATCTTGTTCGCCAGCAGCGCCCGAATCGCATCCTTCTGCGTCTGCATACTTGATGTGACAAATTCTGCTCCGCGGCTGTTGATCCAATTCATGATTCCCGGTGTCTGCATGTTGATGCTGAAAGAAGTTGCAGAAACCAACGGCTGCCCGGCGGCTCCTGCCTGCATTGCCGTCTGCCATACTTGCACCAACTTTCCGGGAACCAACTTTGTATAATCCTGTTGCCAAGCCCGGATCAGTTCCTGGCTCAGTGCTCCTTCCGAAACAGCATCCCTCAATTCATGGTATGTGACCGCATTTTGCTGATCTCCCCAAAAGCCATACAGAAACTCTGCCAGATCCTCGTTATTCTCATCGAGAAATGTATCAAGACGGTCAAGGGTCTCCTGTACTTCTTTTGAATAGGCTTTTTTTACACTGCGCGGAGGTCTGATTAGAATCGTCATGGTAAATCCCTCCCAAGGCGTTTCTTCGCTGCCTCTGCCACATCTTCCGGAACATCACCGTCTGGATCCTCCTCTTCGTCCTTTCTCGCAGCACTTTCCGGTTCCGGAGGCTCGTTCTGGTTCTGCTGCTTCCTTCGCTGTTCGTCAATCGGCCTAGCCATTTCGGTTCGTTCTGGAAGATTGCCAATCTGGCGTACATAGTCCTCAAGCCCATCGTCCGGAACCAAGACACCAATTCCAACCATATCACGGATAAATGTGGATACTTTGGTGATATCCTCATCTTCGATGTCTCCGTGCGTCAGCTTCGGGTAATCAGTTATTCCTGCAAAATGGTCTCCGTTGATATCGATCAGAGATGGGATTCCTTGGCTGTTGAATGTCTCTGCGATGATATCCAGATATGCTCCGCAGGCCATCGCAAACAGTTCCGTTTTATCAGAACTCAGCGCCCACGATCCATTGGCCTCATGCCCTAAAAAAATAAAGTCGGCCAGAACTGTCATCGCAATCCTAGTATCATACCGGTCAATAATCGCGTTCGTGTCAAACTGCCGTGTTCCCCCACTGCTTAACAGCTCCAGTTTGTAACCATCCGGGAGCACGACACCTTCCATCTCGTCCCGCCTGATATTCCGCACCATAGCTTCAAGACTCGTGCGAATCTGAGCCATATGAACGTTGCCCTCTTCCCAGATATCCAAGCCCTCCGGAGCGTAAATCACCGGAAGACCAGCCAGATCACGTTCAATGCCGATTCCCTCAATTTCCTGTATTCTTCGTTTGAAATACCAAGAACGGTACGCATTCCTCAAAATGCTCCGCCCTTCCGGGTTATCTTTCTTCGATTTAGTCCGGAAAAGCAGTGCTTTATCGGTCGGGATTGTCAACAGTCCATAATCAGGCGGCGGCATCTGCGTCATACCGATCAGGTTATCTGTATCGTCATATTCCCACTGATAAAGCGTCTCCTGCGCCCTGATCGGCAGTTTCGCCCATCCGATCAGACCATCATCGTACTTGCTGCGTGTCCGGATGTCCCTGGTATTCCCCATACGACGCTTGTAGACGATTTCGTGAAAGCTCCATCCGTATGTCAAGAAAGAAAGGATTTCGGATATCGTATCAACCCATGTGTTCTGCATATCGTCCATGCAGGACTGCACAAACTCAGCGGCCTCCCGATCTTTGGCCGAACTGCCACCCGGTTCCACATTCCATTGGGTCTGCCGCACCAGCATCTCAATCGCATACAGGATTGCGCCGATCACATCATCATTCTCCGACATTTCGCGGTACACTTCAATCCCCTTTGGTCCACGCAGTTCCGGAAGAAACTCCTCATAGATAACGCCACCATAGCGTCTCTGGCCGATGCGGCCAAGTTCCCCTTTTCGGGTTGCCCTCTTTGTCATTGTCCTCACCTCACTTTCTCCAATAGCTGCTCTTGCCAAGTGCGCCGGTTGCCTCCTCGCTCGGAGCGCTTCCGGTATACTTCTTAATCTTTCCGAGATACACTGCCAGGGCCAACGCATCGCCCCTGTCTGGTGAATCTATGTTTCTCTTTTTCATTTCTTTCTTGCTTTCGAGTTCCAGCTTCCCGTTGCTGGCCATAAAATATTTTCTGGCCGAAAGCTGCGCAATCGTTTCGCTGTCATCCTCTATGCAAATCTCTTTGGCCTTCAGCAGATCTCTCAGCGTGGCCCACATATGGGTAGTCAGATTATTGTAATGCTCCGCCGCATCCCGGCCAGCTTTGGTATCGGTCTCTATCCGCTCCGCCGCGTTGACCGGAATAATGAATAAACGGTGAAGCCTTTGCTCACGTTTTACTTCCCGGAGACGGTCAGTAACGCCACCTCCCAGGCCGGTATCATCGATATTGACATATATCCGCCCGGTGTAATCCGGATATTTCTTCACCGTTTCCTTGTACAGTTTCACAATATATCCTGCTGTTGCCATCAGATCCTGCCCCCGCTTCTTAAAAGCAATCCTTACTGTTCCCTTCATATTCAGCCATCCGACCGTTTCATCATCGCCGAATCTGGCCACGTCAACACCGATTATGCAGTATGGCAATGATTTGTCAGCAGGAAGCTCATAATTCTTCGAACTACATTGTTCGGCCAGCTCCGCGCCAATAAATACATCATCTTCCTGCTTCGGGAACAGACCCTTTACTCTGACGCGGACAACATTACTGTCTTCACCATATTTCCGGATCAGTGACTCAATGTTCTCCCTGTTCGTCCTCGGACTATCTGCAGATGATACGGTATGCAGTCTGTAAATGCTTCGGTCTGCATTGAAAGCATCAAAAAATGTGCCGGACGTCCGTGTAGGATTCCCGCACATCAGCAGCTTATTATTCGCACCGGACAGCGTACCGAGGATTGCTTCCATAATCGGATCAGCAACACCGGACGCTTCATCAACGATGAACAGCATATTATCTTCATGAAAGCCCTGCATGTTTTCTGGCTTCGTAGCAGTCCTCGCAACCGCGAACCAGCGCTTCTCATAGCCACGCATATAAATATATGTCTTTGTCCATTTTAGAATCTCTGACAGGAACGGAGACTTGCTCATCCATTTGCTGGCTTCAGACCAGAGGACATCATGTAGCTGTTGCTTTGTCGGCGCAGTCGCAACGATTCTCGGATAGGGAAAGCATGTCAGGAACCACAGCAGTGCCACAGCTTCCATACCAGTCTTTCCTACGCCCTGGCCTGATTTGACTGCCACCTTCGACGTCGCGGCCAGATCCTCCAATGCTTCCTTCTGCCATTCATCAGGCTCGAACAGAAGCACCTCTCGAGCGAACAGCACAGGCGATTCGCGGTAGGCCTGCTTCCTCTGTTGGAAGAACTTTTTGCGAAAATCCCTGTTATTCTGGCTCATCCGCACCGCCCTCCTTTAGCACCTCTGCTATCCAGTCATCCACAACATCGTTCCCGGCTGCTTCGTTCTCCATCTTCGCTTTCTCAATCCGGATCCGCGACAGGGCTTCGATTGCCTTGGTCTTCTTGCTCTGAACAGATGTCAACTCGCGTTCAAGACGCGCAATCAAATCTATTGTCGCAGACGTCTGTGTCTGCAGACCATAGGATTCTCCCGGCAGCCGGTCACCGTTTTTCATTTTCTCCCTGATTCTTTCCTCGTACAGTTCCCTTTCAGCGTCATCTTTGAATGTTCGCTTCTGTTCCTGACGAATCGCGCCCGTCATATAAACGCCGCCTTTTGAATTTTTGTATTTATTGATGGCCTTCATCAGTCTGCGTTCGCGAACAGAGTACAATGTGATCTGGTCAATCAGCAGCTTTTCCTCGTCATCCTGCCTATCCTCAATGAAGACTTTCTCGTCATCGTCCAGCTGATCCCAGTACACCGTGCTGTAACCGCCATGCTTCAGCGCATTCTGATAACCGACTGGCCCCCTGTTGCCAACGCCATTCTTATTGCCTTTCTGGCCGCCGCGTTTCCGAACGTTCGCTTTTTCTTTTTCCGAACGCTCGTTTTCTTTTTTTTTACTTTTCCCCTCCCAATCCTGGGTGGATTTCCATCTTCGGACTGTACCGGCAGGAACCCCCAACTTTTCGGCAATCTCAACGAGTTTCATCCCTGTTCGGTACAGTTCCTCTGCCTTGATACTGTCGGGACTTCTCGCCCTCGCCACTGGTTGTCCCTCCCTCCGTTCACCTTTTTCGGCAAAAAATCATGCAGGTCAGATGCGCTTTCGCGTTTTTTGGTCTGCCCTACACTCTTTATGTTGCTTATTATGTTTTTGTGATAAATTCTGCTTTGGAATACCAGGAAGCATTCTTAGTCATCATGCGAAGAAAATCTTCTTTCGAGAAATCAGACAATCGGAATATCTCTTCCGGCTTCATGCCAAGCTGCTTCCCTATTTCCTCAATCGTGTTTCCCTCGTCAATCAGTTCCTTCACGATCTTCTTCATCGGTTCCAGCAGATGTGTACCTCTCGCACGGTTGTGCGTCACAGTGCCGTATATATCCTCTGAATGCTCTTTATGCTCCACAATCACTACAGGGACGCAGCCATCCAACATAGTATTCAGAGGTTCCATCCCCGCTACCGTCCACCTGTGGAATCCGTCAATGATCGTGTAATCAGGCCGGACCACAATCGGGAGTGTCCAGCCGTTCGTTAAGATCGACTGGACCAGGAGCTTCAGGTTCTCCTTTGATACCTTATTCGGGTTGTAGTCATTAGGCTTTAATTTATCCCGCTTTACCCACTGCAACGTAGACAGCGGTGCTGACAGTTTCTTATCCATCCTCTTCCACCTGCCTTTTCGTTTTCTTGATATATCTCCCATATACCCTCTGATACAGCGCCCGGTACGCCCGCATTTTAGGATCACCGGTTATCAGCCCCTCATAGATATTCTTGCAATCTTCATCCGTGGCGATCGCAGATATCTGCATGAAAAAATTTCGGTACCGCTTTGCTGTGTGCATCTTGTGCGGGGTATCGAAGAAAACGTCCATATGGCTGAACATTGTGAGAAGCTCCTGTCTGTAGTCTTTCCTGGCCTGTCCTGCCTCGCTCTCTTTGCGCTTTCTTGAATTGCGCCCGAACATCTCACTATCCCAGTACAAAGCGGCCAGGTAAGCATTTGGCTCCCTGCGGATAATCCGCTCCATAAGGTCAGGATAATATTCATTCAGCTTCACCAGGCTCCGTGCCGTATCTACGGAAAAGAACTGTGATACGCGCAGCTGCCGCTTATTTGAGCCACACTGCCACAGATACAGGTAAACATCCGGTATGTCCACATGTTCATTCAGGAGATAAAGCCACACATCGTTATCTGTCCAGTCATATATCGGAAATATCTGCTGCTTATTCGTCATGTTCTTCCCTGCCCTAGTCATAGAAGCGATATTTTCCAGTCTCTGCACGGATTCCGCTGTCCGGATGCCGACGATGGTGATTCCTCCCCGGCATGTTCTCGGCAGGAAATCCTGATACGTATCAATCCTCTCTCGCAGAAGCCCGTGCTTCCGGATTGCGAATGATGGAGGTTGTCTTACCCATACATCCCGCTTTTCAGAATCCCAACAGATAAATGACTCATCATTGGTCAGCTCATTAAAGCAGTTGTAATGTTTTACTTCCAGACAGAACCACTCGAACTTCGCACCCATCATCATAAAGATACGTCTCCACTTCTTTACCGTATCTTCCATGCATGGGAATATTGCTTCCTCATCGATAAACTGAACGGTCAGCTGCTTCATATCGATCTCGCCCCGATTGGCCAGATTTACAATAAGCTGTGCCATGCACAGGCTGTCCTTGCCGCCGCTGAATGAGAAGAATACCGGCAGGCCGTTTCGGAATACATTCCTGATTCTGGTTTCTGCAGCCGTGACTACATCGATGCTGGATTCGCAGCGCCTTACAGCCATATCTGCTCACCACACTTCGGACAGATTACATACCGCCTTGTCTCGGCCGGTTCGCCAGCCGTTACCCTCGGAGCAATGCTATTCGGCTCTCCGTTTTCCGGATTTCTGGCAACCTCGTAATCTTCAGAACCGGAATTGTTGTTTTCTGCTTCCATCTTTGCCCCTTTTTCACGGATGCTTTTAATCTCATCCTCATCGAGTGTGCCGTATTCGGAGATTTTTTCCGTCACTTCGTCAGCGTCAGCGACCATCTGGCGCAGGATCTCCTCGTCGTATCCGGGAATATCCAAATCGCCCTGCAGTTCCTCCAAAAATGAATTCAGCGTCTCAAGATTGTCAATGCCGAGAGCATATGTCTTATTATCGGCAATCATGAGCTTTTTCTTCTCATTTTCCGTCAGGCCTGCTTTCACATATACGGACGCTTCCTCGAAACCGGCCTCCATCATAGCCTGATAGAGCCCGTTGCCGATCAGGATTGTATTATTCTCGTCAATGACGATTGCCCTTGTCTGGCCGAATTGTGCCAACGACCGTTTCAGTTCCTTTACCTGCTTTTCGGAATGGATACGTACATTCCTTTCCGGTTTGCGCAGATCAGAGAGTTTCATGGTACAGATTTCCATGTGTGATTCCTCCTTCAAACGTAATTGCCTCGTCTTCCGGAATCTGCATGGCATCCTCAAATGCCCTGCTGCAAAAATAATAGCTGCCCTCCGTATGTAATACATACAGCGGCAGCTTCTTCCGGAAGACAGTCAGTTGATTGTTCTGAAGGAGTAGGAGTGCGGTCGGCGCTCCCTTTATGGCTGATATGGCTTTCTCAATGCCGTACCGGCCGGCGAGATGACAGAGAATTTCGCTGTCACAACAGGTGGATAAGGCAATTCCCATCTCCCTGGATAACTCCAGGTAATCAGGAATGTTGCCATTGTGGGACACTGCAATGTCTCCGCATACGATAGGCTGATTGTTCTGCTCCATGCGGTATGTACCGCTGGTGCTCAGCCTGCAATGACCTATCAGCAAAGCAGGCATGACATCTTTTAGAATCGCCGGCTTTATCTGTCCAGCACCTTTCCGGATATGATTTCCGTTTTCGTCTGTCCAGTATATGCCGTGCGCATGTGGCCCCCTGGTTCCGGCCAGAAGCGCAATCTCCTGCAAGAGATCCGCGTCTGGCTTAATCCCACAAAAGCCGAATACTCCGCACATCAGCTCTCCCTCTCTTTCAGAAAAGCTTCTGCACTCGGTATCTTTTCGGCAGCATTCCTCACAATGTCCGGATCGATGTCATATACCTCCGCCCATCCGTTTTCGATGCTGCCCGTCCATTGCCGGGCCGCCCAGGGATGGGTGCCGCAATAGAATCCGTTCTTCCACCCATAGAAAGGCGGCAGAGCCGGTTTATAATAATGCAGGAATGCCAGTACATCTTCATGCCGCCATTCTGAAATCGGGCTGTACCGGGTCATTCCCCTTGCATTCGTGTAAATATTGCTTCCCCTGCCTACATAGTTGCCGTCGGCCTTTCTGCGGCCCAGGAGAAGCATTTCCAGACCATGGGCTTTATAATATTTCTCCTGCCCGCGGTGCTGGACCATATGGAACCACTTCGCAGCGGTGGCGCTATCCTGTGGGAAAAGCATATTCTGATGGGCTGCAAGCCAGTCCAGATCCTGACCAGTGTTGACCACTTCCAGTTCATCCGGCATATTCTCTGTCACCCATGACAGGAACGCCGGGTACTCCAGCTCGCATATCACGAGGACGCACTGGTTAATCCCTGCCCGTTCGCACACCTCCCGGAGCACGATGGAATCTTTGCCTGCGCTCCATGCGAACGCTGCCTGTTTCCCCTCGCAGGTCTTCCTGACTTCCTCGGTGGTCTTCTCTAACAGCTCATCCAGTTCCTGCTTTAGTACCGTCTCCTCAATATGCTCCAGTGCTTCCGCCCAATCTTGATCATTTTTTACTGACTGTTTCCTAGCAAGCATGGCGCACCTCCAGTCTGGTGACGATCAGCGCCACAAATCCGGCCAAGAGGACGGTTGTCAGGCTACCCACAGTTTTATATGTCCCGATGCTCCAAATGCTCCCGTAGGCGAAAATAGGAAGCCCTACGGCCAATGCAGCGATGACACCAGCCACGATTCCTTTTGCAGAGAGTTTTACTCCTTTCAGCGTTAGGACCGTCGGCAGTAATGTTGACGCCCGGAGCGTGCCGTAAAACAGGAACAGGTTTGTTACTGTCATTCCCGGAATATTCGCAATCAGGATCCCGGCTGCCAGCAACGCAAGCATCGCCGCTTTGGATTTCTTCAGATCTCCGGTGCCTGCAATATCTGTGGTCAGTGACGAAACGGAGCACAGGTTGCTGTCCACTGTCGAAAGCAGGCCGGACACGATCATGAACAGGAACGGTATCACAGCCCACGCAGGGAACAGATACTGTATCAGTTCAAAATTGATAACGCCCAGATCCACAACATTGTAACCTGTGCCGGCACCGATGAGTCCAAGGATTCCCATGGACAGAGGAACCATCCCGAAAAGAATCGCACCAAGCAGAAACGATCTGCCCAGCTTCTCTTTCTTTACTGCAAATGCCCTCTGCCAGAATGACTGGTCTCCAAACGGTCCGGATAGCAATCCTATCGCGGTCGGTAATCCAAATGACAGGAATATCTCCAATCCTTTCCCTGAGAACAGTGACGTATACTCGCCTGTTCTGCCGTGTAGGCCTTGTATTATGCCCTGTACGCCCGTCTGGCGTATTCCGAATATTACGAATAGGCCGCAGGCTATGAGCATGAATACCATTTGAATAGCGTCCGTAAGCATTGATGCCTTTATTCCAGAAAAGAGTGAGTAAGACAGTGCAATCAATGCCAGCAGTATCGTAACTGCCCAGAACGGCAGGCCAGTCACGGAACTCAGGATCTGGCTTCCTGCAAGAAGCTGTACCCCGGTGGACAAAACGGCCAGCCCGATCAGCTGAAAAAGGTATATCCTTTTCACTCCGTCTGACTGGTATTTCTCTTTCATGTATCCTGACAATGTCATTCCCTCCGGCATTTCCGCGCGTATCTTTTTCGCGAACGGTATGAAAATAATCAGGCACAGCACGTTCGGGACCAGGAACCAGAACAGCCCGACCCACCCGGCAGAGTATGCTTTCTCTGTCGATGTGAACAACGCCGGTGCCCATATCCAGGTTGCGCCGATGCTTAATGCAGATAAAAGCCAGCCTTCCGACCTGCTCCCTACACAGAATCCCTCAACACTCTTTTCCTTTTTCGTCAGGGTAACGGTTGCCAGATACATTACAGCCGCATATACGGCAAGAATAATAATTCCTTTCACATTTCCTCTCCTTATCGAAATATTTAAGGAGCATTCCCACCGGTTTTTACTGTCCCTCCCTCTCCGGATAAATTAGAAAAGCCGCCCGGAATCACACCGAACGGCCTCATGGCAAGATAAAATTTTACGACCATATCATACACCATTTTTGTTATAAGGTCAATGTAAAGTTTACAAAAATTGTTAGTCGCAGAAATAGCTGATTCCATCAATGCCGAAAAACAGCACAGATAAGCGGTTTTTTGCGGTTTTCAAATCGGTACTGATTGTCATTTTACTGACCCCCAATTTTTGCGAAATTTCCGCAGCATTTTTTGAAGTACCCTTTATGTACAGTTCTTTGATAACATTGTACTGCCGCTTCTCTGCATCGGTGCCTTTATTGCAGCACACATGGTACACATCGAGCATCTTGTCAATGTGCTCCACAATAATCTCGGTGCGCTGCGTCGTCCGGAGAATGGAGTCAACGATTACCCTGTCGCCTTTCATCGACATAATATCCTCTATGACTTCTTCCGTGGTCTCGCTCGGTTTCTCATATACAGCTTTCTTGCAATGCGCCTTGAACGAGCGGTAATTCTTCAGCAACAAATCAGTATTGTGAAGCCGCCGGTCTTTCCGTTCCTTTTCCTCTTTCTGATGCACCTGGTTCGCGGCCTGCGCGCCAATCAGCGCGGCTTCCCTGTTCATTTTCGCGATTTCATCTTTCGTAAGCGCAACAAATACCACCCGCTCATCTTCCATACTGCCGCCCCTCCTATAGATCACCGTGAATCTTAAAAACTTCCCGGCTCTATTTTACCTTATTCCCCTCATTTTTGCAATTATCTGACGCTTATAGTCCTGCCATTTTTCAGCATCCATATCCGGTCCAATCAGGCACTTCGCCGCATCGAGTGCTTCCATTGTTCCGCAGTCCGGGCATATCTCCATTCTGCTGTCTTTGCGGGATATTGCAGGCCTGTCGCTATACTTTTTCTGGCAGATGGGGCAGACATGGCTCCCCTCTGGAATAATCCTGTCACACATTACGCACCTATCCTCCATAACACGCCTCCTGTTCCGAAGCCAAAGCAAGGTAATCATCTAATGACATCTGCCCCGGAATCTGCTCCTCCTCTGTCGGATCCGTTTTCGCCGGGATGCTTTTCCCTTTCCTCGCCGGTTCTCCGGTAATGTTCTCCCAGCATTCCGGTCCATAACCGCGTCTCATGCTATCCGGATCTGAGAGCTGCTTCCCGCATTTCTGACACTTATTATACATTCTGCAATCCTTTCGTTCTAATTCTCTTGCTCATTCGATCGAGTTCGAAATAATCAATAGCATGGGATATTCCCTTCGGATCAATATACTGCAAAAAGTTCGGATATTTCCCGGCAACAGTGCAAATCTCAATCTCTGTCCGAAGACTTTTATCCAAAGCATCCCTGATAATAACCTCAATCTGAATTTTCTCCCTGATATTATACCTTCCGGCGATCTCCATTCTGTCCGATGCCATATAAACGACCGGCTTCTCATATGCGCTGACATACGATTTTTTTCTTACATAAGACATATGTCAATCTCCTCTCTGATCACGTTCCTTTGCCGCAGCTGCCATCAGCGCCCATATAGAAACAGCAGCAGCTCCGACTACCACTCCAAGTAAAAATACAAAAATCATCATTTCGGTAATTCGCCTCCCGTCCGAACGATATATTTAATGTCCTCATAATGACATATCCGCCCATCTTTCAGCCTACCCTCAAATCTGGTGATAGCCGCTCCGTCCAGCTGCTCCATAACCGCATCAAGATTATATGAGCAGGGAATTTCTTCCTGTCTCTGCAATGCAGCTACTGCAAGCTCCAATGCTTCGTTGACGGTATCCATGTCATGCCGTCCGTTTGTTATAATGTCTATTGCTTCCTGATTGGTCATCTCCTGCAATCCCCTCTACATCACTCATTTAATTCATCGAGACGCTTACTCTGCCGCTGAACTTTAAAATCTACTCTACATTCTACATCGTCAGAACAGGTGAAGAGAAGTTCCATCTGGCGCTCCATGATTTTGACATCGGCCAGTTCATCTACAATAGCGTCTATCCTGCTCTGGCTGTGTTTCTTCGCCCGGCGGTTTTTCAGTAACGCCTTAGCCAGCTCGCTCATTTCTTCCAGAATCATATCAATCTGTGCGTCCGCGCCGTATGTAGATATACAGCGACGGTATACTGCATCTCGCTCTTCTCCGCTCATCAATACCATTCCCCCATATCATGCAAAACTTTTTCCATCGCTTCAATTCCATCCTCCAGTGCATTATCGTCACGGATGGCTGATTCATACATCTTGTTTCCTGGCTGATAGTGCTTCATGATAATGGAATAATCTTCCCGTATAGAACGTAGTATTTTGATTGATTCACGATATTGGTCTGGATTAATCATGTGGTGCCTGCCTCCTTTCTTTTAAGTGCCATTTCCACCATAGTGGGCCTTCTCTGTCTTTGACCAGATCATAGTTTTCAAAGGTCTCAGCGATCTTATCTACGCAAAACGATTCGTCAGCGAGGCACTCCTCAGTTTCTTTCTCATAGTGCTCACAATCGGGGCAGAGGAACGTTGTGCAAAACTCGTGGCATCCATCGCAGAAATCATCGCTGCTCATACCTTCATCCGGATCTATAAACTCCCACAACCCGGTTGCTGCCTTAATGCAGGCCAAATGCGATTTCCATTCGTACAGATAATCGCCCTTTATTTTTGAGTAGTGATATCTTTCGCCCTTCTTAATCACTCCACCGCAATAATTGCAAATATGGTCTTTCCTAGCCTTTCGCTCGTACTCCTGTAGTATCTCCATCACTTTTTCACCGCCTTCGGAATGAGGATAAAATCGTTGCACAGTTCCTCAATATGAGATTCGGTCCAAACGGGTTCATCGTCCTGTGATACAGAATTGATATACCAATCTTCCAGATATCCTGAATCAACTGCGTTTTCCATCTTCTCTAATGCAGCGATAGCCCTGTCGAAATCAAATGCTACTTCTTCCACGTCCTGCTCTCCCTTGCCATCTCTATTCGCCGCCCTAACAACCTCTTGATAATGTGCCTTGATAAGCTTTAAATCCTCAATGGTCTGCTGCACGCTCCACGGCATTTTAATTGTTTCCTGGCTGTTCATCTTTCTTATCCTCCATTTCCTTCTCACATTTATCCATAAGTTCAGCTGTAATTTGGACGCCCGGATATTTCTTTGTTACATAATCGAACAATTCCCATGTATTCCCAACATCTGTGTCCCAGGCATACAGATAGGTGTATAATTCATTCTTCGCTACCTCCGTCCATTTTTGGTGGTTCTGGTAATGGCATCCATGCGACTATATCCATATTGCCATAGCAGCACCATTCGCCATTAGCTGTATTGTCATCGCTCACAAACAAATTCCCTGAATCGTCTTCAACGGCGACAAGTACAAGATCCGATCCTATATAATCTTGATACGTGATGACTCCTGTCAACACGTTTTTCTCTGAAATCTGCTGTGGTTTTTCTGGCGGCATGGACTCTTCGACCGGAATCCACCTTCTCACCGGCTCCACATCTGCGGCGGGCATTTCGCCAACAATGTATTTCACATCTTTTACTACAAATTCACAATCACCACCGAACCAATCTTCGACTGCATCTTTCAGCTTATCCGCATCTATAAACTTACTCATCTCTATCACCCCTATCCGCCTGGCAGTACTTTTTGATCAACTTGTCTATGTCGCAAATCCAATTAACCATACTGTCATTTGCGTTGATGCTCTGCCCTATTTTTTTTAATTCCTCCTGTAGTTGTAATGCTGGCTCCACATCTGCAGCGGGCATCCTATTGATAATTGCGACAACATTCTTATATGCTCTGTGCATTCCCTCTGCCGTATATGTCTCATGATTGATAATTTTATCGGTGTCCTTTATTTCCTGTAGCAACGCATCCGCATCTATGTATTTCTTCATCCTCTCACCTACCTTCATTTCAGCCATTCTATTTGTGGTATCTGGCTAAGCAGCGCTTTGTACTCTCCTGCCGCATCTTTCCATCCGTAGAATCCATCTTTTTCCGCTTGATCGTATAGCTCGTTGATCCGCTGCGCCACCTGAAGCTGTGCCGTGTTCACATCCCGGATGATGTCCAGTGCGGCTTTCAGGCTCTCGTACCTGCTCCGTAGGCCCTCATAAGCCACAAAGATTTTTATGCAATACTTAGCCACATCGAGCAATTCCTTTTTGGTCATCCGCATCATCCGGTTTCTGGCCTCACTGGTGCCGGCCTCTGTCTCCCAGCTGTTCAATCCGTAATAATCCTGCTCATAAGTGTCATAGCCCATCATCAACCCCATGCTGTGAGAATATGTCGCTGCAAAAAATTCATCGAAGCACTCCGGTACATATTCCTGTTCCAGATCGTTCTGCATCTGCTCGCATTCTGCTTCCAGATCTGCAAACATCATCTTGAACTCCTGCTCCTCCTCTTCGTCTCCGTCCAGAGCGTTCAACAATGTATCATCCTCGCTATCGAAATAATACTGAGCATTGGTACACTCGCTTTGTGCATCCCACAGGAACTCTTGAATCAAATCCAGACAGATATCTTTTACCAGCGGTTTTTTGTAGCGTAATTGCCTCGCCTTTTCCTGCTTCGTCAGCTTCGGATCTACCATTTTGTTTCATCCTCCTACCATCTCTCCTCGCTGTACGTGACCAGTTCAATAAATTGTGGATTTAAACTATATCCAAGGTCTATCATGGTATCGGCCTGAGCCTTTGTTATAAATAAATCCTCTGCAAAAATCTGTCTCTCTCCATGATACCTTGTGATCTTTACCCACCCCTTTTCCTCTAAGCTGCGCTCGGGAGAAAATGAGCTATATCCATATTCCTTACAGATCATTTCTGCCGCCCTGTAATGTCCCTCATAATCTGTATTAAAAGTATCGCCATCCGGAGATATCCAGCCGTACTCAAAATCCTTAGAGTTTTTCGGATATCGTTGCTCCCTTGTCAGTGGTTCCTCGCCATCCTCTTTCTCGATGATTTCCACAAAATTATCCTCCACTGGGTAAAAGCAGCATCTGCCCCCGGCGTTATTTACGACTATAGGTAAATCCTCCTCTTTTACATAACATCCGCCAAGAATATTCTTGCAACCCTCCAGAGTGTCTATGTACTCTTTCGCATACAACCCAACTTTGCTTTTATAAATCGCCCATTTTTGCATCGATATATTCCTCCAGTGCTTTCACTTTATGCAATAAAGCATCATTTTTCTGTCCAAGTGCTTCCACATACTGCTGGAGGGAAATGACCGCCTGCAGTATGCTGTCAAAGACATTAAGTAGCCTTTCCATAATCCAGAGAATAAAGCTGATCACCACAGCGACAGTCAGAACTATAATTACCGTATTCATTACTCGTTCTCCCATTCATGGCTGATCGTGAATTTTACTGATTTGCCATAGTCTACGCCCAGCTCCCTGCATTTCGCGGCCGTTGATGTGCCTCCGCTATGACTTGTGTTCCACAGGAAAAGCTGATTTACAATCTGACCATATGTCAGGCTGTATTCAAATTCGCTTTCCTCGTCGCCCGGATCAGGCGAATACCCGATGAATTCCAGGTACTCACCGAAATAATCCACAGCATCCTGAAGCAATCCAAGACAGCCGTTCAAGATCTGTTTCTCGGACTGGCTGCGAAGATTGCCATCCTCGGAACCGTTCTTTATGGCTTCTTCCTGTCTGGAGATGTCTAACTGGATGACCGACCAATGGCAGGCAAGTGCACGTTTTATAATGTCGATGTCCTCGTTGTCAAAATGGATCTCGTCCTCCTCGTCGCACTTTCCAATAAATTCCGAAAGTACTTTTATCTTCTCAATATGCGCTTTCTGTTTTGTTATGCCGTCAAGGGTTCTCTGTGTTACCGGGCTTATTTTTTCTGCCATACCTACCATTCCACCTCCTGCAATATCTTCCACAGCCGTTCCACATCCGGAGAACGCCATGCTGTCATACAGTATGTATGTGCGTCCTTTGAGTAATGATAATCATTCGCTTCCAGATGCTCCATTGCTTCCTTTTCCGTCAGAAACATTGTGTTGGGGTAAACTACTGACCGTTTTGATTGTCCGAACACTTCACAGTCGGTGCCGTTCTCGTCCAGAAATTCATTCAGCTCATCAATGTCGAGATATTCAAAGCAGTCGTCCCCGTCCTCGTCCTTATATCTCAAGACAAATTCATGTGAAAAGCCATGTTCTGCTTCAATCTGAAAATCGGTTCTATCATCGCTGTCGCAGTCCGGCATTATATCTGCATTGAGAGTCTTGCACGTATCCTCTGTATTCTCTGCCGCAACGCCGTCGCTGACGCGTAGTGCGAATGTTTCCGGATCGTTATCGTCCCTGCACATTTCACTGCCTTTGATCACCCAGAAGCGCGGATCCGCCGTCGCTGCCGTATCCTGTGTATTCATCTCATGCTGCAGTCTTCTCAAAAATTCTCTGTCCCCATCTGCCAGTGCCCGTTTTGCGACCCGGTCCTCATGATGCTTCAAACCCTTATGATAAATAGCCATATCTATTTCCTCCCATATTTCACTGCCAATACCATTGCATCCTCGCCTACATCACTGGATGTTTCTTTTTTCAGCTGCTTTTTCTTACACTTCTTAACAGCCTCATCGTAGTCGTACTCTATCTGTTCTGAAAGGGAGTCTGCTATTTTTATAAATCTCGCACGGTAATAATTCCGCCATTTAACATCCTCTCTTATTTCGTCCAGTGTTTTTACATAATCATGAATCATGCAGATAATCAGAACGATGTCACCGTAAGAACAGCTGACTGCATAATCACAAAGCAGGCGGAGATTTATTGCCTTATCAATCATTACGCGCTTCTCCTGCTCCGGAGTAATATCCTCCTCAACTGAACTCAGAAATTGAAAGAAAAACCAGAAATCATTCATGCTCCGTCCCTCACATTCCAACTCTGATCATACTGGAACACCCAATAGAAGTGTTCTCCGTAATCTTCGACGCTGTCCTCAGTTTTACTAAGGCCGTTATCTCTAGCCACCTTCATCACATCCAATTTCAGTTTGCTTCTCGCTTCCCAATATGAATCCCCTGGCAGACTTCCCGGAATATCGTATTTTGTCAGAAATATGATGTAAGGGATGTCATTGTAAAAATCGGTGAGGTCGAAATCTATTCCAACAACACGGTCTATGGCAAGAAGCTCCTTTTCCAGCTTTTGCAACTTCTCTGTAACGCCAAACTCATTGGCAATCTGTAATTCCCGCTCTTTCATCAGCGCCTCCTTAATCATGCGTGGCGTTGAAATTTTCCATCGCCCACTTATTACCTGTCGCCCGGACTGCCGCTCTGGTCCGCTCCTGCGGTTCAATATTCTGTCTTGGCGGCATCCGTTCCAGCAGAATCTTCTCTAACTCATATGCTGCTTCTCCGAGCCACGCACATAAATCTCCAGAAGCAGCGCATACTCCATAGGCGGCCTGGCTATAAGGGCATACAATTTTTTCGTTCTCCGCATACAGTTTTGCTACTTGCTCGTTGCAGCACATCTGTGCTTCATCTTTGTGTAGCAGATTGTATCTGTCCATGTAACAATTCCCGGCTTCATCCTGGCTTGCGACACAGCGCATGGCTTTTATCATATCTCCGTTTATCATGGATTCTCCCGCTCCTTTCTATCAATCACTGAACCCGCAAAATACGACATCGCCTTATAGCGAAGCCCATCTCTTAGTGCTCTTTTGGCTGCGGTGCATAGTTTAGAACAGTAATTCTTCCGACGGCAGAATTTACAATTCCCATCGTTTTTCCATCGCTCGTTTCCAACAGTCACCTGTGTCTCCTTTCCGGCGGCTCCGCAGAGCCGCCAACTCGCTGTCTGCAGTTACGTGTGATATATTGTTTTACCCCTTTGGTAGGTGCCTATTTAATCGCCACCGGCAGCACTACTGCCTTCATGTCACTATCCTCCGCCTCTATCACCATCGGGCGCTTCGGTCCACTGAAGCTTAGGGATATGTTGTCGCAGGTGAACGCTTTTGCTGCTTCCAAAACCAGTTTTGGGCTGAAGCCGATGCGAATTTCTTCTGCTGATTCCTCCTGAAGTTCCACCGTCTCGTTGTAGTCGGCCATTCTGTCCTTGATGCTGATATTCAGATCATATCCGGAGATATCAAAAATCACCGGCTGATTATCCTCAACGCACATCTTTGCCCTGGTCATAGCCCCCTGAAGGCTCTTCCGGTCAATGATCGTCACCATCCGGCTTTCACCGAACATCTTTTCATAAGCAAAATACTTTCCATCCACAAGCCTTGTGTGGATGCTGTAATCAGTTGCCCTGAAAACCATCTGCGTATCGTCATAAAGCAGCTCCACATCGTCGTCCATTCCCATAGAGAGAAGCTTCTTGATGGCTGTTTTCGGAACAATCAGCTTCATGCCGGCGACGCCCTCGGCCGCCATGCTGTCCACCGCTATCACATGACCGTCCAGGGCCACTACACGGAGCAAATCATCTTTCCCGTCAAAATAAACTCCGTTCATCCATTTATTCGCATCTTTATCGCTGGCAGCAAACACGACATGTCCGAGCGCTTCCATGATCCTCTTTCCGTTCAGCTTAGCCATGCCGGACGTTTCGATGTCCATAGGCGTATAGCTGAAATCATCAGGGGCGAAGCTCTTATATCTGTTTTTGATTTTCTCCATCTGGATTGTGACTACATGCTTCGAATCATCCTGCACCGTCACCTCTCCCTCCGGCAGATTCTTAATCAGATCAAATGCTTTCATAGGGATGATGAAAGATTCCCCCGCAGCAGCTTCTAATTTGACCTGTATCGTGATTTCCGTGTTGGATGCGATTAAATACCCGTTGTTCACCAAAATACCCGAGAGAGCCGGAAATGCTTCGTTCTTCTGCACAACGCTTTTCAGCTTGTCGATTGCTCTTGCCAGTTCATACTTCATTACTTTCATGTTCTTCCTCGCTTTCCCGAAGCTCTATCCCATCCAGGAATCGCAGGACTCCTTTTGAGTATGCTATCCTGTAAGGATTCAGCTCTGCCTTGTTCATGTATTTGTGCCCAAACAGTTTCTTCATATCCCGGAAGACAACCCATGGTATGCGGTAAAAATCGGTGAAATTCAGTGACACAACCAGGAAGCAGAACGCGCCCATTTTTCCGTACCGTTCGAAGCAGTCTTCCTGCTCCGCCGTAATCACATCCCTGCTGATCCTCTCCTTGTCGGTGTGCTTCGCGTCGAAAAGAATCATCGTTGCGTCCATCAGCGCTCCCTTGAAATCTGGCTGTGCCTGCTTTGTGAAGCAGCAGAGGAACTGCCCTTTGCTCCGATCTGCAGGCTTTATCACCTTGAATGCTTCCGGTGTTTTGTCGATTGCCGCTATCCCCTGGTTCTCGTAATACCATGCAGCGTCTTCGATCATGTCCTCGAAATTCTTCCCCTGTGCCCGCGACTGCCGACCGCGGACCGACCGCTCATACATATCCATTTTCTTCTGCCACCTTTAATAATTTATTGACCGTCACCGCGCCGATTCCCGGAACCTTGTTCTCCTGCAGATGCCAGAGAAATTTTTCCACAGTGTTTTCCTGTTCCTCGGATAGCTCCTGTGGTTTTGTCTCAGAGCCGGCCAGTGCATAGCCAGCGTCATAGGCTTCCTTATGCAGGCCTTCCAGGTAGTCCATCATCTGTGAATCTGTCATTTTCCTTATTTTGGTCGCCTTTTCATGTGCCATTACTTCCTCCGGCGTCCTGCGGCAATTTCTTCTCTTGCTCATCCCTCAGCCTCCAATTCCGGATCTTCAAATCCATTTTCTATACACCAGTTTTTAAAACAGCTTCCACAAAAATAACTCAGCGTGGTTGATTTTCCTCTTTCCTTGGCTCTTGCTGTGACGATTACCATCATTTTTTTTCGAAATATTCTTCCGCATCCCTTGCATTTCACTGTCCTTTTTGCGGTTATCTTGTCACTCAGCGGTTTTTCCAGAAGTCGTGCTGGTGATTCGCACTTCATATTTTCTTTGCCTACAATTGGAATCAGGCTGTCTTTCATGAATATCGGTATATCCCAATGTTCCGCATACTCCTCTACTGCCGAAATCCAGCTCCGTTCCGGAACAATTTTTCCTTTTTTTCGTCCGGTCTCAGCGCCAGCAATTATCCAATCGAGGTTTCCACGCCTTGCTCCGTTTTTTATGTCAGACAGAAGCGGAGCCGAGATGTCAGCCAGTAAAGGTTCGAAACTCACAAAGCGCATTCCCGCTTTTGGCAGCAGGTCAAGCCGGCCGAAATCATCAGGGCATGTAACAGACGTGCCGTAAAAATAATTCGGCTTATCCGGAAGTTCCAATTCAGAATACCTCTTTGGATTCTTTGTCAGAAAAATATAGCTGTTCTTTGGGTGGTCTTCACATTCCCTGAAAATATCTTTAATCACTGATTCGGGTACCCAGTCTCCAAATACATCAGCCATTGCGCCAACAAATACTCTCTGCCCCATCTTCATCCTGTCCAGGCATCCGAACCGGTATTTGTGGAATGTCGGTGCAAATCCAAATGGATACACTACCTGCTGCCCTGACTCGTCCAGGAATGGCTCATCCAGGATATATATTTCACCTTCTTTACGATATTTCCCCGTCTGCGCAAGATTCCATTTTATATTTCCGCAAAAGCGCTGCGTCATGCTTCTCGCATAACAATACGGGCAGCCATGCAGGCATCCAGTCAAGATATTTAATGTAAAATCACACCATTCAATTTTACTGAAACTCATACCTACTCCACCCTTTCCCCGTATTCGATTACATACTCAAACTGCGCTTTTTTTCTGTCTTCCCGCCCGGGAACCTCTTTCCTGACAAGCTGCGTGGCGTATCCCGCTTTCGCAAGTATCGCAATCATCTGCAGTCTGTCTTCTTCGTTCCACTGGACGGAGCCTTTTCTGATGCTTCGGATTATCTGCTTCGCCATCAGCTGCACCTCCTCAACTCAGCATTTACTGCCTCGTTCATTTTCTTCTCAAACACATTGACAAACGCCTCCACATCCGGTGGCATCCCGCAGTTTCTCATACCCCTGCACTGGATCACTCTCCCGTCACGATATTCGAGTGTAAAATACGGTGTATCCGGATCCTCCGCTTTCCGAATAAAGAAAATGTTTGTCTCGCCTTTTGCCACCCTGTCTACATAAGTCCCAACGCAGTGATGAAGCGCAGCGCCCTCGGCTTTAAGATCGGCGGCGCCAGACGGAACAACTATCACAAGGCCTTTCCCGCTGATTGAGAAAGCATCTGCGCCCTCGTTCATCTTGAACAGCACCGCCATAGCTTTCCTGGTCTCCTCCGCCCTTTTCTTCGCCAGCTTTTCCATAAGCCGTTTTTCTGCGGCAGCCTTTTTATCCTGCAATGCCTTATATTCTTCTGCCGTCCTGTCGTGGACATTTTTAAAGTTGTTTGGCATATAGATGAACATGTCATTTGTG
This sequence comes from Lachnospiraceae bacterium, assembly GCA_021202075.1. Lineage (GTDB taxonomy): Bacteria > Bacillota > Clostridia > Lachnospirales > Lachnospiraceae > Choladousia. The sequence continues at coordinate 14,347 of JAJQDT010000003.1, read as the reverse complement.
TCATATCTCAGTTCCTTACACCATCCAAGGTATTCGAGCCAGTCCTTCGCCATATTCCTCTTTCTCTCAATCCTCGGATCCTGGCGCTCCCTATACCGGCCATAGTATCCACGGAATCTGTTCTGTTCACCTATCGGATATTTTTCACTCTCTCTGGATATGTACCTTGTCAGCTTATGCAAAGTCACCTTCCTGCTGGCCTGTTTGAGCAGATCCGTATTGCACCCAAATTCTTCGTAATAGTCTTTCAGTGTTTCTGCATTAAACTGGACACCGTACATCTGTGCAACCTGTAACAACCGCAGATGATACTGGTTTCCGTCAATCTCCTGCATGAGCTTTGTGCTTACTTTCGTCAGCCCGAGGATCTCGTAGATGGTTTCTCCTTTTTTATTCACCTTTCCTACCATGGTGCTGTAATGGCTATCGTTAATAACATCAATCGCCAGACTATTCAGCCCCATCTTGAAAAACCACTCCAGTTTCGGGAACCTCAAATACTCTCCCATGGCGTTCTCGTAATTAACCTCCCTGGTAGGGATATTGGATGATAAGACTTCCAGTGCTGAATATTTCAGCGGCGTATGCTCCCATGCCTGCGGCAGGTTCCCCGGATAAAGAATGCACTGCTCGTGCCATGTTCTACCGGTATCCGGGCACCATCTGGGTTCTCCTTTTCCCTTATAGCAGTCCCATTCATAACCGTCGCATTTCGGTTTTCCGTCCCTAAATGTAACGAATGTTCTGAATTCCTCCTGCGTTTTATGTTCAACCAAGTCCTTGTTTATTGATATCGAGATAAGACCGTCATTCTTAATTTTCCTGTATGTATAGAAATACCTGAGTAAGAAGCCGCTCTCCATCGGATCGACATACAGGAACCATCTCTCGTCATATATCTTGCCCGGCATTCTTCCTCTTGCCTTGAATGTAACCGGGCTGCCGCAGAATGGGCAGAACCCTTTTTCATTGTTGCGCAGCCGGATCGTACTCCGATCTACATCTCCGATTTTTTTACAGTACGTGCATACGCATTCCGCGATGCCTTTTTTAATCTCCTTATAGATCAGGTACCGGCTGAAACTCATTCCTGTTTCCCACAGCCAGTTAAAAAATTCTTCCGGTGCTTCCTGGACCGGCTCCATTACTGTGTCAACTCCATCAAGGATCTTCTTGTGCTTCTTTCCAAGCCGCTTGTCCATCACGCTTTTCTGGAATCGGTCTACTCCGTCCCATGGAGAATATTTGTCATCCTGCTCCATGTATGGCTGCAGGAATTGCTCCATAATTTTCTGGTCCGCATCTGACCTTATAGCAACCCGGGTTATCCTTCTTGACGAGAATGTTTCTCTGTCCCAAAGATAATCGCAGTAGGAAAAATCCCACTTCCACATATGTTGCAAAGATCCAGTCCGCCACTTTGTTTTCTCCTGCGTCAAATCCTGTGAGATATAATCGTCTTTTGACAAAAACGTCCGAAAATCAGCTGTTGTCTTTCCCTGATTCAAGTCTGCCACCCGGAAGAAATTCAGCATCAGGATCGCGCCGTCTTCGTCCACAGACGCAGTCACAATATGCCGTATGTCTCCGGCATGTCCTGCAAAATCGAGCATATCCGGAGTGGCTGCAGGGCGTGGTACCGCAGATAATTTTCTCTTATCCATAGTCCCTCCTACTCGCCCAGGAAGGAGAAGATATCCATCTGTCCGTCCACTTCCTGCGCTCCGCTCTTCGACTTCTTCTCTTTCGCCGGTTTCTCGCTTCCTGCCTTTTTATCCGCTTTTTTCTTCGCGGAAATCTTCGGCGCGGTTGTCGGGGCATTCATGACAGCCTTATTGACTTCTTTCCGCTGCTTCGCCTGCTCTGCAGCTCCTTTTGCTTTCTTCTCCTCCAGAGCCTTATCGTCCAGATGATAATAATCCTCAGCCCATTCATAGACCACTTCATCCCGGATTGCCGCAGCGTTGCCCTTAGCCTGTTTCTTCGCCTGGGAGTAGATGTGATTAAAGCACTTCGCCCAGGTTTTATGCTCCTGCATTACATCCTCCGCCATCCCGGTGTCTTCAGCGCACCGCTTTTTGAGATATCCGATCACCGGCTCCGCAAAGCTTTTATCCGCCGCGTGGGCAAGTTCTGCGTCCAGCTTCTCTTCTGCGGATGCATACTGTTTTGCCTCCTGCTTTTTCTGTTCTGACATCTATTTACCTCCTGAAAAATTGAAATAAAACGTATAGCCGCTGCCTGCTTCATGCTTCTTTTCTTTTGGCGTGATGCTCCGAAGAAAGTTATCCATCATTCGGACCTGTCTCCGGCCAACCCATGTGTCTTTGATGTAAAACGGCGTATACCAGAAATCCTGATTCGGCTTTTCGTCTGGCATGAGCGGGTCTCCGGTAAGCGGATTCGTGATACTGTCTGCGATCACGACATACCCCGGGCATCCCAGCAGGGAGAGCTGGATGTATGCCATCTTGCCGACTATCGCGTCAATATCCTGCCCTACGAAAAGCATATGGTCGTGATAATTTATATTTTTCTCTTTCGCAATGTTCGCCGCCGAAATCAGCATTGCCCCGCCGCCAATACAGGGATCGCAGATGGACACCCACCCTCGCGCTTCGACATGGCTTTTCAATTCCTGCAAAGTAATCTGCGCCATCATCTTTGAGATTGAATACGGCGTAAAGAACTGGCCTGTCCAGTGGGAACCGAGCTCCAGGCGCATATACATGCTGCCGAGGAAATCCTGGTCAGGGTTTTGGTCTAATGCGTCGACAACTGCATCAAAGGCTTTCCCTGGCAGCTCCACCCCGCCGAGCCGATCGAGCGCGTCTTCGAACTCTTTTCCCCTCTTCTGGAGCCGCCCCGGCGTCCTGTCAACGGCAATGCTGATACTGCAGGCCATAACCGAGATAAGATCCTGCCAGACCTCCCACTTCTGGCGGCTATAGCTCAGCTTCTCGATGACGCCAATAAAGTCTTTCTCAAAATCATTCTGTGAACGGAAATGCCTTGCCATACCATCACTCCTTTGTCCCGCCGAACATTTTCCTCTCCAGTTTGTCGTAGTCGTATTGTCTTTGGGTGAAATTAACAAACTGATTCTTGCTCTTTGGCGCACCGTTTTGTGTCTCTCCCGTCTTCCTCGGCGCCCGATCCTGTTCCCTTGCCAGCCATCCGGTAATGAACCGCTTAATGCCCCGCGGGGTTTTTCTGTTCTTCGGATTGCTGTCAAGCCATCCGCGCATCTTCCGCAGCTCCTGCTTTACATCCGCCGCCGGGTAAAGCTCCTGCAGTTCTTTCACGTAATCCTCCGTTACGGCAAACTCTGTATGGTTAATCAAAGGGAGTCTGATAAATACCTCCTGATCCGGCTCTGTCTCCACCATCAGATCAGGAACCTGGGATGGATCTATCTCCACCTTCGTCCCAGGTAACGCAGCCGTCTCTGTCCCCTTTGCTTTCCGGCCAGGCTCTCGCATATTCTTCTCCTCTGCCGTCAAACCAGGTTCTCTCTCCTCCCCGTGCTGCGGTCCGGAGTTCAGCTCCGGACAGATGGTTTTATCTATCTCTTTTTCTTTCTCTATCTCTATCTCTTTCTCTCCGTCACCTAAGCGTAACGCTTCTGTCACACCGATGTCACAAAGTGACGCTTTCTTATCTCTCAGCCGCCTCATACGTTCCGCGCTTGCGCTCTCAGAACCCGTCATTTTATCGCATTCTTCCAGCACATATTCGGAATCATCGACCAGCCGCATCAAGCCCTGCTGCAAAAGAAACATTACCGTGACTTCCACATGTTCAGGTTCCTCATCCAACTCCAGTGCCAGTTCTTCATAGAACGTGTTTTCTACTCCGTCAAAATAGATTTTTCCGTCCTGCTTCATGGCAACGAGCAGCATTTTGAGATAGATAACTGTGTATGTATCGCCTCCTGCAATCTTCCGTAATTTCTTTATGGCTTTCTGCCGGAAGAAATCATCCGGCAGTTTCAGCCAGTAATACCGTTTCGCCAATCTATCACCTCCCCTCTGTCGAAACAGGTATCAATCCCATTGCACATGGCTTCCGGTCTCGTCCTTGGTAACTGAAACACTCTGGCTGAACCGTGCTTTCATAGCATCGTCATGAGTGATTGCCATAACCTTAATATCCGGATAGCGTTTCCTGATAGCTTCGAGGGAATCTACATAGGCCTGCGTTCCGTCATCGTCGAGGAAAGGCGGTTCATCTATGAACAGCATTCCGAGCTGGATGCCGGCGGCTGTTGTTTTGATTTCTGCAAGGGCGAGGATTACGGCCAAGGAGGCTTTCACTTTCTCTCCGCCGCTCTTGGATGCATATGGCAGGACATTCTTGCCATACTCATCGATCAGGACGTCCAGTGTAGCTTTGTCTCCGTCTTTCCCTTTTACCGTTCGCTCCATCACGAACTCCACGCCCATCGTGCCGCCGGTCATGGATCCGAGAATGCTGTTTGCAGTGTCAGTGATGTGAGGGACAATGTTCCGGATGATCTGGTGCGGCACACCGTCCTGCGAAAACGCCTGTTTCAGCACATCGTACTTCTGTGCCAGCGCCGCCGATGCTTCAATGTCCTTGTTCAGAGCGGTTATCTCTGCCTGCATCTGCTCCACATCCTGAAGCTTCTGCATGAGGGTGCCTTTGGCCACCTGTTCCTCGGTCAGGTCGCGGTTATTCCACTCGATCCGGTGTTCCGTCTCTTTCAAAAGGTCTCCAGCGTTTTTATTGGCGCTCTCCAGCTTAAACTTTGCCTCCAGAAGCTGGGAATCAAGGATAACCAATTTATCATCCACAGATGTTCTCTCGGCCTGCAGAGAAGCGAGCTTTTCTTCTGCGTTCTTCTTCCGCTCCTCGTATACCGGCAGCCGCTGTTCCTGTTCCGGATATATCTGCAGAGATTTCTTCCACTCGATCAGGTTCTGATAATTGCTAACAGAATCTGATAGTGAATTAACCCTTTCGGTTGCCTCCTGTGCCTTTATTTTGACCGTAGAGAGGTGTTCGGCGTTGGATGCGATTATTTTATCGTTTGAATCCATTTCCGCTTCCAGACGGGCCCTACGCACCCTCTGGCTGTCCAGTATCTCTTTTTTCAGTTCGAATTCTGACAGCTCCGTCACTCTGCAGACCAGGCGCTCGTGTTCTTCGATATCATAGCCTACAGCCGCCGCATCTCTTTCCCTGCTGGCGCGCCATTCCGTGAAAGCTTTATCCCGTTCGTCAATAGACTGCTGAAAAATCCTGATTGCCGCTTCTGTATCGGCAATCTTGGCCACATCCGAAACAGCCTTTTGCAGGAAACGGCAGCTGGCATTATCGATATTCGGACATCCTGAGTCTTCCATGAACTGCCTCTGGCGTTTATAAGCCTCCAGATCAGATTTGGCAGTTGCCAGCTGATGGCGTAATTCAGATATTTCTTTATCGTGATCCGCCTGCTTACAGAAAATCTCCTGGTTGATTTCAGCTGCCTGTTCCTTTTTCTCCCGCATATCATCGATCTTGATCCGCACGTCAGCCAGTTCGGAAAGGCCGGACTGGATCGTCTCCGCTTCTGCCTCTGCAGAGAGATGCTTTAATTCTTCCTCGATTTCATGCCTCCTTGTTTCCCCCTGTGTAATGGCAGCCTGATATTTCTGTTCCTGCTCCTCGTAATCGATGAGCACACTCTTCGCTTCCTCGTATGCAGCCCTCTTTTTCTCGAGCACTGCCAGTTCATCCGTCACCTTTCGATATTCCTCAGCCTTTTCGCGGATGGTATCTGCCTTCGCCAGAATACTGTCGCAGGAAGCGATAAGTTCTTTTACCGAAGCCGTGTCCAGCCTGATCGCCGCCTGCCGGCTGATTGTATCGTCTACCTCGCTTTCGATCGAATCCCGCTTTTTTGCGGCCATTTTATATTCTGCCTGCTCTGCTTCCAGATGAGCCTTTTCCTCGGCCAGCTTCGCTCCCTTTTCGGTCAGTCGCTTGATTGAAGCTTCGACTTCTTCCAGCTCCGCAGCCGGATCCCCCTTGCTCCGGATGAACTCTGTCTTAACCCTTACCGCTTCTTTCTGTGATGTCAGCTCACGTTTCGCGTCCCCAAGACATTTCCGTACGTCCTGCTCCATCACATCATAAAGCCCAAGTCCGAGCAGATTCCCAAGGATGGCAATCCTGTCTTCTTTCTTCGCCTGGAGGAATAATCCATACTGGTCCTGCATGATCAGTGCGCAGCTACGGAATGTCATACTGTCCATCCCGATGATCCGCTCGATCTCCGCCTGAGTGTCATATGTACGCTCTTTCGAGAGATTCAACCATTCCGTTCCATCCTCGCTCTGCTGAGACAGGTTCAGTGTTGGTTTTCCTGATTTCGTCCTGGTCCTCACAACCCGGAAGCGCGCATCCCCGATATCAAAAATGAACTCGATCGAGCCGCTGCGCGCATCTTCTGCTCCGCGAAGCCATGCCTTACAGTCTCCCTCTCTGGTCTCTTCAAACAGGCAGTCTACGATAGCATCCATAAACAGGCTGCTCTTTCCGGCACCGTTCACACCATTAATCGTACAGAAGGAAATATCCGAGAAATCAAACTGCTCCTCCCTGTAATTCCTGTAATTTTTAACCGCTATCGAAACCGGTCGGAAAACGCCGTGGACTCCGGAAGCAGAAGCCTTTTTCTGTGCCGATGCTATGATCGGTTCTGCCAGCTCCACGATGGAGTCCGTGTTGTTGAAACACTTTTCATCAAGCCACTTTTTCAGATTCAGCAGTGGATCACTTTCCTCGGATAACATCCCCTGATTCGTGACCTCCATTACGCTCTCCGCTTCCACATCCGCCACATAGAAAGCACCGCATTCATACAGATCTGCCGTAAGCACCGGCTTATTCAAGGCTTTCCTCTGTTCCGGAGTGCATTCATACTGGAGCCGGATAATCTTGTCTTCCACATCATGGCTTAAATCATTCTCAAGCAGATACATCTTTCCATCGCGTAAATAATTTGCCAATTGTTCGCTCGTCCATTTGAGCGTCAGGAATTTACGGTAAGGTGTCTCGTAGAAATCGCTTACAGGCAACCTCCCGTCTCCGAAGCTGTGGATCCAGAAGCCTCGCTCCTGTCCCTCATCATTAAAATTCATAGCGTTGATTGCCCCGGCATAATAGACCTCTTTCAGTCCCTGCAGCTCCTGCGGCCTGTGGACATGGCCGAGAAGCACTGCATCGTAATCCGCCGCCTGCAGAGCCTCTCTCGGAATCACCGGCTCGAAATTCGCGAAGAAAGAAGTCTGGCCGGATTCCATATTGCATCCCGGCACCGTATAATGTGCCATCAGGATAGCTGTCTTTTCACAGGATGCACGCAGCGCCATAACCAGATTGCTGATGTACTCCGTCCATTTGATGTTTTCTTCGTCTGCAGACAGGCCCGGAAACTTTGCCCGGAAGTCCTGCTTGTTGAAGCCGGGGATGCAGGCGACATCTGCATACTTTGTCTGGATAACCTGCGGAGTGGTTACTACGACCACATTCGGAAGATGCTTTAACAGGCCTTCCAGTACCGCAAAGATTCCGCTGCCGTCATGATTGGGAGTGCCACGCATAACAATTACTGTATTCGCGCATTTTGACAGTTCTTCGATGATTCCTGCCGCTGTCAATGCTTCATCTGAAAAACGATTCGGCCCGACCTGTTCCTGGTGGAAGATATCTCCCGAAATGCAGACCAGCTCCGGCTTCTCGCGCCGAGCTACATCAAGCATATAAAACAGGCAGCCTACCGTATCCTGATACCGTAAATTTACGCCATCCTGCACCGGCCCTTTCTGTGGGCCAAGGTGCCAATCGGCAGTGTGTAAAATCTTCATCTTCGTCCTCCTTTCTTCTGACAGCTGAAGCACAGCGGTTCTCCAAATTTGTTGATGGAATATTCATAGACTTTCTCGTTGATAACCGCCCCGCATCTGGAGCACTGGAAGTCTTCGACCCTGCTCCGCTCCGGATACGCTGATTCCACGGATGTTGGCGCCAGATCGGGCGGCGTAGAACCAGAAGCTACTTGCGTTGCGCTTTCAGTTACATCTGCGCCCTCCAGATCGCTCTCGCTGGTGAATGCAGGATTTTCCATGTCCGCTTCCACATCGCAAATGGTATCGCTGTCAAAATCCATCCGTTTAACCGGTATCTCCGGAATGCCAAACATGTTGTTCATGGAACTCAGACCTCTATCCAGCATCGCCTGTCGAACCTGCGGATCAGAATAATCCGGGGAGAAAACAACTGTCGGAATCGCAAAATTTTTTTTCAGCTCCGCAAGTGTATAGGCGCCTTTCAGCCCGAGCAATGCGCGGATCACACGCAGCTTCGCGCCAGTCATAGCCTTTTCCGCCCAGGTCTTTTTCAGTAAAGCCATGTTCACTTTGACCGACCGTTCTATGTAGCGTTCCCGGTCTTTTTCGTCAATAACATAGGCATTTACTGTTCTGCCCCATTTATTTTTTACTTCAACCCACTTTCCGGCAAAGAGTTCGGCCGCAGCATCCGCAGCTTTCTTATCTGTGATTCCCTTTACTGCCTTATCAGCAAACTCGATCTTGTACTTATCCTCTTCGTCTTCCAGGCAGATAACCTTCTGATCCGTTTCCGTCCTGGCTGTGCCATCCGCCTTCTTTAAGGCTCCCTGCGCCTGCGCGCGATATGTGATCCGGTCGAGGCGCTCCCCATATGTTTCTTTCGGGTTGAACTGAATACCGGCCGCCATAGCCAGCTTATTCAGCAGAGGCTTTGAAAGGGAGTACATATCCACATATTCCTCTTTCCCATTCGGTAAAGTGTTTTTTAATGACCCCACCTTAAAAATGTCACCCGAGTTTGTTGTTGTATCTACCGGCACCTCTTCCACATGGTATTTGTAAAATGGATTCAGCTGTACATCCGTTGCTGTCGGCAGAAGCAGATTGTAATCCCTGTATCTCTCCTGCAATGCCGGTAAAGTTTCAAAAACTTCATTCATAGAAAAATTCCTCCATTGATTAATTGACGGAATTATGCTAAACTATCAGCAACTTCAAAGCCGGGCTGTTCTTCTGCAAAGGCACAGTGGCTTAAAAGTTCTGACATCGCTTCGGCGTATTTTATGTGTTATCAGCGCCCGTCAACGCTGGCATAATTTACTGCCGAAGCATTTACTTTTCTAACAGATGATCACCTCCCAAAATCTTGTCCAGCAGGAACCATACGCCTGCTCCAAAAAGACCTGCGAAAATCAATTCGCTTCCGATCGCCGGATATCCTCTTGAGGCGAGCAGTCTGGCCGCAAGACAGGAATAAAGTCCATATCCTGCCCCAACAGCCACTGCCATCTTAACGACTTCACCAGCTGCGATTATCGCCGATCGGAGTAACCTTTTTTCCTGATTACGACGCCGTACCTCCATAGCCCTAAGTTCCCGCTCCGCGTCACTTCGCACCAGGGACACACATACCCTGACTTTGGAATCTTCGCATACAGGCTGATATTCCATGTCTTCCCGCAGCTCGTACACTTCGCACGCATTATTCATCTTGATCCTCCTCTCATACTGCCATCCTGAGTTGGCCGTTCTTCTCCATCATAAATAATTTTGCCTGTTCGGTTTCTTGCTTACGTTTCTCCGCCTCCGCTTGCTCATGCTCCAAATAACAATCGCAGGTCTCGCCAGGGTCTAAGTGTGCCCCGCAATGAGGACAAATTCTATAAAACGCCATCGGTATCACCCCTCTCTATTTTCCCGAAATAAATGTTCCTGATCTTCTTAATCCCTTGCCTTGCACATCTGCCCACATAAGATTGGGACACTCCCATCTGTCTGCCAGCATCCGCCTGTCTCCCGCCCATGCAGATGATCAGCAGCACCGCCTGACGTTCATTTGGGCTTAACCCGGCTGCATCCACAAGTGATGGAATCAGATTGTATTCTTCCGCTCTTGTAAATCCCGGTTCGTCATATTGAAGCAAATCAGCCAATGTGCAAGTGGTATCTCCCTGTTCTTCATTCATAGATATGCAGGTGCTGTGCTTTCTGGCCTTCCGCAATTCCATTAATATTTCATTTCTGATAATGACGGCTGCAACTGTCGCAAACTTGAAGCCGGTCGAAGCGTCGTACACGGAAGCTGCTTTTACCAGACCGAAGAGCGCAGCGGCATCAATTTCTTCCATATCCATTGCGCAGTTCCGATAACCACATGCGATCTTATGAGCCAATCCGATATTTCTTTCTGCGAGCATCCGCCTTTCCTCATTCAGTTTCCTCATGGTTCCTCCGTCCTTTCAAATCACGGCCAAAAACAGATCAATGACTCCGTACAGCAGTAAAGCTGCGATCAACCATTCCACCAGTCCGTGTTTCCTTCCAAATACCAAGAAGCTCAAAATTACAGCTACTAAGATCTTCACATCCTCACCTCTCTCAAATTTCCGTTTCATCCAGCATGTAGTATTTTCGGAACAGCCATTTCGGAACCTTGCCGTTTGGCCATCCTTTCCCCATCTTTCCCCTGCTCCTCATGTCGGTGTTCACCTGGCGGATCATGTTATACGCTTGGCTTTTTTCAACACCGACCAGCTCCATCACATCCTTGTAGGTGTAATAGCTTCGACTCTTGGGGCCGAGCTCTTTAATCACACCTTCCGCCATTTCGTCATTCCCCCTTCACATCGCTTAAGGCAAACTCTGCAATGGACTGTATGTGTCCTACTGCACATGGGTAAAAAAGAGTCCCACTCACTTTATATTTTTCAGAAAAAGCACGGCGTCCTTCCCCATCTAATTTTGTCGTCTCAAGGATATCCTCCAGAGCCTTTTCTAATATTTTCACTTTTTCTTTATCTTTCATTTGTATCTCCTTATTTCATGTTCTTCTCCACCCAGATTTTCAGGCTCTGTGTAATCTCATTCACTTCATCCAGTGTTTTCAGGATTGAATCCAGATCACCTCTCTCGTCATCCGTGATCACGCCGTCCTCGGTGATATCGAGAAGCAGTTCCTTTGCTTCCGTAATCCGACGGAAAGACGCCTGCGCCCTGACTGTGATACGGTCCAGATCCAGATTGTCAACCTTGGGCGTATCCTTCCCCAGGGGACACATCTCGCGGCAGTAAGCCGGCCGCAGCTCTGGCGCGTGATAACAATCCGCCATCAGAAGCACTTCCTCTGGATACGGAACGATGCTGCCGAGCTCGATCCGGGCGACTCTGGAGCGGTCAAGGGCCATTTCCTCTGCTGCTCCCTCCCTGCTGCTCAGCCTGTCGTTGAATTTTGCCGCTTCATAACGTGCCTTGCAAAACATATTGTCACTGGCTTTGGTAGCATATTTTGACATTTATATCCCCTCCTACTAACAGTATAATTGAATCAACCGGCAGTCCTTTCCGGACGCGGACGAAGTCTTGACAGCTTTGGGTCTACCTTCAACACCTTACTGATAGCCTCCACAGCATCGTCCGAAACATCGCCACCATTGATTGCCTTGGAGATATAAATGCGGGAAAGATTTGTCTCCCTGCTGATGTCGTCAAGTGTCATGCCGAGGACATATTTCTGGGTCGTACACTGCAACCCCCACGCAGACAATGGATTTTTACGAGCTGGCATTTTGTCGCCTCCTTTCAAATTTTGTTATTTTTCTGTTTAACTTGTTATGATAATGTGTTAAAATACCAAGAACCGTTCCAAAGGAGGTGAATACCTTGCCAGATAATTCCAACTCCAGGCGTGAACAGCTGATTGCCATTGGAAAAGCCGCTTACTACAAGGAACATCGAAAAATCCTTAAAGAAATGGCTCCCGATGGAAAATATGGCTCTGCTGAATGGAATGAAGCATCCGCAGAAGCACTCATAGCTGCTATGGCCGCGATGATTGAAGAGAACAATACTGCTCTTCTAACCGAGATCGAGTGTTCGAAAGACCCGCTTTAAGTTCTTTGTATTTGGGGTGGGATGCCGGCAGTTCCTTTTCGGTCTTGCGGATTCTGGATATACGCAAAGATAAAAGATGCATGGCTTCCCTGTTCTCAAATGACATCCGTAGCCTCCTTTCTGTGAGGTGCACAGCGGTTGCCGCCGCTGCTTGTAACTGTTGGTTTAACTTGTTATGCAAATATATTAACTCGCAAATGTTAGCTTGTCAAGCATAAAATTTAACATTTGTTAGTTTATGGAGTTTTTTATGTCTATAGTTGAACGAATGTTCCTGATTTTGGAAGAGAAAAAGCTAAGGTCAGTTGATTTGGCGTCTATTCTCGAAGTGGGCACGGGCCAAATTTCTACTTGGAAGAAAAGAAATACTGATCCTCCTGCAAAGTACATAGCTCGAATATGTGAGTTTTTAGATGTTTCTTATGAATATCTTCTCACTGGAAAAGACTCGGATGCCCAATCACTCCGGTATGAGGGGCTTTCTTCTGATGAGGAGGAAATGCTTGCGCTATTTCGTCAACTGCCCCAGAAGGAGCAATATAAGCTCATGGGTCGGATGGAAGAAAAAATAGAATCGTTACACGATAACGCAGAAGATCCTGTTGCAGCAGGGAATCTTTTGCAGGCAAAATAGTAAGCTTCGAGTGGTACCGAAGCATGATATGGGGGAAACGCATAAAAAGAAGGAGACGCAAAAATGGGGTTAACCGGAATCTTTAAAGAAAAAGAATATCAAGAAACTATTGCCAGATTGCAAGCAGAGATTAACTGTTTGAATACTACTGTTGCAGAATTGCGAAAAGAAAATATTTCATTAAATGGTGAGATTGCTGAAAAAGATCGACTCATAGGCCGTGTTGGCCAGGACGCTTTAAAAGCATTAGATAGTGTAGAAAGCCAGATCGCATCTGCAGTTAAGAAAAGAGAGGTTGAACAGCAAAAATTAGTTCAGTTGTCTTCAGAAATTTCTGAAAAGCAAAAACAGATTATATGGATGGATGACGAGATACTTGTCCAAAGTTTTGGGCTTTATACGCCCCATTATGTTTTTTCTACAGCACTAGAATATAAAGATGAACTAACGAAAATTAGAGCTGCTCAGAAACTGCAAATTAAAAATAAAACCGCTGTTTCTGGCAATCAAAACTGGACTGTTAATGGGAGCAAAACAGATGGAAGGAAAATGGTCTCCGATACGCAAAAATTATTACTGCGTGCCTTCAATGTAGAATGTGATGACATCATATCAAATGTCAAATATTCAAATTATGATGCTTCCCTTAACAAAATCAACAAGGCGGCCGACGCTATTTCAAAATTAGGTACTATTATGCATATATCTATTTCTGCACAATACTTACGCCTAAAGCAAAAAGAATTACGATTAGCTTTTGAGTACCAACAGAAAAAGCAGCAAGAGAAGGAAGATTTAAAAGCTGCGCGTGCTGAGCAAAGGGAACAAGCTAAAATTCAAAAAGAGCTTGAGGCGGAACGCAAAAAGATTGAAAAAGAGCAAACCCACTATCAAACTGCTTTTGAAAAGCTGAATGCACAATTGGTCTTACATCCTGATGACGCTGATCTTATTGCAAAGAAGGAGCAACTGGAAGAGCATTTATCCGAAATTGGCCAGTCTTTGTCAAATATTGATTACAGACAAGCCAATATGAAAGCTGGGTATGTCTACATCATATCCAATATTGGAGCATTTGGTCAGGATGTATATAAAATTGGCATGACAAGACGTTTAGATCCACAGGAAAGAGTTGATGAACTTGGAGATGCTTCTGTTCCCTTCAACTTTGATGTACATGCCATGATTTTCTCTGATGATGCCCCAGCTTTGGAAGCGGCTTTACATAGGGCGTTTGCAGATCGCAAGTTAAATATGGTGAATACAAGGCGGGAATTTTTCAATGTAACCCTCGATGAAATAAAACAGGTAATACGGGAAAATTATGATAAAACTGTAGAATTTATCGACATCCCAGACGCTGAGCAATTCAGAATCAGTCAAAAAATGCGCCAAGGTGCAAATTAATTAAGGAGTATCACATGGTAGCTGGAACACGTATCAGGGAACTGCGCCTAAACCATGGATACCGCCAGTCCGATCTCGCCGATCGGGTTGGCTGCTCCACGCAGGTGATCTCGAACATCGAGCGGAGCGTGACCGGGGTATCTGCAGATATGGCGCTGAAAATAGCCAATGAATTTCATGTACCGGTAGAAGATATTATGCAGGAGCCGTCTGTGAAAAGTGTCTGCCTAACGCAGGAGGAGTTCCAGCTGTTATCAGATTACCGAAAATTGTTATCAATGAATATTCCGCAGTAATGGTACCGCGAATGCGGTACTTTCGTACCAGGCATCCG
>JAJQDT010000054.1 GCA_021202075.1 Lachnospiraceae bacterium | reverse complement strand
CAGACAACGGAAGCGACAGAAGCGCAGACAACAGATGCAACACAAGAAAGCAGCAACGAAGAAAGCAATAACGATGAAATCAACACTGAAGAAAGCAGCGAGGAGGAAACAGAAGAAGAGACTGAAACCGAGACCGAGGCAACTCTGGAATCTCTGCTCGCAGAACTCTATGCGATGGAGGAAACCAGGCAGCAGCTGTATATCGATTATTATGACACGATACATACCATTGAAAAGAAAGAGGCGCAGATTACCGCGCTGGAGACACAGATCGCGCAATTGAGCGGAACGTCAGCATCCGATAGCGATGGGACATCGACCGCAGATGGGTCGATGAGCATGGACGGCACGACAGGGACAGACAGTACAACGAGCACAGACGGCACGACGAGTACGGATGGTTCGACAGGCATGGATGCATCTTCCTTTGCAGGGATGACGGGATCCTCTGATACCACCGGCTCTTCGGACACCTCGGGATCCTCGGACGCATCCGGCTCCTCGGATTCTGCGCGATCCTCTGATGCATCCGGCTCTTCCGATTATTCGTCCATGGCTTCGGCGATGGCGTCCGCAGCGTCGGGCAGCAGCTCATATTCCGGGAGTGCATCCGGATCTTCCGGCACTTCCTCTTCGGGCAGTACAGCTTCCGCGTCGACCGCGACAACCGATACTTCGACAGCAACGGATGCGTCATCGGCGATGACTTCCGGAGGCATGAGCTCCGGAAGCAGCAGCGACAGTCTGTTCGGAGATACGTATGATCTGACGGAGGCGGAGAGCGCGCTCGAGCTGACGGCGACCGATTCGGATGAGGCGGAGGAGGTTCTGGAGCAGCTGTATGAGGTTCTCGAAGATGTGCAGCTCCAGTATGAGGAGCTGATGCGGATCCGGACGACGACAGAGCTGGATATTCAGTATACCTATGACACGACCATGCTCGCGGCGGAGCTGGCAGAGATTACCTATCAGCAGACGGTAGAGTCTCTGGAGGAAGAGCTGCAGACGTATGAGGATGCGCTGACAGAGCTGGAGGAAGCGCTGGAGGTATTGGAAAGTCTGGAGGATGGCACGGTCACGGCCGAGGCAGCGGGAAGTCTTTCCGCGGTAAATTATGAGACGGATGACACGATAAGCGCAGATACCGCACTCTACAGTATTTATGAAACGGATGTTGTCACGGTGACGCTTGAGGTTTCCCAGTATGAAATCGCGAAGATGGCGGTAGGAGACACCGTGAGTGTTGAGCTTTCCGGGTATGGAACGTATGAGGGAACGATTACGGAAAAGAGTACGGAAGCGGAAGAGGGAACATCGAGAACGACGGTGAATTATCAGGTGGTAGTCTCCATCGACAACAGCCGTGGGCGGCTGAGTGCCGGAATCGGGGCGACGGTTACCGTGACGGCGGATGAAGATGCAGATGAAACGGTACAGAGCGAAGCGGCTGATGAGACCTTGGAAGCGGTACAGAGCGAAATGACTGATGAGGTTACGGAAGCTGCACAAAGTGACGTGGCTGATGAGACTGTGGAAACGGCACAGAGCGAAGCGGCTGATGAAGCTGTGGAAACAGACAGCGCCGGATGATCTGAACAGTAAGAATGCAGATTTGGCAGGCAATGGGACAATATATAATCAGACAGCGGAGTAAGGAGTTGACGTTATGGGCAGCAGCAGAAAACGGAAAAAGAAACATCATTATCTGAGAAATTTTTTCCTCCTGGCCGTGGTTGTGGCGGCGGGAGCAGGCGGCTATGTGGTGTATCAGAATCAGCAGGCAGCCGATACGGAGGAAACGGTTTCTTATAAGCAGGAGACGGTAAAGTACGGTTCGGTCATTACCGGCATCACGGAAAGCGGAACCGTGACTTACGGAACTGCGGATCAGGAATTTGAGGTAGCGGAGGTGGTTTCCTCTTCGTCCTCCTCGTCTTCTTCGAGTTCCGGTTCTTCGTCCGGCGGATCCAGCATGGATATGACGAGCATGACCTCGACGACAAGCTCGACTTCGAGCTCCAGTTCTTCGACCTCTCTGGAGATTGAGGAGGTGTATGTGTCGGTCGGCCAGGTGGTCTCGGAGGGCGATGCGCTGATGAAGATCACGGATGAGAGCATCGAGGCATACCGGGAGGAACTCGAGGCGGCGGTTACGAGCGCGGAGCTGACGGTCAAGCAGGAAGAGATCAATGTAGAGACAAAGCAGGCGGAGGCGGATTATACCTACGCCACCTATATCGCGGAGGGCGAAACGGCTGAGGCGACGTACAACGCGACGATTACCAGCCTGGAAAATACAGTGACGGAGCTGGAGGAGGATCTCGAGGAAGCCGCGGAAGAGGTGGAGGAGCTACAGTCCGAGTATGACGCGGGCGAGGACGTGGAAGACGACCTCGAAGACGCGCAGCTGAACTATGATACCATCGAGGCGAATCTGGAAATCGCAAAGAATAATCTTACGACGCAGTCGATTGAGGCAAAGCAGACCTATGAAAATGCAATGACCAATTATGAGTATGCCGATCAGCTTTATGAGATTGATACAGACGGACTTACGGACGACCTGGAGGATGCGCAGGATACGCTCGAAGAAGCGCAGGAGGCGCTGGAGGAGTTTGAAGAGCAGATCGGAGACGGCATTATTTATTCGGAGTATTCGGGAACCGTCATGTCGATTTCGTACAGCGCAGGCGACTCGCTGACCAGTGACTCTACCGTGGTGACGTTTTCCGATTCGGATAACGTGACAATGACGGTTGCGGTTTCCCAGAATGATATTTCCGATATTTCCACGGGAGATACGGTTTCCATCGAGCTGACCGCTTATGAGGATGAGACCTTCGAGGGCGAGGTGACGTCGATTTCCACTTCGGCGACGACGGGCTCTTCGACGGTTAACTATGAGGTGACGGTGACGTTTACCGGTGATATCAGCAAGGTATATTCGGACATGACCGGCGAGGTGACGTTTATCACGAAGGAAGAAGCAGATACGCTTTACATCTCGAACCGCGCGGTGTTTACGGATGGCGCGACCTCTTATGTAAAGGTGCTCCAGGATGACGGAACCATCGAGGAAGTGACAATCACGACCGGGTATTCGAACGGAACGACCGTGGCGGTGACGTCCGGTCTGGAAGAGGGGCAGACTGTCCTGATAGAAAGCCAGGTGACGGAATGAGGATAACAGAGCTGTTACGGCTTGTCTGGCTGAACATTAACCAGAATAAGTTTAAAACGGTCATGACCTCCATCGGAATCATTGTCGGCGCGGCGACCATTGTGATGGTGATTGCAATCGGCCGAGGCGGGCAGATGGATGTTGCGGAGCAGTTCGCCAGCCTGAATGCCGGATCCATTGATATTACGTATGAATATGAGGGGGAGGAGACCTCCACCGGGGGGAGCGGCAGCTTTTCTTTTTCCGATATCGGAAGCTCGCTCATGAGTAACATCAGCAATATGTTCAGCTTTGGCAACAGCGGCGGCAGAGGCGGAAGCAGCGACAGCTCGTCGGACTCCGGAGGCGGGACGGCCGGCGGCGCTTCCATGGACGCCGGTATGGCTATGGCAGGCGGCGGTATGACGATGGGTCAGGATTCTTCCTCGGACGACTCTTCCGACAGCAGTTCATCCGGCAGAGGGGACAGAGGAAATTTTTCGGACAGTGACATGAGCGCGATGGCGGAAGCCTTTGCCAGCGGCGATGTGGACATGAGCGATCTGGAATCGATGATGTCCGGTGGAATGCCGGATGGCGCTTCTGACGGGGGCGAAAACGGTGGCACGGAGGAAGGTGATTCCGGCGGGGCCAACCAAGAGGCATCGGATGGCTCAGGCGGCGGGGAGAGTTCCGCGGATGCATCTGGCGATAATGACGGGGACTCTGCAAACGGCTCCGGTGAGGATGGCGAGGCAGCTGCCTCCGACGAGGAAATGACCGGGGAGGAAGCGGAGAGCGCTTCTGAGGCCGAGACCGAAGCGGCGGCTGCCGCGGCGGAGGAGGAGACGGAGGAAGAGAGCGATCTGACGGACGATCGCCTGAATCAGGAAAACATTATTCTGACGATCGACGATGTGGAAGATATTCAGACATTTGTGACGGACATTGACGATGCGACGATTTCCTATACCTCCCGTACTTCGGTTGAAGGCGGAGATCTGACGGAGGCGGAAACCTATACGGTGGCCGGTGTTTATTACAGCTATTACACCGTCAGCAACCTGTCGATGGCGGAGGGCGAGTTTATTACAGATGATGAGAGCGACAGCCAGGCGAGAGTCTGCGTGCTTGGCAGCACAGTGGCGAAGGAACTGTTTGGAAGCGCCGCGGACGCTTACGGCGAATCCCTTTATCTGGATGACCGGGCCTATGAGATTGTTGGTGTGCTTTCTTCCTCCTCCACGGTATCCGGAAATATTACTCCGGATGAGTCGATTTTTGTCCCGTATGAGACCGGAATCAAATATATTACCGGAACCGATATCAGCCCGGTGATTACCGTCATCTGCAACGACGTGAATCTCGTTGATTCGGTAAAGGAAGACGTGGAGACGGTGCTGGAGGAAAATTACAGCACGGCGGAATTTACCTTCTCCGACGCGAGCAGCAAGCTGGAGGCGGCGGAATCCTCGAATGAGATCCTGACCATGCTGCTTTCGGCGATGGCGGTGATTGTCTTTATTGTCGGCGGAATCGGAATCATGAACGTTCTGTTCGTCTCCGTCAAGGAGCGGACGGGTGAGATCGGTATCCTGAAATCGCTTGGCGCATCCAGGAGCAACATCCTGTTTGAGTTCCTGTTCGAGTCGGCCGCGATCAGTCTGATCGGCGGAATCCTCGGAGTCGGGGCAAGCTTTCTGGTGACGCCGATCGTGGAATACAACGGCGTTCGTGTGGAAGCAAATGTTACGGCATGGGGAGCCGCCCTGGCATTCTCCATCCTGACCGGCACGATTTTCGGGTTCTATCCGGCATGGCAGGCATCTAAACTGGTGCCGGTGGAGGCGCTGAATTCGGACTAGTAGACCGCATCGTAAGTACTTGTGCATAATGCGCAGCATGTTTTGTCGAGAGTGCGATACAAAAACCGCAGGCGTAGCGGGCTACGTCGAGGATTTTTGCATCGTGCTATCGGCGAAACAGGCAAGCAGAATGCACATGGAATTACGATACGGGCTACTAGGGAGCTGTCGCGGAATTCAAAATTACCTGCCCATCTTGCATTGCCTGACGCGCGGAGGGAAGCGCCCCTTCGCCTAAGTTCGGCGGATATCCCGCCCGAAGGGCGAGGATGCCACCCGGCGAGGGAATATCCCGCCCGAAGGGCGAGGATGCCACCCGGCGAGGGTATATCCCGCCCGAAGGGCGAGGATGCCACCCGGCGAGGGTATATCCCGCCCGAAGGGCGAGGATGCCACCCGGCGAGGGCAGAACGCGCCGCCAATGATAGAAACGCTTCGCGTTTGGGCGGCGCTGTCGCAGGCCATAAAAGCCCTGACGCAGCCCGGGCGGAGAATTGTCAATGATTCGAGCAGGCAGGATTGGAATATGCAGGATTGTACCGAATCGATCGAATCAAAACGGAACGGAGAGCAGGTTTTCTTCTCTTAAACAGACTATAATCATATATGGCATATATGGCACGGGAGAAAAGAGGCGAAAGGATGAAAAGAAAGTATCTGAGTCTGGGGCTGGCAGCGGTGCTGTCAATCTCGCTGACGGGGTGTGAAAATGCGAGCAGCGTGGCAGACAATGTGACAGGAACGGCAGGCAGCGTGATCAGCAGTGTGACGGGAACGGTGAGCCAAAGGCTGGGACTGACAAGCGAAGAGACGGAAACGGAGCTTGGTGAAGGACAGCGCAAGGCAACGATCCAGGTCGTATCCATCACCGGAAATGAGCTCACCTATATCGAAGAGACCGAGGAAGAGACGGAAACAGAGTCCGAATCCGAAGCGGAAGGCGTTGCGGAGAGCGAAACGGAAGGCGTTGCGGAGAGCGAAATGGAAAGTGCCGTGGGGAGCGAAACGGAAATCGCAGCGGAAGGTGAGACGGAGAGCGCTGCAGGAGCGGAAACGGAAAACACCGCGGAAGATGAAAGCGGGATTGAAACGGAAGGAACTGCGGAGACGGAGCAGGAGAGCACCGCAGAGGATGAAAGCGGAAGCGAAACAGAGAGTGCCGTAGAGGCGGAGCAGGAAAGCGTTGCGGAAGATGAGACGGAACCGGCTGCAGATGCGGATGTGCCTGAGGAAGCGGGGGCTTCTGATGATACAGATGAAACGCCCGACATGAACGGCACGGACTCAGGCAGTATGCCGGACATGAGTGACATGGACATGAGTGATATGGATTTTAGCAATATGCCGGACTTGAGCGACATGGACACGAGCAATATGCCAGACATGAGTGACATGGACACGGGCAGTATGCCAGGCCAGGGCGGCGGAAGTGCCGGTGACGCTGAGGGCACTTCTGACGAAGAAGAGGAAGCTGCGGAAACGGAGAATGTCTCGGCGGACGGAACGGCAGAGGCATCGGATTCGGAGGCAGCCGGGAAAACAGATGACACTGAGACAGAATCGAACGCTGAGCCAGAATCAGATGCTGAAGTAGCATCAGAGACAGAAGCGGCACCTGATACTGAGCAGACGGATGAAGCTGAATCAGAGGCAGAATCAGAGGGCGCATCAGCGGATACGGACTCCGCGTCGACGGATGCGCGGTCGGATCGGGGCAATGGCAATATGCGCGGCGGCCAGATGGGCGATGTGGATATGAGCAGCATCGCAGAAGCATTTAGCAGCGGCGATGTCGATATGAGCGATGTGGCGGAAGCGTTTAGCAGCGGTGATGTCGACATGAGCGATATTGCGGACATGATGAGCGGCGACACCGATCTGTCGGAGCTGG
This sequence comes from Lachnospiraceae bacterium, assembly GCA_021202075.1. Classification (GTDB taxonomy): domain Bacteria; phylum Bacillota; class Clostridia; order Lachnospirales; family Lachnospiraceae; genus Choladousia. Next base: position 12,611 of record JAJQDT010000054.1, on the reverse strand, counting down.
TCAGTGGGAGCACGCAGGAGACGACTACCGTGTATCTTCCGGTCGGTGTGGTCGTGTACACTTCTACGGGAAAGGAAAAGACATTCTCGATTCTTGAGGCGGGAGACGTGCTGGAGGTTCTGTTTGAGATGGATGAGGATGGCAATGAAGTCATCACGGCGATGTGGCTGACGGGAACCGAGTAAACGGAAAAAGCGCAGGATTCGCTGCTGAGGGATTCACCCTTCTGAATTCGCGAATGAGAATTGGGGGATACAATTACAGCAGCGAAGGTTGTCGAAGGAAAAGCAGAATAACAGCGAGGCGAACTATATGAGTCATATCATTGAAATGCGCGGCATTGAAAAATATTATTCGATCGGGAATTCGCAGCTCCATGCGCTGAAGAATGTTTCTCTGGATGTGGAGGAAGGGCAGTTTCTGGCAATTCTCGGCCCGTCCGGCTCCGGAAAAAGTACGCTGATGAATATTATCGGCTGTATGGATCATTCGGACGGCGGTACTTATGTTCTGGATGGCATAGAGGTGCACAATGCGAAGGAAAAGCAGCTGACGCAGATCCGCAATGAAAAGATCGGGTTTATTTTTCAGAAATATCATCTGATACCGACCTATAATGTGGTTCAGAATATCGTGATGCCGCTTTTAATGCGCGGCATGACGCTGGACGAGGCGGAGGAGGAGAGCGAGGATATCATCAAAATGCTGGGGCTGGAGGAGCGGGTTCATCACAAGCCGCGTGAGCTCTCCGGCGGGCAGCAGCAGCGTGTCGCGATCGCCCGCGCCCTGGTCGGAGAGCCGGCGATTCTGCTGGCAGACGAGCCGACCGGAGCGCTCGATCAGGGCAGCGGAAAAGAAGTATTAAAGCTGTTCCGCCGCCTGAACGAGATGGGAAATACGATCGTTATGATCACGCATGACCTCGGCGTAGCGGAAAACGCGAAGCGTATCGTGCGGATCGTGGATGGGGAGCTGCATGAGTGAGGGCTATCTTCTCCCATACAGCCATTTGCCGGAGTCGTTGAGGTCATCTTCGGTAAAACCGCTGATTTTTGTGCAGCTGCTTTTGAGAATGGCGGAGCTCTCGTCGCGGTTGGAGAGGTTCCACATGGCGCGGCTGATCTGACAGTGGTCAAGCAGCTCCATCCATTTATCGGCCTGTTCATAGTCGAGGATGCCATTTCCGCTGGCGTCGCAGATGCCGTATTCCGACACAAAAACCGGAAGCCCTGCCTCGACGGCCGACAGCAGGGTCTGCCTCAAGGCCTCCTTGTGCGTTGCGGCGTAAAAGTGCAGGGTATACATGAGGTTATCGTATCCGGTGATGGGGTCAGCCGCGGCCTGGTCGACACACTGGGACCAGTTCGGGGTGCCGATCAGAACCACGGCATTCGGATCGTTTCTGCGGATGATGGGGATGATTTCCGCCGCATAGGCTTTGACATCGATCCAGGTCGTATTGCCGTTTGGCTCGTTGCAGATCTCATACAGAATATTATTCCTGTCCGCAAATTCGGAAGACATTTCTTCAAAAAACGCTTTTGCCTCTTCGATATGAGTATTCGGATTACTGTCGGAGAGGATGTGCCAGTCGATGATCACATACATATCCAGTTCCGTGGCGTAGCTCACGCCGTTTCTGATCAGCATTTTCAGGGCGTTCGGATCGCCGTCCGTGCAGTAGCCGCCCGGCTCTTCCGTGTACATCGCCAGACGGATGAGATTCAGGTTCCATTCCTTTTTGAACTGGGCAAAGCAGTCCTTATTGATATATTCCGGATACCAGCAAAGGCCAAGCGTGCTGATGCCGTTCAGCAGTACCGCATTGCCGTTTTCGTCCGAGAGCTGCGTGCCGATGACCCGCAGTGCACCGCAGACGGATGGAGCGGCTGTTGCGGAAGAAGTTTTTTTCTCGGATGATAAAAATGAGATTGCCTGGGTCATAGGAACTCCTTTCTTTTATAAAAATCGGGTGTGGGATCAGTTTTTTTCGTCCGTAAAGGTCGAAGCCGCCGACCTTTACATCGGAGCGTTCGACGGAGATGGGATTATTTTAACAAGGCCGAACGATATTGTCACTGATTTTTTCGCATTTTGATTTCCTTTTTTTCTAAGACCTGTTATACTGTGCTTATCAGATTTTTTATACTTAAAAACGATACTCTATCATGGCACAATTTCTGAAATATCAACGGCAGATGTGGCGGATACGGATCTTTTTGAACGGCTGAATGATTTTAAAACCGGTTTGTATTTGGAATCGGATCAGTATTTATGCAAAGCCTGTATTCTGGAATTAGAACAGGGCAAAGAGGCGATGTATGAATTTATCAATGAGGAATGACCGATATATTTTCGAGAGGAGGCAGGATTTTTTATGAATTCATGGAAAAAGAGGGTTGCGGCTGCGCTTGTTATGGGTGCAGTTCTGCTGTGGGGAGGCGCGGGTGTGCTCTCGCCTGCGGACACTGCGCTTGCTTCGGAAGAAGCGGAGGAAGACGCGGTCGTCTATGAGGTGGCCGGATGGCAGATCAGCCTGGAGGATGCGAACCGGGCGGCGTCTCTGAACACGGTGAGCGTATCGCTGGGGTATACGAGTGTAGAGACGACGGATCTTGAGCAAAACGCGGAGGAAGGCTATGAGTATTGCCTGCTGAAGCTGTCGTTTGTCAAGGTGGACAGCACGGAGGAGATTGACTGGGAAGCTGTGAGCCTGACGGATGGAGACGGAAACAGCTATTCGCGGATTGAGGACAGCTTTCTTACAGACTTTGGAATGTCCCGCCTGCCCGGAACGAATCTGAACTTTGGCAGCTATGAAGGATGGATTTGTTTTGAAATTCCGGAGGAAGCGGAAGACCTGGAGTTCGTGTGTTCCTTTGCGGAAGAGGAGCTCGTGATTCCGGTAGAATTTGAAGAGGATGAGTCGGAAGAAGACGAGACCGAGAGCGAGACCGCAGCGACGGAGAGCGAGAGTGCAGCGACGCAGAGTGAGACCACAGCGACGGAGAGCGAGACCACGACAACCGAGAGCGAAACAGCGTTGGCAGAGAGTGAGACGGAGGCGGCGGAGAACGGAACCACGGCGGCAGAGAGTGAGACTGCAGTAGCAGAGAGCGAGACCGCAGCGGCAGAAAATGAGACCGTGGCGGCGGAGTCTGCATCCGAATCCGGAACGACGGAATTGTCAGCAGAAGGAGAGACGGAGTCAGCTGCGGCAACGGAAACGACAGCGGAGGAAGCAACAGAATCAGCGGCAGCGACGGAAGCGACAGCGGCAGCAGGAACAGAAACAACGTCGGCGACGGAAGCATCAGAGGAGGCAGGAGCGGAACCTGAGACGGAGGCGGAAACGTCAGCAGAGGAGGTAACAGAGGCCGGGACGGAAGCTGAGGCAGAAACGGAAACTGAGACAGAAACCGAGACGGAGACTGAGACGGAAGCGATCTGGACAGAAATCGATTATGAGGATTATTTAGAGGAGCAAAGCGCGATTGACGAGGCCCTCTATGCGGAGGCGCAGAGCGGCTATTCGTTTGAGGATCCGTTTATTGTGGTAAATCCTTACAAGAATTCGCCTCTGACCGCAATGGTGATTTTCTCGACGGCGGAGGAGACCGGTGTGGATGTCGTGGTCTGCGGCAAGAGTGAGGAGAACAATATCACGACCTCGTTCGAGGCGGATACCATGCATATTCTTCCAATCTACGGACTTTATGCAGGAGAGGCGACGGAGGTTAAGCTGACGCTGGATGACGGCACGAGCACAACGCTGGAGATTACGACGGAAGCGCTGGAGGGTTCCCTGACGGAAGCGGAGGTGACCGTTTATGATGAGGAGGCGCTCTCCGAGAGCGGCGTCTTTTCAGGGAATGAGCTGACGTTTGCGTGCATCCAGACCGTGATGGAAGGGGATTGCGGTGTGGTTGCTTTAGACAACGCAGGTGATGTGCGCTGGTATATGGATGAGGACTATATTTCTGCGTTTTCCATGAAGCGTCTGGCAAACGGCCGGATGATGTCATCTACGACGGAACTGGTCTGTGAGACGTATTATTACACCGGGCTGGTGGAGTTTGACCTTATCGGAAAGTTTTATTCCATTTATCTGATCCCGGGCGGGGAGCATCACGACTTTATGGAACTGGAGAATGGGAATCTCCTTGTCTGCTCCTGTGTGGAGGATTTTTCCACCGTCGAGGACCGGATCGTGGAGATCGACCGCGAGACGGGCGAGGTGGTCTATGAGCTGAATGTTTCAGATCTGATTGCGTATGGAGACGGCGGTTCGGTGAATGCAACGGAGAGGGACTGGTGCCATAACAACGCGATTGATTATGACGAGGAATCCGATACGATCCTCCTCTCCTGCCGGAATCTGGATGCGGTACTCGCGATTAACAAGACAGACAAAGAGCTGCTGTGGATTCTGGGCGATCCGAGCGGATTTACGAGCGTATCGGAGGATCTGTTCCTCACGCCGGTTACGGCTGCGGAGGATGAAGCGAGTGCGGATGAGCAGGAGGATACAGAAGCGGATACGGAGAAGGACGCGGATGTAGAAGCACAGGAAGATGCGACTGTGGATCCGGAGGAAGAAGCAGCTGCCGATACAGAAGAGGAGGCAGCCGCAGAATCGCAGTTGGATACAGGCGCGGACGCTTCTGGCGGCGCGGACTTTGAGTGGCAGTATGCGCAGCATAACGCGTCCTTCCTGCCAGACGGCGACATTCTGCTTTTCGACAATGGAAAACAGCGAACCAAAGTCGGAGCGGAGGACGAGGCAACGTCGGGCGACGACGTGTATTCGAGAGCGGTGCGTTATCACGTTGATACGGAGACGATGACGGTTGAGCAGGTGTGGAGCTATGGAAAAGAACGCGGAGCCTCCTGGTATTCGTCCTATATTTCCGGAGCAGAGTATCTCGATGAGGATACTTACTGGATCACATCCGGGAGCAACAGCTACAATGAGGAGCTGGCGAGCTATGACGTGACGGTGCCGCAGGCAAATCAGGGGAATAAATGCACGTACATTGACCTGGTCATCGGGGACGAGCTGGTCTATGAGATGACGATTCCTTCCTCGACCTACCGCAGCATCCGCGAGTCTCTGTACACGGAGGAAAATACGTACAGTGTGACGGAAGAGGCGCACTGGTACGGCAGCCTGGGCAGCGTCGCGCAGGCGGATGCAGAGGGGCTGACAGTCAATGTGGATGGAGAGGCGGTCCCACTTGAAAGTCTGCTGGCGGATGAGGACAGCCAAACGGCGGAAAATGTCGAAGAATCTGAGACAGATGAGGTCGGTGCTAATGAGGCTGGTGCCGATGAGGCCGGTGCTGATGAGAACAGTGAAGATGCGAATATAACAAGCGTCCTGTCTGCAGCATCCGAGACGGTTGCTTTTAGTATTACGGAGCTGGTGGAAAAGCCGGATCGGCTGGTAATCTCCGGCTCGTGGCCGGAGACGGGCGAGGACGCGTCGCTGGTGCTGGTGAGTGAATCCGGCGATGTCTGCCGGTTCTCGATTGCCGCTTCGACGACCTCGACGGTCGAGGGAGAGGTCAACTTCAGCCTCTGGATCACTGCGGATTCCGTGGAGGCCGGACACCGCTATTATCTCTATCTGTATAATCAGGGTACGTTATATCGGACCGGAAAATACTGGAATGTCTATGTGGACACGAGAGAGTCGCTCAATGACGAGGGAGCGCAGTACGTACTTTATGATGTGGATGGACGCAGCTATACCGTGCTTTCCGCCGACGCGCTGAGCGCCGCGGCCGGGATTGAGACCGATCTGGAGACGGAGCTGACGGCGCCGGAGCAGACACAGGCCATCTCGGATGCGATCGTCGCGGAGGTGGAGACAAATGGTTATACGTTCAGCAATCCGCTGGTGATTCAGAATCCATACCAGAACACGCCGCTGACAGCTGTGGTGGCGTTTGAGACAGACGAAGCGTGCGAGGTGCGCGTGACCGTGAAAGGAAAGAACAGCACGCAGGAGAATGAGGAAACGCAGGAAGAAGCCGATTCACAGGAAGAAGCCGATTCACAGGAAGAAGCTGATTCCCAGGAAACTGCGGATGCGCAGGACATCACGGACACGATTGACGCGGCAACGCTGCACATCGTTCCGGTGCTGGGGCTTTATGCCGGATATGACAATGAAGTGGTGCTGGAGCTTCTGGATTCGGATGGAAATGTGACGGATACGAGAAGCATTACCATCACGACAGAAGCGCTGCCATCGGCATTGCAGGGTGAGGTGGAAATCGGCACATATACGGCGGAGTCCGCCATGGATCTGATGCTGGTCTCTGGTCTGTCCGCGCCGTATGCGTACGCGTTTGACGAGACGGGCGAGATCCGCTGGTACTGCACGATTGAGTGGGAATACTATGGGCTGTTTATGCTGGAAAACGGGCATTTTCTGATGGAAGCGGAGAATGTCCTTTATCCGAATGCGAGCATGCCGAACTCATGCGAGTTCTGGGAGATGGATTACCTCGGCCGGGTTTACAATGTTTATTATTTCCCGGAGGGCGTCCATCACGACATTAAGGAGATGACGCCGGACGGCAATTTCCTGATTCTTACGAACTCTAATGACGGCTATGAGCAGAACATGATTCAGGAGATTGACCGCGAGACCGGCGAGGTCCTAAAATCGCTGAACCTGAACGAGCTGTTTGACGGGCTTTCTTACATCGACCGCGACGACTGGTGCCACACGAACACCGTATCCTATGATGAGGCGACGGATTCCATTCTGATCAGCTGCCGCAATCTGCACTCGGTCATCCGGATTGACTGGTCGACCGACGAAATTCTCTGGATCCTTGCCGACCCGACCATGTGGGAGGGCACTGGATATGAAGACAAGGTGCTCACGGCCACGGACGACATCCAGTGGCACTATCAGCAGCATGCCGCATACGCGCTCGAAGAAGACCTCGACGGCAATCCGCTGACGGTGGAAATCATGCTGTTCGACAATCATTATTCGGCGCATCGGAGCGTTTCGACCTACGACTACACTGGTTCGTCCTATGTGAAAATCTATTCGGTGGACGCGGAAGCCATGACGGTGACGCAGCTGAAAAACTATGAGACCGCCTATTCGGTCATTACCTCCAACGCGTTTTACGACAGCGAGGAAAACCGCGTCTTTTCGGTAAACGCGTATCTTTCCTCGTATCTGAATACGACGAACCGCGGTCAGATTTATGAAATTGACTATGAAAGCGGAGAAATTCTGAACACATGGAAAATCGCGCACCGGTTCTACCGGGGCTATGCCGTATCGTTCTCCATGAATGACTGTGCCGGGGCTTACACGCTTTCCGAAAACAGTATAAAGGGAACGCTGCGCGCGCCGGTCGAGGTGGACGCCGAAGATGTGGTAACCATCACGGACAATGAAACGCTTTCAGCCGAGACAATAAGCTTCACTCTGCGGGGCGGCGTGCTGTATATGGAAAACAGCGACCACATGTTTACACAGGTGATTTTCAACGGGACAGAGCACACCTACGTCTACGACATCACGGACATCAAGTCCCAGTCGGGCGATGTGGACAGCTACCGCTATGAGATCCCCATTCCACTGACCACACTGGCAGCGGGCACCTACACGATACAGGTGATGTACGACGACCAACTGTACAACATCGAGGGGAGTTTTACCTGCGAGTAAAAAATCTTTACCTGCGAACAGAAAATTCGGGAAGAGATGTGACGGTGGGAGCAGTGATATTTTAGCGATGCATACGGTACCGCATATGGGTTAGCGGCCAAAAAGTATGTTACAGGAGAAAGTGAGAAAGGATTTTTGCATCAGTGTTTGCTGAAGCAGGAATCCTTTCTTTTTGTTGGGCAACCGTTTTTCACAGCCCGTTTTTTAAAAAAATGAATTTTTAAATCAGAATGAAAACAGAATAAATCCGGCCATTTTTGGGAATCGTATGAACTGGTATTAGTTTTGCTTGCAAAAGCTGAAATAAAGCAGGAATTGAAATAAGGCAGAAGCTGGAATACGACAGGAAATGAAATAATGCTGGAAATGAAATAAAGCAGGAAAGCAGGCGTAATATGCGTAAACGAATAAAGTGGACGATGGCGGCGGTTCTTCTCGCGATGATGTTCGCCTTTGCGATCTGGATGGCGGCGTCGCGGATGAGTCAGCCGCAAAACGCGACGCTGGTGTATGCAGAGGATGCGGTTCGAGTTTGTTAAGATAAATGAAGCGGAGATCAGGTAATGAAGATTGTGGCCGCGGAGATTGCGGCTGCAGAGTTTGTGACCACGGAGATTGCAGCAATTGAGATGGAGATTGCAGGGGTTATGGTTAGCAGAAATGAAAATTAACCGGGAAATGAGAAAAGGAAACTGTTACAAAAAAGGATGGGAGTCGGAGAATGATGAGTACATCAGACACGCTGTATCTGAAAATCGGCAAGAATGTGAAGGTGAGCAGCGACAAGGTCAGACTTGGGGAGATCGCACAGATTTTGTGTGCGGAAAAGACGGTGGAAAGCAAGGTGAAGACGCTGCGGCTTCCGATGGACTGGATCAGGCGGCCGGGACGCTACGTCTATTCGATACTGGACGTGCTGCCGGTCATCTGGCAGGAATACCCGAAGCTTGAGATCAACAATCTCGGCGAGACGGATTTTATCCTGACTCTGGAAAAATCGCGCGCGCAGGCGGATATATGGACATGGATCAAGACCGCGCTGCTCTGTTTTCTGTCTTTTTTCGGGGCTGCGTTTACGATTATGGCGTTCAATACGGATGTGGGCATCACGGATCTGTTTGGGAGTCTCTATGAGATGTTTACCGGCAGAGCCTCCAGCGGATTTACACTGCTGGAAATATCGTACTCCGTCGGCGTAGGGCTGGGGATCCTGATTTTCTTTCATCATTTTGCCCGCAAAAAGAGTAAGTCCGATCCGACCCCGCTGCAGGTGCAGATGCGCGTCTATGAAGAGGATGTCGACAAGACGTTGATTGAGAACGGGGAGCGGGCTGATGAGGAGCGATGTCACTGTGTAGCCGGGCAAAGCTGAGAGAGTCGCATTCTGCTGCCGGTGAAACAGACAGCAGGCTCAGGGGATTGCGAACCGGGCGTTCCGGTATGAAGGTTAATAGACGGAAGGGAGACGTCCGGCTGAGGCAAAAAGGAGACAGAAATGGGAGAAATTCTTATCACAATCATTGGGTTTTCCGCCGGTTTCCTGATTGCGGGCGGCGTGGTGTCGGTGATGGTCGGGCTGGGAATTCTCACCCGCTTTATCGGTCTGACGCACACGGCACGGCAGATTTTGTGGTATGAGGACGCGATCCTTCTGGGCGGTGTCTGCGGGGCGGTGGTCACGGTGTTTGATTTTGAATTCGCGGTCGGCGTGTGGCTTCCGGCACTGGCGGGGCTATTTATCGGTGTGTTTGTCGGTGGCTGGATCATGGCGCTGGCAGAACTGGTGGACATTTTTCCGGTTTACAGCAAACGGTTTGGCATCACGAGGGGAGCGGGGTGGTTTGTCATCACACTCGCGGCCGGAAAAATCGTGGGAAGCTTTCTGTATTTTGCAAGGCATCTGGGCGGGTGAGAAGTGTGTACTTGTATTTTATGCAGGAATTGGCGGATTTTTTGCAGAAAAATGGGCTTGAAAAGGCAGTACTCTTGTAGTAAAGTATAGGCGTCTGTGGAAGTTGGGACGGAGTGTCCGCGGATTTGGCGCGAAACATTCGCCAGGCGGACGGATGATAAAAGTTCAGAACAGCAGGCTGGTTTCATGATGGATGCTGTCATGGATTGTTTAAAACACTACAGGGGGATATTACAGTGATTTCAGAAAAGATGCGCCCGTTTCTCGCGAATAATTCCGCGATTCGGATGATGTTTGAGGAAGGGAGACAGATGGCGGCGCTTTACGGCGCGGATAAGGTCTATGATTTCAGTCTCGGTAATCCGAACGTACCGGCGCCGGAGAAGGTGAACCAGGCGATTAAGGACATCCTCGACGAGGAGGATCCGGTGTATGTCCATGGATACATGAGCAACGCGGGGTATCCGCAGGTGCGCGCGGCGATCGCGGAGAACCTGAACAAACGGTATGGCACCGCGTTTGCGGAGAAGAATCTGATTATGACGGTGGGCGCCGGGAGCGGGCTGAATGTTGCGCTGAAGACGGTGCTTGATCCGGGCGATGAGGTGATTACATTCGCGCCATATTTCCTCGAATATCGCGCCTATGTCACGAATTATGACGGTGTGCTGGTGACGGTTGACCCGGATGAGTCGACCTTCCAGATCAATCAGGATGGGTTCCGCGCGAAGATTAGCGCAAAGACAAAAGCCGTGATCATCAATAATCCGAACAATCCGACCGGCGTCGTTTATTCGGAGGAGACGATCCGCGCGCTTGCGTCGATTCTGGAGGAAAAACAGAAGGAATACGGGCACGCGATTTATCTGATTTCGGACGAGCCGTACCGGGAGCTGGTATACGACGGGGCGGCGGTTCCGTTTGTGACGAACTATTATGCGAATACGATGGTGGTGTATTCCTACAGCAAATCGCTGTCGCTTCCGGGCGAGCGGATTGGCTATGTGCTGATTCCGGATGAGCTGGAGGACAGCGCGACGACGATCGACGCGGCGACGATTGCGAACCGTATCAGCGGCTGTGTGAACGCGCCTTCGCTGATTCAGCTGGCGGTGGGCCGGTGCGTGGACTGCCAGGCGGATCTGGCCTTCTATGACCGGAACCGCAAGCTGCTCTATGAGGGGCTGACGGATCTCGGCTTTGCCTGCATCCGCCCGCAGGGCGCGTTTTATTTGTGGGTGAAGGTTCCGGAGGCGGGTTCTACGTGCGGCGAGGACGTCGAAACAGGAGCGGATTCCGTGTGCGGCGCGGATGGCGGAGCAGGAGCGGATTCGGAAGGCTGTGCGGCTGCTGACGGAGCCGTCGGCGGAACCGGCATCGGCAATGCAGAGGATGCTGCCGCTAAGAAGAAGGCAGCGGAGGCCGCATTTGTGGCTGCCGCGAAGAAATATCACATTCTGGCGGTGCCGGGCAGCTCATTCGCGTGCCCAGGGTATGTGCGCCTGGCGTACTGCGTCTCCCATGAGACGATCGTGAATTCTCTGCCGGAGTTTAAGAAGCTGGCTGCAGAGTTTTCTCTGTAAAAACTGTCAGATGCCACACTTGTGCCAGGCAGTATATAGTTGCGGGTATCCGGTGGTCTGTGCCAACGGATGACAACGACACGGATGGAAAATCAGGCAGATATAAAGCCGGACAATCCAGAGGCGAGGGACAGGCTGCCTGTCAGGAAAGTGACATGAAATAAATGTATAGCGGGAGAATGGACAAATGAAGATCATTATTGTCGGCCTCGGCAAGGTGGGAATGACCTTGGCCGCGGAGCTGTGCAATGAGGAGAATGATGTCACAGCGATCGATCAGAAGGAAGAGCTTGTGGAGGACGCCTCGGGTCAGTATGATCTGATGGGAATCACAGGGAATGGCGCGAGTCACCAGATTCAGGTAGAGGCGGGGATTGAGAGCGCGGATCTGCTCATTGCGGTGACCGGCTCGGATGAACTCAATCTGCTTTGCTGTCTGATGGCAAATGGCAGCGGGAAATGCCACTCGATTGCGCGCGTGCGGAATCCGGAGTATCATTCGGAGATTGCGTTCATTCGGGAGAAATTCAATATTTCCATGATTCTCAATCAGGATCTGGTAGCGGCAGTGGAAATCTCGCGAAATCTGAAGTTCCCATCCGCGATCGACGTGGATTCGTTTGCGAAAAACCGCGTGGATATTCTGAAATTCCGCGTGAAAGAGGGTTCTGTGCTGGACGGGCTTAGGATTGCGGATCTGTCGAGGAAGGTTCATGGAAATATCCTGATTTGCGCGATTGAGCGCGGCGAGGAGCTGATCATTCCGGATGGCAATGTCATTTTGCGCGAGAAGGATCAGATCGCCATTGTGGGCGGCAGCAGCGACGCGAATCAGTTTTTCCGCCAGGTCGGGATTCTTTCCAATCAGGTGAAAAACATTATGATTGTGGGCGGCAGCCCGATGGCGTATTATCTGGCGAAGCTGCTCGAAGCGGTGGGCATCCGCGTCAAGATTATTGAGAAGGACTATAAGCGCTGTGAGGCGCTCAGCGAGATGCTTCCGAAGGCGACGATTGTCCACGGAGACGGCACCGATAAAGAGCTGCTTCTGGAAGAGGATCTGGAAAAATATGAGGCGTTTGCCGCACTGACCAATATCGACGAGGAAAATATTCTGATCTCGCTGTATGCTAAAAAGATGGGCGGCCAGAAAAAAATCATTACCAAGGTGAACCGGATCGCGTTTGATGAGGTAATCCGCGAACTGGATCTGGACACGATTGTTCACCCGAGAGATATTGTGGCTGAGATAATCATCCGCTATGCGCGTTCTATGAAGAACTCCTTTGGCAGCAATGTAGAGACCTTACATAAAATTATTGACGGGAAAGCGGAGGCGTTGGAATTCATCATTCGCGGCTCTTCGCGCGTGACGGGGAAGACGCTTCAGGAGCTTCCGATCCGAAAGGGG
>JAJQDT010000076.1 GCA_021202075.1 Lachnospiraceae bacterium | reverse complement strand
AGGTGAATCAATCATTGCAGGACCTGATGGGAGTGTTTTACTGAAAGCAGACGATACAGAATGCCTGTTGACTTACGATATTGATCTGGCTGAAGCAGCAAACGCACGTCAGGGAAAAAAATATATAGCGGCAAGGCGACCGGATATGTACTGGTAACTATTGATGAATCGATCTGGCATGGGACAATGAAAGCCGCGCCACAATAATCTGTACCGTTCTTTATTTGTTGCGCAAAATCGGAATACGCGACGCTGTCAAACAATTTTGACAACGCATTTTTGCAGATGTAAATGCTGTTTGATAGAAAAAACAAAGATGATTCGATATAATCCTTTCAGATGGAGGTCATATATTATTATGGAGATTTGCGAGAAGCTGAAAAAAGCCAGAGCAGGTGCAGGCATGACGCAAGAGCAGGTTGCAGAGAAAATAGGTGTTTCCCGCCAGACAATTTCAAATTGGGAAAATGGCAAGACTTTGCCCGATGTGATGAGCGTCATAAAATTAAGTGATCTTTATCAAGTGACTTTAGACGAGTTGTTGAAAGGAGACAGTAAAATGATGGATAAAATTAAAAAAGACATGGATACTGTGAAAAGCAGCCAATCCCTAATGAAAGTTGCATGGATTTTGATTATAGTCACTTTTCTGTTTTCTGTTTGGTGTAATAGTAGCTATGCCTATGATGGAAGCAATCCGATTTTACAGTTTACCCTTGCAGCTGTACCTTGGGTGTTGATGGGGGTAAGTATTGCCTGCATAGCAGCATCGGTTTCAAACAGGAAGAGAAATTGAAATATTCCAGTTTATTGATGAATTGAAAAGACAGGGAATTCGGAGTAATAGTGACTCCGTCCTCTGAAAACAGGATTAAAAAGATAGATGGATGTTATACGATGAAAACAACAATTGTTTATGCCCACCCCTGGGATGGCAGTTTTAACAATGCAGTGCTAAAGGTAGCAGAAAAAGCAGCGGGGGATTATGAACTGATTGATCTGTATGCGGATGAATTTAATCCGGTGATGTCAAAGGCAGAACTGGAAGTATACGCCAGAGGAAAGTCTTTAGATCCGCTGGTGGAAAAATACAATCGGATTCTGGATGATACGGACAGAATTATCTTTATTTTCCCCATCTGGTGGTATGACATGCCTGCAATCATGCGGGGATTTCTGGATAAGGTGATGCTGGAAGGTTCCGCTTATACAACAGGCGCTGCCGTTCTTTCTCCGATTCGTGATATTTCACAGACTTATATTTTTACCACCTCTTCCACACCGACAGATGTGCTTGTGGATACGTTCGGAGACCCCATCCATAATGCCATGATCAGCGCCACATTTCGGATCGTGGGCTTTCAGAACGCGGTATGGAGAAATCTGGGAGCCATTGACGCAAGCACACCCCAGGAACGGCAGGAATTTCTGGATGAAGTGAAGAGAATACTGGAACCGTAACAGGGAAAGGGATATCATGAATTACGAGTCAAAAATAGTATGCCTGAAAAACGGACAATCAGCACTTTTCCGTACTCCGCTTATTACAGATTCCGAGGCGGAAGCTATGATGGAATTTTTAAGCACCTGTGCCAGGGAAACAGAGTTTGTCATCCGTTATCCGGAGGAGTGTACGGAAACGCCTGTGCAGGAGGCCGCATACCTGGAGGGCATCAACCAATCTGAGAACCGGCTCATGATTGTCTGCGAGATCGACGGTGAAATCGCGGGAAACTGTCAGATTGTATTTAATAACAAAATCAAAACGAAACATCGGGCAGAGGTGATGATTGGCATTCTTCAAAAGTACTGGGGGCTTGGGATTGGCACGGCAATGTTTGAAGAGATGTTCCGAATTGCGGAATGCAGGCAGGTGCGCCAGATTGATCTGGAATACATCGAGGGAAACGAACGGGGACGAAGACTGTATGAGAAGATGGGCTTCGTGCAGTATTCATCCTTTCTTGATGTTGAAGGCGACAAAACCTCCGCCACAAAATCAGGCGCTCCATAGATACGTCCTTTGCGGAATTTATCCCGGTCGCAGACAATTATAACATCCGGCTGCACGACCGTCATATCGTCGCAGTCCAACTGTACATCCACCGGAGAGGTAAGCGCCATACACGAACCATGCTTTTTCTCAATGTAGTCTGATAACTTCCTGCAAATCCGGTCTCCGACTGCCTGATGAATATAGGTAGGCGCTGCCATGTCATAAATCACACCATCGATCAATTCCACTCTCTGCTCTTCCGGCCAAGCCAGATAATCTTCCAGCGTATACTCTCCCTGTTGTCTGGAAACAGCATATTCCGCGAGCGCCTCCGAGACCAGGCTCGGCGCAGGCTCCTCAAAGAAGTAACTGACCGTCCCTCTTTCTGCCTTGCCTTCCGATAAGCTGTCAATACCGCTTTGTTTTCTGAATATCCGCTATTGTTCCTTCGAGTCCCCTTGTTTTCTGTCTGGTTGTTTTCTGTCTGGTTGTTTTTTGTTTCCGCCATCCTTTTTTCCTCCTTGTTTTGGATACTTTGATTAATTTGCTCTGGCATCAATATGAAGATTTATCGGGTGATATTTGCTAATATAATCTCATCATTCGTATATGCAAAACAATTTTCAGTGTATATGTTAACACATTGTTCTCATAAATTCAAGTCTTTTCTCTTATTATTTAAATTAATTTTATCCCGCCCTGGTATTTTCCATTCTGGCATTTCTTCAAAAAAAGAATAGCTTTTCCGGATAAGTGGTTGTATAATGGAGTGTAATTTGTCAACAACAATCAATTTTCAGACTTTCATAACACCCACTTTCATTTCATCAGGAGGAGACCATGTCAGTAAAATACGTTTTTGTCACCGGCGGCGTTGTTTCCGGACTCGGAAAGGGCATTACCGCGGCCTCCCTCGGCCGTCTTTTGAAGGCCAGAGGCTACAAAGTCACCATGCAGAAGCTTGACCCCTACATCAATATTGATCCAGGCACAATGAACCCGATCCAGCACGGCGAAGTATTTGTCACGGATGACGGCGCGGAGACCGATCTCGACCTGGGGCATTATGAGCGTTTTATCGATGAAAGCCTGAATAAGAATTCGAATGTGACGACCGGTAAAATTTACTGGTCTGTCCTGCAAAAGGAACGCCGGGGAGACTATGGCGGGGGCACGGTTCAGGTCATCCCGCATATCACAAATGAAATCAAGAGCCGCTTTTTCCGCGATTTTACGACAGATGAGACACAGATTGCGATTATTGAGGTCGGCGGCACGGTCGGCGATATTGAGAGCCAGCCGTTCCTGGAGGCGATCCGCCAGTTCCAGCACGAAATCGGCCATGAGAACGCGATCCTGATTCATGTCACGCTGATTCCTTATCTGCGCGCTTCGGGAGAAATGAAGACGAAGCCGACACAGGCCAGCGTCAAAGAGCTGCAGGGGATGGGCATCTGGCCGGATATCATCGTCTGCCGTTCCGAATATCCGCTGAATAAGCAGATAAAAGATAAAATTGCTCTGTTCTGCAATGTTCCGAGCAGCCACGTCCTTCAGAACCTGGATGTGGAATATCTGTATGAAGCGCCGCTCGCTATGGAGGAGGAAAATCTGGCGCAGGTGGCCTGCGAATGCCTGCATCTGGATTGCCCGGAACCGAATCTCACGGACTGGAAGGAGATGGTTCGCGCCCTGCGTGCACCTACACACGAGGTGGAGATCGCGCTCGTCGGCAAATACATTCAGCTGCACGACGCGTACATCAGCGTCGTCGAGGCGCTGAAGCACGGCGGCATCGCGGAGCACGCCACGGTCAATATCCGTTGGATTAACTCCGAGGATGTCACGCGGGAGAACGCGGGCGAGCTGCTCGCAGGCGTAGACGGCATCCTCGTGCCGGGCGGCTTCGGCGACCGCGGCATCGAGGGTAAAATCGAGGCCATCCGCTATGCCCGCATGAACAGGATCCCTTACCTGGGCCTGTGCCTCGGACTGCAGCTGGCCATCGTAGAATTTGCACGCAACGTCATCGGGCTGGAGGGCGCGCACAGCATCGAGCTCGACCCGCAGACCAAATATCCGGTCATCGCCTTGATGCCGGATCAGAACGGCATCGAGGATATCGGCGGCACCCTGCGCCTCGGCTCCTACCCCTGCGTCCTTGATAAAACCTCGAAGGCCTACGAGCTGTATGGCACGGAAGAGATTCATGAGCGCCACCGCCACCGCTACGAGGTCAACAACGACTTCCGCCAGATCCTTGAGCAGAACGGCATGACGCTCTCCGGGCTTTCCCCGGACCGCCGCATCGTCGAGATGATCGAGCTGAAGGATCACCCATTCTTCCTCGCGACGCAGGCGCACCCCGAGCTCAAGTCCCGCCCGAACCGCCCGCATCCGCTGTTCCGCGGATTCATCGAAGCGGCCGGGACATACCAGAAAAGCAATACAAAATAACATCTGTGCAAGAAATCCCCGTTACCAAATTGTAACGGGGATTTCTTATGCCGTGCCATGATAGAGTGTTGTCTTGCCAGGTCTTCCACGACATCCTCAAAGGAAAACAAATGCTCAACATCATAAAAGTCCTTTAGAAATTCTATGCCTTTAAAGTTCACTAAATAAAGGTAAGATTCCTTTGATGACAAATTCTTCTGTCTGCCAAATTCATTGACACACGCCACTGCATAATTAGATTCTTTTCTATTACCCATTATCAATGCCCCTATTCGAACTCTATGAGAACAAGGAATGAATTTCTTTAATTTGAATGAAAAATAATAATTAAGAGCACTTTCTATAACAGAATATGCAATTTTGAAAAATTTACAACAGGCTTTTACAATTTTGTGCGCAGCTGTTTCGGTTTCTAATACTCTTCCTCCGGTATGAGTTTTAAAACAGCGGTGCTCTGATAGGTCATGGCCTCGTCGTGGACAAATGCGATGGTACTGTGAGCAGGTGCATGCAAAGTGCTGCGAACGCAGCCCAGATACGGGTCGTAAATCCGGGCAAGCAGCTGCCCCTCATCGACCTCATCTCCCGGCTGCACCAGGCTCTCAAAAAATCCGGAATCCTCCGCGCGGACAGGAACAAAATCCCGGCTCTCGATGACACGGCTGTGATAACCGCTGTAACCGCGGTAACGGATAATCCCCTGTTTTTCCATAAAATTCAGAATCGCCTCTTCGGCCTGCTTCGCGCTTCCCCGGTCGATCCTCTGCGTGTTTGTGGTATAGATTGAAAACGCGTACGTCTCCCAGATCTGCCAGTTATAGTTCAGCGTCGTCGTATCGAACGGGCGCGGGTCGTGCAGCACAATGTAGGGCAGACCAAACTGCTGCGCCAGCTCGACGTCCGAAGCTTCCCCTTTCTCGATCCCGGTTTTCATCATGCGCACATGCGGCACGAAGGCTCCGGGCATATAGAACGAGGCAAACTGTACGCCGAACTTATAATCCTTGATTGCATTAAAAACTCCCGCCGCGATGCGCTGCGTGGTCTCGCCCTCATCGTATCCGGGAAACATCCGGTTGATATCGGTGTTGTCGATTGTCCAGAAGCGCTTTTTAATATTCATAGAATAAGGATTCACGCAGGGAATGACCAGAATCTGTTTTCCCGGCAGAATACGCCCGCGCTCCTCGAGATCGGTGAGCTTGCGGATCAGGCGTGAGCACGCGTAAAGCTGCTGGTTTTCATTGCCGCGCATACTCCCGACAATACAGATCGACTCCTCGCCGCTGCCAAACGTAAATCCGGTCACGCGAAAATCATCGCGGTACAATGCCTTTATTTCAAATAAAACAGTTTGTTTCATGAAATTTTCTCCTCATATACACAAACATCCGGGCGTGAAACTCCAATTGATTCGTGCCCAAAACAGTCGATAATCATATCCTTTTGTCGCTCGAATCCTATAATAATCTGAACGACACAGAGTAATAATGCGCATGGTGCAAGCTGCCCTATCAATTGCGGCAAACCTGCCTGCCGCGGCAAACTTACCTGCTGTGGCAAACCTGTCTGCGCAATATCCGCGCCAGCAGCGACCCTTCATCGACAACCGGGTACTCCCGGACCGTAAACAGCCAGCCGCTCACGGGGGCGGTAATCGTGGCTACAAGAGTGCCGCGCAGCGGGTCCACAATCTGCCCGATCTCATCGCCTTCCTTAAGCATGCTTCCGTGGGAACGCGTTTTTATAAAAATGCCGGAGACCGGCGCGTTCAGAAAGGCGACGTCGTCCGGATTCCGGGAAACAACCGGAGTGCGTACCTCCGCCGCCGGCCCGCTCCAGATGCCCAGCTCCTTCATCAGGCGGAAGATGCCGTCTGTGAGCTGGTTTCCGTATTCCTTCGTGATGCGCATCCCGACGCCCATCTCAACTACCAGCGTCGGCACCTTCCGGCTGTTCAGACTGAAGGCGAGCGTGGATTCCAGCACCGTGCTCGTGCCGTGCACCCAGATAAAATCCACGTTGGCGAGCTTCGCCCATGGCATCAGCATCTCCTCCGTCAGCTCATTGATGCGGATCTGCGGAACCTCCGTCAGATAAATGTTGCTCGCGTGAATATCCAGGCACAGGTCAGAGCCCTGCAGATCCCGGATGATTTCCGACGCGAGATATTCATTCATATCACCGTCCGAACTCCCTGGAAAAATCCGGTTCATATCCAGGTCAAACGCCGGGATACCGCGCGTCACCGAGTCAATCCCGAACGGGTTCATCGCCGGGTAAATGTCAACCGTTCCTTTCAGACATTCCGGGTGCTCCCCGATCCTGCGCGCGACCTCATAGCAGACATACTGTCCCTCCAGCTCGTCGCCGTGGATACCGGTGACGATGCTGATGCGCTTCGGACAGGACGGTGCATCCGGCTGAATCCGGTTCTTCCGGATGCGCAGCACCTCATCCACCGGCATATTTGTTTTCGCTATTGTCTGTATCATATTTACTGCCTTTCTTATTAAGCTGCTATCTTACTCTATATACCTGACCCGGACAAAAAATCGTTCATAAGCGTCTAACCAATTATATCGGCAATCGCCAATCATATGCCGGAAGACAAACCGAAGATTTTCGAACATAATGACATTAAGCGTCCGTTCATCTGATATCAATGCCCGGGAGAAGACTGTCCTCTGTCATATCTTAATGTTGTACCAAATCACAGAACCGTCGCTTCCTTCACCCGCACGGCTACGGTCTGTGTCTGTGTTGTCCGTCCCACGAAAACTCCCTGGCTGACGATGCAGTCATGGTAATCGCGTCCGGCGGAGATTTTGATGTGCTGATCATCCACGATCAGGTTGTTGGTCGGGTCAAGCGCGTACCAGTGCCCGCCGCTGCAGACCTCCACCCAGGCATGGCTTTTTCCCTCGCCGATCAGCATTCCGACCACATAGCGGCACGGGATTTTCTGCATCCGGCAAAGAGAAAGCAATATGTGCGCGTAGTCCTGGCAGACGCCCCTGCCAAGCGCCATCGCCTCCTCCGCGGTTGTGCGCACATCCGTGACGCCAGGCACATAGGAAAAATTCTCATACAGGCCATGCATCATAGTGACCGCAAGGGTGAGTTCCGGATTCTCCGGCTTTCGAATCTCCGAACCGGGACTCGCATCCCGTGCGGCTCCTTCCCCTGCAGCATCCGCCTCAGTATCTGCTTTCCAAAACCTTTCTCTCGTCTCTCCCGTATTTCCCGCCAAACTATCTGCTTTCACACCAGCATCACTTGCACCGGAATCCTTCCCACCGGTTATACCCACAACCGAAGGCTCTCCTTCCGTACTTCTTCCACGGCAGGCTTCCAGGGCAGTCTCAGCATCTATGACGCTCATTCCCGGCCTGTCCTGCTGCATTTTTTCATATTTTTCTATGGCATCCGCAAATCTCTCCGCGAATGCCCGTATCGCCGGACCGGGCCGGGTATAGTCCGTCTGATATTTAAAAAGTCCGATCCGGTGCGCCTCCTTCGCCGGAAGCGACGGCGCCAGGCCGGTCTGCGCGCATCCGCGGACGCGCGCAAAAAAACGGTCATGCTTTCCTTTCGTATAACCGTAAATACTGTAGTTGCCAAAGGAGTCTTCATCAGCAGACAAAAACTCCTTCGGATATACCTCCACGTCGAGCTTCTTGATCAATTGTCGTTCATCACTCAAAGGAATGCATTTCAGGGTAAAACGGTGTTCTTCGACGGGCGGCTCAAAATCGAGATGCATATCGTACTCAAAGAGCAGCTCTTTCATACGCCAATCCTCCGGAAACTAATTCTCTGTTTTCACTTCCATATGCCGCCGCAATTTATTAATATTAACACATGACGGAGCGAATTTCATCTGTCAGTTTTCCAGAAGCATCTCCACCTTCTGCACAATCGCCGGATAATCAATCCGCGGCGCGTCGACCATCGCACTGAGCTCATCGAGGTAGGTCTGCCGGTATTTCAGGCAGGTGCGCCAGATCCGGCCGGAGAGGCGGTCCACCTCGCGCTTCATCTCCTCGCGGGACATACGCAGACGGGCGTAGAGGTCGAGGCGCTCCACGCGCTTGCCGACCTTGATGATATTGCGGACATTCTCACTGTCAATCTCATCGTCTACGATGCCCCAGAACGCCAGGATGTCATCAAGCACGTGCTGCAGCTCAATCAGCGGCGACTGGGAAATCCGGGCCTTATTCATCTCATACATCGCGAGCTGAATATAGGAAATCGTGTCGCTCCCGATCTCCTCGCGCAGTACGATGCAGTTGTCATACGCGCGGGTCAGGTTCGAATAAATCGAGTTCGGGTCCTCCGGGTCAAAGCAGTACCGGGCGACAAAATCCTCCCCCGAGGTGTAAATATTCGGGATCTCCAGACGCGTGCAGAAGCTCTCCAGACTTCCCAGCTCATCCATATCAATCATCGTGTCAAAGCTGTCCGCGAACAGCTTTATCGTCGTATATACCCGCTCACTGTACCGGCCAAGCCAGAACAGGCGGTCCGTGTTTTCTATCGAGATAATACCCATGTGTCCTTGAATCCTCCTCCCTGAGATGAATTGACAATAAACGAATCCGGATTGCGGGAGAAACGGGTCAGCCCGCTCTTCCACACCAGCGGCTCGTCCGCCATCAGCACAAACGCGCGCAGATCCGCCTTGCGCGGCACCGCTTCGCCTTTTTCCATGATATCGATATCCAAAAAGTCGATAACCTCCTGCGCGATAAACCGGCGCGGCTCCCGTTTGAGCAGCGTGATGAAATCTTCCTTCTCCTGCTTCGTCATCTTATTGCCAAACTGCACACCATAGCCGCCCGCCTCCGCGACGTCCTTGAGCACCAGATCGTCAAAATGCTCCAGCACATACTCCATATCTTCTTTATATAATGGCAGATAGGTCGGCGCGTTGTGCAGAATCGGCTCCTCGCCGAGATAATAGGTGATCATCTTCGGCACAAAATAGTAAATGCCCTTGTCGTCCGCCACGCCGTTGCCCGGCGCGTTCAGCAGCGCGACATTGCCCTTGCGGAAAATATCGTACAGATGCGGAATCCCGATCAGCGACCCCTCGTAGAAATTCATCGGATCCAGGTATTCATCCGAAATCCGGCGGTAAACCGCGCCGACCGGCTCCTTGCGCCCGGAATAATCGATGAAATACAGATGGTCGTTCTCAACCAGCAGCTCGCTGCCGGTCACAAGATGCGCCCCCGTCTTCTCTGCCAGATAGGAGTGCTCAAAATACGCGGAATTATAACGCCCCGGCGTCAGGATGACCGTATGCCCGCCGGTATTCACATAATCCATCGTCCGGCGCAGCAGCTGCGCGTAATTGCGGTTGTCCTCAATATGTGTCTTCTGGAAGGTCAGCGGGCTGCTCCTGCGGCAGAGCTCACGGGCGATCATCGGATACGAAGCCCCCGACGGCACGCGCAGATTGTCCTCCAGTATGTACCATTCCTTATCCTTGCCCTGCACCAGATCGATCCCCGCGATATGCGCGTACACACCCTTCGGCGGCATCACGCCCTCGCACTGCGCCAGATAGCCGCTCGACGCATAAATAAACTCCTCCGGCACGACCTTATCCCGAATAATTTTCTTTTCGCTGTAAATATCCTTAATAAACAGGTTCAGCGCCGTCACACGCTGCTTCAGCCCCTTCTCCAGATACGCAAATTCGTCCGCCTCGATCACGCGCGGAATCGCGTCAAACGGAAACAGCTGCTCCTTGAACACATTGTTCTTGTAGATCCCGAACTTCACGCCATAGCGCGCCAGCAGCTCGTTCACCGTATCCGTGTGGCGGTAAAGATCCATATCCTGCATCACAAACCCCTCCTCTTTCTCATTTCCTTCATCCGGGCGAAAACCAGTTCCATGATCCGCTTTCAGGCCGAATCATCCATTTCCGTCCCTCTGTCTGTGCCGTCCGAATACAATCCATTTTCTAATAGCGCATTCTCCCAAACACAAAAAAGGCGCATTGCAAGTAAGCAAAACGCCTTCGTTTGATTTATAATACAACGAAACGACGGCAAACGTCAATAGTTTTGTCTTCAAAACGGAAATAATTTTCTTCTTTGCCCCCTTTTCTCAATGGTAAAACTGTTTTATAATTGCACCATCTGACAAAAACCTGTGAAAATCGCTAAGCGGGCTGCGTCAAGGCTTTTATGGTCTGTGATTCGCGCGTCAGGCGATGCAAGATCTGTAAGTAATTTCGCAACAGTTCCTTAATCGGTTCTGAGAGCAAATGACCGTTACTTTCTGAAATAGGTCGACCGCAATCCCATTGGCTTTAGACGATGGCAATTCACTTTATTAACATAAATACTGCTATCTGGATCAACAGATCACAGATTTACGCGTTACTATCACATAAAAAAAAGGAGACCATCGAATATGAAAACCTTGTACCTGCATATCGGCACCCCGAAGACCGGCACCTCTGCCATTCAGAATTTCCTGAAGAGCAACAGCAGCCGCCTCCTGGAGCACAGCTACTGTTTCCCTTCCTTTCCATTTAGCTATAACTCCATTCCGGACCGGCGCAACGGGCATTTTCTGGTCCTCACAAAGAGTAATTACACCACCGATGCCGACGGAACTGCCGAACCAGTGGACAAATGGAATGAGAACCTCTCGGCCGGTCTGAATGTCATCCATCAAAAATTTTCCGCCAGCGATAATGTCATTCTCTCCGAGGAAGAACTCTGGAACGCCATCTGTTATTCTCCGAAGAGTTTTCTTGAGTTCCTGCCCGAAGACGCCGCCAAAAACAATTACCGCATCCGGATCGTTGTCTATCTGCGCAGACAGGACCTGTTCCTGACCTCGCTCTGGAATCAGAAAATCAAGGTTGCAAGGACGGACCAGACCCTGCACGACTACCTGAACGATATCGTCAGAGAAAAACCTCTGTACGCCGACTATTACCGCACGCTGTGCAAAGCCGCCGATGTCCTTGGTGCAGAAAACGTGATCGTCCGCCGCTATGAGCCTTCTTCCTGGGTGAATCAGTCCATCTGCGCGGATTTTCTGGACGCCATCGAACTCGATCCCTCTTTGCCTTTTGAAGTCCCGGAAGCACCTGTAAATTTCAGCCTGAGCGGCAACATGGCGGAGATCCGGCGAATGGTCAACAGCGCAGAATTTCTCACCTATGAAGAAAAACGTCAGTTTTCCGTATTCACAAGAAAGCTGCCCCAGGATGAGCGAAGCGCTCATGTTTACCAGCATCTGTCCGCACAGGAGGCGAACGAATTTCTGACACAGTTTAAGGAAGGCAACGACCGGGTCGCAAAGGAATTCCTTCACGAAGAGGTTCCTCTGTTTTCAGATGAGTCGAAAGAACAGCCGGACTGGCGGCCCGACAATGAATTTATGATGGCCGATACCACACGCTTCTTCCTGGCCATCGCACAGGATCTCAACCGGCAGATTTATATTCTTTCTGAGCCGCAAAGGCGGGCGGAGCGGAGGAAAAAAGCCATTCGCCATCCGCTGCGGACGCTTCGCAGGGTCTTTAAAAAATTTCGCCGCAAACAGTTTTCCTGAATCTCTAAAAGCACCAGAAACAAACCTGTGAACGACACATTGTCTGCAACTAAGGAACCGCCGTGAAGTCACATAAGCATGTGATTTCACGGCGGTTTTCCCTGTGCTATTCACACATTTTTTCCAAATCAGAAATAATCAACTCATTAATTTTCCATGACAAATATTTTTCAGTATGTTACAATCTTGTTAAGTCATTATTCGTTGTTTTGTAATATTTAAGAGTAATATCACTTTCCGGCTTCCGCCTTCCGGGATCATGAAATCAAATTCCGGCAATACCGGGATTTGACATCATAGCATCAGCGAAGCAGAGAGACCGATTGCGCCTGGAATTACGATACTGAAGATTGGCATCCCGGATTGGCCCTCCAGGTTGTCTCATCCTATAGATCTTTCAAAAAGCGAAGGGGTATGATATTACTGATTTCTTCAAAGAAAGGACTCACGCATATGGATATTGAGTTTCTCCGTGAATTTATGGTTTTAAGCAAAACCTGCAGCTATCAGGAGGCGAGCGAAAAGCTCTACATCACCAATTCGACTCTGTCGAAACACATTCAGAAAATGGAGTCGGAGCTGGGATATACTCTGTTCGAACGCTCTACGCGCAAGGTGATGCTGACCGATGTCGGCAAAGTTCTGAAGAAAAACTGCGAGCAGATTCTGTCTCTTTATGACGAAGCGCTGATTCAGATGAATGTAGAGGCCGCCAAAGCTTCCAATACATTGTCTGTCGCATTTTCAAGCGCCATGTTCCACTACGGTATCCTGGACCTGGTTCTGAATTTTAAAAAGGAGCATCCGGACATTAACGTCCAGATCAGCGAAATTTCCGGCCCTCCCCAGGATACCACATTTATTAACAAAAAAGCTGATTTTATCTTCGCAAATAATATCAGTCTGTTTTCCGGGGACATCCGGTCACTGCCTTTTGCCCGGGAAGAGCTCGCACTCTTCACATCCCTGGAGGGTCCTTTCGCCGAAAAAGAAAGCATCGAGCTTTTCGCTCTCGCAAATGAGGAGCTGATTCTTTCCGACCGCGCCTATTTGCAGGATCTCTTTTTTAACGCATGCGCAAACGCGGGCTTTACGCCAAGCGTGAAGCTGTACACCAAAATACCGCAGACCGCTTTCCAGCTCGCCGAAAACAATTATGCAAACACGGTATATCCTCGCAGCTATCTGAAAGAATATAACCATAAAGACAGACTCCATGTCGTTTCCTTCTCTCCGTCGATCACATACGATGTGTACTTGCTCTATATGGAAAGCAAATCCCTGTCCGCGATCGGGAAACTCTTTTATGACTATATGGCAGAACACAGTCACTATCCGGAACTATTATAAAAAGCAAATTTCTGTAAATGCTGAACATGGAAAGGAACTGATCAAATACGAAAACACTATACCTGCACATCGGCTGCCCAAAGACCGGCACCTCCGCCATCCAGGTCATGCTGTCTCGCAATACGGATCTGCTTTTGGAGCATGGCTATGCGTTCCCGCTGCACCCGCATCACTATCCATCAGCCGCCGACCGGCGCAACGGGCATTTTCTCATCATGAAAAAAAAGATGGTTTCTACCGAAAGAAAAAAAGCTGCCTGGATGCAGCGCCTGAATACAGGTCTGGAGATGGTTCATCACGCCTTCGAATTCTGCGACAATGTGGTTCTATCTGACGAGGGGCTCTGGTTCGGCGTCAACTACGACGCCGGAAGCTTTCTCGACTTCCTGCCGGAGGATGCCCGGCAAAATGGCTATCGCCTCAAAATAGTCGTATACCTGCGGCGGCAGGATCAGTTTCTGACCTCCCTCTGGAATCAGAAAGTAAAATACAAAGGGTGCAGTATGAAGCTTACCGATTTTATACACCAGAGAGTCACCAGGACCCCTCTGTATGTCGATTACGACGCCACCTTGCGAAAAATCGACGATATCATCGGAGCGGAAAACATCATCGTCCGCCGCTTTGAAGAAGCGTTCTGGCCGCAGCATTCCATATACGCGGATTTTCTGGATGCCGTTGGACTCGACCCTGCGCTTCCGGTCGACGTACCGAAGGAAAAAGTAAATACCAGCCTCAATGCAAACGCCGTTGAACTCCAGCGGCTCATCAACAGTGCGTCCTTTCTTCCCGCAGGGATCCGGCGCCGTCTGTCCGCCCGCGCAAAAAAACTTCCCAAAGGGAAAGCGAACCGCCGTTATATGTCCGGACATCTGTCCGACGCAAAAGCTGCCGCATTCCTCGCCCGGTACCATGAAGGAAATGACCGCGTCACCAGAGACTTCCTGCGCGACGGCAAGCCCCTGTTTTCTGATGATGGCGGGCACGATTCGCATTCCCATCCCTTTGCTCCATGGATTACCTGAGAACCTGTTTAAAAATAACATACGCATCTTGCACCGCCTGACGCTCGAATCGCATACCATTAAAGCCTCAGTACAGTAAGGAACTGTCGCGAAATAACTTACCCACATATTGCACCGCCTGACGCGCGAATCACAGGTCATAAAGGCCTCGACGCAGCCCGTGAAAAAAAATTAAAATTCATCTGCATATTCCATTTTATTCTGGCAATCCTATCAGTAATCCATATTTCCCGCATAAAAAAAGCGGGACGAAAATAAAAGGATGAGGTGAATAAAATGAATCGACGGACCTGGAAAGATTTTCTCACAAACCGCAGCACCATCTGGACCCTGAGCCTCTGTCTGGTCGGCGCCATTGTTCTCGGCGGCATGGCCGCGGTAAACAGCTCAAGAAACAGTAACAACACACAGCCCGAAACGGAGCTCGGACAGATTGCCTATCTGGAAGAAGATCTGAACGAAGGAAACGGAGCAGATGGCAGTATCCAGACGGATATCTCCCTGACCGACGGGTTGGAGGATTCCGCAGATGCCAGCAGCTCCCTGGCCGACGGATCGGGAGATTCCACAGATGTCGGCAGCTCCCTGGCTGATGGATCGGGGGATTCCGCAAATATGGAAAGCAGCTCGAACACAGTCGGCTCTATTGATGAAGATAGCGTCGATACTGCTGATACAGGCGGCACTACAACCACGAGCACATCGGACACTTCCGGTTCAGACTTTGCGGCGGATGCAAACACATCGGATGTCTCCGGCTCAGATGTTGCGGCAGGTACAGATACATTCGGCGTCTCCGGCTCAGATGTTGCAGCAGATACAGACACATCCGGATCTTCCGGCACAAATGGCACATCTGACAACACTGGTACTTCCGATGATGTTTCTCTGGCCGCGGATGCCTCCGGCACAGAAGAAGCCTCTTCTTCTTCCATCATCTCCGAGCAGGCGCTGATCGAAGCCGGGGTCAGCTTTACTGACGGCCAGTCCGTCCTCTGGCCCTGCGCCGGAACCGTCGTCATCGACTACAGCATGGACAAAAGCGTGTATTTCTCCACGTTGAACCAGTATAAGTACAATCCCGCACTGATTATCAGCAGCGACAGCGGCAACCAGGTGCTTGCCTCCGCGAAAGGAATCGTAGAATCCATCTCCATCGATGAGGAAACCGGAACCACCCTGGTGCTGAACATCGGCAATGGCTATAAGCTCACCTACGGACAGCTCATGGAACCCGCCGTCTCCGAGGGCGACGTCGTCGAAGCCGGAGACCTGCTCGCCTACATCAGCGAGCCGACCAAATACTACAGCACCGAAGGCAGCAACCTGTACTTTGCCATGACCAAAGACGGCGAACCCGTCGACCCGGTATTATACCTGGAATAAACCGTTTCGAAACGGGCGGTCTGCGGCAGGATGCCGGAAGCTGATTCATGATGCAGCATAAAAACAGATTTTTAAAACATGCGGATTTATTTTCCCCGCACAAAAGCCGCCGGGAAGAATATACTAAGTATATGTTACCACTTGCAGCCGGTTCCTCACATTCTTTATCCCAATTTTTGCGATATACCATTTACCGGCTGCTTCAGATATGAAAAACGGGATGGAGCGCTCCATCCCTTTACATATTCACAGCTTCTTTTTGTTCATCAATCAATTCATGCTCTTTCAGAGTGCTTTTGCCTGATTCTACGTCAGAAATCGCTTTCCGAAGCCGTGCCATATTCCCATCACTGTAAAAAGGGTCAACAGAAACATCAAATGGGATACGCTTTCCTTACTCCTCATCCTCCACGATTTCCACATCCATATGCACCTGCTCCTTCACCTGCGCATCGATATCAATCCTCGAGAGCGTTCCGCGCTGAATCCCCTGGTCAGCGGCCAGCACAAATTTCACCTCGACCTGCTTCCCGATCCGGTCCGCGATCAGCTGCTCCAGCTCCGCCTTGCGCTCGGTGTTATTCAGATAGCGCTCCGCCAGATAATCCGCAAAAACCACATAGAGCTTTTTATCATTTTCATCCTGTACATTGTATTTTGGGGTCGAAGATGAAAGCGCAGCGCGGAAGGGCATCGTCGTCCCTCCGATGATGCTCTTCCACATTTCACAGACCTTTTTCAGATCCTCCGGCACCGCAGCGGGCAAGGCCACGGCGGATGATCCGGCTGCACCCGCCAAATCCTGCCCTGAGCCGGGATACGCGCCACCTCCATATGCGCCCATGCCTGCTCCGGCCGCGTAGGGAGCACCCACTCCATATGCGCCGCCTGGAGCACCTGCCTGATCCGCCATCCCGTATGCACCGCCCGGTGCACCCGCCTGGCCTGTCATTCCATACCCGACGTCAGGCATGCCTGCCTGCGGCGCATACATGGCGCCCTGCTCCAGCGCCCGCTCCAGCTTCCGGATGCGCTCCAGAAGGGACAGCTCGTCGCTCTCCGCCTCCGGCTTACATAGCTTGATCAGCGCCATCTCCACCAGCACACGCTTGTTTGTCGCGTTGCGGATGGAGTTTGAAAGCTCCGAAAAAATACGAATATAGCGGATCAGCGTATCGCTGCGGATCAGCGCCGCCTCCTCGCGCAGCTTCACCAGGTTCTCACTGGAGACATCCAGCACCTCTTCCATGTCGTCCGAGGACTTCAGCAGCATCAGATTCCGCAGGTACCAGGTAAAATCATTGACAAACTGTGACAGATCGCTGCCCTCCATGATCAGCCGCTCCAGCGTCTGGATGGTATCGGCAACCTCGCCGCGCAGGATTTTGCGCAGCAGATCACTGAATACGTCCGTATCCACCGCGCCGAGCACCTCCAGGACACGGTCATACGTCAGCTTCTCGCCCAGATAAAATGCGATACACTGATCCAGCAGACTTAAGGAATCGCGCATCGAGCCGTCGCCTTTTCTCGCAATATAGCGAAGCGCCTTCTCCTCCGCATCCACCTGCTCCGCACCGGTCAGCTCCGTAAGCCGATCCAGGATCGTATCCTGCGAGATCCGACGGAAATCATACCGCTGGCACCGGGACAGGATCGTGACCGGAATCTTCTGCGACTCGGTCGTCGCCAAAATAAAAATCACATAGGACGGCGGCTCCTCCAGCGTTTTGAGCAACGCGTTGAACGCGCCGGCCGAGAGCATGTGAACCTCATCAATAATATAGACCTTATACCGTCCATCCGTCGGCGAATACGCGACCTCCTCCCGGATCTCCCGGATGTTGTCCACACCATTGTTGGACGCTGCATCGATCTCAATCACATTCATCGACGTACCCGCGGCAATCGCCCGGCAGGAGGCGCACTCCCCGCACGGGCTGCCGTCCACCGGGTGTTCGCAGTTCACCGCTTTCGCAAAAATCTTGGCCACTGAGGTTTTTCCGGTGCCTCTCGTGCCGCAAAACAGATAGGCATGCCCGATCCGGCCCGCCTTAATCTGGTTTTTCATCGTTTTTACAATCGGATCCTGCCCCTTCACCTCATCGAACGTGGACGGGCGAAACTTACGGTACAAAGCTGTGTAGCTCATATCGGAACCCTTTCCTGACCTTCCTGATCCGGATAAACCAGATCCTACATACCCGCATTGCGGGCGCTGCTAAAATATAAAAATCTTAGTAAATCAAAGCCCCCTGCCGCTTTTCAGGCAGGGAGCCTTGTCTCATTTTGTCTATTTCCTGATTTTCATATTCACCTTTTTCGCTAATTGCGCGATGCAAAACTCCTCAGTAATTCCCCTTCGCAGCAGTCATTCCTGAACGTGTGCACTGGTGCACAGTACCATCCGATGTCTTGCTGTGCATACGTTTTTATCACACGACCGGCAAACTATTCCGCGCATTTTGCACAAGTGCTTGCGATACAATGAGAGCCGCGCATTTAAAGTTGCGGCAGCGTTCTCGATTTGTTGCGCAAATCGGAACATTCTTCGCGCAAGGCGCGGCCTTCGTCCATACTTGCTGCGCAAGTACGGACATATGATACAATCAGTCTCCGAAGCAGATATCCATCAGCTTTGCTTCCGCGATGATCTGGTCTTTCGGGGAGACGGTCTTCAGCTTGCCCGCCACGTCTCCGAGCGGAACCTTCTTCATCTTGTCATTGACGATGCCGACCATGTAGCCATACTCATCGTGCAGGATCATATCCGCGCACTTCAGACCGATACGGGTAGAGAGGACACGGTCATACGGACATGGGCTGCCGCCTCTCTGCGTATGTCCCGGAATCGTGATGCGGACCTCCGGTCCGTTCGCCGCCTTGATCTCGTCCGCCAGCTCATGCGCCACAGAAGCATTGCCTCTCTTCTGGAGCTTCGCCGCATACTCCTTCTTGCTCATCTTCGCGTCCTTCTTGGAAATCGCGCCCTCGGCCACCGCGATCACGGTAAAGCCCTTGCCGGCCTTCGTTCTCTTGTCAATCGCCGCCACGACCTTTTTGATATCATAAGGAATCTCCGGGATCAGGATGATGTCCGCGCCGCCCGCGAGACCCGCGTACAGCGTCAGCCAGCCTACCTTGTGACCCATAACCTCAACAATAAACACGCGGTTGTGAGATGCCGCGGTCGTATGGATGCGGTCGATGGCGTCTGTCGCTACATTCACCGCGCTGTAAAAGCCGAACGTCATATCCGTACCGTAGATATCGTTGTCAATCGTCTTCGGCAGATGGATGATATTCAGACCCTCCTCGCGCAGCAGGTTCGCCGTCTTCTGCGTACCATTGCCGCCCAGGATGACCAGGCAGTCCAGACGAAGCTTGTAATAATTCTGCTTCATCGCCTCGACCTTGTTCAATCCCTTCTCATCCGGCTCGCGCATGAGCTTAAACGGCTGTCTGGAGGAGCCAAGGATCGTGCCGCCCTTCGTCAGGATACCGGAAAAGTCCTTCGGGCCGAGAAGACGATAGTCCCCGTAAATCAGACCCTTGTACCCATTCATAAAGCCGTAAACCTCAAGCTCGTCCAGGTTGCTCGATAACCCCTTCACTACGCCACGCATCGTCGCGTTCAGCGCCTGGCAATCGCCGCCGCTTGTCAACAGACCAACTCGTTTCATAAATTTCACATCCTTTTCTTAATTTTTCTACCAGTATACCGCAAAATCAAAAATGTCTCAACCGGTTAATTCATTTTATTTTTTCTTTTCACGGGAAATATACACAAATCTGACTTGTTTTTTCCTTTTTACAGAAAGTTTGTGATATAATGAGAGCCGCGCAATGGAGAATCGCTTCGCGATTGGCGCGGCCTTCGTC
>JAJQDT010000128.1 GCA_021202075.1 Lachnospiraceae bacterium | reverse complement strand
TCGTCTCCAAATTATCTCGACTTTATACTTGCCTGAATTTCCATCTGCTTCGTTGACATCAGTCGACGTAGCCACTACGCTGCCGCTTCGGTCGTTGCTAAACGGTCCTGCGTGCCAATGGCACGCGTTCAGGACCGACCGGAGCGAAGTGTAGACGCCACTGGCGCTCAGCAACGCTACGCCTCCTTCTTCCGCCTCGCATATGAAAATTCATCCTGCGTCTAAAGTCGAGCTATTTGGAAGACGATGTACTAGGTGTCCTTGTTTCCATTAGAAATCAAAAGACGGTACCACGCCATTGCACAATATATAGTTTCTATTGGCGCGGCTCTACATATTTACCAGCAAAATTATAATCTGCCTCAGCAAGAATTGTCAAGGAAAATGTCGGTAACGCGTCACATAAATCAGCCATGCTTTTTATGAAAAAAAACAGACAAATCAAGTCATCACCAGACAATCCTTCAGGCAGGAACCGGGCATTCGAAAAACTATACTTGTACCGCCTTCATCGCACTGATAATGACATCGCACGCAACGACAAGATCCTCCGCGTGGAATGCCGCCGCAAAGTTATCACTGAACAGGATCTGCGAGGATGGCGGAAATTCCTCGTCGCCGCCCCAGAGCTGAAATCGAATGAAGTATCCGTCAAACACCTCGATTTCATACCCTGCATCTCCGGCCTTGATTGCCTGTGCGCCCAGCTTCTCCATTGCCTGAGAAAATGCATCCATCCGGTTGCCATACGAATACGCCAGCCGCATCATACATCTGCCATTGAATTGTCGATAGTATACCTCGCCCCACGGTACCTCACGATAGGTCAGAAATTTCCCCGTGCTTTCCGCCTTGCAGCCTTCCAGCAAAAAGCGGATCACGAGCGTACGGGCCGCGCTGATTTCCATGAGGGGAAAATACTGTTTTACGTTCGAATCAGAATCTGACGAAACCGGAGCGATCGTAAAATCCGGAAATCCGACTCGATACTCCCCGCCAAGAAATTTTACCTGAAAATATCCGCCCCCGTTATTATATAGAGCCCCGGTCCGTGCGCAGATTTCCTGCGGATCTGTTTTCTCATATTCCGCAAGATAGTGTTCAAACGGAACACGCTCTTTGTTGTCTTTGCCATATGTCACTTCCATACCAGTTTTTTCCTTTCCTGTCATTTCAATAGATCTGATTCTTCCATAAAATTTATCAGACTGGATTCTCTATACAAAGACTCAGCTTTCATATTCTTCTTAAAGTATGATTCCCTGATATAACATAATCTTAAATCCATTATTTCTTTAAAAAAGGGAACGAAAATGTTCGTTCCCTTTTTTCTTTGCAATAATGTCTTCAGCATACAATCCTAGCGAACTCCGGCCTGCGCAAGCAACGACGGTACCTTAGATTCCCAGCCCATCGCCATGATATGAACTCCCTGGCAGTATGGTCTGCACTCTCTGATGATGCGGGCCGCAATCTCCACGCCGGTGATGCCGGCCTTGGTCTTCTCCTTGTCCGCGCGGAGCTCATCGAGCATTTCCTGCGGCACATGGATGCCCGCCACGTTGTCGTTCATGTACTTTGCCATACCGGCTGACTTCGGGATAACGATACCGAGCTGTACCGGCTTGCCAAACTGTTTTGCCTTTTCCATGAATTTGATGAATTTTTCCGGCTCGTAAACGGCCTGAGTCTGGAAATAGTCCGCGCCCGCAGCTACCTTGCGCTCCATCTTCGCAAGCTGTGCGTCCACGGAATCGCTGCACGGAGAGACCACCGCGCCTTTCGCGAATTTCGGCGGCTCGCCGACCAGCTTGTTGCCGCCAAGATCTACGCCTTCTTCGAGCAGCTTCACTGTATGGATCAGGGAAACGGAGTCCAGATCAAAGACCGGCTTTGCCTGCGGGTGATCGCCGAGCTTCGTATGGTCACCGGTCAGAAGCAGCACATTCTCAATGCCGAACATCGCCGCACTCAGCAGGTCGGACTGCAGCGCAATCCGGTTCCGGTCACGGCAGGTAATCTGGAAAATCGGTGTCAGCCCCTCGTCCTTTAACGCCTTACAGGTCGCCAGGGAGCCGAGGCGCATAACGGACGACTGATTGTCCGTCACGTTGACAGCGGAAATGCCGCCAAGATATGTTTTCGCTTCCTCCAGCACGTTTTCGATGTGGCATCCCTTTGGCGGGCCGACCTCCGCGGTGACTACAAACTCACCGCGATCAAATAATTCTGTGATTTTCATTGTATGTCACTCCTTATTCTTTGTCTTGCTTTGTCATCTGATACAAACCGGCGCATATCAATTATATCAATAAAATTTATATCAATCGAATTTAAATCAATCGACGCAGGAATTCCTGCTGCGCCATGGATTTTTGTATCAGATGTCTTTATCAGTCGCGAAATTGCGGATCTGGGTCGGGCATTTCATCGCGTCCAGACGGCCGATCTTCTCCAGCCGACGGTAGATGCGCTCCCAGCCGCAATCCATATTGGGATCCACTTCGCATTTTCCATTCTTTGCGCCGCCGCACTGCCCGTTGACCAGGCTCTTAGAGCAGGCCGTGATCGGACAGATACCGCCTGTCAGGTTCAGATAGCACTCGCCGCACTGTCCGCAGTCATATTCCAGCGGCGTAACACCCTGGAAGCCCGGAAGCCGGCTGGTATCGCAAGCCGCACAGACCGTTTTCACATCCATGAAAGCTGCGACCGTCTGTACACCAACGCCGCAGGAAAATACAAGCACCAGGTCAGCTGCATCGATTTCTTCCTGATGACCGTTCAGGCGCACTTCCAGATTTTCCCGATTGCAGATGTAGTCGGTCGTGATAATCCCAGTCACCTGGCCGGCCGCGATCAGTTCTTCCTGAAGCGCCGCAGCCTCCTCAAGCGGAAAATAAACCTCCCTGCAGCCGTGGCAGTTGATGATAAATACCTTTTTCCCCTCAGCCAGGGAGAGAATGGTTTCTTTTGATTTCAATTCGGTAATCAACATATCACTTCATCCCCCTTACTGCAGTTTTTCCGGCTTTGATCTTCGTGACCAGCGGAATCTTCGAGGAGCAGATGTACTCGCAGCAGCGGCATTCCACGCAGTCCATGACATGCTGATCCTTCATCCCCTGCCAGTTCTCTTCATCCGCGTATTTCGCGAAATACAGCGGAGAAAGCTCCATCGGACAGACATCCATGCAGCGGCCGCACTTGATACACGGCTGTTCAACAGAATGCTCTGTATCGACAGCGATGATTCCGTTCGAGCCCTTCATGATTGGCACATTCAGGTCGGAAAGAACAAAGCCCATCATCGGGCCGCCCGCCTTATATGTAATCTCGCATCCGGCATCCGTTGCATCCGAAGAACCCTTTGTTTCCCCGGCCGCATGGTTCGGTTTCCCGGCGACGCCGCCGCAGTAGTCAATCAGATCCTTTGTGTTCGTACCAATCTTTACGATAAAGTTGCCCGGATTCTTCAGGCGCTCCCCGGTCACGGTCACGACACGCTCGATCAGCGGCATGCCCTTCTGGATCGCGTCGGAAATGGCCTTCGTTGTGCTGATGTTGCTCACCACGCAGCCGACATCCGCCGGGAGTCCGCCGCTCGGCACCTGGCGTTTCATGACGCACTTGATCAGCATCTTCTCAGCGCCCTGCGGATATTTCGTCTTTGCGACCACCACATCCAGGTTGTCATAGGCAGCTGTCTTCTCCTTCATAAGCTCGATCGCGTCCGGCTTATTATCCTCAATGACGATCAGGCCCTTTTCGGCGCCTACGGTCTTTACAATCGCGCGAAGTCCGAAAATCACATCATCCGCAAACTCCAGCATAACGCGATGATCCGCGGTCAGAAGCGGCTCGCACTCGCATCCATTGAGCAGGATCGTGTCAACCGGCTTTGCCGGCTTCAGCTTCACCGATGTCGGGAATCCCGCGCCGCCCATGCCGACAATCCCGGCCTCACGCACAATATCGATAATCTCATCCGGCGTCAGCTCGTCCAGGGACTTGTGCGGCTGTACTGATGGATCGAGTGTATCCTTTCCATCCGACTGAATCACAACGGCCGGGCAGGTACCCCTGGTCGCATGACCGCGATCCTCGATCGCGATCACAGTGCCGCTGACACTCGCATGCACCGGACTGCTGATAAAGCCCGCCGATTCGCCGGTCTTCTGGCCGACATTCACATGATCTCCGACCGCTACGACCGGATTCGCCGGCGCGCCGGCATGCATGGAGAGCGGAATCGCCACAATCTCCGGCTCCGGGAAGGTCTGCAGGGCAAGATGCTCCGTCGCTTCCTTACGCTCAAGCGGGTGAACACCGCCGTAATAGCCATCCAGTCTCTTTTCCCGGATGGATTTGACATAGTCATTTACAAACTTAAAGTTCGTCTTCGAGTAATCGCGAAGCTGCACCGGCTGGTTCAGGAATTCTTCCAGACGGCCCTGTTTTTCCAGCTTCTGGTAGATTTTCTCCCACGCGCAGTCCTTATTCGGGTCAACCTCACATTTTCCGTTCTTCGCACCGCCGCACTGGCCGTTCACCAGGCTCTTTGAGCAGTCCACGATCGGACAGATGCCGCCGGTGATATTAAGATAGCACTGTGCGCACGCGTCGCAGCGTTTTTCCGTCAGAGCCATGCCGTGATGGCCGGTATAATTCAGCGAGTCTGCAGCCGCATAAACCGGGATGCTCTTTCCATCCGCACCGCCTTCCAGCGCCAGATCCGCAATCGTCTGCACACCAAGTCCACAGGAGACCACAAAAATGGCTTCCGTGCCCTCCGGCATCTCATCGCACAGCTTTTTCTGTGTCTGCGTTTTGTTGCACAAAAAGTCAACCCTCGTGCTTCCCGTGATGGTCTTGCCCTGATCGGCAGCCAGTTTCTCAAACTCCGCCAGATCCGGCTCCTCCACGGTCGCGAACTCCTTGAAGCACTTGTTGCAGGCAATCACGAACAGGTTGTCCGTATCGGATAAATACGGCGCCAGCTCGTCACTGCCCTTCAGCCTGTATTTCGTGTAGTCCTCCAAACGCTCACCTCCTTGTTAGTTTTAAAGCGGCCGGCATTCATAAGCCTGTATCCCGCTTTGCCAAACTGCTGTCAGATGAAATGGATTCTGCCTTTGCATTCGACTCATACCGTCCCATAAATGAATGAAATGAGCGGAATAAATACGGTTTCATCCTCAAAGTTGACAGCAAATTTTCGCGTTTATTGTATCTCTTTAGGGCTAAATTTTCAAGATAAACATTCTATTTAATGAAAATTACCCGACAAAGGTACACATAGATAAATGTATTCCGGCGAGCCTGACAGCGAATGCGGCCCGCTGGAAAATATAGCCGTGTTTTACTTCAAGTTAACCGACGGAAACAGCCCCGCATCTGTGTGCGGGAGGAAACAGCTCGCCACGAATTCGTCCATGTAGGTCGGCTCATTGCTGAGCTCCAGATAGGTCATGTTGTGCGCGACCTCGGATACCTTTGCCTCCGCCTCGTTTGAGAGGAGAATCGCGTACGCGCCAGACAGAGAGGAATTGCCGATGTAGGTGAATTTCTCCATCTCGATATCCGGGAACATGCCGATCGACACTGCGTTGCGCATATTGATGCCGCTGCCGATGCCGCCCGCTACGTATACATGATCAATCATGGACACATCGAAATCCAGTGACTGCAGCATGACGCGGATGGCGGAGAAAATCGCGCCCTTCGCGCGGATGAAGCTGTCAATATCAACCTCCGTGATCTCGATATCCTTCACAGACGCCGCGTTTTCTTTGTATTCCAGCACAAAACTGCCCATGCCATATTTGTCATGACGGACACGCGCGCCCTCTCGGATGAATTTTCCCTTCGGACTGATGATCCCGCAGCGGTACAGCTCGCTGATTACATCTATAATGCCGGATCCGCACAGGCCTGCCGGCTTCTGTCCCTCGTCGCCGACAATGGTGAAGGTCGGTTCCATCGTGTCTTTATCGATCACACACGCTTCAATTGCCCCGTCCGTCGCACGCATCCCGCAGCTGATATCGCCACCCTCAAATGCGGGACCTGCCGAGCAGGCGCAGCTCATCATAAAGTCAGAGTTGCCGAAAACCAGCTCTCCATTCGTGCCTAGATCGATAAACAGGGACATCTCTTCTCTGTTCCAGATGGTGCTCGAAAGAGTACCCGCGGTGATGTCGCCGCCCACATAACTTCCAATGTTCGGAGAAATGATAATGCGGGCATGGGGATAGATGTTCAGCCCCAGGTCATGCGCGAAAACCGAATTCGTCTCAAAAAATGTCGGAATAAACGGCTCCATCCGCACCGGATCGGCATCCACGCCCAGCAGCAGGTGGTTCATCGTCGTATTGCCCGCAATCGCCGCGCGGTAAATACACTGCGGGAAGATTCCGGCGGAACCACACATCTGAAGAATCAGCGGATTCAGGGTCTCCTCAATAATTGCCTTCTGGAGTTTCTCGCGACCGCCCTCCTTCTGCTGCTCAATGATGCGGTTGATGACATCCGCGCCATAGCGGATCTGCCCATTGCCGGAGGACGCCTTTGCGAGGATTTCACCAGTCAGCATATCAATAATCAAAGCGGACACCGTCGTTGTCCCGATGTCGACCGCCAGTCCGCAGACCTTCGCCTCTTCCGCAGCCGGAAGGATATCGAGAACCTCAATTTTGTCACAGGCACTGTCTGACTGTGCCTGTGCATCTGTGCCCATACCGCTCGCCGCCGCAGCCGGATCCTGATAATTTTT
This sequence comes from Lachnospiraceae bacterium, assembly GCA_021202075.1. Lineage (GTDB taxonomy): Bacteria > Bacillota > Clostridia > Lachnospirales > Lachnospiraceae > Choladousia. The sequence continues at coordinate 77,028 of JAJQDT010000128.1, read as the reverse complement.
AACCCGTCGAATGACGCACTTTACCTCAAAGTCACTTTTGCGCAGGACTTCCGACAGCTTCTGCAGCACAGCAAACGGCAGCCTGACGTTTGACACACCGCAGGAATTCCCGACCGCCCGGATGAGCCGTTCATTGTCCGGCATCGTGTCATCCAAAGAAGGCGCATCCATCGTCACCGTAATGGCATTCAGATCATTTACAAAATGAATTCCCGCTTCCGCCATGTCCTCTTTTGTTTGTTCAAAAATATGTATCTCTTCCGCCGAACTTAAGTCCGCCACTTTCATCCGGCCGCGGTATGCAGAGGCAATGTCCGGTACCAGCACCTCGCAATCCGCATTGACTTTGCTCACACAGGCTAACCTCCACCCCTGCGCAAACTCCTCGTCGGTGATGTGGCTGGTCTTTTTTGTGTCCAGCTCCCCGCCGGCGAGCTTTACTCTGCATTTTCCGCAAGCTGCATTTCCATTACAGGGCGCGTCGATGGCGACATTCATTTTTTTCGCCACATCCAGAAGGCTCTCTCCCTCTACCGCATAGCCTACCGTCTCGCTGCCGTTTTCAAACTTAAAAGTAACCTTGAACATACGCTTTCTCTCCATATATTAATTGAAATGCATGCTTCGTTTATTAATAAATTCGAATGATACATAGATACCCGGATAAGTATACAGACGGTTCCGAATCCGATGGCATAGAAGAAAAGCTGCTAATAGCTCCCCTTCACCCATAACGGATGTGACCAGTTGTATACTTCCCGGGTATATGATGTTCTCATTATCTTATCCGTTGTATTGCCAGTTTATTCATAACCGTTTATATGCAGGCATCATAAGATAAATACCCATTCAAAACCAGGACCGCACCTCTGCTGCTCCATATATCTCACTGCGCAAAATCAACGAATTACCGAGAGCGCATTCTGAAAAATCAGATGCATCAGATTTCCAGATAAGAATCCGCGTACAGGGTATTGCTCTTGAAGACATCACAAGACTTGATGGTCTCCATCAGGCGCAGGTCATTCGGATTCACGATTGCGGACGTAAGGCCCTGCATCATGCACATTGCTACCAGAGCGGAATCCATGATCGGACGGATGTGCTTCGGCATACCATTGGAGTTATTGGAAAGTCCGCCGGTGGAATTCAAGCCCATGTCAGAGAGCATCTTGATGAACTCAAGAATCTCCATCTGCTTGTCCTGCATGCCCTTAACAACAAGGAACAGCGGGTCAAACCACATGTCGGTCGGCTCCATACCAAGCTCCATGCCTCTCTCCAGAAGCATCTGGCAGTAACCCATACGCTCGTCGTTATCCTTCGCGATTCCTTCGCCGTTGCAAAGAGCGATGACGATGGCGTCATTTGCAGCCGCAAGGTCAATATTCTCGATTCTGCCGGACGCATCCGCAGAGTTTACGATTGGCTTGCCCTTTGCGCGATTGTATACCGAAATACCTGCCTCAATGGCCTTCTTGTTGGACGTATCCAGTGCAAGCGGAACATTGTCAAAGTTGCTCTGAAGGAGCTGAACCGCCCACTTCATCAGATCTTCGCCATCTGATTCCGCCGGTCCGATATTGACATCAAGGTAAACCGCACCCGCGTCAAGCTGCTGTTTCGCTCTTTTGAGAATCGGCTCCGGATCTCTTTCGGTAAACGCTTTGTTTACAGCCGGAGCGGTGGTGGAAAGTCTCTCACCAATCGTTACAAATTTAGCCATGATGGTTCTCCTTTATTAAATATAATATGTACACCGCTGGCTATTTCAGGTGCGGCAGCTATAGCATTTTCCACATGGCCTGCGTTTCGCAAAAAAGCCTGTGTGGAAAACAGTACAGCCGCGCAGCCAAAGCGCTGAAGCATCGGCTGATCCGGGTGCGCACAGCAATAACCATGGCATAATCATCAGCTACTAAATTACAGATACTAAAATTACAAATATTAAATTACAGCTTTTAAATTACAGTTCTTTCATAAACTTCACAAGCTGTACGGCTTCTCTCGGAGCGATGATGATCTCCCAGCCAGGCAGCTTCGCCTCGAGCTCGCCCTTCAGAACCGCCACCTTGCCCGGGATGATGAGCTTTCTGGATTTCACCTTGCCCGCGATGTTCTGCTCTTCAAAGAACTTCGCAATCGTACCGGCGGAGAACTTGCCTGCCGCCCAGGACGTCAGTACGGAAAGTCCGCCAGCGTCGTTGATGATGAGGTTGCACGGAACACCGGAGCGCTCCAGCTCACCTGATACCAGGAAGTAGGTCAGAGCAAAGTCAACGGTTGTCAGACATACGGAATTCTCATCCGCACCATTCAGCGGATAGATGCCCGGCTCTACCTTCATTGGCTTCTGCGGGTCGGTAAACAGGTTCTGTCTCAGACCATATACCGGGTTTGCTTCCGCATAGGTCATCTGATCCAGCACAATGATGGAACCATACTTCATCGTAAACAGAGAAAGCAGAGCAGCCTGCAGATGCTTGTCGCCGCCGCTTAAACGATCCAGGCGAACGATGGACGGATAGCCGCAGGTACGGTTGCCATCCTTGATGGCTGCCTTGCGGAACTGTACCGCGATCTGATAAGCTTCCTTCACGGAATTCACACCGCAGTCGAAGATCAGATTCTTGTTCCCAAGCTTCTCGAGAGCCGCCAATGTATCATAGAGCTCGTTGATGTCTGCACCCTGAACGCCAAGGGTTACGCCTGCGTCGGTCGCTACCTTGCTCATCGCCTCATAATTGGATGCGTTCGCGCCATTCAGCACCGGCTTCTGATCCTTTACCAGAGCAACCGCTTCCGCTGCCACTTCCGGATCCTCACAGCCAAGAATCAGGACACGGTCAAGCTCTGCGGCCTTTTTCACCACTTCCAGATACTTCTCTTTTCCGGCTGCCGGTGCATAGTTTACATAAATCATTTCTGTAAACATACGCTCACCGATTCGCTCATAATCAACCGTCTTGATTTCCGCAAGCTTTGCGTCGATCGCTGCATCATCCATGCAACTGCAGACAGTCACCGCATAGCGAGTTCTGCTCACAAAGGTCTTCTCATGACGGAACAGAACGGTCTCCCCGCCGAGAGAATATTCCTTCTCGCCGGTACCGACCTTGATGGTCTTCATCGGCGGCGCGGTCGCTTCATTCAGGGAAGCCTTCGCGTCCTCTGAAAAATACGGACATTTGTCGATCGATACAGCGCCCTGCGCTACCTTCATAGAGAATGCCATACAGGTCGGGCTGCCGCACTCTTTACAGTTTTTCTTCGGTGATAATTTAAAAATATCCAAGCCTTTTAATGCCATTTTATTATTCCTCCTGCACTTCTTACATATACTTATAACATATAAGGAAACGATGCGTATCGTTTTATTCGTTTAGATCAGTTCTGAAATCATGGCTTTGATGGTTCTGACCGATTCCGGATGTTTCAGAATCACAGCGTCCGAACCGGCTGCGAGAACTGCCGCGGCAGTCTCTACTTCCATGTCAATCCCGCGCTCTTCCAGATTGCCCCATTCAGGCATATCCTCTTCCGTAGCGGTGGATTCCTTTACAGTCCAAGTCTCAGAAGCGACCGGAGTAATAATCGGCATCTGCAGCGTCGTATCACCCTGTGACAGCGCTGCGGCTTTTACACGGTCCAATGTCGAGATCACGTAGTCGAATCCATATCCGACTGCCGCGGTGCCGGCATTCATCACGATGGTCTTTGAATCTACACCAAGCTGTGTCAGCAGTACATTCAGCTGCTTCGCAAGGTTGATATCTACCGCGGACTCCGCGCCGACAACCTGCTTGTAAGCGAGCCCCGCCGAAGCACCGATTGTCTTGTAGTTCTCTTCCTTTGCCGCCAGGATCATGGCATTTTTGCCATCCAGCGCAGCCGCTGCCTTGTCAAGCAGCTCAGCATCCTTCTCTACGTTCTTGCAGCCGCAAACAACAAGCGGAACATCCACAGCGTCAGCCACATCTTTGACGATCTGGATCAGTTCCTCCGTAGATTTGTTCTTTCCGTTCGGATCTCCGCCCTCCAAACGAATGCTCAAAAAATCAACTCCGTCAAACGTAACGGCCTTCTTCGCCATATCAACGACAGTCGTGCAGCCCTCATAGAGCTTCTGCACGCACTCCGGCTCGCTCTCCATACCGCCGTCCGTAATCTCGATCCCTACCTTCGGCGCATTCTCGATCGCGTCGTCAAAGGTATAGAACGGAAAGACATTCTCGCCGCCAAGCTTGATGGCCTTGTCGCCGGTACCGACTTCAACGGTGTTAATTTTCGCATTGAATTTTCCTGATTTCGCAGTAAACGGCATTTCTTTTAATCCTCCTTGTGGTGTTACATTAAAGTTTGAAAAAAGAGGTCTATCATGCAGACAAATAAATGTACCTGTACCCAGCCTATATTTATAAAGTTTGTTGGGTGAGTCTCACTACTTGGTCTACTCATTAGACTCAGAAAAATGCTTCGCATTTTTCTTCGTTAAAAAAGCCAAAATCAACTCGCTGGTAAATTCTCGCGAGCGAGATTTCCCCGCGAGTTGATTTTCGGGAGATTCGACAAGCGAATCTCCCGGGAATGCGGCGCAGCCGCATTCCTGGCTTTTTTACATCATTGGTTCCATTTCAAGCGCCGGATGGCCTTTTTCGGTCAGGAACTCGAGCAGTGCTTCCGGATCCTCGGTAACTACGGTCTCGTCCGCAATCATGTCCGTAAAGTTATCGATTCCGTAAAGGTCTTTTGCGCTCTCGTTCAGGCGCTCTGCTACCTGATCCTTCAGTTCCTTCGGCATCCAGACAATACGTGCGATACCGCCTTCGGCCTTCATGAACTTCTTGGAAGAAATGAAGTGCTTGCCGTGACCCATAAAGCCCGGGGTCTGAACACCGCCGCCGGTCATGGATGCCAGCTCGGAGAAGGTCATACCGATCGGGGTCATGCCCGCGTACTCACGGTTCGCGATGCAGACACCGTTAGAGAGCGGCTCGATCCCGCAGATACACTCGAAGCAGCCGCAGCTCGTCATCGGCTTCTCAATGATGGAATACAGAGATACGTCTTCGAGTGCGCCCTGTGAGAACTTGCGGACTGCCTCATTGACATCCTCGTATTCGCCGATGCGCTCGTCGATGACTTTCTCTTTGGTGATCACCTGGCACGGTCCCTGCGGATCCAGCTCGTTGGTTGCTTTCGCATCCAGCCATGATACAGCGCCGCACAGGCCCAGACGCTCCGGAGTAACCACGCAGACGTGGCTCGGGGAGAATGCCTGGCACATGATGCAGCTATAATAAACATCTACGCCCTCATCCGTCAGGGTCGTCAGACGCTCATCGCGCTTATCAAACATCGGAATCGCGAGCTCATGGCGAAGCTTCGTACACATTTCCGGATCCGTGATGACCTTCACCTGGCATTTGTCTACGACTGCCGCGAATTCGCTCTTTACCCTTGCATAGAGGACTTCGCCGATGTGCTTCAGACGGAAGCCTGCATTAAAGGTATCCTTGCTGATACGGATGCGGATCATATCGCGCTGTCCGGTGTGCATCATACCCTCGACACAGTTCAGATAGGAATGGAATTTACGCTCGAACACCGGCTCGAAGTCCGCCTGCATGCTCTTGCCTGCCACCTCTACGATGTAGCCGATGGAATGCTTGCTGCCCACCTCAAACTCATCAATGTCCGGTCCGATGACTTCAATCTTGTGATCCTCGACCTCGGAAGCCTCTTTGTTGTGAACTAGCTCGAAGCAGTCCACTCTGGAGCCGTCGAACTCGACCTGCATATCGCCGCGGCGGATGATCTCGCCCTCGAACGCGGAAGCAAACGCTACCGGAATATCAATGTTTGTAATCTTAAGCTTGATGTCTCTCGCCTCCAGAGAGGTCGCGTTGAATTTGGAGACATCCTCCTGATAAATCAGGCTCTTCGGCACTCTGTAGCGATCCTCGTTTGAAATAACCGGGAAACCAAGAGCAATTGCTCCGCCACCGTACGCATAGACCTCATCGGTCAGCGGGCCGTAAGCATTTACAAACGCGAACACACGATCCATCGTGTATTTCTCCAGACCCGGAAGATCGCCAGGGGTGATGTTGCCGAAAATCAGGGCCGCACGGACAGCCACGGAAACAACATGGATCACAGACTGCATTTCATCGCCGAGCGGAATGACACGGATATTAAAGCCGGTCTTAAGTCCGAGGGACTCACACTGCTCAATCACGCCGCCGGTCAGTGTCACGAGAATACCCTGAGCCTGATAGCTCTTCACCAGATCCACCGCGTCCTGAGCGGTCGGAGCCGTGCCGATGATAACCGCCACGCCCGGAATGTCGCCGGTAACAAGCGGTACGCCGAGCTCACGGATCATCGCGTCAGAAAGATGACCATACCGGGGCATCTCATAGGGCGCCGCACCGTCAATATATTTCAGAACCTCCAGAAACTCTGCGCAGAGCGCGGAAGCAATACCGGAATTAAACACATCGTTCAGCCTCGGCTTTCTGCCCATCAGAGTCTCTTTCACATTGGCGAGCGCTGCTTTCAGCTCACCAAGATTGCCAACCTTCTGACCCGTCACGCCATAGTAGCAGGGAAGGCTGTAAGCGGTATCCGGAAAAGCTACCGCTTTGTCCTCGCCATACTGGGCAACTGCATCATCAATTGCCTTTTGCGTGCGGGCGAATAACTCATCATTTCCGCTGTAAATAATATCAAATAAAGTCACTTTACTTTCCTCCTGGTAAATAATAGGTTAATGATAATACAACGGATTTCTGCACATTGCATGCGCACCTGGTATTATCATATTGCAATCGCTGACCGTTTCTTTTCAATATCCGCAATCAGCGCATCCGCCAGCGCGTCAAGATCCGACGAAACCGTCTGCTTTGCATCAGGGCCATCCTTCAGGCCGCTCGCAGCGACAACATCCTCCAGGGAACCCTCATATGGCATAATCCCAATGAACGTGTCCACGCCAAGCCCTGCAAACGTATTTCCCAACTCAACGGCCTGCGCCGTTACCCCGGCCGCGTCACAGCCAACCACCGGAAGCTGCGGTACCGTCAGACCGGAATCATTGCACAGAGCGGTGGCAATCGTCACGACGTTGCCCACGTTTTCCAGACCGCCAAGCGGAAGCACCGGCGGAATCTGGGCAAGCTCACAGACCCGTTTCAGTCCGGCGCCGCACAGATCCTTCGCCTCGGCTGCAATGAGTCCCGCATCCAAAGCCACCTTTACCGGATAACCGATCGCCAGCACAACGATATCATTCGCGATCAGCTTCTTAATCAGAGCAACATATTCTTCCGTGTCTCTGACCTCAGAGCCGTCTGTGCCAAGCAGAACTGCCGCACCGCGAAGTACTCCGGAAACTACGCATTCCAGAAGCGGCTTCGTCGAGCCGGTCGTATCCACCTTTGAATTGCAGACTCCGTCCAATGCCTGGATGATGTCTGCGACCTCGAGTTTCGGTAATGCCAAATCACTCATTTCATTCGCCTCTTTTCTTAAAATAAAATATATCTCGTTTTCCATTTCATATCGCATATTCGCAAAACGGATGTGCGACGCCGACCAGACCATCGCAAAGCGATATTGATTGGCCTGGTTCTCACTTTCATGCCGCATACCGGCAAAGCGAATGCGCAACGCAGAGCGTTCACTCTATTTATACCAAGATATTTCTATTTTTGCAACAAAAATCCTGCCTTTTCAAGACGAATCTTACAGCAAATTTCACAGCCTTACTCGAAACGACTCATGTCGTTTCCTGATAAGAAAAAACACATCTTATCGGTCAGGCCTGCCTGGGAACCGTGCCCGGAGCATCCAGCTTCTCCTTGATCGCACGGATTTCCTGCACGGCTCCCTGGCTGTAATCATAAGGGGAGGAACCGTTCCGGTCTGCATCGATCACTTCGATATTGTAATGAACCACACCAAGCAGGTCTTCCGCAGGTATCTTTGCCCGGATGAATTCCTCATCCTTCTCATCACGCACCTTGTTCGCTACTACATAGACCTGTCTCACGCCGAGATCATCCGCCAGGCGTTTCACATTCCGATAGGTCTGAACGCTTCTCGCGCCCGGCTCAATCACAACGATAAATGCGTCCATACCGCTCGTCGTGCCGCGCCCGAGATGCTCCAGTCCCGCCTCCATGTCGAGAATCACCACATCATCGGACCGAAGCATCAGATGATTAATAATCCGTTTCAGCATCACATGCTCCGGACAAACACAGCCGCTTCCGCCTGTCTCAACCGTTCCAAGCACCAGAAGCTTCACGCCGTTGCATTTTTTCGCATATTTATCCGGAATATCATCGACCTTCGGATTCAGCTTAAAAATCTTATTAAACTCATCCGCGCCCGTTCGCTCCTGGACAAGCTTTCGCATTTTCGTAATCGGCACAATCTCATCGAGAGACTCTTCATCAAAGCCGAGCGCCAGCCCGAGGTTCGCATCCGGATCCGCGTCCGCCGCCAGCACGGAGCGCCCCTCGTCGGCATACAGCCGTGCCAGCGTCGCTGCAAATGTTGTCTTCCCGACACCGCCTTTTCCGGTAATTGCAATCTTCATGAATGATCCTCTTCATAATATATTTTTCGGCTCTCAAGGCCATACTCAGAAACGCAAACGTTTCATTTCCGGCCTTCACCATTTGTATTATCAAATACCAAGCGCCGTTCTCTTTTCCTCGATGCGATCGATCATCTTGTCAACCAGCTTATCGATATCGGTCTCTACCGTGTAGCAGGCCTCTACCCAGTCGCGGATCCCGCCCTGCAGCAGGCCTTCCACCTCAGAGGAACCGCTCGCGTACGGGTCAACGCCAAGGAACGTATCGATACCGGTCGCTACCACATAGTTGCCAATGGAAACTGCCTTCTCCGACATCCACTCCGGTGCGCAGCCGACTACCGGCAGTTCGGAAATATTCCATCCGGAATCCTTTGAAAGCTCAGATACCAGAATCATCATACGGCTGATATCCACGCAGGAACCCATATGCAGAACCGGCGGGATATCTGCCAGCTCACAGACTCTTTTCAGGCCCGCGCCGCACAGATCCTTCGCGCGCTTGTCCATCAGACCGGCCTTCGCAGCAGCCTGCGCAGAGCAGCCGGAAGCGACGATAATGATATCGTTTTCGATCAGCTTCTTCATCAGTTCAATATGAGCGGTATCCGGGCGAACCTTCGGGTTGTTGCAGCCAACCATCGCGACCGCACCGCGGATTACGCCGGACTTCACGCACTCGATGAGCGGCTTTGTCGTACCGGTCACATCCACCTGGGAATTCGTCACGGTATCAAGCGTTTTCACAATTGCTTCGAAGGAATAGCCGACCGTTGCTTTCTGCTTCATCTGCGGAATATGTACCAGCTCCGGCTTGCGGTTCTTGAAATTCTCAATCGCCATCTTGACAATGGCCTTCGCGTTCTCGCCCGCGTTTTCCGGCGAGAAACGGATATAATCGCTCTCCGGCATCTGCGCGATCGCGGAAGTCGTCACAAATTTGGTATGGAAGCATTTCGCCAGAGGTCCGATTGCCGGGAAGATACACTGTACATCGACAACAATCGCCTCACAGGCGCCGGTCAGGATGACATTTTCCTGCTGCAGGAAATTGCCCGCCATCGGGATGCCGCGGCGCATCGCCACTTCATTGGAGGTACAGCAGACGCCGGAAACCGTGATGCCCTTCGCGCCCATCTCTTTTGCATAAGCGATCATTTCCGGATCATCCGCGTACTCACAGATCATCTCAGAAAGAGACGGATCATGTCCGTGCACTACTATATTGACATTCTCTTCCACCATAACACCGAGGTTCGCTTCCGTATCAATCGGCTTCGGAGTGCCGAACAGGACATCTGAAAACTCGGTGCCGGCCATGGAACCGCCCCATCCATCGGAAAGTCCTGCGCGCAGAGACTGACGGATCAGCGCCTCCGGCTTCGAAGAGCATCCCATATGGGTCATGTGCATCGAGCAGGAAACCTCGCGGTCAATCGCACGCGGCTGAATCTCTTCTCTCTCCCAGATCTCCTGCGTGTGCTTTGGAGCTCTCTTTAAGAAATTCTGATAACCAAATACCTTTCCATACTCTCCCATGGCGAGAACGGCCATCTCATGAGCCAGATCGTAGATATCCTTTCCCTCTGTCTCAACGCCCCACTCCTTCGCGATGCGAATCAGTTTCTCCGAATCCTTTACCTTGTAGTTGCCGTCCGGCGATGTGCAGTAAAGCGTGTGGCAGATCTCACGGCCATGGTCTGAGTGCGTTGCCGCTCCGCCGGCGGTAAAGCGCAGATAATTACGTCCCACGATGCCATGCGCGTCGCAGCCGCAGATCCCGCGAGGAGCCTTCGGCGTAATCCGGCACGGTCCCATCGTGCAGATACGGCAGCAGACGCCCTGCTCGCCGAACTTACAGTGCGGCGTCTGGTTTTTCACACGGAACTGATAGGCGTCCGCACCTACCTTTGCCCCGGTCTCGAGGAGCCGGTTCGTAGCCGCTTCGAACTCCTCAATTGTTGTCAACTTAAAGTCTCCCATACATAACCTCCAGATAAAAATTGTCTTTTATAGCAAATGACCTGCGTCATTTTCTATCGTACCTGATATACTCTTAATGTTCCGGAACGCTATATTCAAAAGCGCAAGCGTTCCATTCCTGACCTTTGGTCTGCGCTCCGCTCCGGTCGGCGAATATCCCGCATAAAATGCGGGATGCCACCCGGCGAGGGAATATCCCGCATTTTATGCGGGATGCCACCCGGCGAGGGCTAAACAGACATCCTCTGGATGTCCAGCGCCCTTGTATTATCACATTGCACCCAGATCGATTTTTTTCATGATTTCCTTAAGCGCCTGCCGGACCGGAGAATCCTCCGGAAGTGAAGAAGTAGGCTTTCCGTCACAGTCATACTCGTACACCTGTTCATCCTGCGGGACGACGCCGAGAAGGTTCAGACCGCTCTTCTCAATCTCTTCCTTTGTACCGGCATTCAGCTGTCCATTCGGAGCCCGGTTCACAATCAGGCCAATCATCTTCGGATTCAGATTGCACTCCTTAATGAGCTCCGCGATCCGTTCCGTCGCCTGGACGCCTCTTCGGGAGCAGTCGCTCACCAGCAGCATCGTATCCACCTTCGGCAGAATGCCGCGGCTGATATGCTCCATTCCGGCTTCGTTATCCACAACTACATATTTGTAATTCGGAACCAGCTTCGCCAACTGCGCCTGCAGAAGGCCATTCACATAACAATAGCAGCCCTGTCCCTGCGAGCGCCCCATCACGAGCAGATCAAAATCATCATCCTCGGCCAGACAGCGCTGAAGCATCATTTCCGTATAGTCCGCTTTCGTCATACCGGATGGAATGCTTTTATTCAGTTTGTCCGAGTCGTGAAGCACCGTCTCGCGGACATCCCCGAGCGTCATCTCTACCTCCACGCCCAGCACTTCATTCAGATTCGAATTCGCGTCCGCGTCAACCGCGAGAATCGGGCGTTTCCCCATCTGACACATCATCTGGATCAGCAGGCCGGCCAAAGTAGTCTTGCCCACACCGCCTTTTCCCGCAATCGCAATTACATTCGCCATGCTTATGTTCCTCTCTGTACCCGCTAAACAACCGGCCGGAACTCCGAAGCCGCAGTGAATTCACCTGCATATCGGTTCCCTTAAGGCCATGTCTTCACGGTCATTCAGTTCACTATGCAACATCCTCGCAATTGATCTGTACCTTTCCGCCGGTCAAATCCGCCATCGCGATGGTACCTTCTACTACCTTCGTATCGCCCATGACATCCGTAAGCGTGATAAGGTTTCCATCTACTTCAATCTTGCTGACATATTCCAGAATTACGCTGTCAGGCTCATTTTTTGCATAAACCGTCGCCAGACACATACTTATCACCTCCTTTGAACAGTGAGGCATTTCGCTTTCTTCAACGAACTAAGGAACTGTTAAACAATAACTTTTCAAAATCGCAAAAATGAACTGTCCTTTTTTGTAATTTGTGATGATATGGCGTAAAAAGTTATTTCTTTACAATTCCTAACCCGGATAAACCGGAACCCAAATTTTGCCATTTCGCGCAAGAAATTGTTCTTAAACACCTAAATGATTATGGTATGCAGATTGTCCTTCTTTCTGACATAAACATAAGCTACGCCAAGGCTTTTATCGGTTGCGATTCGCATATTAGGCGGTGCAAGATGCCCTGGTAATTTCGTGACAATCCTAAATATGGAGGATCGCGATTACGCCTCCTGTACCATGGAAAGCGCCAGCTTCAGATACAGATTGCCCTTCTGGAACTCATCCACCGCCTTTTTAATCTGATCGGCAGCCGCATCCTTCCCGTCCGCACGGAACTTTTCTGCCACCTGGTCAAGCTCCGCAGCATGATGTTCATTGTGCTTTAACATATAGTCAAGAAGCGCAACCATCTTGTCGCCCTGCGGCTCTTCATGGGAATGCTCTTCGCAGGCGCCGCAATGCGCATGGGTATGCCCGCATTCCTGCTCCCTGGCATGGCAGGCCTCCTCGCCATGTTCATGCGTATGGTTATGATCTTCCTCATGTCCATGCTCATGCGTGTGCGGATGCGAGTGCTCATACGTGTGCGTGTGCATATGTTCATGCTCATGACCATGCGGAATCGGGTTTCCGTTCTCATCCTGAATCAGATGCATAGCTAATCCCCTTTCTTTTTTGCAAGCCTGATTTTTGACCCTTGTATTAAAGTAATTAAAGACCTGATGCCACGGATTCAGAAAGTCATGATTAGATCGTAAGTACTTTTTCCCCGGCTTTTGTCCCAGCAGCATCCTGTCGAGTGACAGAAAAAGTGCATTTTGTTCGTTTTGTTAAATTTTTCACGTTCGAGCACATAAAAAATGCATCCCCCCGCCACGGATATCTTATACTAACACAAATGCCCGAAAAATACAATGTTTCCCGGGCACTTTTGATGAAAGTATTGAAAAAAAACATTTCCTGAATTTCGGGCTGCGTCGAGGCTTTTATGAACTGCGATTCGCGCGTTAGGCGGTGCAAGATGCACAGGTTATTTCGTGACAGATTCTTACCAAGGAACCAGCGAATTCTCGACGCCCATGTCGCGGAGCATCAGATCAGACACTGCCTCTTTCGGATTTTTTCCCTCGAACAACACCTTGTTTACCTGCTCAATGATCGGCAGTTCCACCTGGTATTTCCGGGCGAGCGCAAGCGCAGACTTCGCGGAGTATACACCTTCCACGACCATGTTAACCTCCTTCATGGCCTCCTCCATCGTGTAGCCCTGTCCGAGCAGAATTCCAGCCCGGCGGTTGCGGCTGTGCATGCTCGCGCAGGTAACAATCAGATCGCCGATTCCGGTCAGCCCGCAGAAGGTCTCAAAATGTCCGCCCATCTTTGTGCCAAGCCGGGCAATTTCCACGATCCCGCGCGTGATCAGCGCTGCCTTCGCATTGTCCCCATAGCCCATACCGTCGGCAATACCGGCCGCAAGCGCGATGACATTTTTCAGTGAGCCGCCCAGCTCGATCCCGACCATGTCCGAACTGATATAGACGCGAAACACCGGGCTCATAAACAGCTTCTGCAGCATCCGGGCCGTCGCCTCATCCCTGGCTCCGATGACGATTGTCGTCGGCATAGAGCGCGCGACCTCTTCCGCATGGCTCGGACCGGAGATCACCGCCGCATTTGCCTGCGGAATCTCTTCTTCAATAATGTCCGTCATCGTCATCAGAGAGCCTTCTTCTATCCCCTTTGCCGCGTTCACGATCACCATACCGTCCGGCACCAGCGGACACATCTTTTTTGCGGTCTCCCGCACTACCGCGGACGGGCTGACCAGTACCAGAACATCCTTCCCCGGAATCACCTCCGAGAGGTCGGACGATACCGCAATCTGCTCCGGCAGCTTCACGCCCGGCAGCTTTGACGTGAGCTCATGAGTCGTCCGGATCAGCTCCGCATCCGACTCCAGAAACGACCACAGGGTCACCTCATTTCCATTTTCATATAACAGCTTTGAAAGGGCGAGACCCCAGCTGCCCGCACCAATAATTCCAATCTTCGCCATTTACATTCCTCCTGTATCTGCTCAATTCCACATTTCACCGATCATAAGATACAAACCACCAGCTGCCAATTACGAATCGCTAATCGCTAATCGCCAATCACTAACCACCAACCACAGAACACTAATCACTAATCACTAATCACTAAACGCTAAACACTAAACACTAATCACTAACTGCTAATCACTAGCCACTAGCCACTAGCCACTAGCCACTAACTGCTAACCACCAATCATTAACTGCTAACCACTACTTCTTCGATTTATCCAGAAATCCCGCTTTCCGCTCTTCACCCTTTCGCAACCGGTCAATGTTTCCGCGATGCCTGTAAAAGTCAAGCCCGGCGATGACCGCTACGATCAGATACAGCTCATTCAGATATCTCTGTGTCATATCAAGGATGCCGAGCTGCCCGAATATGACAGATTCTACGAAAAATCCCCCGGCCACAATCAGAGAGCCGACCGACACATATCCGGTCAGGAAAAAACCGATGCAGAATCCGATGATAGCCAGAAGGCAGAGCGCCGGATGCAGGGCAAGCGTTGTTCCGCCGGTCGTCGCAATCCCCTTTCCGCCCCGAAAGCCCAGGTAAAAAGGAAAGCTGTGTCCCAACACTGCGCCGAGCCCGGTATATACACAGAGAAGCGGCCAGATATCCGCATATGTTTTTCTAAAAATCAGCCAGGAAACCAGCGCTGCGAAAACAGGCTTCAGCCCGTCGCCGATAAACGTAAGCGCACCCCAGCCCTTTCCCAGTGTCCGGAACATATTCGTCGTACCCGCGTTTCCGCTTCCATAATCACGGATATCAATCCCGTGCAGACGTCCGATAATATAGCTGGTCTCAAACAGGCCAAACAGATAACCAATCAGAATACATGCTACGCGTACCATTTAACTCTCTTTATCCTTTCGTTCCCGAATAATGAATTTCAGCGGAGTCCCGCGGAATCCAAATGCTTTTCTTATCTGGTTCTCCAGATATCTCGTATAGGAAAAATGCATCAGATCTTTGTCATTGACAAAGACCACAAAGGTCGGCGGCTTCACCCGCGCCTGCGTGATATAATAGAGCTTCAGCCGTTTCCCCTTGTCAGACGGCGGCTGCTGCAGCGCCACAGCTTCCGCCATGATCTCATTGAGCACACCGGTCTTCACGCGCATCGACTGATTCTGAATCACCATGTCAATCGTATCAAACAGCTTCGGCAGCCGCTGCCCGGTTTCCGCCGAAATAAAAATAATCTCCGCATACGGCATATAGGAAAGAACCTGCCGGATTTTTCTCGTATGCTCATAGATCGTCTTATCATCTTTCTCTACCGCGTCCCACTTATTGACCGCGATCACAATCCCCTTGCCGCGCTCATGGGCAATTCCAGCGATGTGCGCGTCCTGCTCCGTCACTCCCTCGGTCGCGTCAATCATCATGACCACAACATCCGCACGTTCCACGGCAGAAACCGTCCGGATGATGC
Organism: Lachnospiraceae bacterium; assembly: GCA_021202075.1. Taxonomy (GTDB): domain Bacteria; phylum Bacillota; class Clostridia; order Lachnospirales; family Lachnospiraceae; genus Choladousia. Next base: position 61,410 of record JAJQDT010000128.1, on the reverse strand, counting down.
TGTAGCGCTCAAGCTCTTCCTTAATCCGGCTTTTCCGACGCAGCCCCGCCGTATCAATAAAAATGTACTCATTGCCTTTCCATTTGACCACAGCATCAACCGCGTCGCGCGTCGTACCCGCAATGTCCGTGACGATCAGGCGGTTTTCTCCAAGCAGCTTATTGATCAGGGAGGATTTGCCGACATTCGGCTTGCCCACAATGGCAATCCGTGGACGCTCATCCTCCTCCGTATAGACCTTCTCCGGATCAAAATAAGACGTCACCACATCGAGCATATCGCCAAGCCCCTGCCGGTTCGCCGCAGAGATCGGCACCGGATCACCGATGCCAAGATTGTAAAACTCAAAGACATCCGCCTGATATTTCTGAAAGCTGTCTACCTTATTCACAACCAGAACGATCGGCTTATGCGAGCGGCGGAGCATATCTGCCACCTTCGCGTCCGAGTCCACCAGCCCCTGCTGGCAGTCAACAATAAAAATAATCACATCCGCTGTATCGATCGCAATCTGCGCCTGCTCGCGCATCTGGGAAAGCATGATATCCTTGCTCTCCGGCTCAATGCCGCCGGTGTCAATCAGCGTAAAATTCAGGTTCAGCCATTCGACATCCGTATAAATGCGATCCCGCGTCACGCCCGGCGTATCCTTTACAATCGATATATTGGAGCCTGCCAGCGCATTGAACAGGGTCGATTTCCCCACGTTCGGTCTGCCGACAATCGCCACAATCGGTTTACTCATAACATGTCCTCACTCTCGTCCTGTATCCAATCCATTTGTCACTCAAACCCGGTGATCCCTGAGTCAGAAGTGCAGAGGACGAATCCGGATTAATCTTAAAAATCACCCATCACATCTGCTCCGGGCGGCATCTTTGACAACCGCCCTTACAAAATCGCGCCCGTCTGATTCTACAATACGAACCGGAATTTGTAAAGTGCCCTCCAGCTCCTCTACTGTCACATCGTCGAGAAACACACGCTCTCCGCTGCGCAGCATCGTGCACGGCAAAAGCAGTTCTTCTCCCAGATCCTTTCCAGCCAGCTGCGCGATCAGATCCGCACCGGTAATCAGGCCGGCCACCGTAATCTCTTCGCCAAAAAAATCATTTCGAATCTCATACACATGACAGCTCACATTCGGAAAGACTTCGCAGATATCTTTGCACAGCTTTCTCAGATACGGTCCGGCCAGACGGCCGGTGGCAATCGAAATCTCCCGGTGACACGAATTTCCCCATCCCGTCCAGTCTCCATCTGTGAACATTCGCTTCTGCAACTTACCCGTATCCGTATACCCATTCGCCGCAGCAGGCATTTCCGGCCTCTCATACGACATTGCCGAACCGTTTTCTTCCACATTCTCTGAGCCAGAGACTGTCCGCATATGGGTGGAAATATCCTGCAGCGTCTCCATTACTTCCTCAGACAGCAGCCGCATCATGCCCACCCCGTTCTCCAGCTGAAGGTAGCCGTCGTACCGCTCTGCCTCCGGGAAGTCCCTTCCGGCCAGGATGTACCATTCATCCGACGCGTGTATAAAATGGCAGCCATATTCGTCATAAATCCTGCGTTGCCATGCTTCAATGCAGTCAATCACCTGACAGGCGTCCTCCGCTGTAAACGCTTCCAACGGGTAAAGCCCCTCGCGATGTCTGGTCAGTCCCACCGGAACGACCGACACACTTCTAAGATGAGGCAGATACTTTGTAAGCTCCCGGATCGAATATTCCAGCTCGTCTCCGTCGTTGATCCCGCGGCAGAGCACAATCTGTCCGTTCATCTCAATCCCCGCATCCGCCAGCCGCTGAACTTTTGGGAAAATATCGCCCGCAAACCGGTTGCGCAGCATACTTCGCCGCAGCTCTGGATTCATGGTATGAAAGGAGATGTTAATCGGCTCCAGGTGATAGCGGATGATGCGGTCAATGTCATGGTCGCTCATATTCGTCAGCGTCACATAATTTCCCTGCAGAAAAGAAAGACGGGAATCATCATCCTTAAAATAAAGTGTCTCGCGCATCCCCTTCGGCATCTGGTCAATAAAGCAGAAAATACAGTGATTCCGGCAGGAGCGATACTCATCCATCAGCGAGCTTTCAAAGGATATCCCCAGATCCTCCTCAAACTCCTTCTCTATCTCCAGCTCCCACTCTTCCCCGTCCGCCTTGCGCACCTGCAGGGTCAGATACTCGTCATTGATCAGATACTGATAGTCAAAAACATCCTCAATCTCCTGGTCATTGACGGAAAGCAGCACATCGCCGGGCTGCATCTCCAGCTCCTCGGCAATGCTGCCCGGCTCTACTGATTTGATCGTATGTTCCAGTATTTTCTTCATTGATTCATTCGCCCCGGATCTTCGAGAGCAGCTCGTGAATCTTCGCGGTCGGTGTCTCAATGTTGCTCAGGGTGGAGTCATGATTCAAAGCCTCGATAATCGTCGCCAGGAATTTTGTCATATCCGCTTCGGCGTACCACGGCTTCGTCAGAAGAGCCGGATCCCGGTAGTGAAGGTTCGTAGTGACCACCTTCGTGATATAGCCCTTCTTATAGTATTCATCAAACCTGGCCAGGCCGTCCGTAAAAAGTCCGAATGTGGTGCAGACAAACACGCGCTTTGCGCCGCGCTCCTTCACCTGCTTTGCCACATCCAGCATACTCTCACCGGATGAGATCATATCATCTACAACAATCACATCCTTGCCTTCGACAGAATCCCCAAGGAACTCATGGGCAACGATCGGATTCTTTCCATTCACAATCACAGAATAATCGCGCCGCTTATAAAACATGCCCATATCCACACCCAGGATACCGGAAAAATAGACTGCGCGGCTCATCGCGCCCTCATCCGGACTGATGACCATCAGGTGATCGTTGTCAATCTGAAAATCCTCCACATTGTCAAGCAATGCTTTCAGAAACTGGTAGGTCGGCATAAACGAATCGAATCCGCTCAGGGGAATCGCGTTCTGTACGCGCGGATCGTGCGCGTCGAATGTGATGATATTGGAGACGCCCATATTCTCCAACTCCTGCAGCGCCAGAGAGCAGTCCAGCGACTCCCTCTTAGACCGTTTATGCTGTCTTCCTTCATATAAAAACGGCATCACAACATTGATGCGCTTTGCCTTGCCATTCGCGGCAGAGATGATACGCTTCAGATCCTGAAAATGATTATCCGGCGACATATGATTCTCGTGCCCGCAGACCTTGTAGGTCAGGCTATAATTGCAGACATCGACCAGAATGTACAGATCCGTGCCCCGAACCGAGTCATTGATCTGCCCCTTCCCCTCTCCGGTGCCAAAACGGGGACAGCTGCAATCAAGCAGATAGGTGTCCGCGATATACCCCGGCTGGGTAATGACACTGCTGCTTGCATTGCTCAGCCGGCTGTTCTGCCGGGATTCCACCAGCTGCGCATTTACTGCCGCGCCGAATTCGCGGCATCCCTCCAGAGCAGCAATTTTAAGCGGACCGACCGGAAGAATCTGGTCCAGTGTTTCTAATTCAGACATAGGAAGCCTCTCTTTCGTGAATGGAAAATTGTCTGATACGCATCAGAGTATAGCATCTTGCGTTCGGTGCGTCAATAAAACTTTACCTTTCAAATTCGGAAAAATGCTTGCATCTTCTCCATACTTTTGTTAGAATAGATTTGAAATTTTCGGAATGCAGTCCGGCAGACAGTATCAATTTATCAATTCTTTTCATTAGCCGGCACTGTGGATATTTTTAAAAAAGAGAAAGGCAGGTGAACAGAATGGATAATTGTGACGGTCGAGGTCGAAGTAGCGGCACAGGATGGCCATTCTTATGTCATCTGCTCTGTTCATTTTACGGAAATGCTTTCTGATTTTTATTTTCTGTCCGGCGGCAATGTTTCTCTATATTGCCGTTATGAAATGACGCATCGGATATCTTAAGATTCTCATCCTGTTTCCAGCCAGATCACAATTATTTTCATTTGAAGAATCCATATTCTTCATTTTATTTTGTTGTGTTTTTTATTTCAGTATCCCTGAACCGGTCGGTGCTTTGTCCTTTCTTCGACCGGATTTTATGATTCGAGCGACAAAAGCCTGTTTTCTAAGAATCGGACACAATACATGGTAATATTCATATGCAATCGTATGCCATATGTAGTGACCACCGACTGAAAATTGACCTTTTGTCGGGCAAATCATTTTATGCGCAACGTCCTGAACGAAATATTGCGACACGCGCAAGACACAATGGGCAGCGCAAAAGGATATGTCCTTAACAGGAGGAATCTGATATGGAGCAGAAATTACAGGATTATAAATCCGAAATCATTGCAATTATAAGAAGCAACATTTCCCCGGTACTTCTGCGAAGCAGGCTTGAGGATTATCACGAGAACGATCTGGCGGAGGCACTCTCGGATCTCTCCTCCGTCGAGCAGAAAAAGCTGTTCCGCATTCTGGATCAGAATCTGCTTTCGGATATCTTCGAGCACACGGATGAGAGCGATACCATCCGGTACCTTGATGAGATGGAAGTCAAAAAAGCAGCCGGCATTCTCTCAAAGATGGAGACGGACTCCGTCGTGGATATTTTAAGGGCGATTCCGCGGGAAAAACGGCTGCTGATCATGGGTCTCATGGATGAAGAGGCCAGAAATGATATTTCCGTTATCTCAGTATTTGACGATGATGAGATCGGAAGCCGCATGACGACCAACTTCATCTGTTTCCGGGAGAATCTGACGATTAAGCAGGCCATGCACGCCCTGATTGAGCAGGCCGAAAATAATGATAATATCACAACGCTTTTCACTACAGCGGAGGATGGAACCTTTTTCGGCGCCATCGATCTGAAGGATCTGATCATCGCGCGGCAGGACGCCCGGCTGGAGGATCTGATCTCGACGTCTTATCCTTATGTATACGGCCACACCTCCATCGACGACTGTATCGAAAAGCTGAAGGACTATTCGGAGGATTCCATCCCGGTTCTCAGCGAAGAGAACCGGCTGCTGGGAGTCATCACTTCGCAGAACATCGTCGAACTGGTCGATGACGAGATGGGCGAAGATTATGCGAAATTCGCAGGTCTGACTGCCGAGGAGGATTTAAAGGAGCCATTGCCGGAAAGCATGAAAAAAAGGCTTCCCTGGCTGTGCATCCTTTTGATTCTCGGAATGCTGGTTTCCTCCGTAGTCGGTGTTTTTGAAGCCGTGGTGAGCCAGCTGACGATCATCATGTGTTTCCAGTCGCTGATCCTTGACATGGCAGGTAATGTCGGCACCCAGTCGCTGGCTGTTACGATCCGTGTATTGATGGATGAGACCCTGACCGCCCGGCAAAAGATAGCTCTGGTCTGGAAGGAGATGAGAGTCGGACTGTGCAACGGTCTGATTCTTGGCAGTATTTCCGTCCTCATCGTCGGGCTTTATATCTGGCTCCTGAAGGGCACCGCTCCCGGATTTGCGTTCGCCGTATCCGGATGCGTTGGGTTTTCACTCATGGCAGCCATGCTCATCTCCAGTATGGTGGGCACCTGCATCCCCATGTTCTTCGACCACATTCACGTCGACCCCGCGGTAGCCTCCGGTCCGCTGATCACGACTGTCAACGATCTCGTCGCCGTCGTCACCTACTACGGACTGAGCTGGCTTCTGCTGATCCAGGTGATGAGGCTTGGGTGAATGTTTAAAAAATCGCCTGTTCCGAATAACGGGCCACAGATTAACGCTTCGCATCGCCTGTGTAAGATGCGGAAATAGTTACAAAAAGCAGCCTCCGGTTTTTATCCGAGACTGCTTTTTATGCGCAGGGCCGGGCAGGGTGTTTTGCGGCTAAAGCCGCCCCGGCCCGCGCAGGCGGATAGGGGAAAGACCTCCTCCTATCCGATTGCACAGAGCCGATTATTTACTCTCTGCGCTCCATTACGCTTAAATATGCCGGACGGATGATCTTGTCCGCGCAGATCAGTTCCTCGATGCGGTGCGCGCTCCAGCCAACAATTCTCGCCACAGCAAAGATAGCCGTATAAAGCTCCATCGGGATATCAAGCATGCTGTAGACAAAGCCGCTGTAGAAATCGACGTTCGGGCTGACGCCCTTGTAAATATGGCGCTTCTCAGCAATCAGCTTCGGCGCGAGCTCTTCAATCGTCGCATACAGATGCATATCCTCGTCGCAGTGCTTCTCCTGGGCCAGCATCTCCACATATTTTTTGAAAATCCGCTCTCTTGGGTCAGACAGAGAATAAATCGCATGGCCCATGCCGTAAATCAGACCCTTGTGGTCGAATGCGTCCCCGTCAAGGATTCGTGAGAGGTATGCTTCAATCTCCTCATCGTCACGCAGATCCTTCACATTCGCGCGGATGTCGTCCATCATTTCCATAACCTTGATATTCGCGCCGCCGTGCTTCGGACCCTTCAGGGAAGACATAGCCGCTGCGATAGTCGAATACGTGTCGGAGCCGGAAGACGTGACGACACGCGTGGTGAACGTCGAGTTGTTGCCGCCGCCATGCTCCATGTGCAGCAAAAGCGCAGTGTCAAGTACTTTTGCCTCGACTTGTGTATACTGCTTATCCGGGCGAAGCATCATCAGCAGATTCTCTGCCGTAGAAAGCTCCGGTGAAGGACGATGAATGTACATGCTTGCATCATTCTCATAGTGATTATATGCATGGTATCCATAGACAGCCAGTACCGGAAACAGCGCAATCAGCTCGATACACTGGCGCAGGCTGTTATTCACGCTCGTATCTTTTGCGTTTTTATCATAGGATGCCAGCGTCAGGATGCTTCTGGTCATCGTATTCATGATATCGGAGCTGGGCGCCTTCATAATGACATCTCGTGTAAAATTGGTCGGAAGCGTCCGGCTGTTACCGATAATCCCCCGAAATTCCTCCAGCTGCGACTCATCCGGAAGCTCTCCCATCAGCAGCAGATAAGCAATTTTTTCAAAGCCAAACTCAGAAGGCCCGAGATCCCGGATCAGATTCTGCACATTGTAGCCGCGATACCAGAGCTGCCCGTCACAGGGAATTTTCTTCCCGTCCACTTTTTTGGACGAAACAATCAGGGAAATATTGGTCAGACCGGTCAGAACGCCGTTTCCGTTGATATCACGCAGTCCCAGGTTTACGCCATATTCCTTATATAATTCCCGCGGGATGCTGTCGTTTTTGCGGCAGATTTCCGCTCCCTTTCTGGTATAACCTGTCATATCAATCATACTCGAATCCTCCTTCTTAAAATCCTTAACCTGTAAAATAATTTACTATAAAATAATAGCCGACGACTTCGTAAAGCTTTCTCTTGTCGTTGCAGGAAACAGTCAGCCTGTATTCGCCATGATTTCTTATTTTGTGTTTTTCAGTTCGTGTAAATTCTGGATTGTCTGATATCGGGCTGTTTTCATTCCAGATTTGTCTGTTATTTTGAATCGTTCCGCTGATTCCCGGCAATCTCAGAAGAAGATTGTCAGTCATACGATTTGCCTGAATTCCGGTGTGCGCTCACTCCCTGCACGGAGCAAAACCAAATCAGATCGCTCGAATGATCGAATTCTTAAGTCTCAATCATCTTATCACATTCATTTTTTTCGTCAATAGTTTTTCGATTTTTTTAATAATTGTCAGATATTTTTCACACAAAATACACAAAAAAGCCCTGATTCAGGGCAAGGTTTTAGAACCGAAGCGATTATCTATTGCGCGGCTTCTCTTCTGCAAAAAAATGATATGACACTATTTTTATTTATGGTATGGCTCTCCGTGGATAATGCGGAAGCTCCGATAGATCTGTTCCAGTAATATCACCCGCATCAGCTGGTGGGGAAAGGTCAGCTTTGAAAAGCTCATACATTCATCCGCGCGCTCCCGCACCTCGTTCGAGAGTCCCAGAGAACCGCCGATCACAAAACAGAGGCTGCTCTCTCCGCGCACGCCCAGCTGCTCAATCTTGCGCGCCAGCGAAACCGAGTCGGGCATCTTTCCCTCGATCACAAGCGCGATCACGTAATCGGTGTCACGGATACAGCGCAGCAGGCGTTTCCCTTCAGTCTCCTTTACAGAAAGCTCTTCCGCCCCGGACGCGCCATCCGGCGTCTTTTCATCCGCCACCTCGACAATCTCCAGCCTGCAGTAGCGGCTCAGGCGCTTTGAGTACTCCGCGATCGCGTCACGGAGGTATTTTTCCTTGATTTTTCCTACGGAAAGGATTTTAATTTTCATGGCATATCATACTTTGATAAAACAGGCATCGGCTCAAATTGCACAAGAAAAATTTCGCAATTTTAGTCCGATGCCTGTAGATATCTATCTGCTATAATTATTTCGCGCTCAGGAACTCGTGAATGCCCTTCGCGGCCGCCTTACCTGCACCCATCGCGAGGATCACGGTCGCCGCGCCGGTCACGGCGTCGCCGCCCGCGAATACCGCGTTTTTGGAGGTCTGCCCGGTCTCCTCATCCGCGATGATACATTTTCTGCGGTTCACATCCAGACCAATCGTGGTCGAGGAAATCAGCGGGTTCGGGGATGTACCGAGGGACATGATCACCGTATCCACGTCAAGGTCAAATTCGGAACCCGGAATTGCTACCGGACGTCTTCTGCCGGATGCATCCGGCTCGCCAAGCTCCATGCGGATGCAGCGCATACCGCAGACCGCGTCGTTCTCGTCCACGAGAATCTCGGTCGGGTTGGTCAGGAGGTCAAAGATGATGCCCTCCTCCTTCGCGTGATGAACCTCCTCCGCACGGGCCGGAAGCTCTGCCTCGGAACGGCGGTACACGATATGAACCTCCGCGCCCAGGCGAAGCGCGGTTCTTGCCGCGTCCATTGCTACGTTGCCGCCGCCGACAACCGCGACCTTTTTGCCCTTAACAATCGGGGTATCATAGTCTTCACGGAACGCTTTCATAAGATTGTTTCTGGTCAGATATTCATTTGCGGAGAACACACCCTTCGCGGTCTCTCCCGGAATGCCCATGAACATCGGAAGCCCGGCGCCGGAGCCGATAAAGACTGCTTCAAAGCCTTCCTCATCCAGCAGCTCGTCAATCGTCACGGATTTGCCGATGATGACGTTGGTCTCGATCTTTACGCCCAGAGACTTGACATTTTCCACTTCCTTTGCCACCACATCCAGCTTCGGAAGACGGAATTCCGGAATACCATATACAAGCACACCGCCCGGCTCATGCAGCGCCTCGAAAATCGTTACATCATAGCCAAGCTTTGCCAGATCGCCTGCGCAGGTCAGTCCGGAAGGACCAGAACCAATGACAGCGACCTTGCGGCCGTTCTTTGTCTCGGGAGCCGGCGGCTTGATACCGTTCTCTCTCGCCCAGTCTGCAACGAACCGCTCCAGCTTTCCAATCGATACCGAGTCTCCCTTGATGCCGCGGACACATTTACCCTCGCACTGACTCTCCTGCGGACATACACGGCCGCAGATTGCCGGAAGCGCGCTGGACTGCGAAATCACCTTGTAGGCTTCCTCAATGTTGCCTTCCTTTACTTCCGCGATAAAATCCGGAATATTGATATTGACCGGGCAGCCTTCGATGCACTTCGCATTCTTGCAGTGCAGACACCGGGTTGCTTCCTCCATCGCCTCTTCTTTATTGTAGCCAAGGCATACTTCCTTGAAGTTTGTCGCTCTCACCTTCGGATCCTGTTCTCTGACCGGAACCTTTACCATACCTTTTGCCGCCATTATTTGTCACCTCCGCAATTCCTGCATCCACCGTGATGCGTTTTCCCTTCGCGGTACGCAAGAAGCGCCCGGCCTTCCTCTGTCTTATAGAGGGTCTGGCGTTTCATGGCCGCGTCAAAGTCCACCAGATGTCCGTCGAACTCCGGTCCGTCTACGCAGGCGAACTTCACCTCGTCGCCGACAAGGATACGACAGGCGCCGCACATACCAGTTCCGTCTACCATAATCGGGTTCATGCTGACGATGGTCTTCAGGTTGTACTTCTTCGTTGTCAGGCAGCAGAACTTCATCATAATCATCGGGCCGATGGAAACGCAATGATCATAAGTCTTGCCCTCATGCTCAATCAGGTCCTCGATGACCTTGGTCACCATGCCGCTCCTGCCATAGGAGCCGTCGTCCGTTGTTATGTAAAGGTTATCACAGACAGACTGAAACTTATCCTCCATGATGACCAGCTCTTTCGTCTTGGCGCCGATAATCACATCGCAGCCCACACCGTGCTCATGCAGCCATTTTGCCTGCGGATACACCGGAGCCGTGCCGACACCGCCTGCCACAAACAGGATTTTCTTTTTCTTTGTCTCTTCCAGCTCGCTCTCCATGCACAGCTCGGACGGCTGTCCCAGCGGTCCCACGAAATCATGGAAGGAATCACCCGCTTGCAGTTCGGCGAACTTCTCTGTGGAGACGCCGATCGGCATGAAAACGATGGTGATCGTCCCTGCTTCTCTGTCAAAGTCACAGATGGTCAGCGGGATACGTTCTCCCGTCTCGTCCGCCTTCGCAATGATGAACTGGCCCGGCAGGCAGCGTCTCGCCACGCGCGGCGCGTCCACAACCATCTCATAGATGTTGTCTGCAAGCTTTCCGGCTTTTAAAATTTTGTACATACCATACCTCCTAAAGGTTTCCTGTCCGCCGAAAATGTCTTTATTATCTTCGGCGGACAATATTGATGCGCACGTAAGCAAAGCCGGAGCAATCCGATCTTCGCAAAACGCAAAATACGGCTGCAGAAGCATTATAAAATACTTCATTCAGACATCCTTTCCGTATAATCCGATGTCCCGCGCCCCGCATAAAACAGGAGCATTGCGAAACTTACAGCCGTTTAAACACATTGCACTAAGTATAAATCAATCATGCAAAGAATTCAATCCTTATTTCGGCAAATTCTAATTCATATTTCGGCAGCTTCTATTCTATTTCTTCCCATTTCCTCACACATCCGGGCTTAATCATCCGAATTTTAACCTTACGAGACTTTTAGAACCTGCGATTCGCGTATTAGGCGGTGCAAGATGGGTAAGTTATTTTGCGACTGTTCCTTATAACAGGGACAATGAAAATTGCGGAAAGAATCCCGGACTGTAAACATCTCTGGATACGAAACGTCAGAATCTTTTCCTTAGTTTTGCTCCAGATAGTTTTCAAATTCTTCCTGGGACATCAGAATTTTTCTGGGCTTCGTGCCCTCCTCGGGTCCGACCACTCCGGCGTCAGAAAGCTGATCCATGATCCTGGCCGCCCGGTTGAAGCCAATCTTAAAGACTCTCTGCAGCATACCGATCGACGCCTTATCCTTCTCAATGATGAATTGACCGGCCTGGGTAAACAGCTCGTCCGTATCGGAGCCTCCATTCTGGGCGATCGCCGCGCTCTGCTGTGCTTTCGCAATCTTCTGTTCCATCTCAGGATCGTAGGTAAAGCCGCCGTTACTGTTTTTCAGGAAATCAACGACATCCGAGACCTCTTCATCTGAGACAAACGCGCCCTGCACACGTGCCGGTTTCTGGTAACCCTGCGGATAAAAGAGCATATCGCCCTTGCCAAGCAGCTTCTCCGCGCCATACATATCGATGATGGTCCGAGAGTCAACGCCGGACGATACAGAAAAAGCAATTCTCGAAGGCATATTTGCCTTGATCAGGCCGGTGATGACGTTGACCGACGGCCGCTGTGTCGCGATGATCAGGTGAATGCCGGCCGCACGCGCCAGCTGCGCGAGGCGGCAGATGGAATCCTCCACCTCGCCGGGCGCGACCATCATCAGATCGGCCAGCTCGTCCACAATAATCACAATCTGCGGCAGCTTCTCTGGTTTATTGGGATCATCTACATCCTTCAGTGCTTCGATTTTCTGATTATATCCCTTTAAATCACGGGCTCCGACCTCCGCAAACTTCGCGTAGCGATCCGTCATCTCCGCCACACCCCAGTTCAATGCGCCGGCCGCCTTTTTCGGATCCGTCACGACCGGAATAAACAGATGCGGAATCCCGTTGTATACACTCAGCTCCACAACCTTCGGGTCGATCATGATCAGCTTCACTTCCTCCGGCTTCGCCTTGTAAATAATACTCATGATAATAGTATTAATGCAGACAGACTTACCGGAGCCCGTCGCACCCGCAATCAGCAGATGAGGCATTTTTGCAATATCAGATACGACAACCTTGCCGCCGAGATCCTTTCCGGTCGCGAACGCCAGCTTCGATTTATGATTCTGGAATTCTTCCGATTCCAGAAGATCGCGGAGAGGAACCGTCGTGTTTTCCGCGTTCGGAACTTCAATACCGACAGCAGATTTCCCGGGGATCGGCGCCTCAATGCGAATATCAGCCGCCGCCAGATTCAGCTTAATGTCATCAGCGAGCGAGACAATCCGGCTGACCTTGACTCCCTGTTCCGGGAGCAGCTCGTACCGGGTCACGCTCGGGCCGCAGCTGACATTCGTCACGGTGACATGGACACCGAAGCTGTTCAGCGTCTGCTGCAGCTTTGCCGCTGTCTGACGGATTTCCTGATCCTGCCCCGCATTGGTTTTACTTTTCCCCTTCTTCAGCAGATCCAGTGGAGGAAATACATATTCCGGGCGCGGCGGGTTTTCTGCTTCCTTCGCCGCCGCTTCCGCCTCCACAGAGGCGATGCCCGCTGCGATTTCCTGCTCAGAAGAGCGCGGATTTCGCTTTATTTTGCCGCTTGCCGGGCCTGACTGCTGACCGGGCGCCGCATCCTGCTCAGTCTCAGGCTCATCTGGTATATACGGAGTGATTTCCCGCGCGCGCGGCGATCCGGCCGGTTCAAAATCAGCTCCCATCCTTGTCCGGACATCCGGCCTGCCATCTGTTTGCCGGTTCATTTCAGCCGGTTCCTCTACCAGTTCCTGACCGGAGCGTTCCTGCAAATCATCATCCAGCTGATACAAGTGGTTTCCGACCGTCGCTCCTGCCTCAGAATGCCGCGTCTGATCTGTCTGTTCCATCCCTTCGATATGCAAGGCACTCATATCAGGGTATGGTTCGCTTGTGGTCGCTTCTGTTTGCGGCGATTCATAAGTATGAGGGGAATCAGGAATTTGATGTGAACCATGACGCCCGGATAACCCGGAAACACGCGTCCCCGTTTCATTCATTTCCGCATCCAGATCGATATAATTCGACCTGTCATCATTGGCATTGGCGCTTTCCGGCTTCTGCTCAAAAGCCGCCGGGTCAAATGCTTTTGGCAAAATCTCATGCATCCTGGCGCCAACCTGCGTATCTGAACCGACAATCTTTGTATTTCTGGTAACACCGCTCGCGTGATGGTGCTTCCTGCGCGGCTCAACCGGACCGGAAAACATCACCGAAACATCCAGCTGGCGGTTCTCCGGTTGAACGACGGGATGATCGGTTCTCAGCCGGTCTTCTGACAAAAGCTCAGAGCCCTGTCCGAAATCGGCGCCGGTCTGCGCGGAAGCGGATGCCATACCCGTCTCCATTTGTGAGACAAAGGGAACCTCCTGGCGCACCACAACACGGGGCGTTTCCTTTTGTGCCACCCTTTTGTTCCTTTCTTCTCTTTCATTTCTTTCTTCTATATTCGGAACAGGCTCACTCATCTCCTCAAACAAATCCCATTCCTGCCGTCTTTTCCGCTCCTCTTTGCGCCGGGCGGAAGACTCCTTCGCAGACTGAACCATCCGGCTGCTCTGTTTTTTCACGCCCCCAATCAGAGACCTCTGCGTAATCATCACCAAAGCAATCAACGCAAAAACAGCAAGCAATACACTCATGCCGATTGGCCCGAGAGCCGGCGCCAGGAAATGACAGATCGTACCGCCGATCACGCCGCCGCCCTGCTTCATCGAAGCGCACCGCGCGTAAAGTCTTCCAATGTCATACGCGTCCGTATAGTTGCCCTCCATCAGTCCTGCAAAACAGCAGATACAGAGATACAGGATCACACATGCGCCAAACTTTTCTCCCGCCAGGCGGCTGCCGCGGTTGGAGATCAAAAATGCAGCAGATAGAAACAGCAGCACCGGAAATGCATAAGCTGAAATACCAAAAATGCCAAAGCAGAAATCAGAGATAACCGTACCGATATAGCCTCCGACTCCAAAAAAACTGATAAACATAAATAAACAGATGGCAAGAACCAGCCAGAGAACCGCTTCCCTTGCCAGCAGAGGATTAGAAGAAGTCTGAGCCGGGACATTCCGGGCGGAATCGTTCATCTGCTTCGCTGAACGCGCACTGTTAGTTTTCTCCTGCGCCGTCGTCTTTTTCCGCGAAACAGAGGCAGCCGTCTTTTTTGAAGTAGATTGCCGGCTGCCTGCTGAAGTCTTCTTATTTGTTGAGGCAGCGGTCTTTTGAGTCCCCGCCGCCGTTTTTTTCTTAGCTGTGTTTGATGCCAAACCTGATGCTCCCCCTTCTATAATATCGCCCGTGCATTAAATGGCTGGACGCTACAACAGAAAATGTCCTGCAATTGCAAACATGCCAACAATCGCGCAATATACGGAGAAATAAATAAATTTCTTCTTACGCACGACAACCAGCATCGTTTTTATACAGATGTAACCGACCACCGCGGCACAAACCATACCAGCTGCATAAATACCGACCTGACTTGCGGCCACCGGCTCCGCGATCACATCCTTAATCTCCAGCACCGCCGCGCCCAGAATCGCAGGTATAGACAGAATAAAGGAATACTTAACAGCAAACCTGCGGTCAATGCCGCACAGAAGGCAGACTGCAATCGTCGTCCCCGAACGGGAAAGCCCGGGCAGCGTTGCACAACCCTGCGCAGCGCCAATAATCAATGCATCTTTATAAGTCGTATCCTTCGGGAGCTTATTCCCCTCACGCACGGTGTCAGCCATCAGAAGAAGCACCGCCGTGATCAGCAGGCAGATACCCGGGATCAGCAGCGTCTCACTCGCATCCGAAATCAGCTTCTCTCCAAGAACGCCAACAATACCGGTCGGAACCGTCGACACCAGAATCAGCACCACAAACTTCCGGTAGCTGTTATGAACCACCTTCCTGTATTTAAGCGAAGTCTTATGTATCTTGTTCAAAATGAACGTATGGAAATTGACACAGATATCAACAAACATAAAAATCGCTTCGCAGATCATTTTCCAGATGTCCTTATGGTAGACGACAAAAACAGCCACCAGTGTACCCACATGAAGCAAAATGTCAAAAAGCATCCCGCCATCCGTCTCAATCTGAAACACGTTTTCCAAAATAGCCAGATGCCCGGAACTGCTGACCGGAAGAAACTCCGTCAGGCCCTGCACGATTCCCAGAAAAATCGACTGAAGAATAGTCATAACCGCCTCCGCATAAATTTACTCAATCAAAAAACACATTTGGATAGATTATAGCAAATTAATCGCGGAGGCACAAGATGTTTTTCACGAATTGCAAATTTTGAGTCGTTTTTGAATTCAGATAGTGTTTGATAATCCGGCTCCATCTGGTGCTCTTTACAGGCCCTGCTGATCGATCTGAGAGGAGCCGGATCTGTGAGCCGGTTCGTCAGCAAGCAGAGCCAAAAATACTCCTCTTTCGGCAGCTGTGAAGTTACTACCAATTGTACGGGAAGTATTTCTGTATTTATAGAATACAACCCCGGAATGATTTTTGCAAGAACGTTTTTCGCATTTCCCATACCGGGTGCAATGGCCTCGTGTTTATGTATTTCCACAGATTCCGCGGAAACGAATGAGAGATTAGTGTCAGTGATGCTTCTTTTCATCATTCAAAAAAAAGAACAATACCCACCCGGATGCTCCTGATGGGTATTGTTCTTTATAGATATTATACTGGAAAATGCTTTTGCAGTAAATACACGATTCTGCTTTAAATATACACAAAACTGCGCATTTTGTTTTATATCTTTCGTGCTTTATGCCTTTTATGCCTTCGATGCCTTTGGCTCTTTTATCAGCTCATACAGCTTCCGGAAAGCTTCCCCAATCCCGCCGACCTCATCGATCAGGCCTTCCCGGACGGCCTCCTCCCCCACAAGGATTGTACCGAGATCCTTTGTGAGAATTCCGGTATCCAGCATCAGCTCTTCCAGCCGCTCCCGGTTGGCGCGGGAGTGCTCACTGATAAATCCGAGGATCCGATCCTGCATCTGCTTAAAGTAATCATAGGTCTGCGGCGCTCCGATCACGGTGCCGCTCATGCGCACCGGGTGAATCACCATTGTTCCGGTCTTTACAATAAAGGAATAGTCCGTGGATACTGCAATCGGCACGCCGATGGAATGGCTGCCGCCCAACACCAACGAAACGGTTGGCTTGCTCAGGGACGCAATCATTTCGGCTATCGCCAGCCCTGCCTCTACGTCGCCTCCCACTGTGTTCAACAGAATTAAAAGTCCGTCGATATCCGGACTGTCTTCGATCGCCGCCAGCTTTGGAAGAACATGCTCGTACTTCGTTGTCTTCGAATTGTTGGGGAGACAGTCATGCCCCTCGATTTCACCGATCACAGTCAGCAGATGAATCCGCCCGTGCAATGTCAGCTCTCCGGTGTCGCGGATGGCCTCCCGCTGCTCCTTTTCCTGATCGGTCTTCTCTTCGGAATGCTTCTCCTCCTGGTTCATTTGTTCTTTATCCGGTTCCCTGTGCATTTCAGAACTTCTCACTGCTGCGCTGTCGCGATTATCATGAAGCATCCTGTTCATCATTGACTCCTCCTGGCTTCTCCTCGTTCTCCTTTTGCTTTTCCGAACCTCAAAACTGATTACTCTATTCTTCAGGATGCCCGCTTATCACAAAAATATTCGTAAAAAAACCGAAGCCAAATGCCCCGGTTTGATTTCCTTTGGAGGAAACGTCATTCGTCGTTTCCTGCTGCGATTTTCTGTTATATTTGTTTCTGTTCTGGTATCCCTTTACTGCCGGAAATATTTTGCCTGCAGCGTATGTACCATATCAATATAATGCTCCCGGCATTCTTCCTTCTGATCGGTCTCAATCATGGAAATGCACGGTTCCAGCCATTCGTCCCAGATGTCCTGATAAATCTCATTTGAGTCCGGCTGCTGGTCGATATGCTTTACAATACTCGGCGCCACGTCGTAGTATTCCTCAATCAGTTCTTCCCCGCCCGGGCTGTCCGCCAGATAAGTATCCCGATAGTCGCGCAGCAGCGTCAACTCATAGCAGTCGTCTGATTTCCCGAACGTACGGCAGACTGCTGTCGTGATATAGCACCATTTTTTATGAAAGCCTTTTTCAATAGAAGTGAATTCCGCCGCCTGCAGATTGGTTTTCGGAAAGCTGCGTTTCCAGGATTCAATCAGCTTGTCCGCTAATGGTTGCGAAGACTCGCCATGGAACTCCAGAACCATCGGCAGCACGAACACTGCCATGGTCAGATTCAGATCCATCTGAAGCTGATCTTTTTTATTTTTCCGTTTGCATTCTTCCATCTGTTTCACTGCACAGTCTGTCAATGCATCCGCCATATTCGTCAGGAACTGATTCTTGTCAATGACTGTATTGTAACCCTTCTCAATCGCGTCAAACGTCTCAATATGTTCCTGATACATCCGCTGAAACGAATCCGTGTAGGTCTTCTTCTGAAAGTGCTCCATCACCTTGCCATCACAGCAGTCCAGCAGCTTCGGCATCCCTTCGATGCCGGTCAGATAGTAATTCATCTTTTGGATCATCCCCCTGAATTATCCTGTACACAGTATATAGTATGTCCATTCTCGCAAAGCGATTCTTTATTGCGCGGCTTACTTTAATCATATATCAGCCGAAAAGGCTTATTCCTCCAGATTCGTGTAGACTGCCTGGACGTCGTCATCGTCGTCGAGCAGATCCAGCGTGCGGTTCAGCTGCTTCAGATCTGTCTCATCCGTCAGTGCCACATAGGTCTGCGGAATCATCGTGACCTCTGCGGAAGCCATCGGAATCCCCTGATCCTCCAGTGCCTGCCGCACTGCACTGAACTCATCCGGATCCGTGAGCACCTCAAAGCTGTCTTCCTCCTCTGAGAAATCCTCCGCGCCCGCATCGAGGGCCATCATCATCAGATCATCCGGATCCATCTCACATTCTTCCCGGTCAATGATGATCTGACCTTTCTTGTCAAACATATAGGACACGCATCCCTGTGTGCCGATTGTCCCGCTGCCCTTGGTAAAGGCATTGCGGACATTGGAAAAGGTGCGGTTCTTATTATCCGTCAGCGCCTCAACGATAATCGCGATGCCGCTGGGACCATATCCCTCATAGGTCACATACTCGTAATTGACGGAGCCCATCTCCCCCGCGGCCTTTTTAATCCCGCGGTCGATCGTATCGTTCGGCATATTGTTCGCCTTTGCCTTCGCGATTACATCGCGCAGACGGCTGTTATTCGCCGGATCCGGTCCGCCTTCTTTTACTGCTACCGCGAGTTCGCGACCGATAATTGTAAAGACCTTGCCCTTCGCGGCATCATTTTTTTCTTTTTTGTGCTTAATATTTGCAAATTTTGAATGTCCTGACATTACCACAGCACTCCTTCTTCTCTGATTTCATTCGATAGAATACCATTTTCCCCGTGGTTCGTCAAGATGTGATGTGTCAAGTCGCTTCCAAAATGCAGGAAAAGGCTGCCGTTTTCAACCTGGATGAAGCCTTATGTAATCTCCAGGCTCACCTGCAGCGCTTTATCGACGCGTTCGAGAAGCTCATAGTCCACATGGCAGACACGGTCTCTCAGGCGTTTTTTGTCAATGGTGCGCAGCTGTTCCAAAAGGATGACAGAATCCTTCACGATCTCATATCTTCCGGCCTCAATCGCCACATGCGTCGGAAGCTTCGCTTTGTTCATTCTGGACGTAATCGCCGCACAGATCACGGTTGGGCTGTGGCGGTTTCCCACATCATTCTGAATAATCAGCACGGGCCGGATACCGCCCTGCTCTGAGCCAATCACCGGCCGCAGATCCGCATAATAGATATCTCCTCTTCGAATATTCACATGATCACACTCCTATTATACAAAAAGATTTTGGTTACCGGGTTCTGATATCAGTATTTCCAAAATTCTTTTGTATATACAGATCTGATCCGTGAATTTCATAAAACGATCAGCGCCGGGGATTTCGCATCGTATTATCGGTAAAGCAGGTAAACCGTATGCACATGAAATTGTAATACAGGCTATTCACAGTACACACGCGGCACACGCTTCCCGACGTCACATACGAATTCATAAGGGAATCGGCCAGAAAGTGCTCCAAGCTCATCTACGGTGATTTCATCATCCCCGTCCTTTCCCATCAGGGTAACCTCATCGAGCACCTGCACCCCCATCCCAGTCACATCCACCATAAACTGATCCATACAGACACGGCCAAGGATGCGCGCACGTTTTCCGTGAATCAGAACGCTTCCCTTATTGCTGAGGCTGCGCGGGTAGCCGTCGCCGTAGCCGACCGGGATGGTCGCAACCTCCGTCTCATGTTCCGTCACAAAGGTACCGCCATAGCTGACCGGCGTGCCGGCAGGAATCGTTTTGACATATACGACATGAGACTTGAGCTCCATCACCGGGTGCAGCCGGTTTTTCTCCCGGTCCATCTCCTCCGACGGATAGATGCCATATACGGTGATTCCCGCTCGAACCATATCCATATTCGCCTCCGGCAGTTCCAGAATCCCGGCGCTGTTGGAACAGTGGCGCAAAAATCCGTGCACCCCATTTTCCTCCAGCCGGTCACAAAATGCGGCAAACCGGGTCATCTGATCAAGCGCCGCGCTTTTATCCGTCTCATCCGCCCGCGCAAAATGGGTAAAAACGCCTTCCAAGGTCAATGTTTTCGTATGAGCAATTTCCAGTGCTGTATTCAGGCCTTCCGGGGTGTCCGCCACGCCGATGCGCGACATCCCTGTGTCGACCGCAAGATGTACCGGGAAGTGCCTGCACTCATCTGCAGAATACTTTGACTCCTTTCCATCATGTGTACAAAAAGAAGTACACGCCGATGCGTCTGCTGCCGGAACCTGCGCGGAAGCGGTTTCGGCAGCCTCTGCAAACTGGCGGGCCATTTCCGCCGTAAATATGGTCGGGCGCACACCGTTCTCCGCCATCCACACATAGTCCTCGGAAAACGTATAACCAAGCACAAGAATCGGTTTAAAAAGCCCTGCCTCCCGCAGCTGCCTAGCCTCTGAAACTGCGGCTACCGCATACCCCCAGATGTAGTCGTACGGCTCCAGCATCTGCGCGATCGGCACCGCTCCATGCCCGTATCCATCCGTCTTAATGACGGCCACCATTTTTACACCTTCCAGCAGATTTCCTTTCATTACCTGAAAATTATGCCTGATTGCGTCCATATGAATGTACGCGGTAATCCGATTATGCCTGCTCATTGGTCTCTCCTTCTTATGTCCTTATGCTGTAAAATACATATCCTGCGCAGTTTCTTCTATAGTATACCCTTGTTGTTCTGTCTCACTGCTGTGTTTTATATAGTTCCCTGCACTTTGTCTGCCACTGTATTGCTATATTCTGTAATCTGGTTGTAATAACATCTCCGGTCATCGTCCGCATCAGGGAATTCCCCATAAAAGGGTTGCTCCGTATCATGATATGCCAACGATACATGAGTTACATTATGCAGTTATGCTGTAATTTCCGCTATGCGCCGCCTTCATCACAACTCCGATTTGCTCTGCGATATCTGCGGCCGTCATTGCACTCGCGCCAAGCTTCTCACATGCGAAATCCCCGGCGCGGCCATGCAGATACACGCCAAGCTTTGCCGCGTCAAAGCAGGGCATCCCCTGTGCCAACAGTCCGCAGATCAGACCGGTCAGGACGTCCCCGCTCCCGGCGGTCGCCATCCCATCATTCCCGGAGGTATTCAGGTAAATTTCTGAACCGTCCGAGACCACCGTCCTTGCATCCTTCAGCACACAGATGACCTTCTCTTCTTTCGCAAAGGTTTTCGATGATTCCATCAGATTCTCCGCTATTTCCGAAGAAGTTTTTCTCATCAGCCGCGCCATTTCTCCGATGTGCGGGGACACGATTATATTTCCGCGCAGTCCATCCGGAATGTTCCTGAAAATCTTCGTATATTCTTTCTCTCTCTCAACTCTTTCCTCCGGGGACAGGTGACGGACATCGTTCAGCTTCATTGCCGCACGCAGAGTGCGGTCCCGATTTCCGGCAAGCAGATTCAGCGCATCCGCATCTGCAACCACCGGCTTCGTATCCTGCTCCATTACAAATCGAAGCAAAAGCCAGGCCTCCTCTGATGTGCCAAGCCCCGGACCGATTCCGATGACATCCGACCAGTTGACAGCCTCCTCCAGGCGCATCAATCCATCCTCTTTCACCCGTCCCGGCTCCCAGGACGTAACCATCGCCTCCGGCAGGCAGGTCTGAATGATCGTCCGGTTGCTTTCGGGTGTAAAGACACGCACCATCCCGCATCCGCTCCGAAACGCACTTCGGGCCGCCAGTACCGCCGCGCCGCTCATCCCCTCGCTGCCGGCGATCAGCAGCACTTTGCCGTATGTGCCTTTGTGGGAATACGCCCTGCGTACCGGCACACGTGACAAATCAGCATCTGAATATGTATAGACAGACGTCTCGCCGGTCGGAATCCCGATCTCCCGTCGGATCAGCCTTCCGCAGTACTCCGCTCCCGGATACAGCAGCTGCCCGGTTTTACAGCCGGCCATGGTGACCGTCAGGTCTGCGCGCACTGCCGTTCCATACACACGGCCATCATCGGAGCCGATTCCGGAAGGAATGTCCACTGAAACCACGCTCGCCCGCCGACCGTTGATCCAGTCTATGATTTCTGCGTATCGGCCCTCCACCGCGCGGGAAAGTCCGATGCCAAACATGGCATCTACTATAGTAGTATATTCACCCTCCATAAAATTCGTGCATGGTTTTATCCCACAATTTTCGCAGATTTTCCGCTGGCATGCGGTCTCTTCTGTCATGGATGTCTCTTTTCCGACAAATGCGAGGGTGACCCTGTTCTGATATTCCGCATTTATGCAGGCAGACGCGTCTCTTCCCTGGCGTTCCGCAAGGATCCGCGCCACCGCGAACCCGTCTCCGCCATTATTCCCGGAACCGCACACAACAAGCACGCGCGATAAATCCAGCCCGGCCCGCTCCATCTCATCCGCGACCACAAGCGCTGCCCGCTCCATCAGCACCATAGACGGAATTCCCAGCATGTGAATCGTATAGGTGTCGCAGTCTTTCATCTGTTTCGCACTCAGCAGATACTCCATCCCTATCACCTCAAATATGCTGCGGTCTGCTGTCAGGCCGCAGGATCCGCGCCCCGCCCATTCCGGCGCCAGGAACGCCCCACAACACAGGGCAAGCCGCAATACCATACCAGGTTACTACCCGAACTGCCCAAATCACATCTTAGGATCTGTTTAAAATGAACTTAGAAACTGTCGCGAAATAACTTACCCAGCTTGCACCGCCTAACGCGCGAATCGCAGGCCATAAAAGCCTCGACGCAGCCCGTATGACATAGCGCAGAAAAACTTATACCTTCCTGTGATTCAGATCATAAGAAAGCTGCATCAGGCTCTCAGACAAGTGAACATTTTCTACAACGACGTCGTCCGGGACATGCAGGTCCGTGTGAGCGAAATTCCAGATGGCTTTTACACCATTCTCCACCAGAACCGGCACCACCATTTCCGCACCGGTTTTAGGGAGCGTAAGCGCGGCAATCTGGATCTCGTTCTCTTTCAGGAACCCGGGCATCTCATCAGTCATGCGGATCGGAATCCCACGGACCAGCTTCCCGTTCAGCTCCGGATTGATGTCGAAAATGCCTTTGATAGAAAAGCCCCGCTTTTCAAATTTTACATAATTGGCAATCGCCTGCCCCAGATGCCCGCCTCCCACAATGATCATTGCATAGGTTTTATCCAGGCCTAAAATCTTTCCGATCTCGTTATAAAGATATCTCACATTATAACCATACCCCTGCTGCCCGAATCCGCCAAAATTGTTCAGGTCCTGCCGGATCTGGGAGGCCGTCACATTCATCAGGTCACTGAGCTCGTTCGAGGAAATCCGCTCGACCTTTGCGTTCATCAAATCCCCAAGATACCGGTAATAACGCGGCAGCCTCTTCACCACCGCTTTTGAAATTTCATGATCAGACACCTTTGTCCCTCTTCTTTCTTCTGTTTCTGATGATATAATCGTTAAAAAAATTCCCTGTTCTCATACACTGCACGAGCCCCGGCCAATGCCGGGCAGGAATCCTTTCTGTATTTTTTCATAAAAGTAAGTATGAACCAGTCAATGTGCCCCCGCCTTACGAAGCGGAATCTTCCTGCAGCTCGGAGAGCTCCTCCCATCGGGCGTACAGCTGTTCCAGTTCTTCCGCCACAGCTGCCTTCTCAATTGTCAGCTCTGTGCATCGTTCCACATCCAAGAAGACCTCCTCCTTCAAAAGCAGCCCGTCGATCTCGCGGTCCCGCTCTTCGAGTTCAGAGATGCGCTCCTCCGTCTTTTTCAGTTCATTCTGCAGCCGCTTTTTCCGCGTCTGTTCCTCCTTGCGACGCGCCCGATCCTCCTTTGATGCGGAAACATTCACCGCAGCTTCAGCCGCAGCTGCATTCCCGTAAATCCTGGTAAGCTCTTCCACTTTTTCCAGATAATAATCATAATTCCCGATATAATTAATCAGGCTCCCGTTTTTCAGTTCCAGAATCCGTGTGGCTGTCTGATTAATAAAATAACGGTCATGAGACACATAAAGAACCGTGCCGGAATAGTTGCGCAATGCCTCCTCAAGAATCTCCTTCGATGTGATATCGAGATGATTCGTCGGCTCATCCAGAATCAGAAAGTTCGCCCTTGAGAGCATCAGCCTCGCAAGGGCCAGGCGTCCGCGTTCCCCGCCGCTCAACTCGCTGACACGCTTAAACACATCATCTCCGGTAAACAGAAACGATGCAAGCACCCCGCGGATTTCCGTCTCCGTCATGTCCGGATAGACATCCGAAATCTCATCAAACAGCGACTTTTCCATGTGCAGCTGCTGGTGCTCCTGATCATAATAGCCGATCCGGACACGGCTTCCGGTCGTCACCTCACCGTCATCCGCCGGTTCCAGCTCATTGATAATCTTTAAAATCGTCGTCTTGCCGGTACCATTATCGCCAATGATGGCGACGCGCTCCCCTCTTCGAATGTCAAAATCGAGACCGGAAAACAGGGGATTGCCCGGCCAGGCTTTGGCGAGGCGCCGCACCTGCAGGACGTCATTGCCGCTGGTGATCTGGGGGGAAAACCGCAGATGCATATCCGCGCTGACCTCATATGGCTTCTCGAGCACCTCCATTTTCCCAAGCATTTTTTCCCGGCTCTCCGCCCTTTTTATGGATTTTTCCCGGTTAAAGGATTTCAGCTTCGTAATCACTGCTTCCTGATGTTTGATTTCCTGCTGCTGGTTCAGATATGCCTTCCACTGAATCTCCCGCAGCTGCGCCTTTTTCTGCGCATAGTCGCTGTAATTTCCGGAGAAGCTCATCACATGCGTGTTGTCAAGCTCAACGATTTTCGTGACGACACGGTTCAGAAAATAGCGGTCGTGCGCGACAATCAGCACGGCCTTGTCATAATTCAGCAGATAGTTTTCCAGCCAAGCGATGGAATTCAGATCCAGGTGGTTCGTCGGCTCGTCCAGAAGCAGGATGTCCGGCTCCGTCAAAAGTAGCCTGCCGAGCGCCACACGCGTTTTCTGTCCGCCGGAGAGCGTACAGACCGGCTTGTCAAACTCCTCCTCCGTAAAGCCCAGTCCCTTCAGTACACCGGTCACTTCGCTTCTGATTGCATAGCCATTTCGATTTTCAAATTCAGTCAGGACGCGATTGTAGCGATCCATGAGCGCTTCGTATTCGCTTTTGGCCGATTGATTTTGGCCCTCGTATACCGCCGCCTGACCATGCCCCTGACCTTGCCGGTCACGGAGCCAGGCCCCATCCTTCTGCACCGCCAGCAGCTTCATCTGCTCTTCCATTTGACGCAGATTCTGCTCCATCTGAAGCAGATCCCGTTTCACTTCAAGCAGCTCTGAATAAATGGATGCCTCGCTGTTCACATCCTGGTGCTGTTTCAAATACCCGATGGTTTTCCCCTTCGCAATGGAAATCACACCGTCATCTGGCTCCAGTTCGCCCGTAATCATTCGCAGAATCGTCGTCTTCCCGGCGCCGTTTATCCCGACAAGCGCGGCTTTTTCCCGCTCCTCCAGATGAAACGACGCCTCCGAGACAATCACCTCTGTACCAAACGCTTTCGTAATATTCTGACAGGAAAGAATCATCACACCCTCACTCTACGAACTGCGCGCCGACATACCCGATCACGCCGTCAATCTTCACCTTTGTCCAGCCGCCCGGCGTCTCAAGAACCTCCACCATCGTGCCGGCGGAATAAACGCCAATCGTGGTGTCATTGCCGTATTCATCCTCATAGCCCGCCTCACTGCGAAAGTTGCAGTCTGCATTCAGCGTCGAATACACGCCGGTCGATTCCACGGCAGCAGTCGTCTCTTCCGCAGCCTCTGTAGCAGAAGAATCCGTCGTTGTGTCATCCGATGTCACGTCTTCAATCACGATGATACTTCCATCCACCGCCTGCGCCTGCGCATCCGCATCGCCGGTATCTGACTGGGTCTGCGTATCCGACGCCTCTGTTGTCTGCGCGCTCGATGCAGTGGCAGAGGAATCTGTCTCATCCGTCTCCTCCTGGCTGCTCTGCACAGCCGTTCCGGTCACCGCCTGGGCATCCGTTTCGGATTCCTGCTCCGTCTGCAAAATCTCCCCGGTTTCCCCTTCCGTTTCGGCCTCCGCCTTCGATTCTGTTTCTGTCTCTGACTCTGTTTCTGTCTCCGTATCCGTTTCCGTCTCTGTCAGCATCTCCGTGATGGCTTCCGTATCATCTACAATCACAAGATTGTCATCCGCAATCTCTCTTTGTGAGCTTCGATAAACGCTCACCAGAATCACTGCCAGCAAAACCAGCAGCGCGATTGCCAGTCCCAGAAAAAAGAACCGCAAAAAATTAGACACTCTGTCATTTCGTTTCTTCATAATTACCCTCCGATTCCCCTTATTGTATGCGCAGGGAGGGTTCCGACTCCCCAGCCGACCATCCTGCCCGCAAGTGAAAACGTCTTACACCGTCTGATACGCGAATCGCAGTCCAATCGGATAGGGGGAACGCTCTTCTCCCCCATCCACGATCACCAGAACTTATCAATCGCCTTTTTCGATTCGCGGCCGTACCAGATGCACAAAACAATGAACACAACCATCGCGCCCATCGAAACGTAAATATTATAAAATCCTGCAAAATCCTGCACAAGACTGATACAGCCGCAGACGGTCGCCGCGATCCCGAACAGAAGCAGCTTTGTGCCGATCGCCTTTATATAGCCTTCCACATCTTTACATTTTTCAACGGAAAGCTCTTTCGGGAGCATCATATTCTGCCGCAGACTCCTTGTCTTTACCATAAACAGGTACTGGGCAATCACGTAAATCCCGCATCCTGCCACGAAGACATCAATCAGAATATAAAAAGAATTGTCTGTCATAGTGCCGTTCCCCTTTCTGAAAGCAGAAACCGTTTTACCGCGGCTTTCATCTCATCTTTTTCTATCACCGTATCGTGCAGCACCGGAGCTGTGCGAATCTCCTCAATCGCACGTGGAATCTGTGTGCCCGCGATCCGGTGCAGATCCTCAATCAGGGCAAAATCATCCTTATCGTCCGCTGCCCCATCAATCGCCGCCATCACGCTGCGGGCAAACTTATACGGGCTCGCTGTAGACGCGATCACCGCCGGTATGTCCCCGCATTCCTGCGCAAAGGAGGTGTGGTACACACTCGAAGCTACCGCCGTGTGCGTGTCAAGGACGTATCCATACTGCCCATAGACGCGCCGGATCTCCGCAAAAGTCTGCTCCTCCGTCGCATATCCGCCGGAGAAATCACGCATCGCATCCCGCATTTCCTCAGTCACCTGATAGCGTCCCTTCCCGGTCAGTTCACGCATCAGTGCGGCGTTTTTATTCGCATCCTTTCCGGCCGCGTGATAGATCAGGCGCTCCAGATTGCTGGAAATCAGGATATCCATGGACGGGGATGAAGTCAGGACGAACTCCCGGTTCCGGTCGTAGATGCCTGTCCGGAAAAAGTCATACAGGACTTTATTTTCATTCGAAGCGCAGATCAGCCTTCCAATCGGAAGCCCCATCTGCTTCGCATAGAACGCAGCCAGGATATTGCCGAAATTTCCGGTCGGAACGACCACATTCATCGGCTCCCCGGCGGCGATCACTCCCTTATTCAGCAGGCGGCCGTATGCATACACATAATATACAATCTGCGGTACCAGCCGGCCAATGTTGATGGAGTTTGCCGAAGAAAAGCAAAAGCCTTCTTTACGCAGCTCCGCCTCCAGCTCCCTGTCAGAAAACAGCTTCTTTACACCGGTCTGCGCGTCATCAAAATTCCCATGAATGCCAATCACACAGGTGTTCGCGCCCTTCTGTGTCACCATCTGTTTTTCCTGTACCGGGCTGACCCCATTCTTCGGGTAAAAAACAATGATCCTTGTCCCCGGAACGTCCGCGAACCCGGCAAGCGCCGCTTTTCCCGTGTCCCCGGAGGTCGCGGTCAGAATCACAATCTCATGCTGCTCCTGATTCTTCCGCGCCGCCGTCGTCATCAGATGCGGAAGGATCGACAGCGCCATGTCCTTAAAGGCGATCGTCGCGCCATGGAACAGTTCCAGATAATAAGCGCCTCCCGCCTCGTGCAGCGGAGCGATCTCTCCGGTATCAAATTTTTCATCATAGGCTCTGCTGATACATTCCTTCAGCTCCTCCTCCGTATAGTCCGTAAGAAACTGTTTCATTACCGCATAGGCCGTCTCCTGATATGACATCCCGGCAAGAGTCTCCAAAGAGACGTCCATCTGCGGGATTCGTTCCGGCACAAACAGACCGCCATCCTCCGCCAGTCCTTTCAAAATCGCCTGTGATGCCGTCACACGAAGACCGGCATTTCTTGTACTGTTATACATTACATTCATCTCAAAGTCATCCTTTTTTCTGTTCTATTATTTGTGCTATAAAAAAGTACGGCACTTCGGATTTCTCTGTGCTTTACACGTTCGAATCTCCGCTTCGCTTCGATCGTCAAACATCCCATTCGCCCTATGGATGGGATATCCGGTGCCGTGTATTATCATATCACACGAAAAAAGCCGTTGCAATAACAAATGCAACCGCTTTTTCTGTGCTTTTTCTGTGTTTTTTTCATTCAGCTTACATAATCCCCAAAGGTGTAGTAGTCATGTCCTCCGTATTCGAACAGCCACACCAGGCTGGAATCAAACCAGTACAGGTTGGAAGTATCTGCCGAATCACGAGCCACAAAGAACAGCGCGCCCTGCGAGTAATCCTCGCCGGAAAGCACCCGCTCCACCGCCTCTATGGTCTCATCCGTCACGCTGCAGGAGTAAATTCTGCCATCCACAGTCGGCTGGAACTGGGAATCCTGCCATACGACATCATAAATCGTATCGGGGAAGTGGGAATCCTTCGTCCTGTTCAGCACAACACCCGCCACCATCATCTTGCTCACGAGATCCGAACCGGTTGCTTCCGCTTCAACAATCCGAAGCAGCGTATAATAGTCGGTCTCAGACATCTGATTGTTCTCCACCATCTGCACGGCGAGATAGCCAAGCGTCCTGGCTGTCGAAGTGGACTGCGAAAAAGATGATTTACGAATCGCTCTCCTGTCTACACCGCTGGCTCCTGCCAGCACCTCGTCTTCTGAATCCGCCACGCTCACCACTCTGGTCTCGTCCGAGTAGCGCTCCATATCGGCTACGCCATTTACAACGCCCATCAGTCCGGCCTGCACTTCATGGGTTTTCCCATCCTGCGCAGACGAACTTACTGCGTACACCACGCCGGTATCCCCGACATGAACCTCTGAAATCATCCATGTAATACAGCCGGTCAGGAAAATACCAAGCAGCAACAGTACAGCTGCCCTCAGGCACTGCCAGAATTTCATAAGGCGAATCAAAGACCTTTTTCCGTTTACTAACAGCATATAAACTCTCCTGTGCATCTGACTTCTTTCGATCCGTCTCCCCATCGGGATCGACTGTGCCCCTTATTGTTTATACCCGCCGCGTTCACGTATCTGTATTATAAATGCTCGCACTCCATATGTCAACACTTTTTTCATAAATTTGTAATATTTTCGTTTGACAAGTAACTTCTCATTTTGTATTATTTCGAGTTTTATAATGCGTTTTTTGTTCTATTATGGATAATTTTGCCGTATTTTCAGAGTTTTTTCATCCGTTTCCGGTTTAGCCTGCTTCAGCCCAATTCTTTGAATTTGCTTAATTTTCGCGATTTTTTGTTCTATTTAGCAAATTTAAGGGG
Organism: Lachnospiraceae bacterium; assembly: GCA_021202075.1. Taxonomy (GTDB): domain Bacteria; phylum Bacillota; class Clostridia; order Lachnospirales; family Lachnospiraceae; genus Choladousia. The sequence goes on along the minus strand of JAJQDT010000128.1, from coordinate 31,907 downwards.
CCGTCTGAGGCGTGCGTAATATTTTTGTAATATTATGTAATGTTTTGTAATATATTGTCGAATTTTCGCAGATGCTGTATGAAATGCACGGCCAGCACACAAAATCATGTAGCAGACTGCATACCGATATAATGGTCCAGTTCCCATTGCATATCACGTCATCCCCGCACCCCATATAAAAAGACCCGGGGAATTCCCCAGGTCTTTTACAGAATTTTCCTGTCTGACTCTTATCTCTTTACGTTGAATGCGCTCATGCCCGGATATACGGCAGAGTCGCCAAGCATCTCTTCAATGCGAAGCAGCTGGTTGTATTTCGCAACACGCTCAGAACGGCTCGGAGCGCCGGTCTTGATCTGGCAGGTATTCAGAGCAACTGCCAGGTCAGCGATCGTCGTATCCTCTGTCTCGCCGGAGCGATGAGAAGAAATCGCGGTATAGCCAGCCTTGTGCGCCATCTTAATTGCCTCAAGAGTCTCCGATACGGAACCAATCTGATTCAGCTTGATCAGGATGGAATTGCCGCAGCCATTGTCGATGCCCTTCTTCAGGCGCTCGGTGTTGGTCACAAACAGGTCGTCGCCAACGAGCTGAACCTTGCCGCCCAGTCTCGCGGTCAGCTGCTTCCAGCCTTCCCAGTCCTCTTCATCCAGCGCATCCTCGATGGAGATGATCGGATACTTGTCTACCAGGCTCTCCCAGTGCGCAATCAGTTCCTCAGAAGTAAAGTCGCGGCCGGACTTCGGCTGATGATAGAAGCCCTTGCCTTTCTCGCTCTTCCACTCAGAAGAAGCAGCGTCCATAGCAATCATGAAATCCTTGCCCGGCTCATATCCTGCAGCCTTAACTGCGTCAAGGATGGTCTCGATGGTTTCCTCATCGCTGGAAAGGTTCGGAGCAAATCCGCCCTCATCGCCAACGGAGGTAGCCAGACCCTTCGCCTTGAGGATCTTGGACAGGTTGTGGAATACTTCTGCGCACCAGCGAAGCGCTTCCTTAAAGCTCGGAGCGCCAACCGGCATAATCATGAACTCCTGCGTATCTACGGTATTCGTCGCATGAGCGCCGCCGTTCAGAATATTCATCATCGGAACCGGAAGACGGTTGCCCGATACGCCGCCAAGGAAACGATACAGCGGCATCTCAAGAGAAATCGAAGCTGCGCGCGCCGCAGCGATGGATACTGCCAGGATTGCATTCGCGCCCAGGTTGGACTTGTCCTTTGTGCCATCCGCCTTCAGCATCGCAGCGTCTACTGCGTAAGTATCGGATGCGTCAATCCCGATGACAGCCTTGCTGATCACAGTATTGATATTCTCAACTGCCTTCGAAACGCCCTTGCCAAGGTATCTGCCCTTGTCGCCGTCGCGAAGCTCCAGTGCCTCGAACTCGCCTGTCGATGCGCCGCTCGGTGCGGTGCCTCTTCCAACCGTGCCGTCTACCAGGGTCACTTCCGCCTCAACGGTCGGATTTCCTCTGGAATCCAGAATCTCTCTGCCGACTACTTTTTCAATTTCTAAATAGTTCATAGCAAACACTCCTTTTCTTAATAATCGGATAGGGGAGGCTTCTCTCCATCCGCTTTTCACATCATCGGTATTGTAACAAACCAGTTTTCCACTGTCAAGGCAGATTATGGAAAAAGGCAGCGAAAACCGTTGAAAATCACCGCTCATATCGCAGGAAATGATACTCCAGATCAAAATACGTCTGCTCTTCACTGTCCGCCGTGACATGCCAGTCCTTCATTTTGTCCAGATTTGAAAACCAGACATCTGCCTCGAATGCCTGATGGATTTTCGTAATGTGCGCAATCTTACAATATGGAAGGAACTGCCGGTATATGCTCTCTCCGCCAATAATAAAAACATCCTCATCCTGATACCCCTTCAGCTGATTCAGTGTTTCCTCTATTGAATGAGCCACCATGGCGCCACGGATGTTCGCCTGTGTGTTCGATGTAAGTACAAGATTTGTGCGCCCCGCCAGAGGAACCCCGCCCGGCAGACTCTCCAGAGTCTTCCGCCCCATCACAACAACCTTTCCCATCGTCATTTCGTGAAAAAGCCTCATGTCATTTGGGATGCTGACCAGAAGCTTTCCATCCCTGCCGATTCCCCAGTTTTCATCAACAGCCGCAATCAGATTCACTTATTTTTCCTCTCTTTCCAGAATCTGTATATTCTGTTTTGGACTCGTTCTCTCGACCAGCAGACCGCCCAACCGCACATAAAGTCAGGCCTTGGTTTAATTAGTACAACAGCTTCGTCAGAGACGTATCCTCTGCAAATCCGGAGGCATTATACAAAAAGAGCAGATCCGTATATTCCCCCTCGCTGATCAGCGCACTGAGCTCCTGATTGTAATAGCGGATGTCCAGCACGTCAATTTCATCAAATTCAGAAATCAAAAACGGTACAAAGCAGTGCGCGTAGGAATCCTTGATCACCAGGATTTTCCGCCCCGTCTCCGCCTGCGTTCTGATCTGCGTGAGCGCGTTGTTTCCTCCAAAGAAAATATCATATTTGCTTTTCGTCTCTAAAGCAGAATAATCGTAGATGCTCTCAAGAAGCTCCCCGCTTTTGTCCATCTCCACCGTATAAGCAGGCTCCTCCGTGTTCCGGAACAGTTCAATTGAGTCTGTTACCGTGTGAATGCCCAGCTTCGACTGGATAGTGCCCTCAAAGGAATCCGTCACCGTCTCAATCTCATATTGCTCCAAAGCCGGAACCGCAAACCCCTGCGGTGCTGCCCAGGCCTGATAAACATAAAACGCCCCCAATGTCTTCCAGTGATGGTCCGTGCGATAATAAATCTCCTCGCCGCTGTGTTCCGAAAGAACGGAACGGGCGTCAAACCAGACACTCGCCGGTTCATCCTCTGCATCCGCCACCGCAGCGGTCTCCGCAAGTACTTCCGCAAGTGCGGTCTCAATCTGAGTCAGATATTCCTCTTCATCGTAGGGACTCGCAAAAGCCGGCAGCTTCTCGCGCAAAATGTCGACGGCGTTCGGTATGATCATCACCGTCATATGATCGGTTCCAAACACTGCCGCGTACTGCTCCGCAAACTGCGCCAGAAGCTGAATATTGGTCTGCGCCTGTGCCGCGGTAAACGTACCGGTGTGCGCCTCAATCAGGTAATCATCCTCCGCAAAATAAATATCATTGATCTGTGTCCGCCCGGCCGCCCGCTCTACGGTGGTTTTCAGCGCGATCCAGCTATCCCGCAGCACAAACTGATCCGTCAGATACTCCTCATAGTCGGATTCAAAGGTTCCGTCCAGAATGGTTTGCAGGCGCACTTTGGGCATCTGCGCAAGCGTGCGGTTTTCTGTCTTGGAGTATTCGGCATCCGGGCTGACCAGTGTCACAATACCGAATCCGAAAATCAGAATACAAAACAAAATAATGCTTCCCCAGGATTGTACCTTATTCATGCAAATTCCCTTCCTGCTTCTGTCATTTCCTGTGTTTCCTTCCGCCCGCGCCTGCCCGTTTCCATGCGGGCTGCGTCGAGGCTTTTATGAACTGCGATTCCCGCGTTAGGCGGTGTAAGATGCATAGGTTATTTCGTGACAGAGCCTTAGAACCGGAAATACAAAAACGGATTGTACGACGCATCCACCAGCCAGGCTACGGACAGCAGGAAAACCAGAGCAAAGAACAGCCCCCTTGCCGAGAGCATCACCGCGTTCTTTTCTGCAAAGCGCGCGCAGAATGCGTCTCCCAGCCTTTTCGGAAGTCTGGTGCTTCCCAGTACCAGAAAAACCAGAAGAACCAGATGATTCAAAAGCAGATAGATGGTCTCTGTGTTCCAGAGCCCGGCGCCATAGCTGCCAGACAAGGCGCCCAGATAAGACAGGCTCTGCGAGAGGTCGCCAAACATAAACAGGTTCCATCCAAGCATCACAAGTACCATGCAGTAAATATGCTGCAGCAAAGCGGGGAGTTTTTCAAGATGGCGTCCCAGAATATATTTTTCAATCACAAGCAGTATGCCGTAGTATACGCCCCAGGCCACAAAATTCCAGCTTGCACCATGCCAGATGCCGGTCAGCAGCCAGACAATCATCAGGTTGCGGATATGGCACACAGGCGTGACCCGATTGCCGCCAAGCGGGATGTACACATACTCCCGGAACCAGGTGCTAAGAGAGATATGCCACCTGCGCCAGAATTCCGTAATGCTTTTCGAAACATAAGGGTAGTTGAAATTCTCCAGAAAATGAAAGCCAAACATATGCCCCAGACCGATCGCCATATCCGAATATGCAGAAAAGTCAAAATAAATCTGCAATGTATAGGCGGCCAGCCCCAGCCAGGCCGTCAGCACCGGTACCTCCGATACAGTCATGGCATTGATGGTATCCCACAATTCTCCCGCATTGTTCGCCAGCAGCACCTTTTTCCCAAGGCCGATCAGAAATCGCTGTATGCCCTGAGCAAACTCCTCCGGGCTCTCCCGTCTGCTGCGCAGCTGCGCGTCAATTGTCTTGTACTGCACAATCGGCCCCGCAATCAGCTGGGGAAACATCGAAACATATGCCCCATAGGAAATCAGATTTTTCTGCACCCGGGCTTCCCCCCGGTACACATCAATCGTATAGGACATGGTCTGAAAGGTATAAAAAGAAATGCCAATCGGCAGCGCCAGATTCAGCAGCTGCAGCCGGGCATTTGTCAATGTATTTACCGTTCCGATGGCGAAATCCGCGTATTTGAAAAAGCCCAGCAGAGCCAGGCTGATGATGACCGAGCCAGCCAGGGCATTCCGCGCTGCCCGCTCTCTTCCGACCCGTTTCATAGCATCCACCGCTCTTCCGCCGGAATACGAAATCAGAATAGAGGCAAGCATCAGAAGAATATAGACCGGCTCCCCCCAGGCGTAAAACAGCAGGCTGAACAAAAGCAGCACAAGATTGCGCCAGCCGTGCGGCGCCAGATAATAAAAAAGGAGCACTGCCGGCAAAAAGCGAAATAAAAACAGCAGGCTGCTAAAAACCATAATTTCTCCTCATATCAGAATCCGTAGGATTTCAGGATATCCTCCGCTCCATCCGTATCGTCGCAGACACAAAGCACCGTATAATTCCCCGCGCTCTTAATGATTGCGGTGTCCAGCCGATCCGCTTCACTCTGATTATAGGAAGCATAGAGTGTCGTCTGATTGTCCACGCGTGTCTGCATCATCGACTCCACGTTGCTGACATCCTCAGAATCCGCGCTCTCAATCACGGCAATCTCACAGGTCGTCGCACCGGAGCTCGCATAAGCGACCGCTGATGCAACATCCTCCTCATCGAGATAATAAATAGAAGGAATCAGGGAAGATGCCGTTTCACTCAGGTCATCTGAGGTGACTGTCTCCAGAAGGGCTTCCGCCAGCTCGGAAACATCAATCGATACCGGTTCCTCCGTCTTTGAGCCGCAGGCCGTCAGGGAAAGTGCCAGTACCGCCGCGCAAAAAACTGTCGTAAATTTTTTCATACTCTGAATAATCTCCTTTTTCCCTCGTTTGAATTTCCCAGAATGGTTCACTTATGGTTCACTTGTCCTGCCATTTCTTTTTCCGGGTTTTCAGAACCCTGACCCGGACAGGCCGGAACCCAAATTTCCCACTTTGCGCAAGAAATGATTTTTAAGTTCCAAAGATTCCGGAATCCGACCGCTTCTCACCCGGTTTCAGACTCTGACTCTGTCTCTGTCTCCGCCTCAGAAGCTTCCGCGCTCACATAGTGCGTCTTCAGATAGTTCAGCATCTTTTTACAGGACTCGACAGTCAGATGAACGCCGTCTTCGGAAGCGTCCAGGGCAAGTGAACCATATCCGTCAGAAAGCTCTTCGTTCAGATCCAGATAATAATATCCCTGATCCTCGCACACCTCAAGTAAAACCTCGTTGAGCTGGTCAACATTTTCGTTATTGATATAATCACCGGTCGTGACCTTGTCTTCTTCCACATAAATACAACTGCAGATATAGAGGATCGCATCCGGCTGAATTTCCAGAAACCGACGGGTCACAGACACAAGCCCCGATTTGAAATCATCCCAGCTGTACTCCCCGAGGTCATTGGCTCCAAGCATAATATAAATTTTCCCATAAGTACCGCCCGAAAGTGCCGCCGCGACCGTCATCGTATCCGTGCCATCGGAGATAATCTTATCACTGGTCATAGAATCCAGAGACATGCCAACGCTTGTAAAGAAGGTACCCTGCGTGATCCCGGATGTATTCCGGAATCCCTCCATCCTGGAATCGCCGATAAACACCGCATTGGAAAAATAGGTGTCATCCACTGCTTCCTCCTGCTCTCCGACAATCGCCGCGCTGTCCGGATTCGACACGGTGGCATGAGGCTCTCTTACCTCCGCATCCTGCGACACTCCCGCGTCCGACAGCCCGGCCAGATAAGTCCCGTAACTGTTCAGCGCAGCCCCGGTCCCGGATGCTGTCCCTGACCTGGTCCCGGCCTCGTTCTCTTCCTTCATCGAATCCGTCTCGGTTTCCTCTTCATTCACCTGCGTAACCACCCGCCCGGCAGAATCAAAAGTAAATAATGTATAAATCAGTCGTCCCTCAAATATAAAAATAACAAGGAGGACCATTATAAATAGTTTGATAACAAACGCAACTTCCGAGCGACGCCGTTTGCGCCTGCGCTGTTTTTGTGCCATACCCGCTCCCCTTTAACCGCCTATCGCAATTAATCATTCTATTCTCATTCGGGCGCAAAGTCAAGTAATAAGGGGAAAGATGGCGAAAAAAAACAGTTGCTGTCGAAAAAAATCCAGGAACTGGCAATTTGTCAATTCCTGGATTTCAGTTACATTATTTGCTTACATACACCTGTGTGTCATTCCGGTTCAAACCGGTAAGGGACTGTCAGAAAATAACATATGCAGATTGTTCCGGATAACGTGTGAGGCACATCCACTCGTATTCTTTACACCTCCGGGCGCTCTACAGCATGATCATCAAAGCTGTCCGTCGCGGAAGCGCCGGAAACATCCGCGCTGTCACTGTAGGATTCTACCGTAATCGTGTACGCACTGCTGCCTTCTACATAAACCGTGCCATCGGTTCCCACGATCGTGACGGCATTTCCATCCGCATCTGTAATCGTACCGCTGCAGGAGAGCGAAGTCACCGTGCTGTCGCCGGTCACCACCCAGGCAGAATCTTCACTGATAATCACATTGCAATAGCCGCTTCCGCCGTTTCCAGCCCATGTCTCATCATTGACCACCGCTCCGGTCAGCGTGCTGCCATCCGTCATATAAAAATCAAGCGTACTGATGGAATCCCATATCACATCGCCGTTCATTTCCTGGCTGATTGCGGTAAACAGACAGTCTGAACCATTGCTGCCAGTCGTTCCCCAACCTCTGGAGTTCGTATTGCCGGTACACTGCAGGAAAAATTCACAGTCGTCCGCAGCGCTGATTTCTACATTCTCCAGTGTGATTGTGCATTCCGTATTCGTTGTATAGAACAGACCTCCGTTCGTTGATGTCAGCGTACCGCCCACCATCTGGAAGGTTCCGTTTCCAACCTCGGAATCCCCGGACATACTCTGGTAAACAATGACCGTCCAGGTGTTGTCGTTGCGCTCATCATCCGGCGCCATCCCGGTCAGATCACAGTCATAGAGGCGAAGCGTGTTCAGTCCCTCAATGCAGACGGCCTCTGAAGAGGTTGCCGTCAGCTCTGCGCCGCTGATTGCGATATCCGCCGTGCAGTACACAGCCGGTGAATCGGAACCATTCGACGTATAGGTTCCGCCGTCAACGACCATCGTTCCGCTGCCCCGGTCGCTGCGAACAGCCGCCGAAGAGGTACCGTTTGTCGTTGCGGTAACATCCCATGCATAAAGAGTGCCGCCGCCTGCCACATGGATGCCGCCCGACGTATTCAGCTGCGTATCAATGACGGTATCCATCACATAAACCACACCGTCTCCATACGCAAAGACGCCGGCGCCGCCCTCCGAATCCGTGGAAATCGTGCAATCACTGACTGTGAGCGTTCCGTCTGTCGCCAGAACGGCCGCTCCCACGCCGTAAAAGCTGGAATTGTCCCCGCCTGTACTGTCATCTGAATCTCTGGTAATGGTATCATTCGTAAGCACTACGTTCACATTAGAGGAAACCAGAACCGCATTTTCGTCCGTACCAGTGGAAATAATTTCCTGGGAATCAAGCGTTGTATCCTCCGAAATCTCATTTACCGCATCATAGCTGTCGACGCCTGACGACTGGCCGCCGCCCATGCCGCCTTCACCGCCCATGCCTGTGCTATCCATCCCGCCGCCCATGCCGCCTTCGCCATCCGCGAAGCCGTCCATCGACTGCACAATTACTATAGCAGCAGCGCCATCCTCATCCAGAGAAATCATGACCGAATCGCCCGCCTCGATATCAGCAAGCGTTATTTCCTCTGTCTCCATTGATCCGCCCATGCCGCGGCCGCCCATTTCTCCCTCCTCAGAGGAATCATCACCGCCAACATCCGACGGTACTTCGCCGCCTGCGTCTGACGGAGCTTCGCCGCCTGCGTCTGACGGAGCTTCGCCGCCCGCGTCTGACGGCGCTTCTCCGCCCACATCCGACGGTATTTCGCCGCCTGCATCTGACGGCGCTTCTCCGCCTACATCCGACGGTGCCTCGCCGCCCGCATCCGACGGTGCCTCGCCGCCTGCATCTGACGGCGCTTCCCCGCCTGCATCTGACGGTGCTTCGCCATCTGCCGAAGCTCCATCCGTGCCCATGCCGCCCATACCGCCGCTCATCTTCTGGTACTGCGTCTCATCCGTCAGGGAAATCGTCTGCGTCTCATCCGTCGTTGTCGTAATCGTAATAAAGTCCTCACCAATCTCCGTGACGGTACCCATCACCATTGAGGACATATCCTGTGCATCCTCCGGCAGATCATTCGGAATCTGCGATGAATCCGAAGCTTCCGTGTTCATTTCCGTCTGGCTTTCTTCTGCATATGCGCCAACCGGCGCCAGTGAAATCACCAACCCCATCATAACCGCGATATACTGTTTTTTCATAAATCTTTCGCCTCCATAATCAATTTTTACAGGAAACGGCATGAGCCGTGTCCTTTTGCCGCTGCTTTCCCATAAAAGCATCCCAAACTATATCGGGAAATTATGTCTGTGCTGTGAAAAAAAGCTGAAGTAATTATGTTTCAACCAGTGTCATTTTCGGGCTGCGTCGAGGCTTTTATGGTCAGCGATTCGCTCATTAGGCGGTGCAATGTGCATAAGTTATTTTCTAACAGGTCTTTATGTTGGAATATAGTCTGACGTCTGGTCACGAAAAAAATCTGATTGACTTTTTCAAAAAACAGTTTTAGAATCAGAATCGAAAAAGGACAGGGACGTCTGGTATTGCCATGACGTTCCTGTCCTTTTTCATTCGCAGGGGCGCATAAGGAGTTTTGTGGCTTGCGCCACTCGCGCCCGTACGGCGGACAGAGAGAGATGCCCCTGTCCGATTCCCCTTGTTATAAATAAGGAAGCCGCTTCTCAATTACAGGTCATATCAGATTCAAAAGGCAAAAGTGAGGTTTTTTATGGATAACATTGATCACAAAATCATTTTAGCGTTAAAGGAAAACGGACGCCGCAAAGCTTCTGACATCAGCCATGAAATCCACCTCTCCGTATCGTCCGTGATTGAACGGATCCGGAAGCTGGAAGCCGCCGGCGTCATACAATCTTACACGATTATCATGGACGATGCGAAAATCGGAAACGATCTGACCGTTCTGATGGAAGTCAGCCTGGAGCATCCGCGTTTTACCGATCCTTTTGTCAAATATGTGCGCGGCAATCCACACATCGTCTCCTGCTATTATCTGACAGGAGAATTTGATTATATGCTGAAAATCTGCTGCCATTCCTCCAGAGACCTTGAGGAAATCCACCGGGAAATCAAGCAACAGGAGGGCGTGCGCCTGACAAAAACACATTACGTGCTGAGTACGGAGAAAAACGACTTTTCATCCATGCCGGATTTCCGGGAGGAATCGATGGTTGCCAAAAACGCAACGTGATGGCAGGAATTATGTGCAGTCCTTTGCTCTGTAAAGCCGGCGTTTTCCTGACAGTTTCACTTCTTCACAGCTGCCGGAATCATTCCTTCGCCTGCTTCACTGCCATATGATTGATTGCGGTCAGCAGCGCGTCGACGGACGCCTTAATGATATCGACATCCAGGCCCGCGCCCCAGTGCAGCTCGCCTGTCTTTTTCTCCCGGATTCCCACATAGGCAATCGCGCGGGAGCTGGAGCTCTGCTCCAGAGCATGCTCCTCATACGTGATCAGATCGTACTCCAGCCGGAAATGGCGTTTCATCGCATTGCTGACCGCATTCAGACGGCCATTGCCGGAAGCAACAATGACATTCGTCTTACCGTCATAGGATACCGTTACTTCCGCGATGATCCCATTGTGCTGTTTAAAGTGCATTTCCAGAATGTGATACGGCTCGGTGATATTCTCGAATTTATCCTTGAACAGCTGGAAGATTTCTTCCGGCATCAGTTCTTTATGCAGCTCGTCTGAAACCCCTTTCGCCGCGTATCCCATCGCCTCGCGCATTTTCTTCGGCAGCTTCAGGCCGTAATTCTGCTCGAGAATATAGCCAACGCCGCCCTTGCCGGACTGGCTGTTGATCCGGATCACATCCGCGTCATAGGAACGGCCGATATCGGTCGGGTCGATCGGCAGATACGGAACCGTCCAGAGCTCGGAATGATTCTCCTCGCGGTATTTCATTCCCTTTGCAATCGCATCCTGGTGAGAGCCGGAGAACGCCGCGAACACCAGCGCACCCGCATACGGGCTTCTCTCGTCCACCTTCATACCGGTATATTGCTCATATGCCTCGGTAATCTTTGTCATATCATTAAAATTAAGCTCCGGATCCACGCCCTGTGCATACATATTCATTCCAAGCGTGACGATATCCACATTTCCGGTGCGCTCACCGTTACCGAACAGGGTGCCCTCAATGCGGTCTGCACCTGCCAGAATTCCCATCTCCGCATCCGAGATCCCGCAGCCCCTGTCATTGTGGGGATGCAGGGAAATGACCACATTATCCCGATACTTCAGATGGTCATTCATATATTCAATCTGGCTTGCGTAAATATGCGGCATGGACATCTGTACGGTGCTTGGCAGGTTAATGATTGCCTTGCGGTCAGCCGTCGGCTTCCAGACATCAAGCACTGCGTTGCATACCTCCGCCGCATACTCGACCTCCGTGCCGGTAAAGCTCTCCGGGCTGTACTCAAACCGATACTTTTCGCCGGCCTCATCGGTAAGCTGCTGCAAAAGCTTTGCACCGTCCACCGCAATTTTCAGGATCTCCTCCTTTGACATATGGAACACCTGCTCACGCTGCGCCAGTGAGGTCGAATTGTACACATGCACAATCGCATTCTTCGCGCCCTTCAGCGCATCAAAGGTCTTTCGGATGATATGCTCCCGCGCCTGGGTCAGTACCTGCACCGTCACATCATCCGGAATCAGGTCATCCTCAATCAGGCGGCGGAGAAACTGGTATTCCGTCTCCGAGGCAGCCGGAAAGCCAACCTCAATTTCCTTAAAGCCAACCTCCACCAGAAGCTTGAAAAAGCTGATCTTCTGGTCAAGCGTCATCGGCACCACCAGCGCCTGGTTGCCATCGCGCAGATCCACACTGCACCAGATCGGCGCATGATCCACATATTCCTTCTCGGCCCATTTCATACATCTTACGGGCGGCATAAAATACTGGCGCGTATACTTCTTCGGGTTCATCATAGTCTTCATCTCTCCTTTTCTGTTCGCTGCTGCTTTGAATCTTTGAAATCGAGCAGGGTGATTTCACCCATGCTCGCCGCGCCGGCCGCGTCCCATGTCATAAGGATTGCCGACAAAGTCGGAGGATTCCTTATGACGTGGGCGCAAGCTGGAAATTTCCTTACGCGGCCGTGTGCATTAAAAAACCGCCTCTTAAGGCTGATGCCCTAAGAGACGGAAGATAGCAAAATCTTTCGCGGTACCACTCTCATTCATGATTACTCATACGCTCAGCGGATACGGATGACCGAAAAGCCTTCCTCTGATCATCAGATATCCTTCCCATGGTAACGGTCGGGCGCCGTCTGTGTCTACTCTCTCCTGCATTTCCTGTATCGGATCAGACAAAAGATTTCGGACAGCCGCTCGGGAGCGAGTTCCCCTGACCGCTTCTGACACCTCACACCAGCCGGCGTCTCTCTGAAAAAAGAAAATCAGCGTACTATTCTCCGTCATCGCATTTTGCAGATATTATCGATTGCAGTCTGTCCGGAATCATCTAGAATCATCTAAAATCATCTAAAATCATCTATCATGTCATTTTTATGCAATCATTCCGAACATTCTCAACAACCGCACCTAGTCTAACATACGGATAGCACTTTTGTCAACCAGTTAATTTTTTTCGATATCCCCCATCTATGGGCCATTTATGATAATGTCCAATTATTTTTTTCGATATCCCCACCTTTGCGTCGGGCAAACACATTCGCCTGAAATGTCGCCATCTCATCTCCGTTTTTACAGGAAAACTGCTGGTGTGTCCCTCGCACCCGGAGGAATCCTGCGCCCTCCAGTGCCTGGATCATTCCCGCATATGCACTGTCATCCTCATACCGCTCGATGCTGACCAGATACCCGTCCGGTCTCACCAGACCGGATAATTGCATGGCAAAGTCTGTATGCAGGGCAGTGAGCTCCTTCAATGAGGGGGACTCTCCGTTTTTTGTTTCGCAAAGCGGCTTCCACCGAACATTTTCATGAAAGGTGCGGCAGGAAACCAGCGTATCACAGCAGTTCCCACGCAAGGCGTCCGGCAATCGAAATGAGATGTTTTCCGGCTTCATCCGCTCTGAAATCTCGCGCGCCACCGACAGGGCAGACCCGGAGCAGTCCGTTCCGGTAACGGAAAGCGCGGGATGCCGGAAAGCCAGAAACCCGCTCAGAATCCCGTTTCCGCAGCCAATATCAAGAATATCGCCGATAAAGTAACGGTCCATGCCAACCAGATAGTCCATCGCTTTCCGGAAAAACACACGGTCGTAAAAAGAAGACGCCAGCACACTCAGCTCTGTATTTGTGTTAAAATAATCGACCAGCTCCTCCTGGCGGCGCAGATATGGCGAGCTTCCGTTTCCAAAATAAAGCTGCGCCTCCGCGCGGTCATACAGCACGGACAGTGTTTTAATATGGCGGCTGCCCTCTTCCTCGCCAAACGTCTCCCGCAGGGCAGTATCCAGCTCCGGGATTTTCCGGATGCCGACACGGGACAGGTATTCTTTCACTTCCTGATTTGGCATTGCCGATCCTGCCTCCCCATTCTGTAACGTTCGATCCGCTGAATTTGCTCATAAATAACACAGTCCAATGAGCCGCTGACTGTCTGGCACAAAACATAGGACCTGTTGAGAAATAACTTATGCATCCAGGCTAAGTCGCCTGACGCGCGAATCGCATACCACAAAAGCCTCGACGAAGCCCGAAAAATAATTCGTCTGACAAAAATTGGGACTCATAGTTTCCCCAAAGATGGTTCAAACTAACATCAATCTTTCAGCGATCAGAAGGCAGGTGTTACAAATGAAAAACCGATTTATCCGATGCGGGATGTACGGGTGGTGCATGGAAGTGCTCTGGACCGGACTCCATTCGCTTCTTCGTCATGACCCAAAGCTCATGGGATTCTCATCCCTGCGCATGTTCCCGATTTACGGAATGGCGTCACTGATCCGGCCCTTTTCGGTACTGTTAAAAAAATGCAGCGCCATCACCCGCGGACTGATTTACATGGTCTGCATTTTCGCGGTCGAATTCGGCGCCGGCACGTATCTGAAAAAACGCAACCGCTGTCCCTGGGATTACAGTGAATCCCCTTATCAGGTGAATGGGGTCATTCGGCTGGACTATGCCCCCATCTGGTTTTTGACCGGTCTGTTTTTCGAAAAAGCCGGAGCCTAATCCATTTTGCAGATACATCATCCGCAAAATCCGGCTTTATAAATACTTCCGCAGCACATTGGCAATCTCCCTGACGTCCAGCGGTTTTGCCAGATGTGCATTCATACCACAGTCCAGACAATCCTGCACATCGCTGGAAAATGCGTTCGCAGTCATAGCTATGATCGGGATTGTGCGTATGGGTTCTTCCAGGGCGCGAATGGTTCGGGTCGCTTCCATGCCATTCATAACCGGCATCTGCAGATCCATCAGCACCGCGTCATAAAAGCCAAGATCTGCATTTTTCAGTATATCAACACACTCCTGTCCGTTTTCCGCCCGGTCGCATTCGATTCCGAACGACCGCATAATTTCATACGCAATCTCCCAGTTGATATCAATGTCCTCCGCAATCAGAACCCGTTTCCCGGAAAAATCCGGTTTTTCCGTACTGTTTTTTTTCGATGCATTTTCATCTGCATAGCTCACCAGTGCATAATACAGCGTGGATTTGAACAACGGCTTCGGGATAAAGCCGGTAATCTCATCGGAGCGAAGTTCTTCCTCAATATCGCTCTGATCGTACGCAGAAATCAGAAAAATCGGAATCTCTCTGCCGATCTGCTCACGGATCTCCCGGATGGTCTGCATCCCATCCATTCCGGGCATTTTCCAGTCAATCAGGACAAACCGATAATCATCCTTCTGCTCATGCCTGGCAGCAATCCGTTTCAGCGCCTCTTCGCCTTTTTGCGTCCACTCCGCTTTTACACCGAGCTCTTCAAGAATGGCAGCCGCACTGATGCACAGCTCCTCATTATCATCAACCACCAGAGCCTTCCATTCTGGCAGGTGCATCTCGCACTCCGGCTCTGCTTTTTTCAAATCCAGCGAGATCCGGAAGCGACTTCCGTGATCCGGTTCACTTTCCAGTTCAATACTCCCCCCGAGCGCATCCACAATCGCTTTTGTGATGGCCATCCCCAGGCCGGTCCCTTCCGTTTTTCTGACCCTGTCCGAATCCTCTCTTGTAAAGGTGTCGAAAATCGTTTCTTGAAATTCCTTTGACATCCCGATTCCGGTGTCCTCAACGACAAACTGCGTGGTTACATATTCCTCGCTCTTCGCAGAGGGAGACTGCCAGATATGGACATCAATTCTGCCTTCTTCCGGAGTAAATTTCAGGGCGTTGGAAAGCAGGTTCAGAAGAACCTGATTCAGCCGGATTCCATCACAGATAATATCCTCACAGAGCAGATTGCCGACATAAATATCAAAATACTGATGGTTTGCCTTTATCTGCGGCTGCACAATGCTGACAATGTCCTCCATCATCTCGCGAAGAGACATGCGGTTCATGTTCATCGACATCTTTCCGCTTTCGATTTTCGACATATCCAGGACGTCGTTAATGAGCCCGAGCAGATGCCTGCCGGACAGCCTGATTTTTTCCAGACAATCCTCTACCCTGGCCGGATCCTTTGTATTGTCCAGCGCAATATTTGTCATGCCCATAATTGCGTTCATCGGCGTGCGGATATCATGGCTCATACTCGAAAGGAAGTTGCTCTTCGCCTGATTTGCCAAGATTGCCTCCTGCCGCGCCTGCTCCAGATCCAGCAGATTCTGTCTGGTCATTCTGGCGTAAATCAGAAAGACTGCCAGAATGCTGGCAAGTATCACAAGCATTGCCCCGATAATCACCATAACCCGCGTCTGGTCCAGCTGAACCAGCGTATCATCAATGACTCCTTCGGGCATTACCGTGACCAGATACCAGGTCGTTTTCGTTGAAACCGGCGAGCAATAGATATAACGTTCCTCACCGTCAACCGAAATGGTTGTCCCATAGTCCTCCCCATCTTCCATGGCGGCGCGCAGCTGCGCCTCATACATCTCGGCCGTCACTCCGTCCAGCGTCTCAAACACATCCTGAATCCGCTCAAAATAATTGTCATGCTCCACATCCACATTTTTGATGACAAAGTCACCCTCCATGTCAATGATGTGGGAATACGAGTTTGCTCCTTCCGTATAGAGATAAAGCGCGTGATTCATATCCTCCATTGGCACACCGGTAAGAATTGCGACGCTTTCAGAGCCATCCTCCATCACATATTCGGCGGCGATCCCAAACAGAAAAAGCATATCGCCGCTGCTGTCAATACCGCGCTTGATCACACTTCCGTAAGAGTCCAGAAGCTCTTCAACATCATCATCACCCTCAAAGACAATGTCGTCTCCGTAAATCGTTGTAAGAGAGCCATCCTCCATATAGAAACCCAGGTACGTAAAATCCGTGGATTCTGCCCGATCGCCAATGACCTCAAAAAGACTGTCGTCATCCCTGGCGGTATCCAGATCCGCGGATTCCATAATTGTTTCCACCTGATCCAGCCGAAGATTCACAATGGTCTGAAACTTCTGCTGAATCTGCATATTAATCTCGGAAACATAAATCTTTTGAATTTCCGTTATGGATTCGCTGGTCTTCTGAGTGATAAACGTCGCAAGCCAGGCAAAAACCACAATACAGAGAATGATTACTCCCGCAAAGCTCCATAATAATAACTGGTTCGTTCTCTTCCGCATGAATCGATCATCCTCCGCATAGTATTCTGGCTGTTTCAATCATAAGAAGCTGTCATACCCGGTTCGCCGGGACTATACCCTCGGATGAGCCGCCTGATACACTCGCTGCATCCGGTCCACGCCAGGGTTCAGGTAGGTCAGCGTCGTAGAAATATCCGAGTGGCCGAGCATTTCCTGCACAGAATCCGGCGGCGCTCCATTCCGGAGCAGATGGACTGCAAAGGAATGCCGCAGGGTCTGCGGAGTAATGTCCCTTGTAATACCGGCCTTTGCTGCATAGGATTTCACAAGCTTCCAGAATCCCTGACGGCTCATCATCTGCCCGGAGCAGTTGACAAAAAGCCAGTCGCTCTCCTGCCCCTTCAGCAAAGCCATTCTGGCATTCTCCAGATATCTCTCAAGCACCGTCCGGGCCGTTTCTCCGAACGGCACCACCCGCTCCTTTCCGCCATCGCTGCACACCACAAAATTCAGATCCAGGTGAACTGCTTCTGTGTGCAGAGAAATCAGCTCGCTGACGCGCAGACCGGTCGCGTACAGAAGCTCGAGCATCGCCCGGTCCCGCAGCTCTTTCGGTGAATCACCGGACGGCTGTTCGAGAAGACGGGTAACCTCCTCCACGCTCAGCGTGCCGCGAAGCTTTTTCTCAATATGCGGAGCCCGAATGGTCTCCGTCGGGTCGTCCGCAATCTCATGCTTTCGATAGCTGTAATGGAAAAAAGCTTTCATAGATGAGACGTTCCGCGACACCGTCGCGGAAGACAATCCCTGCTTTTCCAGATAAAGTATGTAGGAGTTCAGATTGGTCGTGGTCACAGTTCCGACATCCTCCACTCCATGATCAGCCAGATAGGAATCCAGCCTGCGCAAATCTCTCTGATAAGAGTCGACCGTGCTTTTTGACGCGTTCTTCTGTTCTTTCAGATAATCAATAAATGATGGTAATTCCAGGCACATTCACCAATCCTCAACCTTCGATGAATTCTCCCCTTTAAATTTGAGCACCCGCATACGGCCATCCCCTCCATGGTCGTATCAAATCTGTAACATTTCCGTAATATTTTCAAACTATACTTTCTATTCAAAAAAACGGAGCTGGAGCTGATCTGCCCGGGCCTGACACTCCAGAATCTGACGATTCTGTCGTTGAATTGCGAAGTTCGCTCCTGGCTCCAATCGCCGCTAAACAGCCCTGTTTGCCAATGGCATACATTCAGAAGCGAATAAAGCAAAGTACAGCCGCCAGGCAACGCAAGCGCCGCGAACTTCTTGTGAATTAGATTATACGCAAATTTTCCATCAAAATCAATCCGATTTTTAAGCCAAAAAGCCCCGAAATCCCCTGTTTTTGAGCACTTTTACAAGATTTTGCCAGATAAGTTTCCGTTCATACAATATTTTGTAAAATCTATGTAAAATCAGGCTCGGTTCACCAGATAAGACTTTAAAAATTCATAAATCTGGTTCTCGGTCGGCGGACAGCCCTTCAGACTGCAGGCAAACCCGGAGGTGCAGCGCCCGATTCCGAGGCGGCCGGTTTTTCCCTGATAGCCCTGCCCGATGCAGATTTTTTCATCAAGCTTATTGAGCAGCCCCTCCATGCGCAGCATCTCAAGCGCGGGAATCAGATACCCGTAGCAGGCACTGCAGGAATCAACCTCGCTCACCGCATCCTGCAGTTCCACAATTTTGTGCTCCCGCGGCAGCTCTTCCATCTCCGGCTTTGGCCCGCAGGTCGTAATCTGCACCGATTCCACCCGTGCACTCCCGACGTGCAGCTGCTCCGCAAGGCGCACATAAGGCACATCATCCACCTTATAGTGCAAAAGCTCGCAGACGTAAGCGTCCACCAGCACCGGATCCAGGGCCGCCATAATGCAGTTGCGCACGACCGGATTGCCGCCGTCTTCAAAATCCAGGTCGCCGCAGATATGATCGACCACGATAAAATCCTGATGAACCGCCGTATTCAGATGTGCAATCGGTTTATGAAGCCCCATGGAATGAAAGCGCCGCTTTTCTTTATTCGGAATCAGCCCCTTCATATTCTTGAGCGCACAGGTGATTTTGGTCTGACAATGTCCTTTGAGCACCGGCACATTGATCAGAAAATCCATCTCTTTCACGCAGCTGCAAAGGTTCAGCTTCATCCCGGCACAGTCCTGTTCATAAGAGCGAACCTTTTGCGTATCCAGAAATTCCACGCCATACTGCTCTGCCAGCTGATCATAACCGCACACGTGTATCGCCTCCGCTGTCCTGGCGCCGACCCAGGATCCCTCCGCAATCACCAGATTCCGGTATCCATGCTCCTGTAAGTACTCAATAATCCCCGCCACAATTTCCGGGTGGGTCGTCGCCCCAAAGGAAGCCTCGGATGCAGACACCAGATTGGGCTTGATGCCGATCCGGCTAGTGCGGTTATCCGGAAGCAGGTCGCGCAGTCCGGCCCGTTTCAGGAGCTCCAGCGTCATCTCTTTGTAGTTTGTTCCGTAAATTTTCAGGATCTCATTCCGGTTCATACCTCATCAATACTCCTTCTCTATGGCGTCCAGACCGTAGCGCGCAAGAAAATCCCGCAGCTCGCTCTCATTCCGGATAAACATGATCTCCTCAAACTTCCCGGTCTTCCGGTTCTTAAAGCCGGCAACCTGCTCACCATTGCAGATGCTGCATTTCAGCACCGGCTTATAAACCGCCGGATCAAAGGTCTGCTTTTCTGACCGCGCGTTCTTCTTATCAAAATGCTTTCCAAACATATCAATATGTCCTCTTATCTTTCCGGATAGGTTTACAGCTGCAGATACAGTCGCAGCGTCCATGTCCCCAGAAACGCCTCGCACGCACAGCCGGACAGGCAAAGCAGCGCCAGACTGCCAAATTCCGTGAGATCTCTCCGTTGAAGCTTCCATATCGGACAGTGTGCTTTCGCAAACCGCTCCGGCTCCAAAATCGCTTCAAACCCGCTGTCCTCTCCCGGCGCCGCCGGTGTGCGTCTCATCCAGAAGCCAACCTCCCGCTTCCAGAGGATGCCATAGAGCATCCACTGCGGAAAAATGCAGCACCCAAACAGGACAATCCCCCAAAAACCATTCTGCCGGCCAAACAATGACAGAAGCATCGCGCCGGAAGCGGCAATCCACCAGGCATACCCCAGATGAAACAGCATTCCAAGTGTGGAAAAGCTGCTCATCCACAGGAGCAGAAGCGTCCGGAGCCGCACCGAAGCCACATAGAAAAACAAATCCCATCCATCCGTTTCCGTATTTTTATAAACCTGAAACGCATATTCACTGGCCAGTCCCGCATAGCTTCCGGAACCCATATCCAGAAGCTTCGGAAGTGCGCTCCCAGTCAGGAGTCCCAGTGCCGGAACAAGCAAAATCGGAATCATTCTCAGGCAAGCGCGCTTCATAGAATCCCCCGCATGGCGGCTTTGACTCATTCTATGCGGAGTAAAAACAGAACATTCCTGTTGATGTGCCCGCCACCTCACACCTGCTTCTGAAAATCCATTCTTCTATATCCGGCCATCCGCCCGTTAGACCTCCACCTTCGCCTCGATTTCTTCCTCCGCTTCCGCCTTAAAGTCTTCCATCTGCACGGTGTCTATCTCCGGCAGGTCGTCAAGGGTATGCAGGCCGAAATGCCGCAGAAACTCCTCTGTAGTGCCAAACAGAATCGGACGGCCAGGCGCTTCCAGCCGGCCAACCTCTTTGATCAAATTGTATTCGACAAGACGGTTTACCGCATGGTCACTCTTCACCCCGCGGATTTTTTCAATCTCGATCCTCGTAACCGGCTGTTTGTACGCTACAATGGATAAGGTTTCCATCACCACGTCCGTGAGCACGATTTTGCGCGGCTGCTTCGCAATGCGAATCAGGTATTCATACAATTCTTTTTTGGTACAGAGCTGCCATGCGCCATCAAGCTCCGTCAGTTCGATGCCGCGATCCTCTTCGCCATAACGCTCCGACATATGCTGCAGCAGCTTTCTGGTCGTCTCCGCATCCTGTTCGATGGCGGCCGCGAGTTTTTCTGTCTCCACCGAATCCCCCATCGCAAAAAGAATTGCCTCCAGCGCGGCTTCCGCTTTTCTTCTGTCCATTTTATCAACCTCTGCCAGTTCAAATATCCACTCACCGTGCGGAATATGCCCGCACTTTTGCAGCCGGATAGCGTTTCTCATCATTCCTCTGGCTGCCATTCCGATTCCCGCAACATTTTTGCCGATAGCATTTCCCGTCATTCATCCGGCTGCAATTTCGATTCCCACAGCACTTTTTGCCGGATGGCGTTTCCCGTCATTCAAAGTCCAGCGCGAGCTCATCCAGCTCCTCCCCGGTATCGCCGCCGGTCCAGGAGAGAGCCATATCGGCAAACGTGTCCGTCTGTTCGGCTTCCACACGGCCTTCCTTCATCAGTTCCAGAATGGTCAGAAACGTCGCAATTTTATACGACTTCCCGGCACGCAGATGCAGCAGTTCAAAAAAAGAGCAGTTCCTCTTGTCAAAAATATACTGTCCGACAAAACGCATCGTCTCGCCCAGGTTAATATCTTCCTTTTTTAACTGACCAAATTTGCTGCGGATCGGATCCATGCGGTTCTCCTGCCGCTTCATGATATCACGAAACACCCGGTATAGGCTCTCCAGCGTGACATCGTTCAAAAGGGCATCCACGTCGACGGGTTCCCGCCAGGCCTCTACTTCCTCCGGCACATCCGGCTCTTTATAATAATGTCCTTCGGCATCCTGCATACAGTCGCGCAGCTCATAGGACATATACTTGTACATCTTATATTCAAGGAGCTTCTGAACCAGCTCCTCGCGCGGGTCAACCTCCTCCCCTTCCTCCGTCACCTCGGGCGGAAGAAGCATCCGCGATTTGATATCCAGAAGCGTTGCCGCCATCACCAGGAATTCGCTCATCACATCGAGCGTCTCCCCCGGCGCCTGCGCAATGTATTCCATATACTGATCGGTGATCAGAGCAATCGGAATATCATAAATACTGACTTTATTTTTTTCAATCAGATGTAAAAGCAGGTCGAGCGGTCCCTCAAACGTTTCCAGTTTGACTGATAGTCCCATGTGCGTATTCCCCTCAATAAATCCTGAAGTGCCATTTTTAGGAACTGTTATAACATAACATGTGCGGATTGTGCCGAATAACGTGTGAAGCACTGGCCATAAAAAACACAGGCGCAACGAGCCGCGAAAGACGCCCAAAAACTTCCGGCTGGCTTTGTCCGGGATCATCCGATCCTCATGCGGCCCACAAAAACAGAAAGCGCTAATCCGGCCGTCATGCGGCACGCAAAAACAGGCGGTGCGCACTCATTTCACAGAAAATCCAGCACAACCAGCTCCGGCGGATTATTGATGCGCAGCTTAATGGTGTGCCCGCCAAGCCCCGCGCTGACCACCATTTTTTTATCCTCGAGCGTAAACAGTCCTCTGTCGTATTTGGGAAACAGCCCAAACTGCGGGCTGACCACGCCGCCGAGCAGCGGCAGGCGGATAATTCCCCCATGCAAATGGCCGGAAAGCGTCAGATCCGCCCCCCAGGCAGCGTAGGTGTCAAAATAAGCCGGATGATGGGCCAAAAGCAGCTGGTAACCGGAATCTGGTGCCCTCCCGAGCATCTCCTCCATTTGCTCCACGCTCAGAGCTTCCCTGTGCAACCGCTGATAATAATCGGCGGGAAGCTCCAGACCCCAGATAGTCACGGGCATTCGATGAATCACAATGGTCTCTGAACGGTTTTCCAGAAGCCGCACGCCGCAGCTGCGGATGGCCGAAGCATATTTCTCATAAGCCGCTTCCGGGTAGTTCTCCGGCTTTTCCTTTAGGCGGCTCTCATGGTTCCCGTTTACGTAAAAAACCGGATATTTTCTGGTCAGTTCATTCATCAGAGCCAGCGCCGCGTCCACCTGAGGCTCATTCGAGGATGTCAGCATGTCCCCCGCAATCAGAATTAATTCGGGATTCTCATTTCGAATCTCCTGCAGCAGCCGGCTGTTTCCATCGCCGTACGATTCATTATGAAGGTCACTTAAAAGAACAGCGGAGAATGGCTCATCCGGCCCGGGCTGTTCGTTCTCTGTCCGTATTCGATATCTTGTCACTCTGAAATCGGGCATTCCTTCTTCTGTCCTTTCCAGGCAGCCGAAACAAACTGCCCTGCTTCCACGACCCTGGTCTCCCGCACCGATACTCATGTGCATCCGCACCGATTCCTTCGATACGATCGACTGGTTATAATGATTATAACATATTTCTACTATTTCGCAAACGGATATTTGCCCATCGCTCCCATGCCAGGTTCAGATAGTCGAGATATCCGGCTTCGGGAGCCGACTCCGCCATCACGATCGGTACACGGCCAATCTCGGCTCCATCGAGCGTATACACATAGGAGCCGATGGCATCTCCTGTTTCCAGCGGGGCGGAAATGTCCCCGTCCCATTCAAAGTGCTTTTCAATCAGGGAAAAATCCTCGCCCGTCGTGCTCAGATAAGAAAATTCTCCGTCCAGCTTCACCGTAAACTCCTCCTGGATGGTCCCTTTCACAGAAATCTTCGGAAGAGCGGGGATTTCTTCATCATAATACATGGAGCACCGGGAAAAACCATAGTCAAGAAGCTCGGCCGCCTCCGCGAACCGCGTTTTGGTGTCCGGAGCCGTCAGGACAACACTGACCAGTCGGATCCCATCCCGCCTCGCAGTCGCACTCAGACAATATTTCGCGTAGCTGGTGCTGCCGGTCTTCAGCCCGTCACAGCCATCGTAGGAGCGCAGCAGCTTATTGGTGTTGGATAACGTAAATACACTCTCTCCCTGCGCAGTCACGTGCGTCATGTCCTCCATCCAGATATCCGAGTATTCCGTCACCTCCGGATACCGCCGGAGCAGCTCCCTGGACATGATTGCAACATCGCGGGCGGAGAGATAGTGGTCCGCCGAATCCGTGAGACCGCAGCAGTCCACAAAATGAGTATGTTCCATGCCAAGCTCCGCCGCCTTCTGATTCATTTGCTCGACAAATGCCTCCTCCGAGCCGGCAATTGCCTCCGCCATCGCTACAGCCGCATCATTTCCGGAAGCGATGAGAATACATTTGAGGAGCGTTTCCACGGTCTGCACCTCACCGGTCTCCAGATAGACCTGCGAGCCTCCCATGGACTTTGCATACTCGCTCGTCACGACCTCATCATCCAGGGAGATGCTGCCTTTTTCCAGCGCCTCAAAAATAAGAAGAACCGTCATGATTTTTGTCACACTGGCCGGGTGCACCGGCGTATCCGCGTCCTTCTCATATAAAACCGTCCCCGTCGATACTTCCATCACAACCGCGTGAGGGGTATCAATCTCCGGCTCTGCAGATACAGAAAATGCAAAAAGAAGCACGCTGTTTTGAACCAGGAGGAACGGCAGAATCCAGAATAAGAGTTTTTTCATATAAGCACGTCCGGCAATCTCTTCGTTCCTACTATATGCCAAAACCGTCTGAAATATGCCCGAATCGGATGTATTCCATTGCCCCGCAGCCCGTATCGTAATTCCATGAGCGATGCAAAAACCGCAGGCGTAGCAGGCTGCGTCGAGGATTTTTGCATCGTGCCATCGGCGAAACAGGCAAGCAAAATGCGCATGGAATACGATACGGGCTACAAGTCCGCGATCCGTGCGCTTCCCTGTCAGACCGCCAGGAAACGCCGCCCTACAGCAGCGGTGCGAACAGCCTCAGAATACTCTGCCCAAAATGGCGAATGAGGCTCTTATTTTCGCAGTCCTCAAGCGCCACCTCGCGCGACTGTTCAAACACTGCGAGCGCATCCTCCTTTATCGCTGCAACCGCCGCGGCGTCATACATCCAGACTCCGCACTCGAAGTGCAGATACAGGCTGCGGTAATCCAGGTTGATGGAGCCGACAGTCGCAATCTTATCATCACAGACAAAGCTTTTCGCGTGGATAAATCCCGGTGTAAATTCGTAAATGCGCACACCCGATTTCAGCAGAGGCTCATAGTAAGACTGTGTGAGCAGAAATACCGCCTTTTTATCCGGGATGGCAGGCGTCACAATCCGCACATCAATGCCGCTTTTCGCCGCCAGGGTAAGCGCTGTCTGCATCTCGCTGTCAATGATCAGATACGGCGTGAAAATATAGACGTAGCGCTCCGCGCGGCTGATGATGTTCAGATAAACATTTTCTCCAACCGTCTCATGATCGAGCGGCGTATCGCAGTATGGCTGGACATAACCGCCATAGTCCCCGCCGGTAAACGCCTCTTCGTGCCAGAGATGCGGAAGATAGCTCTGGTACGAAACCTTTTCCTGCGCCAGCACGCTCCACATTTCGAGAAACATCACGGTGAAGCTCCAGACCGCTTCCCCATGCATCATAACAGCAGAATCCTTCCAGTAGCCAAACCGCTCAATGCGGTTGATATACTCATCGGCCAGGTTAATGCCGCCGGTAAATGCCGTATGTCCGTCTATCACCGTGATTTTCCGGTGGTCGCGATTATTCAGGACAATCGATGCGATCGGGATCAGCGGATTAAACACCTCGCAGCGAATGCCCTTTGCCTTCAGCTGCCATTCAAACGACTGCGGCATCTTGCTCGCGCACCCCCAGTCGTCATAAATCATCCGCACATCCAGCCCGAGTTTTGCCTTTTCTTCCAGGATGTCCAGGACACTCTGCCACATTTCGCCATCGTCAATGATGAAATATTCCATGAAAATATAGTGCTCCGCCTTTTCCAGCTCTTCGAGAAAGACAGGAAAAAACGCTTCGCCCGAGCCAAAATAGCGGGTCTGTGTATTTTTGTACACCGGGAAACCGGCATGCTCCCGGATATAGTCGGACTGCCGGCCCGCGGCGCCATCCTCCGCCTCCAGTGCATCCTGCACTTCCCTCTGCTGTGTCAGATAAGCGGAGGCCTCCTGATCCGCCTGCTTCATCCGCGCATTCAGCTGATGGCTCATGCGCGAATCGCCAAACATCAGATAAATCACGGCTCCCGCAATCGGCACGGCCAGAATCAGAATGGTCCAGGCCAGCTTATACGCCGGATTCATATCCTTGCTGACAATCCAGAGCACCGCCAGAATACTCAAAATATTAATAAACGAAGTAATGAATCCATATTTATTATTCAGCACCAGAATCAGAAAAATAATCCACAGCACCTGAATCAGCACAGCCAGCGCAAATAAGACAACACGCCCGGTTGTGTTCGCTGTGGTCTTCTTCATCAGCTTCTCATACTTTCCCGTCATACTCATCGGTCCGATGTTCACTCCTTCGAAGCTCTCCCTGATGATCGAGCAGGAGGCGGCTTGTCGGCTCCTGCTCGCCCGCGCGGTATGTCATAAGGATTGCCGACGAAGTCGGAGAATTCCTTATGACTACGGGCTGCGTCCGGCGTCAGCCGGAAAACTCCTTACGCAGCCCTGCGCATATATAGAAAATCCCTGACCGCAAGGCAATCAGGGATTTCGCTGCACATTAATTGTATTTCCTTTTGCGAGCGGCCTCAGACTTTTTCTTGCGGCGAACGCTCGGCTTCTCGTAATGCTCTCTTTTCCGAATCTCCTGCTGGATCCCGGCCTTTGCGCAGTTTCGTTTGAAACGGCGTAAAGCACTGTCCAGTGATTCGTTTTCTTTTACGATAACATTTGACATTGTCTCACACCTAACCTCCCTCCAGTTGCAGATTGTGCAAGACATACAACTGTCTGGGTATTTTATTGCACTGCAATCAGTATACCATAATTTCCGCTTTCGTCAACTGTTTTTTTGTAAAACAGTTCCTTTTACTTCACCTGCGCTGCGAGCACGTCTTTTGCTTTCTCAAGCGCCGCGTCCACACCGGCCGGATTTTTGCCGCCGGCCTGCGCCATGTTCGGGCGGCCGCCTCCTCCGCCGCCGACTAGAGCTGCAATGCCTTTGATCAGATTGCCCGCATGCGCGCCTTTCTTCATCGCGCCGTCGGTCGCAGCCGCCATCAGGCTGACTTTGCCATCCGTCATTGACGCCAGAAGCACCACGCCCTCGCCGAGCTTATCCCGCAGCTGGTCGCCCAGCTCACGCAGGCCGTTCATATCCACGCCCTCCAGCTTTGTCGCGAGAAGCTTCACGCCATTTACCTCGCAGACCTGATCCATCACATCGCCGAGCGCGTCCTTTGCAAGTTTGCTCTTTAACGATTCGTTCTCACTGTTTACTGCTTTCAGTTCGGAAAGCAGCGCCGCGATTTTCTCATGAACACCAGACGGAGTCGTCTTCAGAAGCTTTGCCGCTTCGATGAGCTCCTGCTCCTGCTTTCTGTAATAAGCAAACACACCCTCACCGGTCAGAGCCTCGATGCGCCGCACTCCTGCGGCTACGCCGGCCTCGGATACGATCTTGAACGTCGTGATGACGGACGTATTAGATACATGGGTACCGCCGCAAAGCTCCTTTGAAAAATCACCCATGGAGACCACGCGCACCTCATCGCCGTATTTCTCCCCAAACAGCGCCATCGCGCCGGTCTTTTTTGCATCCTCAATGCTCATGATGCGGGTCTCGACCGGAAGCGCCGCAGCAATCTCGCGATTGACCAGTGCCTCCGTCTGCGCGATTTCCTCTGCAGTCATCGCCTGGAAATGGGCAAAGTCAAAGCGCAGCCGGTCCGGCGTCACGAGAGAGCCTTTCTGCTCCACATGGGAGCCGAGTACCGTCTTCAACGCTTTCTGAAGCAGGTGGGTCGCGCTGTGATTCCGGCAGGTGTTGGTACGCCCCATCTCGTCTACCTTAAGCGTCACCGTATCGCCGGTCTTAATCATGCCCTCTGCCATATAGCCGACATGGCCATATTTTCCGCCGAGCAGATGAATGGTGTCCTCCACCACAAAGCGCCCCGCCGCGCAGACAATCTCGCCTTTATCGCCTTCCTGGCCGCCCATCGTGCCATAGAACGGCGTCCGCTTCGTAATCACCGTGCCCCGCACGCCCTCCGTGAGCGCCTCGGTAAGCTCCGTCTCGGTCGTGAGTACGGTAATCTCTGACTCACAGCACAGCGAATCATAGCCGACAAACTCCGTCGTGATGGCTGCCGGAATCTGATCATAGACCGTCGCGTCCGCGCCCATATAGTTCGTTGTCGCCCGGGCTGCGCGCGCCTTCTGCCGCTGCTCCTCCATACAGGCCCCAAAGCCTTTCTCATCGATGGTATAGCCTTTTTCTTCCAGAATCTCCTTCGTCAGATCCAGCGGGAATCCGTACGTGTCATAAAGCACGAACGCATCCTTTCCTTCGAGCGTCGTCTTCCCGTCCGCGGAAAGCTTCGCCTCCAGCTCATTTAAAATAGACAGCCCCTGGTCAATCGTGCGGCTGAACTTTTCCTCCTCCTGCGAGAGAACCTTGAAAATAAATTCCTTTTTCTCCTCCAGCTCCGGATAACCGGCTTTGGAGCCCTCAATCACCGTCTCAGAAAGCTTCGAGAGGAAGCTGCTCTCAATGCCGAGCATCCGTCCATGGCGCGCCGCACGGCGGATCAGACGGCGGAGCACATAGCCGCGCCCTTCATTGGACGGCATGATGCCATCCGAGATCATAAACGTCGCCGAGCGGATATGATCCACGATCAGACGAATGGAGATATCCTTCTTCTCATCCGTCTTGTACACCGTCTTTGCGACCTCACAGACCTTATCCCGCAGCGCCTGGATCGTATCCACATCAAAGATCGAATCCACATCCTGCACAACCACCGCCAGGCGCTCAAGCCCCATGCCTGTGTCAATGTTCTTCTGCTTCAGCAGCTCATAATTGCCATTCCCGTCATTCTCAAACTGTGTAAAGACATTATTCCAGATCTCAATGTAGCGGTCGCAGTCGCAGCCGACCGTACAGTCCGGCTTCCCGCAGCCGTACTTCTCCCCGCGGTCATAATAGATCTCCGAGCACGGCCCGCACGGTCCCGCGCCGTGCTCCCAGAAATTATCCTCTTTCCCAAACCGGAAAATCCGCTCCGGCGCAATCCCGATCTGCTCATGCCAGATGTTCCACGCCTCATCGTCATCCTGATACACAGACGGATACAGACGATCCGGATCCAGCCCGACCACCTCGGTCAGAAACTCCCAGGACCAGCCGATGGCTTCCTTTTTAAAGTAGTCGCCGAACGAAAAATTCCCAAGCATCTCAAAGAAAGTGCCGTGGCGCGCCGTCTTCCCGACATTTTCAATATCACCCGTGCGAATGCACTTCTGGCAGGTCGCCACACGCTTTTTCGGCGGAATCTCCGCGCCGGTAAAATAAGGCTTCAGCGGCGCCATGCCCGCATTGATCAACAGCAGGCTGTTGTCATTGTGCGGCACCAGCGAAAAGCTGTTCATCACCAGATGATCCTTGCTCCTGAAAAAATCCAGGTACATTTGTCTTAACTCATTTACTCCGTACTTCTTCACAACGGTTCCTCCTCGTTATCTGCTCTCTTTCTGTCGTATCAGGGATCCACAGACAAAAAATCCCCATTATCGCCGCGGCATAAATCCTCTTAGGATCTGTCGAAAAATAACCTATGCGGATTAGGTGGTGCAAAATGCATGAGTTATTTTCCGACAGCTCCTTACCCTGGCCCGGATAAACCGGAACCAGAATCAATCATTTTGCGTCGGAGAATCATCACCGGTCTCTGAAGCAAAAAGATTCGTACCCGCAACGCACTGTGCATTATGATAGCACAGGGAATTTTTCATTTCAACAGGAAATTCCTTATATATCACGTTTTTCCTGTCACATTTTTTCGAAAACAACCAGTGAAAACCACAGGCGCAGCTTTCCTTCTGCAAAACAGGCAGACAGAATGCACATGGAATTACAATACGGGCTGCCAGGGCCAATGGGATTATTACAAGCCGGTTTCAAAG
This sequence comes from Lachnospiraceae bacterium, assembly GCA_021202075.1. GTDB lineage: Bacteria > Bacillota > Clostridia > Lachnospirales > Lachnospiraceae > Choladousia. Next base: position 2,357 of record JAJQDT010000128.1, on the reverse strand, counting down.
TACAATATCCTCGATCAGATCCTCCCCGTCCGCCGCGCCGGTCGCAAGCGTGTCGCAGCGCTCATTCTCCGGGTGTCCGTCATGCCCCTTCACCCAGTTCCAGGAGATCTGATGCGGCGCGGCGGCCGCCAGCAGACGTTTCCAGAGGTCGACATTTTTTACCGTCTCATTCCTGCCGCGTTTCCAGTCATTTTTAATCCAGTTATCCAGCCAGTGCTGATTAAATGCATTCACAAGATACTGGGAGTCCGAATAAAGCTGCACCTCACAGGGATGATTCAAAGCCTCAAGTCCGACAATCGCCGCCATCAGCTCCATACGATTATTCGTTGTCTTTACATAGCCCTTGGAAAATTCCAGCTCGTGTACCAGTCCGGAAGCATCCCGATACTTAAGCAGCACTCCATAGCCGCCCGGTCCATCCGGGTTGCCGCGGGCCGCGCCGTCCGTGTAAATACGGACAAACCGGACATTCGGCGGGATGTCCGCCTGCGTTTGCAAAAGATCCAGATTCTCTTTATCCGTAAAATCCTCACGTTTCCTGGCGTTCCATACAGAATCTGCCATCCGGCTGCGCCCAGAGCCATTCCCAGAATCATTCCCGGAACCATCCTCAAAGGCAGGACATTCTTCGATATCGGACACCGAAATTGCCTGACTGGAATTCATCCTGTACCAGCGATCTGCAGGCATAGATCTCTTCTCTGGTTCCCCCAACAGCTCCCGAATCTGATCCGCAATGCGCCTGGATCCGGCGGAATCGCGCCCACCGGAGCTGATACCCGCAACGATCGTATCATCACAGACAAGCACCGGAAAATAAAAATCACAGCGAGTCCTGTCATTACAGACGTTGACAGGAATTCCCATTTCTTTACAGGCCGCATAGATCTCCTGGTTCAGTCTTCGGTCATTTGTCGCCGCAATCACAATCGAAGCATCAGAAACATCTTCTCTTTCATATTTTTTTCGAAGAATCGTCAGCTTCCCTGCCTCTTCCAGCTCCCGCAGCTCCGGATTAATCTCCGGCGCAATCACAAAAAGATGGCCGGTAAAGTCGACAAGCGCACGGACACGCCGCTTGGCAATCGTACCGGCGCCGACAACCACCACTTTTTTATCTGAAAGATCCACAAAAATCGGGAAGTATTTTCTATTTTTCCTTTCCATCCCCCTGTCACCCTCAATGCCTTTCGTATTGAAAATTATTTTGTAAAACCTCCGTTTTTAAATACGCCCATCATCTCCCGCGTCAGGCTCACCCCGTCGTCTTCGGGCACCTCATTGCGCGTACACCACTTTCCCACCGCAAGCTCCGTCTCATCCAGGGAAATCTCACTGTCTCCATCCACCTCTGCAAAAAATCCCATCAACAGAGTATCTGTAAACGACCACGGCTGGCTTTTATAATAGCGGATATTTTTCACCCTCAGCCCGACCTCTTCCATCACCTCGCGACGAACCGTATCCTCAATGCTCTCACCGATCTCGACAAAGCCGGCAATCAACGCATATTTTTTAAATGAACGGCCGGCATATTTCGTCAGCAGAATCCGCTCCTGATCCGTCACCGCAACAATCACAGCCGGACAGATTTTCGGATACTCCACCTGTCCGCAGACCTCACAGTGCATCATCCGCTCCTTCGCACTGTGAACCATGCGCCTGCCGCACACCGGACAGAAGCGCCGACTCTGGTACCAGCCAAAAAGCTGCATCCCTGTGACCCCGGCAAACGCGGCGTCCCCGGGAGCCGCCTGACGCATCAATTCAATCTTCTCCCAGGTATATCCCGGGAAATGCCCCGGCATATCATCCGGCGCATACATGGATTCCCTAAAATCCCGAAACAGGAAATAATCAATCTCATTGATTGAGAAAAGATACGTCGCCTCTTCCTCCCGGAGCATAAACTCCGGTTCCAGTTCGGCCCATGTCAAAAATGAAATCTCATTTTCCTCCCGTTTCACCAGGATTTCCCGTCCGCGGTAAAACATAATCCTGCTGTCCGGTTTCGGCCGGGCATCCGGCCGGTATTCATTATGAAAACAATGTCCTTCTCCCATATCCTGAATCATAGGCTTCTCCCGGACTTTGTAGTCCTCACAATTTCTTTTTTAAATCAAAAAATGCTCTCAGGCCACTCTGGCGCCCAAGATATTTCATCTTCATCTGCTGATGCTTCATTATAATTGATGTTTATTCAAAATACAATTACAATGTTTTCCTCGAAGCGTTTTTATTGGCGGCGCAAGCGTCAAAATTTGCTTTGCGCTGCACAAAGCCGGGATAATCTGGCTCCATATTCTAGTCGTCCCATTCTGCTTCAAACTCGATAATCGCGCCGGTGGCGGCAT
>JAJQDT010000146.1 GCA_021202075.1 Lachnospiraceae bacterium | reverse complement strand
GTCACAAGGTGTCTTTTCCGAAGGCAATGTCCGCCGGGGATGATGTGGCTCTGCTCGCCACTACGAGGGAATGCACGAAAAATGATGAGACATTTACGAAGAAGGGCTTCTACCAGTACAGCGCCGCCTGGGATTCCAAGCACAATGTGACGCTGGAGGATGGGAAGTCGGCAAGGGTATTGTATACCATTCAGCAGATGCAGGAAGGGGTGAAACGATAAAATTTCATATGCCGGACACATGACTAACTTTAGAACCTGCTCCAATTATGTTATACTTGCATTATTCGAGCGGTATTATCTGAAAACGACACTTTTCCAATTTGGTGTTGTCCAAATTGTCTGCTGAATCTTCTATAATAAGGTTATCAAAACGAAGGAGGTTCTGAATGAAAGCGGCGATTTACCTTGGCAAAGAGAACGTGGAGGTGCGGGAGCTTCCATATCCAACCTGTGGGGATAATGATGTGGTGATAAAAAATATTTATTCCAGTATCTGCGGAACCGATGTGGCGGTCTACTGCCACGGGCCGAATACTGGCCACAGGGTATCAGTAGGAGGCGAATTCGGGCACGAAACCATTTCGAGAGTTGTGGAGGTTGGGAAAAATGTCACGGACTTTTATATAGGTGAACGAGTTTATCCCTATCCGCTCTATGCCAAAAATGACACAAGCAGGGCTGGAACCCTGGGAGGATTTTCAGAATATATTCTTGTGCCGGAAGCTAAAAAGAATCATTCCCTGTATGATGTGCCGGATAATATTTCGGACAGGCTCGCCTGCCTGATTGAGCCGTTTACCGTCGGCTGCCGTGCGGCAAGGCGGGGACAACCGAAGCCTGGAGAACACGGTTTGGTTTTTGGCGGCGGAACAATCGGGCTTGCGGCAGCTGTGGCACTGAAATATTTCGGCATGGATAGGCTCATGGTCTGCGACCTGTCCGATTTTCGATTGGATATAGCAAGGCGGCTTGGCTTTGAAACCTGCAACTCATCCAGAGAAAATCTGAACGAAAAGGCAGAGGAATATTTCGGTGCGGCCCCGGCGCTGGGAAAAATGACAATGGATGTGGATGTATTTCTGGATGCAGCCGGTCATGAAAGCATTCTGGATACCTTTATGGATGCCGGAAAAATCGGGAGCCGTTTTTCGGCTGTTGCGGTCAATAATGCCTTGCGCAGTATAGATATGCTTCACCTGACTTACGCATCGAAAAGCATCATCGGCTCCGGCGGCTATCTGCCGGAGGACGTGAGGGATGTGATGGATATTATGAAAAGTGGGCGCTGGGGACTTGAAACCATCATCACAAATGAGTATCCTATTGATGAAATGGAAACTGCGCTCCAAAAAGCAGCAGATACGGAACACGCACTGAATGTAGTAATCAAATTCTGAAATCGACATTTTTTGAAATCCGTGTTGTTCGCTTTCCCACATGAACCGTCTATAATTAAGATATCAAACAGAAGGAGGTTCACTATTATGAACACAGATAAGATTTACGCAGAATCCATTGCGAAGGAGTATGCTCCGAAGGATACATCAAAGGTTATAGCTCTAAGGAAGCTGGACAGGAAGGCTAAGCGGCCCGCAGAGATTTTTGCATTTACTTTTGGTGTCATCACTGCATTGATTGCAGGAGTTGGGATGTGCCTTTCCATGCAGGTGATCGGTCCGGCAACAACCGCAGCTATGGCGATCGGAGTTGTGATTGGCATCATCGGCTTTATTGGAATGGGAATCAATTACCCTATTTTCAAGAGAAATCTGGAGAACGGTAAAAAGAAATACGCATTTGAAATTATGGAGCTTGCGAAGGAAATCAGTGAAAACTGATAAGGAGAAGATGCAGACAGGAGGTGAAAACGCATGACAAAAGCTGAGAGCAAATATTTTAATACTGCCAAAAGAATAGATGCCGCTTTCCTGGAGCTCCTGGAGAAGAAGGACATCGAATATATTACGGTAAAGGAAATATGTGAAAAAGCCGAAGTCAACCGTTCTACCTTCTATCTGCATTACGAAACCATTGGCGATTTGCTTTATGAGTGCGTGGAATATGTGAATGAGCAGTTCTTGTCTTACTACGAAGGAAAATCTTTAGTAACCAGCGAGTATATAGACAAGTCGACGCCAAATCAGCTGTTCCTGATTACCCCTGAGTATTTGAAGCCGTATTTGTCATTTATTCAGGATCACAGATCTGTTTTCAAAACCGCGCTTGTGAAATATAAAAGCCTCCAGATGGAGAGACTTTACGACAGAATGTTTTCTGATGTACTGAATCCGATATTGGAGAAGTACGAGATTCCGGCAGATGAGCGGGATTATATACTCGCTTTCTACATAGACGGATGTATGGGAATCATCAAACAGTGGCTGGAATCCGATTGCAGAGATTCTGTTGATAAGATTGCGGAGATTATGATGAAAGTCATCAGGCGGTGATTCCATGAGAAGGGTGAAGAAATGGCTTCATTCCAATGCCGTAATCCACAGGTGTCTTACAGACGGCAGCTACAAAAACCGGCTCATACTGTACGGTTCGTTGGCGCTGAATACCTTGTATGCGGTATGGGAAATATTATGTGGTGTTTATTACCGCTCATTCTGGTTTGTTACACTGGGATGCTATTATATTTTGCTGTCGCTTGTTCGCCTGATGCTGGTAAAAGAGACGCGAAGAGACGAAAATAAAGAATATACCGAGTGGTGGCGTTACCGTAACTGCGGCATCCTTTTGCTGCTGATGAATTCGATTTTATGCGGCATTGTTGCATTAGCGGTCAGAGACAATCAGGGTTCCCATTATGCGGGATATCTGATTTATGCTGTGGCGACCTATACTTCCTGTAAAGTCGGCATCGCCATCAGAAATTTTGCGAAGAATCATGACTTTAAAGACCCGATTTTGACTGCGTCAAAAATAACTTCTTTTGCATCGGCAGTGGTTTCCGTGCTGTCTCTTGAGATAGCGATGATCCTGCAATTTGATGATGACTTATCTCTGCTGTATGTAATGACCGTAACTACCGGAATCGGTGCGGGTGTTCTTATCTCTGCCCCTGCAATTTACATGATTGTCACGGCGCAGAAAAATATTTAAACTTTTATACTCAAGAGCGACTAAACAGCCGCTCTTTTTTCATGCCCATCTGGAGGTGATAACAGTGGATTTACTCAAGGGCAAAGAGATAATGGTCTGGACATTCATGGGCAACACACGAATGTACCAGGCGCTCCGTGATTACGGCGACCGCATCAGCCAGATTGGGCTGTTCTCTTTCAAGGTCAATGCCAGCGGAGAAATATATGAATCCGGTGTTTCGATTGCCACCGGCTCCACCATGCGTACCTACATCAACAAGTGGCCGCACATCACATGGCTGCTTACTGTTTCCAACGATGGCTACAATTCCATCTTCGCGGCTCTGCGGGATAACACAGACGGTGCGCAGGATACCTTCCTGACCGAGCTTGTCCGCATCATGGAGGAGTATGACTTCTGTGACGGCATTGACATCGACCTGGAGGGCGGCGACGATTACTCCACGGCGGATGCGTCCACGGAGATGTTCAAAAACATCTACAACGCAGTCAAGGACTACGATTCGACAAAAAAGGTCAATATCTGCCTGCCGGGTATGACCTCGGTCAACGGTTCGGTCGGCGGCGAGAACTGGTGTGTTTATGGGGATTTGAACAACTACTGCGATACCGCAGCCATCATGAGCTACGGCATGGCATGGGCCGGTTCAGCGCCGGGTCCCGTTTCTCCCCGCTCCTGGCTGGAGGGCATTTACGATTATGCCGTTACGGTCATGACTCCGTCAAAGGTGTTCCTCGGTATGCCTGCCTACGGCTGGAACTGGCAGATTTACG
>JAJQDT010000030.1:59397-85413 GCA_021202075.1 Lachnospiraceae bacterium | reverse complement strand
TATGGTATCATGGCATAAACAGATTTACAAGTACCTACATTTTTGTAAGGTACTTGTCCGGAGGTTAGCTATGGAAGGAAAACGGATTGAAGACGCAAATTTTGAAGATACGGGGTACAGCTACACGCTCTCGCTCATTTCAGGAAAGTATAAACCGGTCATTCTCTACTGTCTGATGGAATATGAACCGGTACGTTTTAACGAGATGCAACGGTATATCAAAGTCGCTGACAGAACATTGAGCGCAAATCTGAAGGAGTTAGAAGCGGATGATCTCATCATCCGGCACGTGTATCCGCAAATTCCTCCGAAAGTGGAATACTCCCTGACGGAAAGAGGTCATTCGCTTGTCAGGGTATTGGATCAGTTGTGCGAATGGGGAAACCAGAACAGAAAAAATTGAGAATATAAGGTGACTATTTGTGCCATTTAAAATCATCCGAAACGACATCACAAGAGTAAAGGCAGACGCCATCGTAAATACAGCCAATCCGCATCCGATTTATGCGTCCGGGACGGATACCGCCATTTACAAAGCCGCTGGCGCGGAACTCCTTCTGGCAGAGCGGAAAAAGATCAGGGAGATGGAACGCGGTCAGGCTGCGGTCACTCCTGCCTTTGCACTTCCCGCGAGGTATATTATACATACTGTAGGACCGACATGGATAGATGGAAAGCATGGGGAATTTGGCATTCTCTCGGACTGCTATGAAAATTCCCTTGCCAAAGCTGTGGAGCTTCAATGCAACAGCATCGCTTTTCCGTTAATCGCGACAGGCGTGTATGGATTTCCGAAAGACCGGGCGCTGCAGATCGCGGTTTCTGTAATCAGCCGTTTCCTGCTGTCGTATGACATGCAGGTGATACTGGTTGTCTTTGACAGGCACGCGTTTGAACTCTCCGGGAAGCTGTTTCAGGAAGTGGACACCTTCATTGATGAAAACTATGTCTCGAGACAGCGCGAGGAAGAATATCAGCGGCCTTTTGATGGCAGCACGGAAGAAGCAGAACGCAGCAGGCGGCTCCGTCTTACTGAAAGCCGCAGAATTTTAAGTGAACCAGATCAGTCAGTATCCGGAATGCCGGAAACCATCAGATGTCCGGAACCGGAGCCGCTCTATTCTTCGCAGATGTCTGCGCCGATGCCTCAGGCGTCCCGGATCAGCCTGGATGATGCGCTGGGAAATGTCGAGGAAACTTTTCAGCAGAGACTCCTGCATCTGATTGACGACAAAGGGCTTACGGATGTAGAGGTTTATAAACGGGCCAACATGGACCGGAAACTGTTCTCCAAAATCCGATGCAATGAAAATTACAAACCGAAAAAGAAAACGGCGCTTGCCCTCGCGATAGCACTGCAGCTGAATCTCGATGATACGGTTGACTTGTTGAAACGTGCGGAGCTGGCGCTCTCTCCCAGTAACAAATCCGATCTGATCATCGAGTATTTTATCAGCAGAGAGGAATACGATATCTACAACATCAATCTGGCCCTATTTGAACATGGCCAGCCCATTCTGGGAGAATAATAAATATCGAATCTTTTAAGGAAGTGAATTTGTCGCTTTTTGGACGACCACTTCCTTTTTGCTTTCTGCTAAACTGACATCATCAAAGGGAGGTATAACGAAATGTATGGAGCGATTTTAGGAGACATCATCGGGAGCCCGTTTGAATTTGACCGGGGAGATAAAACAAAAGATTTTGGACTGTTCAGCAAAGGTGCAGAGTTTACAGATGACAGTGTGATGACGATAGCCGTGGCGGAAGCCCTGCTGGATGCAGGAAAAGATGCACCCACTGGCCGGATCAGGGAGCTTGTGACCGAATCCATGCAGAAATGGGGAAGAAAATATCCTCACGCCGGATATGGCGGGCGGTTCCGTGTCTGGCTGAGGCAGGAAAATCCGGTGCCGTATGGGAGTTACGGAAATGGTTCCGCGATGCGCGTATCGGGTGCAGGATGGCTGTATGATACGCTGGAGCGGACCAGAGAGGTCGCCAGGGCAACTGCGGACGTGACACATAGCCATCCGGAAGGAATCAACGGCGCAGAGTCCGTTGCCGCAATTATTTTCCTGGCAAGGACAGGAAGCAGCAAGGAGGAAATCAGAACCTATGTGACGGAACAGTTCGGATATGACCTGAGCAGAACCTGCGATGAGATACGTCCTCAGTATCATCATGTAGAAAGCTGCCAGGAGACAGTGCCGGAAGCAATCATTGCTTTCCTGGAAGGCAACGATTTTGAAGATGTGATCCGCACTGCTGTTTCCCTTGGTGGAGACTGCGACACTCTGACGGCCATCGCCGGGAGCATGGCGGAAGCCTTTTATGGAATACCGGCGCTGCTTACAGCGGAGTGCAGGGACCGCATACCAGAGGATATGCTGAATGTTTTAAATCGTTTTGATAAGGAACTTGGCAATCATTTTTGATGGACAAGGATTTAATCAGGATTCTATTTCAGGCAGAGGAGGAAAAATAAATGGCAAGAATTATAACGGTAAAGGGAATTGGAAAGGCGGCAGCGGAGAACGCCCCAACAAGCAAACGCAGCGGTGTCGCCGTGAGACGACTACATTGTTTGCGAGTTTGTGAAATGGCCTGAAAATGCCCCTGAAATTCAACACTTTTTGGCATCGGCAAATATGTCACCTGAGAAATTTCCGCAGAGCCTTGTCGGGAACGTCGGGCAAAATCTCATGGAAATAATCCCACATCCGCTGATAAGATTCTGCGGGTTCGCACTGATATACTGCGGATGTGAATGCGTCTCCGAAGAATTTCCCGTAGGCACAGCCCGCTTCCTGAATGACCGGACCTTTCCATTCCCACACGCCGGGTTCACCGGTAAACCACACAGATGGATCGACATGATCCTCCACCGAAAAACCGGGGAGGAAATTCCGGAACAGCGGAAGGAAGCCGACCCGGTGAACAGCGTTGATCAAATCTTCTTTTGTTTTTACAATAAAATCCAACCGGTCGCTCATGACCGTCAGCCTCCCTTCGTTTCCGTGCAGATGACCAGATTATTTTTTGCAGAACTCATGCAGGTCTGCTTTCAGTTTTTCATAGCGCAGCCGCTTTTCTTCTTTGGAAAAATGAACCTCTCTTGACTGCGGAGGATTGTCAGAATAATTCAGCACCTCGTCGCCAAACTGTTCACTGGTCAGATCGAAAACACAGTCTCCGATCACATTATAGCAATGATAGTTGCCGCCCGGCCGCAGAATTCCATAGACCTCACCGCCGAAAATGTCCTGCGCCAGAAATGCTGTGATGGAGCACTGCCCCAACGTTTTGTTCTCCGGCGACCAGTCTGAACGCATTCTGGGAGCGCAGGTATCCGCGCACCAGAGTTCAGATAATGCGTCATACAGGTCCTGCGGCGTGCGGATGCCAGCATACTGATCTGAAACTGCAGGGACTGTTGCGTTTTCCCATCCGTAAAAATCATATTGTTTTGACATAACAACGTCACCTTCTCTTTCTCTCGAGGAGAAGTATAGCATATCATCCGGAGAAAGGACAGTAAAAAGCGCTCTGCCTTTGTCAAAAAATATCGAAAAAAATACAATGGCACCAATCCATGATTGAATTCATTTGTTACGATTGTTATAATATACAAAGTGATTTGGGGTGTTAGAGCAGGTTTGGACTAATACAGTGAATGGAGGCAAGGGAATGTTTTGGCAGCTAGATGATACTCATGTCAACATTTATCAGCACGGCGAGAATGGCCCTTGCTTCTATTTAGGTGAATCTGACCGGGAAGCCGGAAGTGCGGATGATTTTGCGACACGACTGGCTAAAGAAGCTGGATATATGGTGTATACATTGGTTGTGTATGAGGTGACTGACTGGAATTCGCAGCTTTCTCCCTGGCCTGCGAAAGCCGCATTTGGAGAAGAGATGTTTGCCGGCAGAGGTGCAGACACACTTGCCTGGCTGGCTGATAAATGTATTCCCCGACTGAGAGAAGATGGTTTGATCACGAAGGGGGTTCCACAGTATACAGCTGGATACTCCCTTTCCGGACTATTTGCGCTCTGGGCTTTTCTGGAGTCTGACCTGTTTGACGGCGCGGTGTCCTGCTCCGGGTCGCTGTGGATCGACGGCTGGAAGCAGTTATGGGATCTGGATAACCGGCTGCGAGATGCACTGAAAAAAGAAAATATTCCATTTGACGAAAAGCCTTTCAGGGCGCATATTACACTTGCGCGAAAGGCCAGAATTGATACAGAGGCGCTGAAGAATTGGCCTGTGCAGGAATGTGCCTTCCGTGTGGATGAAATCACGCTGTTTCAGAGCACACGGATAAATGGCGTACTGACGTATCTGCCGCTTGAAAAAGTCGGCTTTAAAATTAGCGGTAAGGCGGTTATTGATGGAGGCGATGATATGACACACGAAGAATACAACGCAGCGGCAAATCACTGGATTAAGAAAAACGCTATATCAAAAAAAATGCCAGCAGATCAGCTGTGGGAAGCTATTGAAAATTATATTCAGGCCAACAATACCTGTGCTCTCGCTACCGGAAGCGGCAGCTTCATCCGCTGCACACCGATCGAATATGCGTGGCATGACGGCGCATTCTGGATGTTCTCGGAAGGCGGACAGAAGTTTGTCGGGTTGGAGGAGAATAAATCTGTCTGCCTTGCCATTTATGACCGATACGATGGCTTTGGTCGATTGAAGGGAATGCAGGTATCCGGCACAGCGGAAATCATGGAACCGTTTTCTGCAGAATACATCCAAGCGGCTGAATGGAAGAAAATCTCGGTGGATGCGTTGAGGAAGCTGTCTTTCACCATGAATCTCATCAAAATCACTCCGACAGAGATCGAATTTCTGAATTCCGATTTCAAAGAGGATGGTTATGACAGCCGCCAGCACTATGACTGTGGCGGTCACGGCAGGAGTCGCGGCCTCCCGCAGGTGATTTGCGGAAAAGAGTAAGAAGAACAAACGGGAATGATGAGGAACATGATATGGCTGATAAAAGAGTAAAGGCGACAATGAGCAGGGTGCAGGAGGAAATCGCGCCCTTTGTGAAAAAGCATATCTTTGGCCGGGATACGGTGGATGCAAAGTATATCCGGCAGATTGCTGTCCTGCTTCTGAATCAGTATAACAATGTTTCCATTTCACAGGGGCTGGATCAGGGTAAAAACGGGAAGCCGTGGCTGAAAATAACGGTAAAGACATTTCCATTTGGGGAAGATAAGATACTGGAAGTCACGGGTGCTTCAAAAGAGAATAAGAAGAAAGATAACCTGGACTGGATCGACCATATAGAGGAATTTGAAGCTTTTATGGATGATTAACCATTTTTTCAGAATTTGATGGAGGAAAATCAGAATGAATGAGATGCTGCAGACAATCACGGAACGCCGTTCCATACGGAAATATAATGACAAACCGGTCACTAAGGAACAGCTGACCGATATTCTGGAGGCCGGGCGATATGCCCCGACCGGCGGCAACTGCCAGACAGTCCACTTTGTTGTACTTATAAATGCTGAAATCAGGGAGAACCTGCGGGGACTGGTGCAGGAAGCCTTTCTACAGATGGAGCTTTCCGATGATCAGTACGCCAGCATCCAGAATTCTATCCGACTGTCCAGGCGCGGAAATTATGCGTTTGATTACTATGCGCCGATCCTGATTGTGGTGTCGAACAGGAAAGGATATCCGAACGCAGTCGCGGACTCCGCCTGCGCATTGCAGAATATGATGCTGGAGGCGGAAAGCCTGGGAGTCGGCTCCTGCTGGATTAATCAGCTGCACTGGCTGGATGAAAATCCTTCCATTCGCGAGTTTCTGGAGCCGTTGGGTATCAGTGCAGAGGAAACAATCTGCGGCGCGCTGGCTCTTGGAAATTATGATGAAAAGCAGTCTGTAAAGCCCAGAACAGGGATGAAAGTGGATTATATCAGGTGACTCTGAATTGAAGGGAATTCGGTGGATATGTGCAGCAGATATTATATTGATGATCACACTCTGGATGAAGTCTCCGGTCTGCTTGTGGACAGGAGAAGTGCCGGATTGAAATGGACTGCAGGGGATGTGCATCCGGGTGAAATGGCTCCGATTATAATGAAGAAAAACACGGGCCTGCAGCTCGATGAAATGAAATGGGGGTTCCCGCAATACACCGGGAAAGGCTTATTCATAAATGCACGGGCTGAAACAGCCCTGCAGAAGAAAACATTCAGTGAGAGTATTTTGCATCGGCGCTGCGTGATACCGGCGCGGCATTTTTATGAGTGGGACGCCTCAAAAAATAAAGTGAGTTTTCTGCGGGAAAGCGGTTCAGTATTGTACATGGCCGGATTTTTTAATATGATGCAGGATGAGATCCGGTTCGTAATATTAACGACACAGGCAAATCCGTCTGTACTGCCGGTCGAGGATATGCCCCCTCACATCCGTTCGGCGGCAGGTCGCGCCGACAATAATAGAAGCGCTTCGCGTTTGGTCGGCGCTCATGATCGGATGCCTCTGATCCTGGAGAAAGATGATGTAGAAAAATGGATTTTGGACAGTGAACAGACACAGGATTTTCTGCAGAAAATTCCTGTGTCATTACAGCGGACACAAGAATATGAACAGCAAAGCCTGTTCGGAATGATATAGCCGTTGGTTCGCGATTGTAAAGGAGGCAATGCAGATGCAGCACGAATGTAAAATAACGGTACTGGAAACAAAAGTTTTTGAGGATTATCAGGAGAAGTATCTGGCTGACCCCAAATCCGGACCTTGTCCATGCTTTCATACGGGAGACACATTTCTGTTAAAAAGGACGCCTGAAAGAGATGATTTCTATCATCTGATGGATGAGAAATTCTGTGGAGAGGCATGGGATGCCATCAGTCGATATGTCTATACTGCTCTGCAGGGTGGCTCTATTATGAAAAACTGGACGAACGATGACAGAATGATGATTGCCTGCTGTAATGATGGAACAAGACCTGTTATCTTTAAAATCGAGAGGATTGATATCCCGGAAACTGAAGAAGAAAAAGAATGGCTTGCCAGGCAAAATTTCTTGAACAGTGTGGAGGATGCCTATACAGGCTGAGAAGTCACTCGGAAAATCAATGAAGTCTTGAGGAGGACACGAAATTGGGTACACTTTATTTCACCAGACACGGACAGACAGTCTGGAATGTTGAGAATAAAATCTGTGGCGCGACGGATATTGCGTTGACGGAACTTGGCCATGCGCAGGCGATTGAACTTGGCAAACGCCTTGCCACCGAAAAACTGCCGGTGGATGAGATCCTGTATTCACCTCTGGTACGGGCATCCGAGACTGCGCGCCATATTTCAGAGGAAACCGGTATCCTTATAGTGAGCCACGCCATTTAGAATCGCGCTTGAGCGCGATGGCGTGGCCTTCGTCCTGCATCAAAAAACGATGCAGGACATATTGCGGATGGAGCCGCGTCTGAAGGAACAGAACTTTGGCCGGTATGAATCCACTCCCAGAGACGGGGAAGAATTTCAGATTGCGAAGGCGCATTTTCTGGATCATTATGATGGCGGGGAAACGATGATGCAGCTTTGTCAGCGGGTCTATAATCTCATCGACGACATCCGGGCAGATGACAGAACTTATCTGATGGTGGCACACAATGGCATTTCCCGCGTGATTCAGTCTTATTTTTATGATATGACGAATGAAGAATTTGCCGCGCAGAGAATGATCGGCTACCTCTCTCACTACAGTGAACTGCCGGAAGGAGAAATCGTGGATGAGATGCTTGCTATCCTCAGCGATCGGAATCGGATCATGCAGAAGAAGGAACTGGAGTATAATAACGCGAAATATAACGAGTATCTGAATCGGAAAAGAACGGAAGAAAACTGACAGGAGGCAGATCCCACGTGGTAAATCTTACAGATGGAATGGATAGCCCGCGACAAAAAGTCAATGATTATTGACTGCAATATAAGAAAGCTTATGAGGAGGAGGTAACTAATGGCAAATGCTGTACAAACGCTTAAGAATGAATTAACCTTTGAAAATGTTTTAATGGCAGCTATGCGTACTCCGGGTGTAAAGATTAATCGAGCTAAATTTTTGCGGAAGGAGCTTATAAAATATTGCCCGGAGCAAATTGTCGTTGAGGCAATCAACAGTAATCCGGCAAAGGCCGGTATTTCCAAGGAAATCGTTAATAAAGTCTCAAAACAGGTAATTGATTATGAGACAACAAAAGTGACAACCATATCTGTAGCCGCAAGCGTTCCGGGTGGTGCCGCTGCTGTTGGTGCTGTCGCTGCCGATATTACATCATATTTTGCATTTGTTCTTCGAACAGTACAGGAATTGGCATATCTTTATGGATTTGAGCAATTTGATTTATCAGAGGATGATGTTGATTCTGAAACCATGAATTATATGCTTTTGTTTATGGGTGTTATGTTTGGAGTCCAAGGAGCAGCAACTGCTTTACAGAAATTTGCGAATACATTAGCAAAACATGTGGCCAAAAAACTTGCACAGAAAGCATTAACAAAAGGAACGATTTATCCCATTGTAAAAAAGGTGGCGGTAAATGTTGGAATTCGTATGACTAAACAAATTTTTGCTGACGGTGTGGCGTCAACGATCCCTATCTTAGGCGGGGCATTATCAGGTGGACTTACATATGCTATGTTTAAGCCGGGTTGCATGAAACTGAGAAAAAATTTGATGTCATATAATCTTTGCGACCCTGACTATTACAGAAATGTGGATATTATCGGAGCAACCTGTGAGCAATAAAAACAGGATAGTTTGTCCTGGAATGAGGGAACGTCACGTAATAACTTCAGGAGGGAAAAGAAATTTTATACCACAAGTATAATGACAATTCCTGAAAAATAGGTTATAATGCGCTCAGAAACAGGAAAAGGGCTTCAAGAGTCCGGAAAGGAAAGAACGATGGCAGTCAACTTTTTATATTACCTTAGTGATGAACGACATGAGCCGGCGCTGGATAAAAAACAGGGTCTTGATTTGGTGCGTCCATATAGGGTAAGAAAAAGTCGATTGAAATGGGATTCGTATGAATACCTGCTGAGCGTATGATCTGCAGGTTGCATATATTTCACGAGGCCGCTTATCCTGTATGGGGTAGGCGGTATTTTATTTTACCTCATTAGCTCAGCGGAAGAGCACCCGGCTTTTAACCGGGGAGCCATGGGTTCAAATCCCATATGGGGTATTCATCCGGAACTGTCAAGAGAGGAGGAGCAGACAATGCTGGAAATTAAAGGAAAAGTAAATACAGCGGTATGCTACGCGAAAATCATTGAGGATGAGGCTATTGAACAGATCCGCAGAATGTGCGATCAGGAATTTACCAGAGACAGCCGGATTCGCATTATGCCCGATGTCCATGCAGGAAAAGGCTGCACTATCGGAACAACGATGACGGTTGTGGATAAAGCAGTTCCCAATATTGTCGGCGTGGATATTGGCTGTGGAATGTATACGGTCAATCTGGGCAAGGCGGCGATTGACTTTGAAAGGCTTGATGAGGCCGCTCATTATATTCCGTCCGGAATGAATGTGTGGGAAGGCAGACAGGAACGATTTGATCTGACGGGCCTGCGCTGCTACAGGAGCCTGAAGGATACGAAACGACTGGAGCGAAGCCTGGGGACGCTGGGCGGCGGCAACCACTTCATAGAAGTGGATCAGGCACAGGATGGCACCAATTATCTGGTCATTCACTCCGGGAGCCGTAACCTGGGAAAACAGACTGCCGAACTGTATCAGCAGCTGGCAATCGACCTGAATAAAGGGAAAGAGACTTATTTCCAGGAGTGCGATGAGATCATCCGCACTTATAAAGAGGCAGGAAGAAGAAAAGAAATACAGGCAACACTGAAGGCAATTTCATGGAGTGCAAGAGAAACTACAGTTCCGGAGGATCTGTGCTGGCTGTATGGAACTTACTTTGAGGACTACCTGCATGACGTGGAGATATGCCAGGCGTTTGCCAGAAGAAACCGTGAAAAGATGGCGGAAATTATTCTGGAAAAGACCGGTATGACCGGCACTGATGCTTTCCACACCATTCACAATTATATTGATACGGAAGAAATGATCCTGAGAAAAGGAGCAATCGCGGCACATGAAGATGAGCGGGTGCTGATTCCGATCAATATGAAGGACGGAAGCATTCTGGCGACAGGCAGGGGCAACGCAGAATGGAATTATTCTGCGCCCCATGGTGCAGGCCGTCTGATGTCGCGCAGAAAAGCAAAAGAAACACTTTCCATGGAGGATTACCGCCACCTGATGAAAGGGGTATACACCACTTCTGTCAATGAATCGACCCTGGATGAAGCGCCGATGGCATACAAATCTCTGGATGATATCATTGATGTGATCCGGGACTCTGTGGACGTGATTGATGTACTGAAACCAATTTATAACTTTAAGGCATCTGACTGAGGACGATTTTGTTCCGGCTCTCAGATGCCGGAGCAGGAGGAAAATGAAATGTTTACGATCCCAGCCATTGATATGGTCAAGACGGGTCAGAATATCAGGAATCTGAGAATACAGGCCGGCTTATCAGTGAAGGATCTGCAGGATATTTTCGGATTTTCCACGCCGCAGGCACTGTACAAGTGGCAGCACGGGACAGCACTGCCTACGATTGATAATATGGTAGTGCTGGCCGCTGTGTTTGGTGTAAAGGTGGATGATATTCTGGTAATTGCTGACAACAATGTTGTCGCCAGTGCATAAATAAAACGGAGCGGATGAAATTTATCCGCTCCAGATATGGCTCCGTGGTCTAAATGGTCAGGACATCGGTCTACGCTTCGCTTCGGTCGTTGCCAAACAGGTGCCACCGGCACCTGGCAACCTTTCAAGGCGGTAATGTTGAGTTCGAGTCTCACCGGGGTCACTGTGTCTGTAGCTCAAATGGCAGAGCGGTGGTTTGTGGCACCATTGGTTGCGAGTTCGATTCTCGCCAGTCACCTTTTACGGGCAGGTGGCCCAACGGCGAAGGTGCTGAGCGCCAGTGGCGTCTACACTTCGTTTCGGTCGGTTCTGAACGCGTGCCACTGGCACGCAGAACCGTTTAGCACCGACCGGAGCGGCAGCGGAGAAGCTGACTGTAAATCAGCCACACAGAGACACCGGAGGTTCGAGTCCTCCCCTGCCCATCAGCTCTGATAGTCTAACGGACAGAACACCCGGCTACGAACCGGGAAATACAGGTTCGATTCCTGTTCAGAGCGCTTCCAAATATAACAGTGATCAAAGCGCATCTGGAAGATGATTTCTCGTGAATCTGGCAGGCAGGTATTCCAATGCGGCACAGTATTTATCCGCGATACAGACAATCCACGCTTCTTTGTATTTAGGTGGGATGGGTGTCAGCGGAAACATGTGCCGCCTTATGATATTTTCCTCGATGTCATTGATTCCGTAATCCTTCTTTGCGTTCTCCGCCGCAAGCATGGGATGCCTGTATCCGTGCAGGACATAGGTCTTTACGCTTTCATTTCTGTGATACAAAAAATAATCATGAAGCAGTGCACCCCGGATCAGTGAATCTTCATCAACGGTGGCGGACAGAAAATCCGCTATTTTAAGACTGACCTCGGCGACATGGACACTGTGCTCATATACAGTTATTTTCCTATGGTGCAGGAATGTTCTCTCTGATGCGAACCGTCCATCTTTGTTCAGGCTTTCTATAGTCGTTTGAAGCTTCTGTGTATCGAACATTGCGTGCCTTCTTAAATTACAATGAGCCTGCGCTCTTCACAGAAACAATTCGCACTCTTTTCTGTTCGCACAGAGCACTCCAAGCGCTACGCCGCCCAGGCTGGTGATCGCTCTCCCCAGCTTCTTTGCGCCAACGGGACAGACAGAAATGCACCGCATACAGCTGATGCATTTTTGGGAATCCGGGTTCATAGATACCGGATCAATCGCGCCAACCGGACATTTTGCTGCGCAGAGACCACATTTCACGCAGGCGTCTGAAGCATTCGGCCCCATACCGGGAGTCCGGGGACCTGCTTTCTCCGGGACTTTCCCCGGGACATCAGGAAGTGAAACGTCGTCTCCGGCAATCTTTTGGCGGATTTGCGCGGCCATTTCCTTTAAAGTCTTTTCATCCTCTGCATCCGGTCGACCTGCCGCGACTTTTCTCGCGATCGAGTGCTCTGCCAGAGCGGCAACGGCCGCAATCGGTCTGAAACCGGCTTTGCAGGAGACATCCTCAAGCTCAGCCAGCGTATTATCATAAGCACGGTTTCCATATACGCAGACAAGAACTGCCCTTGTCTGTTTTCCGGATAAAGCGCTTAATCTTTCAACAGCAGTTTGCGGAATGCGCCCGCCATAGGATGGAACCGCGATCAACGCGATATCATCTTCATCGAGTACAATTTCCGTAAAATCAATATTCCGGTCGCACAGATCGATTTCTGAAATCTGCTCCGATAACTCCCGGCTTAAAATATCAGCTGCCTTCTGAGTCCCTCCGGTTGGACTGAAGGTAATTTCATAAAATTTCATCTCCAGACTTCCTTCCCTTCGTAAAGTAAAGATGATTACAGTTCCTTTTAATTTGCCTTAGCATATGTAGAAAACTGCCGGCGGCAGGTTTCATAGTTGGATATCATTTTAAATTCATTGCATTCAAAAATCAATCTATAACTGAAAGAAATGAAAACACCTGCAGAAAATAGGCTCTTCTACAGGTGTTAATTCTATTGCCGTGTAATTCCCTGAATGTAGGTCTTCACGAGTTCCTTATCCCGGTCATCCATGGCATCCCAGCTGTCCAGCAGCTGTTCCTGCTCATCGGTCAGGTCAAGCCGCTTGCCGGGCGCGAAGAACTGTGCCATTGTGATTCCAAATCCGTCGCAAATCTTGTATCCGAAGCAGTTTCCGGATATCTCCTGCAGAGGTCTTTTTTCAGAATATCAATATTTCACGGTTTTCTGTATTTCCCGGCGGATCAGCTGGTTCCTGCTCCTCTTAGTCCGCTCCACTGCCGCAGCAGTTTTTCTTCCCACCGCAACAGCATTTCTTCATCACCTTCCACAGCCCGGCAGCAATACCGACAATAATAAGTGTTGTGCCCACCGCGATAAATGTACTGTGTTCCTTCTTGAACTTCCTGAGTTCCTCTTCGTCCATCTTACAGATCTTACATATGCTGTTTCGCCTACTTTCTTTCACACATGGTTCTTCCACATGGAATTCCGATTGCATCATATCCTCCAGAGTGACGTTCGGATTTTGATAGCGTCTGCGCCTCTCCGGTACATTAGGATGCTGAATGGCCTTATTTGGACACCACATGATGCAGGCCACGCACTGCTGGCAGTCGTGGCCCCAGACCGGACCGTCTTTGGTCAAACGAATGTTGCCGTTTTTACAGAGTTTCTCACAGACGCCGCACTTTGTACAGGCATCGGAAGTATAGAAGCCGCCTTCAACAGAGTCCCGGTCAACCCCCAGCAACCTCTTATTGCCAGTCGCGAATACCCACGAAAGAAATTTGCGGTTGACGCCCTTTCGGTTTTTGGTGGCGCATCCGATTGGATCTTCTCTGCGATTCTGACAGAAGCTTCGGCTTCATGGTTCAGGTAGATACGATTGATCCAGTCCGGCATGGGAGAAAACCCCACAATGTGATTGGGCGGCATAGGTAACATAAAGGTTTGAACAGCAAAGTCAGTTTTCGGCTGCAGGATCGCTTTCAGGTCAATGCAGACATAACCGTCATAGCCGCCGCAGGTAGCAAGGATAAAGATCTTCTGCTGTCTGGAGCAGCGAAGTTTTTCACATACCTCCTTCACCACTCTCGGCGGGCAGACAAACATTTGATGGTGCACCCATACTGCGCAACTGCGCCATAATTATGCAGTCTGTTCGTTATAATGCTCCGGCGCAATTTCATTGTAAAATATATGTGCGGCGAGGTGGTGAATGATATGGATTTGGTATCCCGTATTGAGGAACTGATGCATGAGCGCGTGTGGACAAAGTATCGACTCGCGATAGAGACCGGTTTATCTCAGTCTACAATTTCCAGAATGAGGTGATTGATGTATGTGTACACGGAATGAACTAAATACTATACTGAATGAACTGGCAAAGTCCTATCGAACCGTATATGGAGATAATTTATACAAGATTATCCTTTTTTGAAAACTGTCTGAGAGCGAGCAAATGATCTGGTCATCTGCACGGAAACTGTTCCGATATACTGTCCCAATATACCTTTTGTTCTACTGCCGAAGATTCTCCTTTCCGGGTTATGGCGTTTTCCCGATTTCGCTTGAATTTTTGTATACTTAACAGTATAATCATTGCATAAACCTCGCTTCATAATCAAAGAAAGGTAACATCTCATGAATACACAATACTTCAAAGAATACAGCCCGACACTCGGCCGGGAGATGGAGTGCAAGATTTACGGCCACGCGGGACGCCCCGTCATCTACATCCCCTGTCAGGACGGGCGTTTTTATGATTTTGAGAATTTTCGAATGACGGACGCGTGGGCGCCCTGGATTGAGAGTGGCGAGCTTCTGGTCTGCGCCATTGACACCGTCGATGCGGAGACATGGTCGAATCCCTGCGGCGACGCCAGATGGCGCATTGAGCGCTATGAGCAGTGGATCACCTATATCACAGACGAGCTGGTTCCCTCGCTGCGGCAGCTGGTCAACGACTGGAACGGCTGGGATGGATATCCAGGAGTCATGCTTTTTGGATGCAGCCTTGGCGCCACCCATGCGGCGAACCTGTTTTTCCGCCGGCCGGATCTGTTCGATGGGCTTCTCGCACTCTCGGGGCTCTATTCGACCGAGTATGGCTTTGGATCTTACATGGATGACCTGGTCTACCGGAATTCTCCGGTCGATTATCTCGGCGGAATGCCGAAGGATCATCCCTTCATCTCCCTTTATAATCAAAAACGGGCTGTCATCTGCTGCGGGCAGGGGCCGTGGGAGGTGCCGGACTATACCAGGAATCTGAAGCAGATTCTGGAGGATAAGGGCATCCATGCGTGGGTTGATCTGTGGGGATATGACGTCAGCCACGACTGGAACTGGTGGTATCAGCAGGTAGCCTATTTCGTGCCGTATCTGCTCGGAGAGAATCAGGTCGCATAATTCACAGTGTACATAAACAACAAAGTTAAACATGAATAACAGAGAACATTTACAAAACAGGTAAAATTTCTTTTAAGCTTCTGCTTCAGACAGGCAAACGTTTCATTTTGACAGCTGATATCCGTTTCATTCCGAATCACTGCTCAGGGCAAAACGAAAAGCAATTGTTACTGAAACGATAAACGAAATCGAAAATCAAAAAATCAAGAACCCATAGGAACGAGGGAGAAAAGATCATGAAAAACTTTATTTTTATTTCACCAAACTTTCCGACGAACTACTGGCAATTCTGCCGCGAGCTGAAAAAGAACGGACTGAACGTGCTCGGCATCGGCGATGCGCCGTATGATGAGCTATCTGCTGATTTAACGGACAGCCTGAATGAATATTACAAGGTGAGCAATCTGGAAAATGACGACGAGGTATACCGCGCAGTCGCATTTCTGATTTACAAGCACGGACGGGTTGACTGGCTAGAGTCGAACAACGAATACTGGCTGGAGCGCGATGCAAAGCTGCGCACAGATTTCAATATCACGACCGGTTTCCAGGTGGAGGACATCCCGAATGTCAAATTCAAATCGCGCATGAAAGATTTTTACCGCAAGGCCGGCATCCCGGTCGCACGCTACCATATGGTCGACACGCTGGAGAACTGCATCGCATTTGCAAAAGAGGTCGGCTACCCGGTCGTGGCCAAGCCGGACAACGGCGTGGGCGCTTCCCACACATTTAAGCTGGAAAACGATGAACAGATGGCACAGTTTTTTGACCTGAAATGGCCGAACACGGTCTACATCATGGAGGAATTCGTGCAGGGCGAGGTCAATTCCTACGACGCCATTATCGACTCGAAGGGCGAGCCGATGTTTGAGACCGGCAATGTCACGCCGGAATCCATCATGGATATCGTAAACAAATCAGACAACTCTCTGTTTTACATCCTTAAAAATCTGCCGGACGACACCCGCGCGGCCGGGCGTGCCACTGCAAAAAGCTTCGGCGTAAAGAGCCGCTTCGTCCATTTTGAGTTTTTCCGTCTCCAGCAGGATCAGGAAGGGCTCGGCAAAAAGGGGGATCTGGTCGCACTCGAGGTCAATATGCGCCCGAGCGGCGGCGTAACGCCGGATATGATCGACTTTGCACACAGCACCGATGTCTACAAAATCTGGGCTGATATGGTCGCGTTCGACCGCTCCACCATGCCGGTCGGCGACCACGCCTACTGTGCCTTCGCCGGTCGTCGCGACGGCAAGGACTTCATTCTCTCAAAGGAGGACATCCTTCAGAAATACGGCAGCCACGTCAAGATGGCTGAGCGCATACCCGACGCCCTCTCCGGCGCGATGGGCAACCAGATGTTCGTCGCCATCTTCGACTCCCAGAAAGAAATGCGGGATTTCTACGATGATATATTAAAGTGCAGGGAAACTGACACAGAGTAAGAACTTGTCACGAAAAGTTTACGTGCCCTGTATTGTCTGACGCACGAATCATATACCCTTGAATACTCGACACAACCAGGCACATATAAAAAGTGGACAGATATTCATCCCTGTCCACTTTTTCATTCGCGCTTTTATTTCTTAAATAAATCACTATGTGTACCCGTTCTGGTAAGATACAGAATTAAATCCTCATTATCATACTTATAAATCAATAACCAGTCCGGCAAAATATGACATTCTCTATAGCCATCCCAATCTCCGCTTAATAAGTGATCATGATATTTTTCATCCAAAGCATTTCCTTTAGACAATTCAGTAACAACATAGTCAATCAGATCCAAATCGTATCCACGGCTAATCGCATGCTTTAAATCCTTTTTGAATCTTCCTGTTCTTTTTATTTGATACATCCATCATCTTCCTCATCATCCAAATCATTTAAAAGTTCTGAAAAGCTGCTGTACACCTTTCCAGTATCTGGATGCTGACGCATATATTCCACTTCCGCCATCGCTTCGATCGTTTCCTGGTTTGGTTCATTCATCGCAGGTCTAAATGGAAGCGCCTGCTCTCTCACTGCCTGCTTCGCTGTCATGACAAAGAATGTCGTCATATCCATACCAAGGTTTGAAACAAGCTCCTGCAGCTGATTTTTTAAGCCAACATCCATTCGCATAGTCACATTTGTTGTCGCCATATCTGTCAGCCCCTCCTTTTTTCTTTTACTATAGCAGGAATACATTCTTTTGTCAATACTATCCTCGTGCGTTGTGTATACAGTTTAGTAGCGTTGCACATTTACTTGTTGACTGGCAATTCACCCAAACGGATTCCAGAACCGGCTGCCGTCCGCGAAGGTGATGGCAAGTGCCGCGATCATAAACACCAGCGCGAAACCGATGGCGATATAGTCGTTCCTTTCCAGGCGTTTTCCCATGTACCAGGTGCGTTTTTTGTTTTTGCCGAAACCGCGCAGCTCCATGGCGTTGCTGACGACGTCAATCCGGTCGAGGCTGGAAAACAGAAGCGGGAAGATGATCGCACTCATGTTTTTGATGCGGCTGGGAATGGAAGCTTTATCGCTCATCTCAATGCCGCGCGCCTCCTGCGCATGCCTGATTTTTGTGAAGTCGGACTGCACGTCCGGTATGTAGCGCAGCGCAATTGCGATGGCATAGCCAACGTTGTAGCTGACGCCGAGCCGGTTCAGGCTCGCCGCAAACTCGCTGGGGTTCGTCGTCACGATAAACATGAGCACCACCGGCGTCACGGTGAAATATTTGAGCATGATATTGAATTCGTAAAAAAGCTGCTCGGCCGTGATATTATGATTGCCGGTAATTTTTATCAGAAGCGTCTTTGTCCCATAAATCTCCGTGCCCTGGTTCGGGGAGAACAGCCAGACCGCGAACAGGTTCAGGCAGAGGAACAGCATAATAAACATAAACACCGTGCCGACCTGCTTCCATTCCGTCTTTGAAACCCGGAAAATCACAAGGCTGATCACCAGCATCAGCAGAAGAATCCGGGTATCGTAGGTCAGCATACCCGTGATGGACCAGAGCAGGAAAAACAGCATTTTAGAAACGCCGGAAAGCCGGTGAATCCAGGTATTTTTAGGCATATAAGTCAGAAGTCTGCCTGCCATGTCAGCTCACCTTCCTTCCATCTGGTCATCTGCATTCTCCGGTGCCTTACCCGAACTGTCAGGTGTTCTCTTTGCGCTCACTGGCGGCTGATCTGCATTCTCAGATTCATTTGCCTTGCCCGCGTTTTCAGGTGTCTTTGCCTCGCCCGTGCGGTCAGATGCTTTCTCTGCACGACCTTTTCTGTCAGATACTTCTTCTCTTGTATTTTCAGGTTTCTTCCGTACAGACATCGATCCGGTCGAATCAATAGCGTCGGCAGCTATTGATTCAAAAGCAGCTCCTTGCCGCGCAACGGTCCTCTCATAATAGATAAATCGTTCCACAAAGCCGGACGCGTCCTCGATGCCGCACCGAATGGCGAGCTCATAGAGCGAGGTTTTCTTCAGATACGCCCGATCCGCCACGGTCTCATTCGTGAGCACGTTCGCCGGTGTATCATCCGCAATCATCTGACCGTCCGCGATGACGATCGCACGGTCTGTGTATTCCAGCATCAGATGCATGTCATGCGTAATCATGACAATTGTGATGCCAAGTGACTCGTTCAGCTCCTTCAGGAATTCCATGATCTCCGTGTAATGGCGGTAATCCTGCCCGGCTGTCGGCTCGTCCAGAATCAGGATCTCGGGATCCATGACGAGGATTGATGCGATGGTGACCCGCTTTTTCTGCCCAAAGCTCAGGGCGGACACCGGCCAGTTGCGAAACGGATAGAGGCCGCAGATTTTCAGCTTCTCATAGACCCTCTCCTTGACCTCATCCTCCGGCACGCCGCGCACGCGCAGTCCCAGCGCCACCTCGTCAAAAATCATCGGCTTGGAGATCATCTGGTTCGGATTCTGCATCACCAGGCCGATCACCTGACCGCGCTCTTTGATGGACTTATCCGCAATGTCCGAGCCATTCAGCAGAATCTGCCCCCGGTCCGGATGGATGAATCCGCAGATCAGGTTCGAGAGCGTGCTCTTGCCCGCCCCGTTTTTGCCAACGATCGCCAGCATCTCACCCTTTTCAATGCGAAAACGAATATCGGAAAGAACCGGATGTCCCGTAATATAGGAAAAATCAAGGTTCAAAACCTCCAGAGCCGGTTCCTTCTCCGGTTTCGGTTCCGGAAGCGTCACTTCCTCAAACCAGGTCTTTACCCGGTCGCGGTAGCGGTCCAGATTCATCGTCTCAATGTGCTGCGGATGATCCTCCGTGCGCACGGTGCAGCCCGCATGCTTGAGCGCCGTCACATACAGCGGCTCCCGGATCCCCTCGCGGATCAGGATGTCCGAAGCCAGCAGCTCATCCGGGCGGCAGTCCGCCGCCACGCGGCCGTCCCCGATCACCACAATCCGGTCAACGTCTCGGTACAGCGCGTCCTCCAGGCGGTGCTCAATGATAATCACCGTCTTGCTCCGCTCCCGGCAGATTTTGTCAATCAAATCAATCGCCCGCTTGCCGGTCGCTGGATCCAGATTCGCCAGCGGCTCGTCAAACAGCAAAATGTCCACATCATCCACGAGCACGCCCGCCATGGATACCCGCTGCTTCTGCCCGCCGGAAAGCTCCGTGGGCGAGTGATCCAGCAGCTTCGTGATATCCACGACCTCCGCCACCTCATCCACCATCCGGAACATTTCGTCCTGGGGCACACAGTCATTCTCCAGCGCAAACGCGACATCCTCCGCCACCGTCAGACCGATGAACTGTCCATCGGTATCCTGAAGGACGGTGCCGACAATCTTCGACATCCCGAAAATCCCGGTCTTCGCCGGATCCTTTCCCTTCACCGTCAGAGAGCCGGACGCGTCGCCGGGGTATGAAAAAGGAACCATTCCGTTGATGCAGTGCACCAGTGTCGATTTCCCCGACCCGGATGGTCCCACGATCAGAACCTTCTCCCCGGGATACACCGCAAGGTCAATATCCCGGAGAGTCGGCTCCTTCTGCGCCCGATATTTAAAAGTATAGTTCTTAAACTCAATAATCGGATCCATATGTCTGTCCTCTAAGCCTGCCGAATTTATTTTTTTATGTATCACGTGTCACGATTGGAGCGTCAAACGTGTCCAATTGCACGGTTCTCCACACTGCACAACTGCGCTCCGCCCTCTGCCGCAACGAACTCCTGAACATACGCGATCACGCCCCAGCAGGTCCGCAGCGGTCACTCCTCCTTCGAGAGGCTCTCCGACCTTGCTCCCACCTTCGAATAGGCCACGAGCAGCAGCGTGCCGAGAATCGCGGTGATGATTACATTCAGAATGCACGCAACCGCGCCCTGCGCGAACACCTTATTCGCCGGCTCTGCGTAAATCAGGACGTCAAGAGCCGGAGCGAGCACAATCCACGCCACCGCGTTCGCAACCACCTGCGTCACATTAAACAGTGCGATCTGTTTTCCGCCAAAGCCGCCCTCTCTCACCTTATACTGCTTCACAAACAGACCGACCGCCAGGCC
This sequence comes from Lachnospiraceae bacterium, assembly GCA_021202075.1. Classification (GTDB taxonomy): domain Bacteria; phylum Bacillota; class Clostridia; order Lachnospirales; family Lachnospiraceae; genus Choladousia. The sequence goes on along the minus strand of JAJQDT010000030.1, from coordinate 64,696 downwards.
GAACAGTGCGTCCGGAAATACCCAGCTCCACCACACACTGCCGTAGAACAGCGCATCGCCCAGCGCATGCCCGATCAAACCAATCGCGCCTCCCACGACCGGTCCGAAAATAGCCGCGAAAAACGCCAGCACCGGCACACGCGTCTGCAGCGCCGTGTTCGGAATAAACCCGACCGGAATCTGGACATTCGTCAGCACCACAAACAGCGCCGTACCAATGCCGATCGCCACAACATCTCTGATCCCAAACTTTTTTCCCATAATGCTTCCTCCTCATATGTAGAGTGATAACTGCGGGATGCCAGGCAACCGCATAAAATACGTCTAACTGCAAAGCTTCCGACAGTTATGTAAAAAGATTGTAAAAATACCATCTACAATATAACCAATTTCCGCCAGGTTTTCAATAGTTTTTCATAAATATACTTGTCTTCAAGCGTATTACTTTGAGCTCTTTGTTCGATGGATGGTTTACAGCTTCTTTACTTTTATCCCGCTCCCGGCTCCTTTTGCTCTAAAAATTATCTTATAAGCTGACACCTTCGAAGAAGGAATCCTGAACGTACAAGAACTCTTAATTCCTTTAAAAGCGTTTGCTTTCACACTGGATTTTGTAAGCTTCCTTGTCTTCAAAGTGACTGTGGTAAGCTTTTTATCACCATAAAAGGCTTTCTTTCCGATGCTTTTCAGCTTTGTGGATACGGCAGTGAAACTCTTCAAGGCAGTGCAGCCCTGGAATGCGCTGGTGCCAATGCTGGCCAATGTTTTTGACGTCAGGTTGACCTTCTTTAAAGCCTTGCAGCCATAGAACGCACTTTTTCCGATGGTTACCACATTTGCCAGCGTGGCAACCGCAGATTTACTTCCAATAGTAGTAAGTTTCACACATTTGTAGAATGCCTTGCTGCCAACCGCTGTCACGTTCGTCATGCCCTTCACCGTAACCAGTGCAGTGCAGCCCTGAAACGCGCTGGCGCCGATGATCTTCACCGATGCACAGCCTTTGACCGTTTTCAGGCTTGTACAGTTCTTAAACGCATTTGCTCCGATGGAGGTAACGTTTTTTCCTATTGATACAGTCGTTAAGGTGGTATTGCCGGCAAAGGCGTTATCAGCAATCGCCGTTACGGTATAGCCGCTACCGTTGATCTCCACGCTCTCCGGGATGGTCACGGAAGTAGATGTAGAGGAGGCCGTGGTATTTACAGCTGTTATAGTGACATTCCTACCGCTGCTGTCCGATGAAGTAACCGTATAGGTGGCTGACCCGTCTGAATAAGAAGAGCCAATAGTCTCTGCCCCTCTGTCCTCTGTCATTGTGCCGGATGACGAATCGCTTCCAGAAGATGATCCCCCGTCTGTGGATGAGTCACTGACGATCATGTCATTGTCTGATGATGAGCTGCCATCGGTCGTATCTCCGCTTGTGGATGTATCATCACCAGTCGTGCCATCGCCTGTTGATGTACCATCATCGGTCGCGTCACTGCCTGTGGATGTATTATCACTGGTCGTGTCTCCGCCTGTGGACGTACTGTCTCCAGTACCGGCTCCTCCACTGTCCGCCGCTGCCACAGTAATCGCCACCTCACTACTGGAAGAATTATAATTCTCCGTGCCAGCTGCTGTCACAGTAATCGTCACAGTTCCGGCTTTCTTTCCGGTAACCGTACCTGTTGAGCTGTCCACAGATGCCACGGACGGGTCGCTGGAACTGTATGAAAGGGTTCCTTCTCCTGAAGCAGTGACCTTAGCTGTTTCACCCACTTTAATTGCAGTAGGAGCCACAGAAACTGAAACCGTCTGATTTGCCTTGCTGATCGTAAAGTTTTTTGTTACCGTCCCCCAATAAGACCCGATTCCTGTTATAATAACAGACGCTGTCCCGGCATTTATGTTATCGCTGTAAGAAACCTTGTAATCAGTCTCTTCAGCAAGGGCCGTGCCGTCTTCACTGCGGACAGTCACGGAAGGGGTCTGGGCAATTCCATTATATGTAAAATTATTTGATGAAAGCGTAACTGTACAGGTGGAAATATCACCATTCATTTTTGCAATCACTTCGTCATATAACCCGTCATTATCCGTGTCTTCATAGATGGTCAGGTTCCCATTATCATCCTCGCTGATCAGCACAGAATCCTGGTCAGAGGAAATGTCTACCTGGTCCACATCCTCCCCGTCCAGCATATCCCCACTTATTGTAACGTCAGACATGTTATCCCCTTCTATAAGGATATCGCCTTCATCCGTAAGTTCAGCAGAGAGCGATGAAACATTATCCCCCGAAACAATTATCGTCGGGTATTCCAGCGAAGAATAACCCTCATTCGCTGTGATTGCCACCGCACATTCACCAACATTATCCGCATCCAGTGTTACTTTCCCTGCGGGGTCAAAGCAGATGCTGCTCCCGCCCGAACTGCAATACGCGTCCAGTGCGACATTTTCATAGAGCATGGAAAATGAATCAGAACTGTCTGTTGCTAGCGTGTATGCTTTGTCAATGCCGGACAAGGAAACCGTAAGTTCACTGCCATATGCCGTAGTGCCGCCGTCAGTGTCTCCTACATAAACCACAATATCATCGCTTACCGTCCCTATTCCATCGATCTGTCCATCCTTTATCACATAAGCGATATTTTCAGATGTAGTTACAGTAAAACTGCTCGTGGACTGTGCAGAAAGATACGCGTTTTTCACCTCCGTTGTCAGATTCAGTGCCCCGGTGCTGTAATCGATTGCGTTTATGACACTAAGACTGCTGGTAACCAGTTTAAAATTAGCTGTATCATTTTCTGAGTAAATATCAATATCATTCGTAGTACTGATAATATCATAGCCGGGGATTGCCCATCTTGCTTCCGAGCTACCGCCACCAATATAATAATACAGGGAGTATTGCTGGAAATACCAGTTTGCCTTATTTTCAAACATGTCTAAGCATTTGCTGGGATCATACGTCAGTACCCGATGGTCAAACGTATAGGTCTGTCCATTAATTTCGACATGAAAAGTTCCTTTTTCCACGGCAAAGCCCATTATGACATGACCTTCTTTTTTGATTTGACCGCTGTCATCCGTATTTTTAAGTTGAAAAGATATCATTACCGCACCCGCAGATCCGGAAGCCGTTGAGGACGACGTTTTTTCCAGTTCATCATCAAGAATCGTCAGCTGCGCATACTGGTTCTTTTTCATGAAACTGGATTTCAGGTCGTCATATTGAGGGAGATACTGCTGAAGCTGATAGAAATTGATAATCGACTCTGTCCTTTTTGAAACAGGAGCAAGTCCATTATCAATATCAGAATAAGTGGAAGCTCCGCTGTTAAAAGTGGAGGAGGAAAAACATCCGTTTAAACCCAATGCTATTAAATGCACCATACCTGAACAAGAACCGCCCCATTCCTCATAGCTTCTTATTAAATATCCGTTCCCATCCAGATTATAGTGATAAACATTGGTTCCACTTGTGGAGTACCATTTAATTGCTCTTTTTTGTATGATGTTCAGGTTCGACATCAGTTTTTCACAATCAGAGGTGGATAAATAATAGCCTTCCTCCGAGTCTCCAAAATACGTATCTGAATTGTTAAAAGGAAAAACATCCGAAGCAGATAAGTTCCCCGAAAGGTCTTCTGAACTAATCCAGGAAACAAGTGCATTCTCATAGGTCGCGGAAACAGTGTCCGCCCAAATAATCGCATCCATGCTCGGGATATAATACGCATCGATCACATTGTTTTCAATTCCGAAAGCCGCTTTATCAATATCCGGTGATGCTCCAGTAAAATAAATTTTCGTACCGTATTGATCTGAACTTACATCAATTCCGTATGCCCCGACAGACTGCAAGCCCGACCCAATTGTCAAAAAGCGCACTTTCGCAAAACAATAAAACGCATATGTACCGATACTTGTAACACCATCTTCGATCACAATGGATGAAACTTTTTCATAATATTCTTCCCATGGCGGTGCGTTTAACAGGTTTCCATCCTCATCTGTATCTAAATTATAATCCCACATTTCCCCTGTACCACTAATCGTCATCGTACCATCCGTATCCAGTGACCAGATCAGATCATCTCCGCAATTATATGTAGAGGCTATTATGATCTCGGCCGATGTGCTTGTTTCTCCCCGCATGGAAAATGATATTGTACAATTTCCCCCAGCCAGAAGTTCCGCGGTTGCAGTCAGATAATAAACCTGTCTTGACTCGTCTTCTTCCGATACCGTCGGGCCGGCAACGGACACCGTTCCAAAGGCGATCGCCTCTTCATTGCTGCTGGACCATTCTGTTTCGTCAAATTCCAGAACAACGCCAACATACGTTGTAACCTCGATGGAAAAGCATACCTGGTCCCCAATGGCAAGGGCACCATATTCCTCAATGTACCCTTCATACTCTTCGCCATCTATTTCGTATTCCATATATTTTGCCACGGAAATATCGCCAAGGACCAGTCCGGTATCATCGAGACCCATGGCAATGCTCATAGCACTTGTACCATAACTGCAGCATACCTGTACAGAATAATAATATGTGTCCCCGACAGATACGGAAATCTCCGAGTCCAGATAATCGTATCCGGTGGATGTCCCGATCAGTTCCCAGTCAGTGGAATCCGTTTTCCGAAATATATTAAAATATGTAGAGTCATCAATGGTATAACCCCAGGTCCAAGACACAGTAACACCACCTGTTCCGATTGTCGGGGTGGAAACAACAGCTGGCGAGACATAAGTGATAGTTCCTTCTTCATATTCACCCAGGTCATTGCCATTTTCGTCTTGTGCCTGAACCCTGTAAGTATAAGTAACGCCATTGTAGACATAAATCACATGGAAATATGAAACGGTTGAAGCATCATTTACATAAGCGACCGTACTATAATTGTCTTCATCAGATGATTTTCTGGAAATGTAGTAGCTGGCAGCCCCATCTACTGCATCCCACTCTATCAGGATACCACTTATCTGAAGACCATTTGTCCCACCTTCCACTGCATTCGTCAATGACAGGGAACCGGAAGTGTCTGAAGAGCCGGTGGAGTTATAGTGGATGGTAGCGTTGGTTAAGTATGTATTATAAGAACCAATACTAATATTAGCCCAGTCCTCTTCCGAACCTGTGTAATAAACATCTGTTAGGCTTTTACAAACATAGAATGCACCTATGCCAATCGTTATGACACTAGCTGGAATCGTTATACTCGTCAGGCTACTACATGAGCGAAACGAATACGCACCAATCGTTGTGACACTAGCCGGGATTGTTACGCTCGTTAGA
>JAJQDT010000030.1:3412-59297 GCA_021202075.1 Lachnospiraceae bacterium | reverse complement strand
AAACGAATACGCACCAATCGTTGTGACACTAGCCGGGATTGTTACGCTCGTTAGACTACTGCAGCTGTCAAACGCATAATCGCCAATCGTTGTGACACTAGCTGGAATCGTTATGCTTGTTAAGCTACTACAGCGGTAAAACGCAGAAGAGCCAATCATCGTGATGCTAGTCGGAATCGTTACGCTTGTTAGACTACTACAGCCATAAAACGCGCAAGACGGAATAGCCTCTTCCCAGCCAAATTCATAGTTATACCCTCCTCCTATCGGACCAGCAGTGATTAAACTATTACAGCCATAGAACACATTAGAGCCAATCGTTGTGACGCTAGCAGAAATCGTTACGCTCGTTAAACTACTGCAGCTGTAAAACGCACAAGAGCCAATCGTTGTGGTACCTTCCGGGATTGTTACGCTCGTTAGATTACTGCAACTGTAAAACGCATACGAGCCAATAGATGTGACACCTTCTGGGAAAGTTATGCTAGTTAATCTTGTACAACCCGAAAATGCATCAGACGGAATAGTCTCTTCCCACCCATATTCATAACTGTAGTCTCCTCCCACAGGTCCCGCAGTGGTCAGTCCGATACAATTTTCAAACGTGTAGAAGCCTATATCCGTTACACTGGCTGGAATTGTAATACTAGTCATCCCTGTACAATCGGAAAATGCATAAGATCCAATCGTTGTGACACTAGCTGGAATTATTACACCGGTCAACCCTGTGCAACCTGAAAACGCAGACGCCCCAATAGACGTGACACTTTCTGGAATCGTTATATCGGTCAACCCTGTGCAACCTGAAAACGCAGACGCCCCAATAGACGTGACACTTTCTGGAATCGTTATATCGGTCAACCCTGTACAACCTTGGAACGCACGATCTGGAATATCCTCTTCCCACCCAAATTCGTAGCTGTAGTCTCCTCCTGCAAGCCCTGCGGTGGTCAAACCCAAACACCCTGAAAATACATAATTACCAAAGGTCGTCATGCTTTTGGGTATCGTTATGCTGATCAATCCTGTACAATCAGCAAACGCATAGGAACTGACAGATGAAGTATTGTCTGGTATTGTTATGCTGGTTAGTCCTGTACAATTTCGGAATGCAGACGCACCAATCGAAGTTATCGTTTCCGGAAACATGATACTAATCAATCCTGTACAGCCCTGAAATGCACAATTCGGAATAGTCTCTTTCCATCCAAATTCATAGTCATATCCTCCGCCCATCGGCCCCGCTGTAGTCAGGCTTACGCAACCCTCGAATGCTGACGAACCGATGGATGTAACACTCTCCGGGATCGTTAAGCTGGTCAATCCTGTACAGCTCTGAAATGCAGACTCCCCAATAGAGGTCACATTTTCCGGTATCACCATACTAGTCAATCCTGTACAGCCTCGAAACGTCTCATCAGCGATAGAAGTAATACTTGCTGGAATCGTTACTCCGGTCAGACCCGTGCAGTTATAAAAAGCACGTTCACCGATGGTAATCACACTGTTCGGAGTCGTTATACTGATTAGTCCTGTGCAGCCCCAGAACGCGCCATAATTGATAGTAGTAACACTGTCCGGGAGTACTATGTTAGTTATTCCGGTACAATTCATAAAAGAGTCTCGGCCGATTGTGCTTATACTATCTGGAAAAGTTATGCTCGTTAATCCTGTACAGCCATAGAACGCATAATCTGGAATCGTTTCGGTCCATCCAAATTTATAATCATATTCTCCTCCCAACGGACCCGCGGTTGTCAGACCTGTACAATTATGAAATGCGTGGACACCAATCGATATTACACTCTCCGGAATCGTTATGTTCTTTAAACTACTACAGTAATAGAACGCATAATTACCGATAGTAGTGATATCTTCACTGATCGAAATAGAAATAATAGATGTTCTGTAATTGTACCATGGGACACTGGAATAACTGCTCCAACTCGTCATCTCCCCCGTCCCACTGATTGTCAGCACATAATCGCTGTCCAATGTCCATGTCAGATCATCTCCACAGGTGCCGCTGTCAATAATTTCCGTCGTTTCCTCATCTGTATTGGTACTAGATTCTACCACTTCCGTAAGCAAGCTGTTCCCCTCACCCACGTCAACCGCAGACCAGGTTTCGGATGAACCGCTGTAATATACGGTCGCCAGGCTGGAACAATTTTCAAATGCATTTTCTCCAACCGATTCCAGATTTGCCGACAATGTCAGCGTCTCCAGGCTGGAGCAGTTTTCAAATGCGCTCGCGCCGATTTGGGTGACCGTATCAGAAAGGGATGCCTGAATCAGGTTCGTGCATCCGGAGAAAGAATTGCTCCCGACAGACGTCACACCGGTTTCGATCACAACGGATGTGATTAGCTCCTTGTAATCGTTCCAGGATACATTTTCCGCTGTATCAAAATTCGTCATGTCACCGGTGCCGCTAACAGTCAGTACGCCGCTCGCACTCAACGTCCATGTCAGGTTTTCTCCGCAGGTTCCCTGAGCTGTAATTTCATCTTCATCGGTTTCGGTTTCATAAGCGGTCCATGTAATCGTTCCGCCGTAATTCTGCATGATATCCGTGGTCCATGTACTGTTTCCGGCCGGATACCAGACCGTTGCTGTTACATTGTAGAAGAACATATTGTCTTCCCGGAAATAGCTGAATCCGACCATCGTATTAAAATAAGGCGCGTCTCCTTCAAATATGATATCTGTCAGCCCCGTGCAGCCGTAAAAAGCCTGGTTTCCGATGGTGGGACTCCCGCTGACCGTCACCTTTGTAAGCGCAGTACACCCGTAAAATACACTGCTTTGAATCATAATTACGCTGTCCGGGATGCTGATTTCCGTCAGAAGCGAACAGCCATAAAAAACCCGTGTTGAAAGCAGAGTCGTCCCTTCTTTGACCTGATAACTACCTTCCAATGTATCACTGTCCGCATCTAACAGGTAATTCCCCAGATATAACACGCCGTCCTCCCAATTGGCTGCATCATTATAAAACCCGGTATTTGCGAACGCATCCATTCCAATAGCGTTTATGTTATTTCCGGTATTTATCTCCGTAAGGGCTTCGCATCCCTGGAATACATCAGCCCCCAGGCGAATCAGGCTGTCCGGAAGGTCTATCGTGGTCAATGCAGTACAGTTTTCAAAAGCGCTGCCGCAGATCACCTTCACTCCTTCCGGAATATTTATACTGCTTATATTTGAGCAATCCATAAAAACATCCGACGCGATAATGGTTGTCCCCGTCCTGATTTCACACGTATGATCCAGCTGATCCGCATCAGCCCCCATCAGATAATCGCCATAGTAGAACAATCCGTTCTCCCAGTTTGCACTGTCATTATAATATGCGGTATCATCAAAAATATGGGAACCGATACTAAGCCTCTCCGAATCATAAGATAACGTGATACTTATATCTGTCAGGCTGGTACAGCCCTGAAACGCACCTGATCCTAATTCAATCAGGGCGGATGGAACCGTTATGCTGGTCAAACTGGTACAATTCTCAAAAGCATAGGTACGAATGGATGTCAGACTTTCCGGAATTGTGACGTCCGTTAAATTGGTGCACCCGGAAAAGGCGCTTACATAAATACTTGTCACGCCTTCTTCTATCGCCAATGTCCGGATTTCTTCTTGATACAAGTCCACCGCAGAAAGATAAGACATTTCCCCGGTCCCGCTGATGGTCAGCGTGCCTTCTCCGTCCAGCACCCAGGTCAGATTATCCCCGCAAGTGCCGCTGTCTACAATATCCTCAGCTGCATCATCTGATGCAGCTTCGATAAGAGCATCCACATCCTGTCCTGTGAAATCAGTGATTTCTTCTATCACTAAGGAGACACCAGCATCATCCACGAAAGAAACATCTGCATCATCGGTCTCTGAATCTTCTTCGGCGGGGTCCTGTTCCGCCCCCGTGTCTGTAGTGGTTTCCGATTCTGTTTCCTCGTCAATCAGGTTTTCGGATAAATCCGCCCCACCGGTTTCATCCGTACCATTGGCGAGATCTTCCTCCTCTATGATCAGGTCATCATTTGACGTGGAATTATCAGAAAGACCCGCGTCTTCCGTCAGTTCTTCTACGATGATTTCATCAGATAGTTCTTCAGCAAGAACCGTAAGACCAGGCATAGTTGCCATCATGACTGCTGCCATCAATACAGCGATTTTCTTTTTCATACTCATACTCATTTTCCTTGAATCTTCCTCCAGCCTCCGCCGGTCTATAACTCAAACCGGGGAAACACTAATAGAAAATCGAACTATAGGTATTATAGCACGGTCTTTCCTGTTTTTGCTCATTTTTCTGCGAAAATTATGGCTTTGGATTTAAATTGGATTAAAATGACTCCCGCTCTAAAACTACCCTGCACTGCTTTTTGAAGCAGGCTATTCCATATTTAAGAATTTTGTGCATATCATCTTCTTTCAATTCGGCAGTATAATTGTTCTTATTGATCTGATCCAGAGCCTCCGTACATGCCGCATCAAGATTCCCGCCCTCTGCATATTTTACCTCAATGACAATGCCAATTTCTTCTTCTTCAATCTCAATCTGGAGATCATAGTACCCATCACCAGCTTCCCTGTTTGATGAAACGCCCCAGTCGCTTTTAAAAAGCAGGATTCCAAGAATCAGGCCGTGATAGAAGTTTTCCTTGAACTCTTTTTTAACTGCTGTATCACGAATACTGATTGTTTTTCCCATGGCTTTCGTGAAAATGCGCTCGACATCAGCTGTATCGCCATTTTTCAATGCTGCGCAAAACTCTGTCACCAAAGTGCCGTCCTCAGCCACTTTTTCCTCAAACAATTCCAGAATAAAGCCACTGAAAATGTCGCGGACTTCGTTATTCGGGATTTTCAGACGAACCAGATTGCCATATGGCATCTCGGCCGGAGTCAGATAGCCGGTTGCAAACAGAAGACTCCACATATTTTCAATGTTTTCATACATAGTGTTATAGGTCAGCTGTTCTTCGATTGTCTTCTGGACACTCTCGCCGGAAATCAGCCGTTCGATCTGAGCTTTCGTCACACCGTTACCCATCCGGCGGATGAATTTTTTGACTTCTTCATTACTGCTGGAGTTTTTCCAATAGCTCTTTGGCCTTTTATCTGGATTTTTCAGTAATTGATTGCACCAATTGATGACATCCCAGGGATTATAGACATATGCATTGGAAATCCTGTATCCGTCATACCATTCTTTCGTGGTATTGTAGTATTCGGAAAGCCCATAATAATCCAAAATATGCCGAACCTCCGTATCGGTAAATCCAAAATGTTCATCACATTCGGCGTCTAAAAACGAATATAATTTCAAATTATTCAGGCCGGTAAAAATGCTCTCTTTTGAAATCCGCAAACAACCGGTCATTACAGCAAAATACAGGCTTTCGTTTGTTTTTAGCGCGGCATCCAGCATATTTCGAATCAGGACAATCATTTTATCATAGTATCCGCATGAATTTGCTTTTGCCAGCGGCACATCATATTCATCAATCAGAATAATCACTTTCCGTCCATAATGCTTCTCCAGCAGTCGGGAAAGTGTGTTCAGGCTGCTGGTAATAGTAGCTTCAGACATGACGAAAACGCTATTTAAAGAATTATCCACATGAATAAGCTGACGATAAAGCTTTTTTTCCTCTTCATAAAATTTGTCACTGTCAAGAAGAAAACGAAATCGTAACGCTTCATTTGCAATAATAGTACAGAGTTCATTCTTTGCAAACTCATAACTATCTCCATGAGCAGTTTTTAAACTGATTGAAATCACAGGGAACTGTCCCATGTATGTTTCACACAGCTCGGTCTCTTTAGAAATTGCCAGACCTTCAAATATTTTTTTGTCTGCGCCTGTCTCAAAAAAACGCCTTAACATACTCATATTCAGGCTTTTACCAAAGCGTCGTGGACGGGTAAACAGATTTACTTCTCCTCTGTTTTGCAGCAAATCTCTGATAAGGCTGGTTTTATCTACATAATAATAATCTTCTGTCCGGATTTTTTGAAAGTCATCGACCCCTATCGGAAGCATCTTCGTCTTCACACTGCCACCTCCTTCGCTCGCTAAAAACGCCGAAACACAATCGGTTGAATTGTAGAAAGCTTACCACAAATGCATTTGGTTATCAAGAAAAGTTTTGGTTCAATGAGCATACAATCGCATGAGCATACAATCATATCCCAATCTCAGTATCAGTCAAAAGCCGCACATGAACATGGCGGGAGCTTCTTTTCCATTTTTCCATTGAGAACTCAAATGATTTCTGATATGATGGAGAACGTAAAATCACGAAAGGAAAAGACAGACCATGGTTAAACATATTATTTTTGACATTGGAAACGTTCTGGTCGGATTTGACCCGGATTCCTACATAAAACACTTTCATTTTGATCCGGAAAAGGAAAAAAACATCAAAAGTACGGTCTTCGGCGCTTCGGTCTGGAAGGATCTGGACCGCAGCATTAAGCCTGTCAGCCAGCTGCGCGAAGAATTAGTCTCGCTTGCCCGGCCCGAATACCATGACGATGTCCTGCGCGTCTTTGACCATTCCTGCGGATCGGTCTGCCGGCTGGACTACGCGATTCCGTGGATTCAGGATCTGCAGGCGCAGGGATTTCACACCTGGTATCTCTCCAACTATTCCTTCTGGATGATCGAGCGGACGAAAAAGGCGCTCGATTTCCTGCCGCTGATGGATGGTGGACTGTTTTCCTGCGAATCTGGCTGGAGCAAGCCGGAACCGCAGATTTTCCGCGCGTTCCTCGCGCGATGTCCGCAGGTCGTTCCGGAAGAATCCGTCTTCTTCGACGACACTCCCGCAAATGTTGAGGCAGCCCGCGCACTTGGCTTTCACGCGATTGTCTTTCAGAACCAGGCGCAGGCCATGCGGGAGCTACAAGCTCTGGTGGCACAACTGGCCTAAGCCGCACAGAATCTTCGGACACATCGGATAGAAGGACCCCCTCCCTATCCGATGTATCGGTCGCGAGTTCCGTCATAGGGATTGCCGACAAAGTCGAAGGATTCCTTATAGCGGAGGAGCTACTAATCCTGCTCGCGCCTGTACAAGAAAACAGCACATTCCTTTATCGAATGCGCTGTTTTAATTTGCTACAGGTAAACAATATCTGCCTCAGGCTGGCCAGTAAATACCGGTCACATCCATGCCGCGTACGCTGATCTATTACTTCACTTTCACCTTCTTCTTCGTGCTCCAGGCACTATAATAAGTCTTTCCATTTACAACTTTATAGGTCCGGATGCGCACATAGTACGTCTTCCCGCTTTTTAATTTTGAAATCACCTTTTTCTTCTTTTTCGCACCGGAGACTTTGACTTTCTTATTCCCTTTTTTGAACGTTTTGCTCGTGGAATACTGAATCTGATAGCCGCTCACGCCGCTCTTCTTTTTCCACTTCACGGTGATCTTCCGCGCAGCGGTACTTTTCACGCTGGTCAGCTTTGTTTTCTTCACGGTAACCATAGTCGAAGTGTCCGACTCCGTGCTTTCCGTGTTTCCGGTTGATCCGGTACTCACATCGCTGACCATAATTTCTGAACTGCTGCCGCTATTGCTGTCGGCGGAAGAAGTCCCGGAGCTGCCACCTGGCCCATTACTATCGGTATTTTCATCATTTCCCGCGGCTGTCTCTGCCACTACAGCTGCCGACTCAGAATCGTCCGCCTCTTCCGTTGTTGTCGTTTCAGTCGTTGTCCCGGTCGTCGTAGTTTCGGTTGTCGTCATTTCAGTTGTTGTCGTTCCGGTTGTTGACGTTTCCGTCTCTGATTCTGCCTCCGTGACCGTTATACTCACTTCCGCACTGGCGGTATAATAATTGTCATCCTCGGCTGTAACAGTAATTGTCGCACTGCCCTCCGATACACCGGTCACCGCGCCTGTATCGCTGTCCACCTTCGCAACGGACGGGGCACTGGATTCAAAGGTCATTTCCCCGCTTCCGCTTACGGTTATCGTAAGCGTTTCTCCTACATCAATGGAGGCTGTCTCCACAGACGGAGTCAGAGTCTGCGTTGCTTTCTCGATTTCGAATGTTCCGGCGACGGATCCGGCGAAATTCCCCTCTCCGGTCACCGTCACAGTTGCAGTGCCCGCATTTGTATTATCCGTATAGGAAACTTCATAATCGGTTTCGGCGGTCAGCGTTACTTCTTCGTCCGCCAGAGTCATCGTCACTTCAATTTCCGGCTCTTTCGCGCTGCCATCATATGTATAACTGGTTGTCGATATAGTCAGGTCTGCCGATGATAAATCCGCCGCGCTGATTGTAAAGGTTTCTGTCGCGGTACCTGTATAATTATTAATACCGGTAATGGTCAGGCTCGCAGTGCCTGCGTTCGTATTATCACTGTATTCTGCCGTGAAATCTTCATCCTTAACCAGTGTATCCTCTCCGACGATCACGGTAAACTCCGGTGTTTTTGCTGTTCCGTCATAAATAAGGTCTTCGGATTCCTCTGCTGAGGAAATAGTAATCTCCGCATCCGACAGATCCGCAATACAGATTGAGAATGTCGCGGATGCCGTGCCGATATAGTCATTGATTCCGCTGACTGTGACGGTCGCGGTACCGACATCCAGATTGTCTGCGTACGACACATCATAATCCGTTCCTTCCGTCAGACTGGTATCGTCCTTCGCCACCGTGACAGAGGGCTCCTGCTCTTCACCATCGTAAACCACCGCATCCGATTCCAGCGTCACGGTACATACAGTAAGATCGTAATAAAGGACATCTGTAAGGCAGGTATTGCCGTCTTCGACGCTGACCTCCTCCCAGTCTGCCGCGATACTCCCATAATAAGCGGCCTCCAGGCTGCTGCAGTTTTCAAACGCGTATGTACCGACCGAAGTGATTCCGCAGCCAATCGTCACCGTTGTCAGGGCGGTACAGTTATAAAACGCATAATTGCCCACTGTTTCAAGACTGTCCGGCAGGGTAATGGTCTCCAGAGACGTACAGCCATAGAATGCGTAATTCCCAATCGATGTCAGACTATCCGGCAGGGTAATGGTATCCAGAGACGTACAGCCATAAAACATATAATTCCCGATCGATGTCAGACTGTCCGGCAGGATAATGGTCGTCAGAGCCGTACAGCCATAAAATGCATAGTTGCCTACCGATTCCAGGCTGTCCGGCAAGGTAATGTCCGTCAAAGCCGTACAGCCATAGAACGCATAAGTTCCAATCGATGTGAGGGCATCCGGCAGGGTGATCTCTGCCAGAGCGGTACATTGATAGAACGTGCGGTTTCCGATCTCGGTAAGGCCATTCGGCAACGCAATGAACGCCAGCGAGGTACAATTGTAAAACGCATACGCTCCCAGAGATTCAAGAGCGTCCGGCAGGGCGATCTCCGTCAGAGCCGTACATCCATAAAACGCAAAACTCCCAATCGACGTCACGCTATCCGGCAGAGTCATCTCCGTCAGGCCGATACAGCCATAAAACACATAGTCCCCAATAGACGTTACCGCATCCGGCAGGGCAATCTCTGTCAGAGAGGTGCATTTATAAAAGGTATAATCCTCCACCGCAGTCAACCCATCTGGTAAGCTGATGGTCGTCAGAGCCGTACATTTATAAAACGCGTATTCCCCAATAGATGTTAGCGCGTCGCCGCCAGTAACGCTCTCCAAAGCAGTACATCCGTAAAATGCCATATCGCCAATTGTTGTCACGGTATCCGGAATCGCGATGGTTGTCAGGCTTTTACATGCGTCAAACATATAATTTCCGATGGTTGTCAGGCCGCTCCCCAACGAAATCTCTGTAAGGCCGGAGCAATCATAGAAGATGCCATCTCCCATACCGTCCTCGGTCACGCTGCCCGGTAACTCAACGCTCGTCAGTCCGGTACACCCTTCAAACGCATAATCCCCGATGGCGGTCACACTGTCCGGTATCGTAATCGACGTCAGAGCCGTGCATTCATAAAACGCGATCGCATTAATCGTCGTCACCGTCGATGGAATCGCATACGAGCTGTCCGTCTTCGCCATCGGATACAGAATCAGGGTCGTCTGATCGATGTCAAATAATACACCGTCCACCGCACAGTAAGCCGTATTATCGCCGGAAACCTTGATTTCCTCAAGCGCGCTGCAGCCGTCAAATACATAGTCCCCGATGGACGTCACACCTGCCGCTATCGTGACCGACGTCAGCGCGGTGCAATAAGCAAACGCGGAATCCGCAATGGACGTCACAGAATCCGGAATCGTCACGCTTGTCAGACTGCTGCATCCGGCAAGCATCATCTTACTGATTGCCGTCAGAGAATCCGGCAAAACCAGCTCCGTCAGCCCAGTGCAGTATAAAAACGCGTAGCTGTCGATCTCCTCCACACTGTCCGGCAGCTCCAGTTCCGTCAGGGAAGAACAGCCGTAAAACGAGCAGCCTCCCACATATGTAATGGTATCCGGGATTTCCACACTTTCCAGAGCTGTGCACATGCAAAACGCGTAATCGCCAATCGAAGTCACGCCGCTCTCAATCACGACCTCCGTAATTTCATCACAGTAATCCATCCACGGCACATAATAGCTCGAAGAAGAAACGGCATAATTCGTCATATCACCGCTTCCGCTGATGGTCAGAACCCCGTCGCTCAAAGTATAGGTCACGTCTGAGCCGCAGGAACCCGAAGCATCGCTGACCGCCACCGCGGAATCATCATCCAAAGATACCGCAGCGATCCCATCCTCCGATGTTTCCACCGCCTCATCGATTTCCTCAGCATCCTCGATTTCTGTAATTTCTTCGATGAGTAATTGCTCGGACGCCTCTTCTGCTGCATCTTCCGAATCACTTTCTGTGCTGCTCTGCGCAGCTTCTTCTGAATCGCTTTCTGCGCTCTGCACAGCATCTTCTGAATCGCTTTCTGTGCTCTGCGTAGCATCTTCCGAATCACTTTCTGTGCTCTGCGCGGCATCTTCTCCTGCTCCGGAAGTATCCGTATCCTCTGCAGCTTCTGCTGCCGAAGCTCTCGTATCCTCTGTATCTGCCGCTGAAGCATCCGCATTCTCTGTATCATCTGCAGTTTCTGCATCCTCTGTGCTTTCTGCATTCTCCGAATTCGCTTCTGCATCTTCCTCAGAAGTTTCACCGTCATCCTGCGCGGACGCAGCATCTTCCTCCGAATCCAGAAGAATGACCGTTTCCGTGCTGTCCAGTCCGTCGCACAACACAGCCTCCGCCGGTGTAAGCACGCATAAGGTAACAGCCAGCAGAACAGCCACTGTTTTTTTCATCATGGTACTTCACCTCCTGTTATCTAACCCGGACAAACCGGAACCAAAATTTTGCCAAATGGAAGCCGCGCAATAGAGAATCGCTTCGCGATTGCATATCCCATGCGAAGCGTGGGATGCCACCCGGCGAGGGGCGCGGCCTACGTCCATACTCGTTTCACGAGTATGGACATATAATGGAAGCCGCGCAATAGAGAATCGGTGCGCAGGAAATCGTTCTTAAGCGCCTGACCCTCATAAATCAGAAGCGAACGTATCCCTTTCTGCTGTCCTCATCTTAACACAATTTATTTTCGGAAACAACCATAAAGCAAACAGGAATTATGTAAATATTAATTTTTTAATACGAATTTATGCGTGATATAGTTACGATCGTTAATCTTTTGTGATATAATATTAAAAAATTGTCGTTGAAGTCACAATCGCTTTCAGCAGCGATCCTTCCTGGCAATTATTTGTTTCCGGAATTGCAGGCCCGCATCAGAACGTCTTTCCGATCCACAGAACCGACGATGCGATCAGATACTGCCCGGCATAATACAGAACATAGTTGACCGCAATCCACACCGGGCCATTCCGGTTCTCGCCGAAATAGATATTGGAAAGCACCAGATCCGACAGCAGGAACAGCGCGCTTCCGGCTCCCATCACGAGCAGTCCTATGTTACGCAAAAGAACCGCAGATACAAGGGTATACACTGCCATGAAAAACAGCACCGCGCCGTATACCGTGGAGATAGTCTTAAACTTTCCATACTGAAGGTGCATCGGCTTTTCTCCCGCGCAGATAAAAGCAATCGCAAGCAGTGCGCCCGCAAGTCCGGCTGCGACCGCCTCCTGCCGGATGCCGGCCGTTAAAAAGACCGCGTCCAGGTAGAAAAAGTGTCCGACCAGAAATACCAGAAATCCCATCATCGTCCAGATGTCCGAATCCTCCGGATACAGGAATTTCAAATCCAGCCAGATGTCGCCGAGCAGACCGAGCAGAAGCCCGCCGCCGACAAACACGGCAAACTGCAGGTGGCTGTGTTCCGCCAGTGCCGCCGCGCCCAGGGTCATCAGGAAAAAGAAGCTTGTAAAAGACTTCAGCACCGTTGCCTGCCATCCGGCGCCGCGAACCCGCGCGGCAATCATCAGAACCAGGTAAACAAACCCAACCACCAGCATCGCAGCATACATGATCATGACAGTTTTCCTTTCTTATTTCTCACAGATAATAATATTTTGTTTTCCGTCTTTCATTTATGGCTTATCCTTTTTTCAGTGACATTCCTGCCTGGTCAGGATTCGCATCGCTGATAGATTTCCGAAAGCAGCTTCCGCCCGGTTTCCGTGCGAAATACATTTTTCCCGAAATTCTCAATTGTCCGGCGGCTCATCTGGCTTTCCGAGGCATTCACCAGAAAATCCGCCTCCAGCAAAATCTGATAATCGAGGCCGTCAATATCCTTATACGTGTGATGGCGCCCCACCAGATAACAAATCCGCTCCAGCTGCTTTTCGGGCAGATGAAAGTCTGAATAAAACTCTTTTGTCAGGGGAATCCCCTCCGTCTGCTGATGCTCGCCCACCGTATTTCCATATTTTATGCGGCACAGCGGGCAGGCGATGTCGTGCGCAACGGCGGCCAGCTCCAGTGTCAGCTGTGTATCGCCATCCAGGCCTTCCAGCTCGCCGATCGTTTTTGCATAGCCCCATACCTTCAAAAAATGCTCAATGTCATGGACGCTTCCTTCATAAAACAAAATCATCTTCTCTACCGCTTTTGCTACCATGTGATACCTCCGACGCCAAATATTTCTCAAACCGTTTTGTACATTTTCCAATAAAATTTTACCTCACATATGTCATTTTTCCAAGTATGTTTTGATGAAAATTTGACATTTTTCCAGGGCAAAGCCTGCTTCGTATGTAACGCTTAGGAGCTGTTACAAAATAACATATGCAGGTTGTGCCGGATAACGTGTGAAGCACAATCTGCTCAGGTTATTCCGTGCCAGTTCCTAAGTTATTTCGCAACACTTCCTTAGTTTACGATGAAGAAGACTACGACAAATCCAAACGCACGGTTGCAAATCATCTTTTTTTCGCGTATAATCAATGAAAATCCACCCGAACCGGCCGGTTGGGCGAAGCTTTATAAAATCAGGGAGGACACTACAGATGAAAAAGATCCAGACAACACTCATTGCCATTGCATTTCTTATGCTGGCGCAGATGGCCTGTCCCATATGGACACTGGCCGCTGAGAGTACAGAGACGGCTGCGACCGAAGCTGCATCCGCTGAAACCAGCGCGGCAGAGGCAGCATCCACAGACGCCTCCGAAACCGAAGCTTCTGCAATCGAATCAGAGACCGAAACGGAGGAGGTTGTGCTTCGCGGACTGGTAAAGACGAAAAAGGGTAAATACCGTTTTTACAAAAAAGACGGAACCATGCTGACCAGCTCCTGGAAGACCATCAACGGTTATCGCTACTATTTCAAGGCAAACGGCAATGCCGCTGTCGGCGGATACAAGATTGGAAACTACATCTATGTCTTTAAGGCAAACGGAAGGCTGGCGAAGAAATCGTCTGCCGGGCGCGTTACGGTGAACGGCGATACCTATTATGTAGACAAAAAAGGCCGCGCCACGACCTCCAGCTGGCTGATTATCAACAATAAGCTCTGCTACGCAGCCAAAAACGGTAAGCTGAAGAAAAACACGACCTTCAAAAATATCACGTTTAATAGCAATGGGTACGCAGAGTCCGGCACGGAGGCAAACCTGAAGCTGCTGACTATGAAAATCGTATCGCAGATCACAACCGACGGCATGACCCAGGCGCAGAAGCTTCGGGCCTGCTGGAGCTATGTCACCAACCGTTCCCGCTGGTATTACTACGGATCCTACCCTTCCAATTTTGCGAGCGGCTGGCAGAAAGCGATGGCCTATCGGTTTCTGTCCGGCGGCGGCGGAAACTGCTACGCGTTCGCCTGCGCTTTTGCGGCGCTGGCCTGTGAGGTCGGCTATGACGCCTATGTCGTCTGCGGGCGTGTCAGCGGCTCCCGTGACGGCGCCTCAGACGGACTCACCCGCCACGCCTGGGTGCGGATCAACGGCTGCTACTACGACCCTGAGGCACAGTTCGCAGGCTGGTGGACCGGCTGCTACGGCGTCGGCTCCTACGGTATCCGCCACACCATCTCCGCCATTTACCGGTTCTCGACGTATTGATTCTATATAGCCCTTAAAAACACCCGCGCGGGAAATTACGCACTGCTGCTGCGAATGAATCAAGATATATCTATGGAAATCGAGTAGGGCGATTTATCCCCTACTCGCCCGCGCGGTTGCTGCGTGCCAGTGGCACGCGTCTAGCCCTCGCCGGGTGGCATCCCACGCTTCGCATGGGATATGCCTTGCCCAGCCCTGTGCAATCGAGTAGGGAGACTTGTCCCCTACTCGCCCGTGCCGGCCGCGTCCGGCTTTAGCCGGAATAATTCCTTACGCGGCCGTGTGCATAAAAAGAAAGGGCCGGCTGCACTTAGCCGGTCCTTTCCTGTGTCATTCAAGGCGCGCATCCGCAGCACAATTCGCGGCAATTATCGCTGCCGGATCAGTCCCTGATCATTCGTTCTCCGCGCATACTCAAAGCGGTTCTGCGGACGGTTATCAAACGTTCCCCGCACATACCTCAAAACAACTCTGCGGATGGTATAAACCGTTCTTCACGCATACCTCAAAACGGCTCCGTAGATGGTTACGAATCATTCTTATCAATAATTCTCCGCACACACCTCGAAGTAGCTCTGCGGATGGTTGCAGGTCGGACATACTGCCGGAGCCTTCGTGCCAACCACGATATGCCCGCAGTTGCGGCACTCCCATACCTTCACCTCGCTCTTCTCAAACACCTGCGCCATCTCGACATTCTTCAGCAGTGCACGATAGCGCTCCTCATGATGCTTCTCAACCGCTGCTACCAGGCGGAACTTCGCCGCAAGTGCCTTGAAGCCTTCCTCCTCTGCGGTCTTTGCAAAGCCATCATACATATCGGTCCACTCGTAGTTCTCGCCCTCTGCCGCTGCCAGCAGGTTCGCCGCTGTATCGCCAATGCCCTCGAGCTCCTTGAACCACATCTTCGCGTGTTCCTTTTCATTGTCCGCAGTTTTCTGGAAAAGAGCCGCAATCTGCTCATAGCCTTCCTTCTTCGCTACAGAAGCAAAAAAGGTGTATTTGTTCCTCGCCTCGGACTCACCCGAAAAAGCAGTCTGAAGGTTCTTCTCTGTCTGTGTACCCGCATACTTATTACTCATAATCCATTCCTCCTCAATGTGTCTGTTTGTGGTTCACGATTGCAATTTCCCGACAGGCAAACCACGTTACTATAATTCATCTGCAAAAATACCTTTTCGAGTGTCTGGCATTTCTCTCACCCCGGAGGTATTTTCAAAATTCTAAGTCAAGAATGGCTTCCTGTCAAGAGCAAATCTTTACTCCGTGCGCAGCGCCGTCACCGGGTCGCTGCGTGACGCCTTGCCGGACGGAATAAGCCCTCCGATCAGAGTCAGACACATACTGAGCAGGATCAGCAGGATCGCATACTGCGGCATGAGCACCATATTCACATCCTCGCTGCCCGCAAAATGGTGAATCAGGGCGTTGCCGGGGATCGTCAGCAGCAGCGCAAGACCGATGCCAAGCAGGCCGGCGCAGAGGCCGATGATGCCGGTCTCCGCGTTAAATACCTCAGAGATATTTCGTTTTGACGCGCCGATGGCGCGCAGGATGCCGATCTCCTTTTTCCGTTCCAGCACGCTGATATAGGTGATGACGCCGATCATGATGGAAGAAACGACCAGGGAAATCGCCACAAAGGCAATCAGTACGTAGCTGATGATATTGATAATGTCCGTCACGGAAGACATCAGGGTGCCGACCGTATCCGTGTACGTGATCACCTGCTCTTCGTTCCCCTCCGCCTGCTTCCACTCATTGTAATAGTCCAGGATTTCCACGACCGATTCCTTGCTCTCGAAATCAATCGGATAGATTGCAATCTCACTCGGACTGTCAAAGTCTACATAGCCGAGGGTTTCCAGATTGCTCTCATAATCCGCGCTGCTCATGGAGCTGAGCGACACCAGCATTTCCGTCAGATCGTCGCTGTCCATGTCAAACGAAAATGCCTCCATAAACGCTTCCCCGTCAATGCCGAACGCACTCGTCAGGGAACTGCCGATCTGTGCGCTCATGCCCGCCATGGCCGACTGCATCTGCGCTGTGATCTGATCCGTCACCTGCGACATCACATCCGTCATTGCCGCTGAAATCTGCTCCTCCAGGGATGCGGCGAGCGTCTCGCCATAGGAAGCCATCGCTTCACTCATGTAGGTCTCAATCGAGGAAGCGATCTGTTCCTCGAGCGCATCCATATCCACCATCTGCATGGCGGCCTCCGTGAGCATGGCCGTTGCGGAGTCCGTTCCGAGGTATTCCATAAACAACGCCCCCATGCTGTTCATTTCCGGATAGCCCTTCTCTGCCGCATAAGCGTCATATCCCGCTATCAGGTTCGTGACAAGCGTCTGAATCTGCTCCGAAGTGACGTTCGTCTGGTTATTGACCTGAATATTTTCCGTGAGCCAGTTCTGCATCAGGGTCTGGGCCTCCTCCGTATACAAATACGCAGTCACGGAATTCATCAGCGAATTTGCTGTATCCTGGGCCGAGTCCGCGGCGTCAGAGAGCGCATCCGCGGCGTCCGAAAGGGAACCCGCAGAATCAGAAGAATCTGTGGAAGTGCTTCCTGAGAAAATGCCGCCATTTGCCAGCGCGTAGCTCAGATATCCGTTCATCAGATCCGTCGCCAGAGAGCTGATCTGATCGGTATTCACCGTGACGTCCGCACCGGAGCCCATCATTTCCACAACGGCCTCTCTGAAAATGGTCTGCGCCCCGTCCGTAAACAGGTATTCCATAAAATAATCCGTCAGCTTGCTGTAGTCCATACCGGTCGATTCCTGCGCATAGGTCTCAAATCCGGTCAGCAGGCTTGTCGAAAGAGCCGTCAGATCTACAGCGGAGGCGTCGATCGTAATACTTCCCATCAGGTCCGACATACTCATATCGGGCATATCCGGCAGCGTGATGGAAAGATCGCTCAGATCCACCAGATCGGACAGATTCATCGAGCCAAGATCAACATCGAACGAGGAGACATCAAACGCGCCGGAAAACGCGCTTGAGAGCGCACTTGTGTCAATGTCAAACGCATCCGAAAGCGCGTCCTCATCGATCTGGACCAGCGAAGCCAGGTCAAACCCTTCCTCTTCTTCCTCCGTCTCAAACGGCTCGCCGGTAAATACGTTCGTATCCGGATCCGCCAGCTGGCTCTGCACAATATCACTCTTTGCAGCCACCTCAGCCACATGCGTAATCAGATCAGAGGTATAGTAAATGCCGGAGCTCAGGATCGAGCTGTCGGAGCCATCCGCCGCCTGGATGATGCCGACAATGGTCAGCTCCTCCCCGTTCTCCACCAGCTCCTTCATATACTCCTCATTGCCGGATTTGTCCGTCCACAGACCATATTCCTCATCGTACTCATAATAGTCCGTGGAGCTGACCAGCCGGAACGTCGTGCCAAGCACATCGTCGTAATAATAGGAGCCGATGTTATCCGGCGTCTCCACGCTCCCTCCATCCACAAACTGCTGCACCATCTCATCTAACTCCGCCGCGTCGCGAAGCCCCAGAGTATACAGCAGGAAATCACTTATGCTTCCGTCCGAGTTGAGAACCAGCACCAGCTCATCCTCATTCTCCGGCCACCGGCCCGCCTTCACCTCATACGACTCCTTATAAAGCTTCTCCGTCTGCGGCAGCTGGTAAAACACATCCGTGCTCATCATCGAAGAAAGCAGGCTGCTCGACGATGCCGACGATCCGAAGCCCATCGAGCTGAACGAGGAATCCGGGTGCACCTGCCGGACGGTGTCTCCACCGATCCGGTAAATCTGCGGCACTATATCGTAACTGTACTCAATCGCGTTCACATACTCCTCCATGCCGCTCTCCCCGCTGTCCAGCCAGGTTTTCAGGGATGCCAGGTCGTTCGCGTCCGTCGTCGAAAACATCGCCGAAATCATCTGGATGACGTTGATCCTCCGGGAAGAATCATCCGTGTCGGTCTCGCTCTCCGTATCGTCGGCCGCGGCTGCTTTTTCCTCATCGTCCGTTATGGTCTCTTCGCTTTCATTGTTGGCGGATTCTTTCTCTTCTGTATCTGCGGTGGCAGACGCTTCTTCCCCCTCTGTATCTGCGACAGCGGTCGTTTCTTCGCCCTCTGTGTCAGTAGCGGCTGCCGCTTCTTCACCCTCTGTGTCTGCATCGGCAGCTTCCGCTTCATCCGCCGCCGCTGTAGTTTCCTCCTCCGTATCTTCAGAAGCCGCCCGCGCGACCAGAACACCCGGCACACCGTCCGAATCCGCTCCTGCCTGTGCAGGTTCCGAATCGTCCGGATCAGTACCGGCCTGTGTCCCTTCCGCATCACCCGAACCCGCGTCAGCCATCAACAGGTTTTCCGCATCCGAATCCTCCAGCTTCGCCTCCAAGCTGCTCCCGGAAGACAGTGTCCCTGTCAGCAGGGAGGAAATATCAAAGCCGGTACTCGTAATCTCCAGCGGGTAACCGGAAAGAGTCTCCTCCTCAACCGACGCAATGTATTCGTTCACCCCCGTCGAGAGCGACAGGATCAGCGCGATGCCGATAATTCCGATCGAACCGGCAAAGGACGTCAGAATCGTCCGCGCCTTTTTTGTGCGCAGGTTATTAAAGCTCAGCGCCACCGACATTCCCAGAGACATGGAGGATTTTCCCATATTCTTGTGCACCGGCGGCGCCGCCAGAGTCTCATCCACCACGAAGGGGTCCGTATCCGAGCGGATTTTCCCGTCGCGCAGATTCACGATACGGGTCGCGTACTGTTCGGCGAGCTCCGGATTGTGCGTCACCATCACCACCAGGCGATCTCGCGCCACCTCCTTCAGCAGATCCATGACCTGCACGCTCGTATCCGTATCCAGCGCGCCGGTCGGCTCGTCCGCCAGCAGAATATCCGGATTGTTCACCAGCGCCCGCGCGATCGCCACACGCTGCATCTGCCCGCCGGAGAGCTGATTCGGCTTTTTTCCGGCCTGATCCAGAAGTCCGACCTGATCCAGAGCCTTCTTCGCGCGCTTCCGCCGCTCCGACTTGCCGATGCCGGAAATGGTCAGTGCCAGCTCCACATTCGAAAGCAGTGTCTGATGCGGAATCAGGTTGTAGCTCTGAAACACAAAGCCGATCGTATGGTTCCGGTACGAGTCCCAGTCCCTGTCCTTATATTTTTTGGTCGAAATCCCGTTGATAATCAAATCGCCGCTGTCATACTGGTCCAGGCCGCCGATGATATTCAAAAGCGTCGTCTTCCCGGAGCCGCTCGGCCCCAGAATCGCCACAAATTCATTGTCCCTGAGATTCAGACTGACGTCATCCAGCGCCTTCTGCACCAGGCTTCCCGTCCGGTACTCCTTACATATATGCTGAACCTGAAGCATTCCCATTCCACCTTCTATCGCAAATGCCTGTTTGTGGCTCTCATTATAGCATGTCCATACTCGCACAGCGAGTATGGACGAAGGCCGCGCCCCCCTCGCCGGGGTGGCATCCCGCACTTCGTACGAGATATACAATCGCGAAGCGATTCTCAGTTGCGCGGCTCTCATTATACCATACTCCAAACCCGAAAAATGGCACTTTATGGATATTTTACAAACTTTTAAGACTTTGTTTTTTTATTGGAAGCGGTAAATTTTTTGCAGGTTTTTATAATTTCGGGGGTTGCGCCTGGCTCAAAAACATGCTATCTTAGAGCGAAATGAGCGCGTATCTTTTTTCAGATATGCGGCATATGCATGAGGGAGTAGTTGACATCCTTTTAAGAATTTTTAAAAGAAATTTTTTAAAAGAGATTTTTAAAAGAATCTTTCAGGAAATATTTTTTTAAGATTTTAAAATGATGTTGCAAGTCAACATACTGATCTTCCCGGGGCATCCGTGCATTCATCGGACTGCTGCCCTTTCCGATCTGGCTTGTATGAAATAACGAGACTCATGTATGGTACTGCTACCTGCTGCCATACATGGGTTTTTTTATGGGCAGCAAAACAAAACAGCCGCCCTTTTTTACTTTTTTTGTGAGCAAAAATCCCTCGCAGCATACATACCCGGCGGCTCATTTTCCCAGAAAGGAGATTCCTGATGCTACTTTTTTTCCAGATTCTCTTCACCATGTTTATCGCCGAGATGGGCGATAAGACACAGCTTCTGATGATTGCCATGACCTCCCGGTACAAGCTGCGCGACATTCTCATCGGCTCGGCCACTTCGATTCTGGCCCTGAACGCGATCGCGGTCGGGCTCGGCGCCATCATCAGCAATTTCGTGCCGACCTGGCTGATTAAAATCGTGGCGGCACTGGCGTTCTTCTACTTTGCCTGGACAACTCTGCGCAAGGTCGAGGAAGGAGAGGAAGAAGAAAAAACCAAAGATTCCAGATTTCCGATCCTGACAGTTTTCGGCACATTTTTCCTCGCCGAGCTGGGCGACAAAACACAGCTGACTGCCATTACCTTTGCAGCCAGCGAGGGCGCCTCAAACGCAATCCTCATCTGGCTCGCCTGTTCCATCGGCCTGTTTGCCGCCGACCTGATCGGAATGATGGTCGGCCACCTGATTGAAAGCAAAATGCCCGCTGGCTTTCTGGATAAGCTGGCCTTCGTGATTTTTGCGTTCTTCGGCTTTACCACCATGCACGACGGCGTCTGTCTTCTGACCGCAGGAATTCTGCCCTGGGCTGTCGCCGGAGGAGCCGCCGCACTGTTTGCGGTGCTGTGTGTCTGTACGTGGCGGAAACATAAGGCAGTCTGTTAATTTTCCTCATGGATCCAGTCGAGATACTTCCGGATGGTCTGCTCATAGCCGTTCTCCGATGGCTCGTAAAACCTCCGGTTCTTCAGGGAATCCGGCAGATACTGCTGCCGTGAAAAGTGCTTCGGACAGTCATGCGCATACTCGTACCCGACCCCGTGCCCGAGCTTTGCCGCCCCTTTGTAATGCGCATCCTGCAGATGGGGCGGCACGGCAGCGGGCATTTGTTTTACCGCTTCCATCGCGTCAAAAATCGCGTTGGTCGCGGAATTGCTCTTGGGCGCACAGGCGATATACAAAGCCGCCTGGGCCAGAATCAGCTGCGCCTCCGGCATCCCGACGCGCTCCACCGCCTGGGAAGCCGCGACTGCCACCTGCAGTGCCTGCGGATCGGCGTTCCCGACGTCCTCGGACGCGCAGATCATGATGCGCCGCGCAATGAACGTCACACTCTCTCCCGCATAAAGCATCCGCGCCAGATAATAAACCGCCGCGTCCGGGTCAGAGCCGCGCATACTCTTAATAAACGCGGAAATGACATCATAATGGCCGTCCCCATCCTTATCGTAGCGGACGACCCGCTTCTGAATACACTCCGACGCCACCTCCAGTGTGATCCGGATTTTCCCGTCCGCTCCCGGAGCCGTCGTCAGCACGCCCAGCTCCACTGCATTGAGCGCCTGCCGCGCGTCGCCGTCTGCCATGTCCGCGAGGAACGCCTCCGCATCCGCGTCAATCACGGCATTATAAGCGCCCATCCCGCGCTCCTCGTCCGAAATCGCGCGCCGGATCAGCGTGCGGATGTCCTCCTTTTCCAGCGGCTTCAGCTCAAATATCACCGACCGCGAAAGCAGCGCCCCATTGACCTCAAAATATGGATTCTCCGTCGTCGCCCCAATCAGAATCAGCGTGCCATCCTCCACAAACGGCAGCAGATAATCCTGCTGGCTCTTATTAAATCGGTGAATCTCATCCACGAACAGAATCGTCCGTTTCCCGTACATGCCAAGGATTTCCTTCGCCGTCTTCACGACCTCTTCCATATCCTTTTTCCCGGCCACCGTCGCATTGATCTGCGTAAACTCCGCCTTCGTGGTATTCGCGATGACCTTGGCAATCGTCGTCTTGCCGGTCCCCGGCGGCCCGTAAAAAATCAGGGAGCTCAGCTTGTCCGCCATAATCGCCCGGTACAGCATTTTATCCTTCCCGATGATATGCTGCTGCCCGACAATCTCCTCCAGCGTCCGCGGGCGTATCCGCGACGCCAGCGGCGCATCCTCCTGCATGGCTTTCATCCGTGCATATTCAAATATGTCCATAATTCCTCCTGTTCTTCCTTCTGTGACAATTTTGCTGCATTGAGACTTCTATGGCCTGCGATGGCGCCGACCGAAGCGAAGCGGAAAGCGCTTCCATACCGCGCATTATGCGGAGCAAAATAAGCAGGTAATTTCGCGACAGTTCCTTACTCCCAGGACAACTTTAACTTGCGTCCATTTGCCGCACAGTTTGAGAGATAAAGATTGATAAGGGTCTGGTATGGGATACCGGATGACTCTGACTGATCTTTAAAATACTCTATCGTGGTATTATCAATATTAATAGTAATCTGATTGGAATATGGATTCTTCCTCGGATTTAAGTTTTCAATATCATATTCCTCTCTCACAAAAATTACCTCCTGTCCCATTTGTAATAAACCTGTTTCTCTTTTGTAATTATCTGTCAATCAGTTTCACTCCAAAATCAGTTCATCTACAGTTACAAATTCGTATCCCTGCTCCGTCAGCGCGTCCACAATCTGCAGGGCTGCCTCTACCGAGGAATCATAGCAGTCATGAAGTAAAATGATGTCGTCCGGCTCTGTTGCTTCGAGCACCCGCCGCACGACATCACTCGTATTTTTCGTCGTCCAGTCCAGCGGGTCTACGTCCCAGAGCACAGGAAACATCTCGAATGAACACTCCAGATCCTTTCTCCACGCGCCAAACGGCGGGCGCACATACTCGGTGTCCTTTCCCGTGATTTCCCGGATGAGCGCGCTGGTCTTCTCCACCTGTTCGCAGGCTTCTTCCACACTCAGATCACTGATTTTCACGTGATCATAAGTATGGTTTCCAATCAGGTGCCCCTCCTGATCCATCCGCTCGATGATGGCTTCATTGCCCGGAATATTTTCGCCGATCACAAAAAAGGTGGCACACACGCCCCGTTCAGCGAGTCCATCCAGCAGCTCCACCGTGTAAACCGGATGCGGACCGTCATCGAACGTGAGTGCCACGCGCTTAGCCTCCTCCCAGGAATCGCCCGGGCCTTCCTCATCGAACTCCCCGGAATCACTCAGGCCTTCTTCATCGGACTCCCCGGAAGCCTCATCCGCAGATCGTTCGGAACCGCCAGAGTCTGATTCCGGAACCACATCGCTGCTGATAAGAGCGGATGCCTCCGTGAACACCGCCGATGACGCCGCAGCGCCATCCTTCCCGTCAGCCGTAGCCCCCGCCCCCTGCCGACTCCTGTAAGCGGTGATCAGCAAAACAGCTATGGTCAGGCAGGTAAACACAGTCACAGGAAACCGTTCCGAAAAATGTCCAGCTTTTCCCGGCACATCAGCCGACCTCCTGCACTTACCCTTTTTGGGCCCTGTTCCATCCGCCCGCTTCCCGCTGTCCCTGTGCCGTTCTTCTCTCATTGATACCGCCATATATTTATCTTTCCAGATAAGTATATGACGCTTACCGGTTCAAGTTTCGCATAAAATCAAAAGCTCCAACGCATTCCGGCCACAATTGCCTGACCACAATCCCTTTCACAATTTATCGTCACGGAAACATGCTGTAAAGACTAATTCTTTACTTCTTCAGCAACACCTTGCGGAAGTTCTTTTTGCCGCGTTTCAAAACCAGCCCGTCCGTGAACTTCTCTCCAGCAACGACCGCTTTCACATCCGTCACCTTCTCGCCGTCCACGGTCACGCCGCCCTGCTCGATTGCCCGGCGGCCTTCGGAGCGTGTCGGGACCAGTCCGGTCTTCTGAAGCAGCGAAATCAGGTCAATGCAGCCGTCTGCGTCCAGATCCGCCTCAGAAATCTCCGCGGTCGGCATGTCCGCCGCGTTTCCTCCACCGGAAAACAGGGCGCGCGCGCCGTCCTGCGCCTTTTTTGCCTCTTCCTCGCCGTGTACCAGGCTCGTCAGCTCATATGCCAGGATTTCCTTCGCCTGATTGAGCTGACTGCCTTCCCATTGATCCATCTCGTCAATCTGCTCCAGCGGAAGGAACGTCAGCATCCGCAGGCATTTGAGCACGTCCGCGTCCGCCACATTCCGCCAGTACTGGTAAAAGTCAAACGGAGACGTCTTGTTCGGATCAAGCCACACCGCCCCGCTCTGGGTCTTGCCCATCTTTTTGCCCTCGGAGTTCAAAAGCAGTGTGATCGTCATCGCGTAGGCGTCCTTGCCGAGCTTGCGCCGGATCAGCTCCGTACCGCCGAGCATATTGCTCCACTGGTCGTCTCCGCCGAACTGCATATTGCATCCGTACTTCTGGAACAGCATATAAAAATCATAGCTCTGCATGATCATGTAATTAAACTCAAGGAAGCTTAATCCGCGCTCCATCCTTTGTTTGTAGCACTCTGCGGTCAGCATCCGGTTTACTGAAAAATGCGCCCCCACCTCGCGCAGCAGCTCCACATAATTCAGCTTCATCAGCCAGTCTGCATTGTTGACCATCAGCGCCTTATCATCCGAAAAATCGATAAAGCGGCTCATCTGTTCCTTAAAGCAATCGCCATTGTGCCAAATCGTCTCCGGCGTCATCATCAGACGCATGTCGGTGCGCCCGGACGGATCCCCGATCATCGCCGTTCCGCCGCCGATCAGCGCGATCGGCTTATTGCCCGCCATCTGAAGCCGCTTCATCAGACACAGCGCCATAAAATGCCCGACATGAAGGCTGTCCGCCGTCGGATCAAACCCGATATAAAACGTCGCCTTTCCATTATTGACCAGGTCGCGGATCTTATCCTCATCCGTCACCTGCGCAATCAGTCCCCTTGCCACCAGTTCATCATAAATCTGCATATCTTCTCTTTCCTCTCTTTCATTTATTGCCGCGAGAACCAGTACCCCGGTGCTTGCATCGGAGTCTCTGACTGCCGGCATTTTTTCCGGCACAGCCCGGAATGCCGCCTGGCCGGAACCTTCGGGATGGTGTAATCGAGCAGGAGGCGGCTTGTCGGCTCCTGCTCGTCCGCGCCGGGCCGCGTCCAGCGTAAGCTGGAAATTTCCTTACGCGGCCCGTGTGCATAAAAAAGCCCCCATCCCTATATTTTTTATAAGGACGAGAGCTGTAAATCCCGTGTTACCACCTTATTTCACAGACAGCTCACACTGCCTGCCTCATCAAGTACCGGAAAACATCCATTCTGATTCGCAGCCAATCTCCGCCTCCTCAAAAATTTTCATCTGAGTCGGCAACTGGTCACCAATTTCGCAAAAAATATTCCCCTATACTCTGACACCGGATAACGGATGTCACCCCGCCGCAGCCTACTGAGACCCCTTTTGAATGTCCTGGCAGAATATTTATAACTTGAGAGTTACTATCCGCCGCGAACGATCCGTCCTGTTCGGTGCGAAGCTCCGGGATGTATTCAAAAACAGCTTCCGGTGCACCTCTCATCATCGGGCATTCACGCCCTGCCGGTAACTTTCTGTACGTTCCGCTGCTCTCTACTTGTTCCCTTCCACACTTTTGAGACAGTATAGTCACAATTCCAAATAATGTCAAGGAGTATTTTTTATCAATGTTTATCCAATGTTTATCCACAATGTCAAAGCTAAGGACCTGTTAAAAATAACTTATGCATCTTGCACCGCCTAACGCGCGAATCGCAGACCATAAAAGCCTCGACTAACGAACGATCGCGAATATCCATCTTCACTCCTCGAGCATCGTATTAATCCGGCGGAACCGATGGTCGTCCTTCTTCTCAAGGTTCTCCCAGATGGTTCCCGCCAGCTCCGCGAGCACACTGTCGCCGAACGCAATCTGCCCGCCGTAGATACTCATGCCCTCCGCGATCGCCTGCTGCGCCTCGCAGTATTCGTCATAATGCTCATCACCTTCGCAAAAATCCTTCTGCACATCAATCCCGTATCTGGCACGAAACAGCTCCGCCAGCTCCTCTCTGCTGCCGGCCTGTTTTCTGCCGAAAAAAACAGGACCCAGCACATCATAAAGAAGCTGCTTCTGGTATTCCACCAGCTCGCCCTCCTCACATGCAACCAGATAATCACTGGAAGGAGCCCTGCGCAGCTCTGACCGTTTCCTGTTCTTTTCCTTTTCAGAGCCCTTATCGCCCTGGTTCAATTTGATTTTTTTCCACTCGACAGCCATATCTTCCCTCAGGACCCCGGACATACAAAACAGATGAGCCAGAAACCACACTCGCCTCTATTAAGGATTCTATGACTTTCGTTGAAGAGATTCTCACAAACACTATTATATAATATCCCGTTTTGTTCAGATTGTCAATCTAATTTACGAATTTATTTTTGGTATTTCCAACAAATGTAATTTTGTTCTTTTCTGAAGCAGGCAAATTTCTCTTACTATATATGTGTTTTTTCATTCGTTCAGAAAGCCCCGCCATGCAAACTGCCTGGCAGCAGCAGCGCGGTTCCATTCTCGATTTTCTCTGAAAATCGAGGACGGTACCGAGCCATTACGCGACAGCGCAATTTGAAAATGGCGAGGCTCTCCTTTCCTTCGTCATCAATCCTGGCAGATGGATGACATGTCATTCGGAAGCTCCCCGAACCGAATGCGGATATAGGCCTTAATCGCCTCCAGCACGCCCTCAAATCCCAGCCGCTGGCTGTTCAGGCAGAGATCGTAGTTTCTCGCGTCATTCCACTTATTTCCGGTGTAATAATTGTAAAAATCACTGCGGGCCTTGTCCGTCTTCTCCACGAACTTCTCCGCCTCGTCCGGGCGGCACGCGCACCGCTCGATGGCCTGACTGACACAGTAAGCCCTCGGCGCATGGACAAACACGCTCACCAGTCCCGGGAAATCCTTAAGAACATAGTCTGCCGCACGGCCAATGACCACACAGGATTCCTTATCAGCAAGATCCCGGATAATCTTCGCCTGGTAATTAAACAGGTTGTTGTCGCTGATGAACTCCTGACTCGACGGGGAAATCAGGCGTCCCTTATACTCTCCTCTTGTCTTTTCAAAAAGAGGGGCTCTCTTCAGCTTCTCATCCTTCTCGTGAAACAGCGCCTCATTGATGCCGCTCTCGTCCGACGCCATCCTCAGAACTTCTTTGTCGTAGCATTTGATGCCCAGATCCTTTGCCAGCATCTGTCCGACTGTCTTGCCGCCGCTTCCAAACTGGCGCGCAATGGTGATAACAATATTCTGCTCCATGCATACACCCCCTGTCCTGTCATGCCGCGCCTGTCATCCTTTTTCACAGGCACATTGATCGTTCGTGAATGCCTCGCCCATCCATCGATCTATACGGGCGGTATTTCGTTCCATTCTTTTGTGTTATTAGTGTAACAGTTTCTTCCGTTTCTGGCAAGTTGTTTTTTAATTTTGCTCAAAAAAGTTTTTTGGCTGACTTTTCAAATTTATTTCTCCAATATTCATTTTAATAATCGGATAGGGGGAATGCTCTTTTCCCCCTATCCGCCGCGCCGGGCCGCGTCCAGCGCAAGCTGGAAAAATTCCTTACGCGGCCCGTGTGCATATACGGGCAGGAAAGCTTCTTCTTTCCTGCCCGTATTTTACTTTCCTGTATCTTTCCTGTCGAAATTACAAAGCTGCCAGGCTGTACGCAATATCTTATTTGCCCACGTATGCTTGCCTCGAAGCTGCCGCGAACGGATTTACTCGCCCAAATACGCCTCCTTTGAAGCTTGCCGCGAA
This sequence comes from Lachnospiraceae bacterium, assembly GCA_021202075.1. Taxonomy (GTDB): domain Bacteria; phylum Bacillota; class Clostridia; order Lachnospirales; family Lachnospiraceae; genus Choladousia. The sequence continues at coordinate 31,098 of JAJQDT010000030.1, read as the reverse complement.
CGGATGATCTACTACCCAGGTACGCCTGCTTCGAAACTGCCGCGAACGGATTTACTCGCCCAGATACGCTTTCTTGATGGATTCGTCGTCCATCAGGTCCGTCGCGCGGCCTTCCTGGACGATTTTTCCTGTCTCGAGGACGTACGCGCGGTCGGCGATTCCGAGCGCCTTCTTCGCGTTCTGCTCTACGAGAAGCACGGTCGTGCCGCTCGCGCTGACGCTCTGGATGATATCAAAAATCTCATTGACCAGAATCGGGGAGAGACCCATCGACGGCTCGTCCATCACGATGATGCGCGGATTCGACATCAGCGCACGGCCCATTGCGAGCATCTGCTGTTCGCCGCCGGAAAGGGTGCCGGCGATCTGATTCCTGCGCTCTTCCAGGCGCGGAAAGCGCTTATACACCATCTGCAGACTCTCTTCGATCTCATTCTTATCCGACCGGGAGTAGGCTCCCATCTTCAGGTTCTGATAAACGGTCAGCTGCGAAAACACGCGGCGGCCCTCCGGCACGTGCGCCATTCCGAGTTTGACAATTTTATGGGCTGGTGTTTTTGTAATATCCTGCCCTTCAAAAATCACATGTCCTTTTTTGGGCGTAATCAGACCGGTAACCGTATGCAAAATGGTGGTTTTCCCTGCGCCGTTCGCCCCGATCAGTGCGATAATCTCTCCCTCATTGACCTCGAAGGAAACTCCCTTGATCGCCTGAATCACGCCATAGAAGACTTCAAGATCCTTTACTTCCAGCATTGCCATGTATCTATTCCTCCTCGCTGTCATCCGTTCCCGAAACCGACGACACTGTCCCACTTTCGATTGTATAGCATCAATCCATGAGGCAATCTCCGTTGCGCGGCTCTCCTTACTCCCCCAGATATGCCGTGATTACCTGCGGATCGCTCAGCACGGTCGATGTCTTTCCCTGGGCAAGCACCTCACCGAAGTTCAGCACCGTCAATTCCTCGCAGATGCCCGCGACCAGCTTCATGTCATGCTCAATCAGCAAAATGGTCACGCCAAAGTGGTCGCGCACGAAATGGATGGTCTCCATCAGTTCTTTTGTCTCGTTCGGATTCATGCCAGCCGCCGGCTCATCCAGCAGCAGCAGCTTCGGGTCTGTGGCCAGGGCGCGCGCGATTTCCAGCTTGCGCTGACGGCCGTAGGGAAGGTTGGACGCCTTGTAATCCGCCACACCGTCCAGGTCAAATACCTTTAACAGATCCAGCGCCTTTTCATCCATCTCCTTTTCTACCCTGCGGTACGACGGGGTATGGAAAATACTGGAGAAAAAGGAATATTTATATTCGTTGTGAAGTGCCGCCTTGACGTTGTCAAGCACCGGCAGGTCTTTGAAGAGACGGATATTCTGGAATGTACGCGCGATCCCGCACTTGCAGATTTCCGCCGTACTTTTCCCGACAATGCTCTCTCCGTCGAGCAAAATACTGCCCTCACTCGGCTTATAGACGCCGGTCAGCAGGTTGAATACCGTCGTTTTGCCCGCTCCGTTCGGTCCGATCATGCCATAGAGCGCGCCCTTCTCCACCGTCATATCCAGCGCATTGACCGCACGGAGACCGCCGAACGAGATTCCGAGATTTTTTACCTCAAGCATCGCTGACATATCATTCGCCCTCCTTCGCAGATTTGTGGAAGAAACGGCCCAGGTAGCGTTCCCGCAGCTCCAGGGACTTCGGCGCCCAGTTAAACAGCATCATCGCAATCAGCACAATTGCGTAAATCAGCATGCGGTAGTCAGACAGGAACCGGAGCATCTCCGGCAGCACGGTCAGCACCACCGCCGCAATGATCGAGCCGCGCATATTGCCGATTCCGCCGAGCACGACAAAGACGAGCGCGAGAATCGACATGTTAAAATTAAACTTCGAAGCCTGAAGTGTGGACAGGTTGTGCGAGTAAAGCGCGCCCGCCGCCCCCGCCAGCGCCGCCGAAACCGTAAATGCCATCAGCTTGTATTTTGTGATATTGATGCCGATGGACTCCGCCGCGATGCGGTTGTCGCGGATCGCCATGATCGCGCGGCCGTCTCTGGAATTCACGAGATTCTGCACGATAAACAGCGATACCAGAATCAGGATCACACCGACCAGGAAGGTGGAGCATTTCGCAATGCTGGTAATCCCCTGCGGGCCTCCCAGGATCACCTGCCCGTCCGCCTCCATGTTCAGAGAAAACTGATCCTGTGTGGAGACGTGAAAGCCATTGCTGTCTAATCCAATGTAAAAGATATTGATCACGTTTTTAATAATCTCTCCGAATGCCAGTGTGACAATCGCCAGATAGTCGCCGCGCAGACGCAGCACCGGAATGCCGATCAGCAGCCCGAAAATGGCCGCAAACACTGCGCCAATCAGGATCGCCAGAAAGAAGCGGAGAGGCACGAATGAAATCGCCTCCGCCGTGCATTTGGAAAAGAACGCGCTCGAAAACGCGCCGACGCACATAAATCCCGCATGCCCCAGACTCAGCTCACCGGAAATCCCGACCACCAGATTCAGCGAAATCGCGAGAACCACATAGACACAGATGGGAACCAGAAGCCCGGAAAGGAGGCTCGAGAGATTGCCGGAGGCCTGCCACGCCTGCATGATGGCAAACGCCAGAATCACCATCGCGTAAGTAATCAGGCTGCTCCTGAAATTCTTTTGTTTCATTTTTTCTACTTTTTCCATGAGCGCACCTTACACTTTCTCTTGAATGTGCTTACCGAACAGGCCGGTAGGCTTCACCAGAAGCACGATAATCAGCACCGCAAACACAATCGCGTCCGCGAGCTGCGAGGAAATATACGCTTTTCCGAGAATCTCAATCACACCGAGCAGAATACCGCCGACCATCGCGCCCGGAATCGAGCCGATGCCGCCAAACACGGCCGCGACGAAGGCTTTGATGCCCGGCATGGAGCCGGTGTACGGCGTCAGGGACGGATACGCGGAGCAGAGCAGCACGCCCGCGATCGCCGCCAGACCAGAGCCAATCGCAAACGTCAGGGCAATCGTTCCGTTGACATTGATGCCCATCAGCTGCGCAGCGCCTTTATCCTCCGAAACCGCGAGCATCGCCTGTCCGGGCTTGGATTTGTTGATAAAAGTGGTCAGAACAATCATAATCACGATACAGCTCGCGATGGTAACCAGTGTAGTGCCCGAAATCGTCAGCGCACCGTCGGCCAGCTTCAGGTTCGGCAGGTTTACCACAGACTGAAAACTCTTCGGCGTCGAACCGAAAATCAGAAGAACCGCGTTCTGCAGAAAATAGCTGACGCCGATCGCCGTAATCAGAACCGCCAGCGGCGAAGCCGCCTCCAGAAGCGGACGATACGCGACGGTCTCGATCACAATTCCCAGCACTGTACATACCACAATCGCCACGAGCACCGCCGTCACAGGATTGCCGCCATAATACATCATCATGGAAAACGCGGCGTAACCGCCGACCATGATAACGTCCCCGTGCGCAAAGTTCAGCATTTTTGCGATACCATATACCATGGTATAGCCAAGTGCGATTATGGCATATACACTGCCGAGGCTGATACCATTAATTAAATAAGAAATAAAACTCATAGGACACCTCTTCATGCCTGAAAACAGGGGGCTGCCCTTTGCAACCCCCTGTTGGGTCTTTTTAGTCTTCCGGAATCCGAAATCTGAACCGCTTCGGTCTTCCGGACATTTTCCGAACTGCTTATCTGTCTTATCCGATGGGACAGCCGCTTTTCCTGTCAGCCGAATCACCCAAATCAGATGAACCAGATATAGGCTCAAATTCCTCTAAAGCTTACAGACCTACGTAAACGCCGTCCTCGATCACAACTGCCTTCGGGCTCTTGGAAACTTCGCCTTCCTCATCCCAGGTCATGCCGCTGCCGGTAAGTCCGTCCATAGAGATCTCAAGCATCGCTGCCTGCAGTGCGTCGCTGATGGTAGAAGCGTCTGCGCTCGGATCCAGCTCCGTGGTCTCAAGAGCGGTCGCGATCGCATATACACAGTCATAACCATCTGCTGCGAACTGGTTCGGAAGCTCACCATAGAGATCCTCATAGGTCGCTACAAAATTCTGGGTCAGCTCATCCTCAGCGTCTGCGGAGAACGGAGTCAGGAGCATAACGCCCTCAGCCAGGGAGGTGTCAAAGCCTTCTACTGAAAGGATACCATCCATACCGTCTACGCCGAACCACAGCGGGCTGTACTCCATGGAGGAAGCCTGTGTGAAAACGATGGAAGCCTCGTTGTAATAGAACGGAAGGAATACAAGCTCAGCGCCTGCATCGATCATCGCCTGAATCTGTGCGGAGAAATCGGTCTTGCTGTCAGAGGTAAACGCCTCAGCCGCTACAATCTCGAAATCCTGATTCTCAGCCTCGGTGCGGAACGTCGCATAGATACCGGATGAATATACGTCAGAGCTGTCATAAATCACGCCAACGCTGGTCACATCCAGGTTCTCGCCGATGTACTGTGCGGATGCGGTACCCTGTGCCGGATCCGTGAAGCACATACGGAACTCGTTCGTGCCATAAGAGATGCACTCCTCAGCCGATGCGGACGGAGTGATCATGAACATATTGTCCTCTGCTGCCAGCGGAGCTACCGCCAGGCACGGAGCGGTCGTAACCGTACCAACCAGAGCCTGCATACCCCAATCCTTCAGGGTATTGTACGCATTGACCGACTTCTCAGCGTCATGCTCGTCGTCCTCAGCCTGGAACTCTACCTGATAACCATTGATACCGCCCGCCTCGTTGATCTCGTCAACTGCGATCTGCGCACCGTTCATTGCCGCCGAGCCATATGCGGAAGCCGCGCCGGTGATCGGTCCGATCCCGCCGATCTTCCAGGTCAGGTCCTCATCTGCAGATGCGACGGTCGCAAAGCAGCCGGCAACCATAGATGCGCAAAGAGCTACACTAAGTACTTTTCTGAACTTCATAATAATTTCCTCCTCTATTAATAATTACAGGTAAAAACCCGATACACTGAACTATACTCATTTCAAGTGTATTTGTCAAGAAATTTTGCTCATTTTACAAGAACATTTGTCCGCGGTACAAAGACTTTCCAAAAATAGCATCTTTTGCCACACAAAAAATCTTTAGTACGCCTTCCCCCAGTAGACCATATGCTTTGCCGGTCTCCCGCACCAGATGCAGGTATCGCTGATCTCTTCCTGCGCAAACGGCATACAGCGGCTGGTCACGCCGACCTCTTCCTTGATGGCGTCCTCGCACTCCTGGCAGCCGCACCACATCGCCTTGATAAAGCCCGGCTTCTCATCGGCGATCTGCTTAAATTCTTCCTTTGTCGCCGCGGTGTAGGTGTGGGCGTCGCGATGCTCCCGGGCGCTCTCAAACATATCCTTCTGAATCGCTTCCAGAACCTCCGCGACCTTCTCCGGCAGCTCCCCGATGGCGGCGGTAATCTTCTCCCTCGTATCGCGGCGGACGATCACCGCGTTGCCGGCCTCGATGTCCTTCGGGCCAAGCTCCACGCGCACCGGAATGCCGCGCATCTCCTGCTCCGAGAATTTCCAGCCGGGGCTCTTCTCAGAGTCGTCCAGCTTCACGCGCAGGCCGCCCGCGGCCAGAGCCTCCTTCACCTCATTCGCCTTCTCCAGAACGCCCTCCTGCTGCTGACGGATCGGAATCACCATCACCTGCGTCGGCGCAATGCGCGGTGGCAGCTTCAGGCCGCTGTTATCCCCGTGCACCATAATAATCGCGCCGATCATACGCGTCGTCATGCCCCACGAGGTCTGATACACGTTTTTCAATGTGTTGTCCTTGTCCGCGAACTGGATCCCAAACGCTTTCGCAAATCCATCGCCGAAATTATGGCTCGTGCCGGACTGCAGTGCCTTGCCGTCATGCATCAGCGACTCGATCGTGTAGGTCGCCTCCGCGCCCGCAAACTTTTCCTTATCGGTCTTGCGGCCCCGGATCACCGGAATCGCCAGCTCCTCCTCGCAGAAATCCGCATACACATTCAGCATCTGGATCGTGCGCTCCTCGGCCTCCCTGGCCGTCGCGTGCGCCGTATGCCCCTCCTGCCATAAAAACTCTCTCGAGCGCAGGAACGGGCGCGTTGTCTTCTCCCAGCGCACCACCGAGCACCACTGATTATACACCCTCGGCAGGTCACGATAGGACTGAATATCATTTTTATAAAAATCACAGAACAGCGTCTCCGACGTCGGGCGCACGCACATCCGCTCCTGCAGCGGCTCCGAGCCGCCAATCGTCACCCACGCCGCCTCCGGCGCGAAGCCTTCCACATGGTCCTTTTCCTTCTGCAGCAGGCTCTCCGGAATGAACATCGGCAGATACACATTTTCCACTCCGGTCTCCTTAAACCGCCGGTCCAGCTCCTTCTGGATATTCTCCCAGATCGCGTAGCCCGCCGGCTTGATCACCATACAGCCCTTCACGCTCGTATAGCCCGCCAGCTCCGCTTTCTTCACCACATCCGTATACCACTGCGCGAAATCCTCCTCCATCGAGGTAATCGACTCCACCAGCTTTTTTTCCTTCGCCATGATCATTTCCTCCTCAAATTTTCAAACCGCCAGTCTATAGTAAAGAAAAGTGCGCGATTTGTCAATAATGAAAGTAAACTGACAATCGTATTACATCGCTAAAATTTCCGGATTTCTTTCGCAAGAGCAAACGGTATCACCGCTCCGGGCAGTGTTTTTATATATGCCTGTTCCTCATGCATGTACGCAACAATCTCAGCCGTCTTATAATTTTTAAACTTCGCAATAACTATATCCAAAACATCTCTGTCACATGCATTCAAAATCGAATCGTCCTGATTCTTATTTGGATAGACATGAAACATGGAATCGTAGTTCGCACTCATCTCCTCCTGCACATTCAGATTCTCAAGATTCATCAGGCTGTAGTGTCCAATCGGCAGCGCTCCCATGGCTTCATGCCGGTAAACCAGTCCGGTCATTGCATATCCCGATTGTTTAAAAGAAAGCGCATCCGCATACCAGAGGAGCTTCATCAGTTTTGTTTTAAAGATATTTGACATTCTTTCTGCAAAATAAGAAATCACCGCTTCCAGTTTATCAATGTCAAGCAATGTATAACCGTTTGAATCGGAAGGCTCGTCAAAAGCCGCATATTCCCCTTCCAATGCCTGTCTCGTGAGAAATTCCCTGCCATTGGCATCCAGCTCTTCTGTTATTTTTCCTTTAATGTGACGCTTCTTTGAAGCTGAAAATTTATCGCCGTTTTTCTTTAAATATTCAAGCGCCTGCAGCGGATTATCGCGAATCAGGCGAAGCATATTATCATATGCCTCATCCTGAATCGCCTTGCTCTCATAGCGGGAAATCGTCGCCTCACCCCACCCCAGCATTTTTGCCAGATCTACCTGAGACAGGCCATACTTTTCACGGATCGCAACAATTTCTCCAGATGTAAGAAGACCCTTTTGCGTCCGATATGCATTCCGTGCATTCAGCAAATTCTCATTCATCATAGCTCCGGTTTCAAATTCATTTTCTTCCGGATCCGCATTTACGCAAAAAAAATATCTTTCTTCGTAAACTACTTCCTCCCCCTTTATCAGGACAGTCGTCATGCGGCTCCTCTCCTCCACCTCATGCTCCTTGTCGCACACCGGACAATTCATATAGATTTTCCTGATTAAATTTGTGTCAGCCATTCTCATTCCTCCTGACTATCCCGTTTTATATGGAAAACTCATTTTTTCCTCTGAATAATGAAAGGATACACACAGAATGTGTTTTTTCTGATCTCCTTTTATTTTCAGTTTTATGTAAATCTGACGATGATTAATATCCTTCCCGAACACAAACAGCAGGGGAGGATTGCCATCATCTTTATCTACAAGTGTTTCCGAATATTCATCGATCGTCAATTCCCTCAGTCGCTCTGCCACATCAAACGCATTATACTCCAAATCCAGCAATGTGTGTGGAGTTGAATATATTTCTTTACCTTTCCCTTTTTTCGATTTAATAATAACCAAATCTCTGTCCACATCAAAATCGTTACTGCAAAGCACCGAATTCAACATACCCAGAAATGCTTCCACTTCTTTTTTCTTTAACTGTACACTAAGTTTTATAATCTCACCTCCCCAAATCGCACGCGATTTGCTATCAATTGATAGTATATTGGGTTTGATTTCATTTGTCAAGTCGGAGTTTCAAAAAACATTCCTGTTTCAAAACATGAAGTCCTGGTGTAAAATAACAGTAATCGTTTTAAAGCCTGTCCCATTTCAAATCTCATCAATACGTAAACGGCACTGCCCTCTTCATAATACAAAAAGCTGCATTATGTAACTGTCGGAGAAAATTGCAGATGACAGGCAGGCGAAAAAACAATAAAAACAATTCAAAGGAGGAATTCCCATGATTGATTTACATATGCACAGCAACGCTTCGGATGGCTCGGATTCCATCCCCGAGCTGCTGGCCAATCTGCAAAAAGCCGGTATTGATACATTCGCAGTGACGGACCACGACACGATCGACGGCGCAGTGGAGATGGAAGCCGCCGTCCGAACCAGAAACCCTGCAGCAGCCACTTCCGCGGAAGGAGCTGCCAACACCGCCGCGCCCAGGCTGCGTCCACAATCGGACAAAATGGATACCCGCACACAATCTGTATGCACTGCGGCGGATTTGCGATATGTAAAGGGCATCGAATTTTCCTGTCTCTCGCCGCTTTACAAATGCCACATCCTCGGTTACCGCTATGACGCGGACGACCCGGTATTTCAGGCCGCCATCCGCGAGGGAAACGACCTGCGCCTGGCAAAGCTGGAGCAGAGGATTGCGTATCTGCGCGAGACGGTTCACGTGGAATTTACCAGAGAAGAGTTCGCCTGGCTGCACAGCCAGAAAAGTCCCGGAAAACCACACCTCGCGGATCTGCTGTTAAAAAGAGGCATCGGCAAAAGCCGCGACGACGTAATCCGCAATTATTTTCGGGGAGTCAAAACGAATGGCCCCGACCGGATATCCACCCGCACAGCCATATCCGGCATTCTGCACGCCGGCGGAATCCCCGTCTGGGCGCATCCGCTCGGAGGGGAAGGAGATAAGCTGCTCACAGCAGAGGAATTCAAGGCCCAGCTGCAGCTTCTGATCCAGGAGGGAATCCGCGCTCTGGAATGCCACTATTCGCGCTACAACGAAGAACAGGTGCGGTTCCTGCGCGCACAGGCCGAACAGTACCATCTTCTGATCAGCGGGGGAAGCGATTATCATGGCATACGCAAAACCATCGCGCTCGGGATGCTTAATGCGTACGGCACGCCGGTATGCGAGGAAGAGCTGACCATATTGCAGGAGATTTTCTGAACAGCGCCTGTCTTTTCTTTTTGATGCTTGCGCTTCGTTCTTCGCTGTGCTACACTAACATCTTGTGAACACAAGATACTTAACTGTGAAAAACCGAGGAGACGATTATGACAAAAATTTGCTGCCTGAATCCCATCTCTGAGATGGGAACGAACAACCTGACAAGTGATTATGAGCTGACGCAGAATCTGGAAGAGGCGGATGCCGTGCTGGTACGCAGTGCGGACATGCATTCGCTGGAATTTCCGGAGAGCCTGATAGCCGTAGCGCGGGCCGGAGCCGGAGTCAATAATATTCCGCTGGACCGCTGCACGGAAAACGGTATCGTGGTCTTCAATACGCCCGGCGCGAACGCGAACGGCGTGAAGGAGCTGGTGCTTGCCGGAATGCTGCTCGCGGCGCGGGACATCGACGGCGGAATCCGCTGGGTAGAGGAGAACCGCGAGGATGAAACGATTTCAAAAGATATGGAAAAGAGCAAGAAAAAATTTGCCGGGACCGAGCTGAAGGGAAAAACGCTCGGCGTCATCGGTCTGGGCGCTATCGGTATCGAGGTGGCGAACGCAGCGGACGCGCTCGGCATGCACGTCATCGGCTATGACCCCTATCTGTCGGTGAACGGGGCGCTGCGTCTCTCCCGCCAGGTCCGGATCGTCGAGACGCCGGGCGCCATCTACGCGAACTGCAATTACATCACCCTGCACGTGCCGCTTCTGGACGACACGCGCGGCATGATCAACAGGGAAGCCATCTCCATGATGCAGGACGGCACCGTCATCCTGAACTACGCCCGCGATCTGCTGGTAAATGACGACGACATCGCCGAAGGGCTCGCCTCCGGCCGCATCCGCCGCTACATGACGGACTTCCCGAATCCGAAGACCTGCCACATGACAAATGTCATCGCCACACCGCATCTGGGCGCTTCGACCGCCGAGTCTGAGGATAATTGCGCCGTGATGGCGGTCGACGAGCTGCGCGACTTTATCGAGACCGGCCGCATCCGCAACTCAGTCAACTATCCGAGCTGCACCCTGCCGCCGGAAAAATGCGCCTGCCGCATCTGCATCATGAACGTGAACCGGCCAAACATGATCGTGAGCTTCTCCTCCCTGCTCTCCGCAGAGGGCATTAACATTCCGAACATGACAAACAAAAGCCGGGGCAATGCGGCCTACACCCTGATCGACTGCGACACCCTGCCGGATGAGACAGTCATTGAAAAAATCCGCGCCATCGACGGCGTGAAGAAGGTCAGGGTTATCTACTATTAATGAAACGCAGGCACCCGAGAATTCCTCATTCGAATTCCAGGAGCCCTTTTCTGCCTCATTCCTTCAGCACCACTTCAATCACGGTATCCACCGGATCGGGCAACACCGGATCGCCGCCGAGCTGTGCAAATACGATATCCGGGTAATTGCTGTAGACCCAGTCGCTGATTGTCGGGATCTCCGCGCCGGTCGCCAGATAGCGGATGGCCTCGACCTCCTCACGCTTCACTCCGGTCAGGGGAACAGCGCCCACTGTGTTTTCAAAGACATGATAATACAGTCGATGATTCCCGGCGGTGATGCGGCCGTAATCCGGTTTCTCAATGACTGCCTGCCCGCGCCGCACTGCCTTGCCGCAGCCATAAATGCTGCGGCTGTTTTTGTCCATCCATTTCCCGATGGCTTCCAGGCGCTCCATCGCTTCGTCCGGAAAATTGCCCCGCGCGTCCGGACCCACGTTCAGGAGCAGGTTGCCGCCCTTCGAGACACACTCTACCAGCTTGCGGATCAGCATCGACGCAGGCTTATAAAAGTGATCCGTCGCGTGGTAGCCCCAGTTGTTGTTCATCGTGATACAGGCCTCCCACACGAGGTCGTTTCCATTCACATCCTGAACCCCCTGCGGCGGAATCATCTGCTCGGGGCTGACAAAGTCCCCGTGATACGGCGTCGGATGTCCTTCTGCCAGCGAGCCGAAGCCCTCGCCGCTCACCTCCAGGCGGTTGTCGATAATCACATCCGGCTGCAGAGCGCGCGCCATCCGCACCAGCTCCGTCGCTTTCCACGCCTCGCCGCGCAGCTCATTGTAAGAAAAATCAAACCACAGAATATCCAGTTTCCCATAATTCGTGCAAAGCTCGCGCACCTGATTGTGCATATAGGTCAGATACCGGTCAAACTCGCGGCCTTCATCGCTGTAAGCCGGATTCTCCCGCATCGGATGAATCGAATCCCCACAGTGCGGATAATCCTCATGATGCCAGTCCAGGAGCGAATAATACAGGCCCGCCTTCAGCTCCTCCGCCCGGGCGGCGTCCAGAAATTCCGCCACAAGGTCGCGGCCGCACCTGGTATTCGTCGACTTAAAATCCGTATACTGACTGTCAAACAGGCAAAACCCGTCGTGATGCTTCGCCGTCAGCACCATATACTTCATGCCCGCGCGCTTCGCGGCCCTCGCCCACTTACGCGGATCATAATCAACCGGGTCAAACTCCCGGAAATATTTCATGTATTCCTCCTCCGGCATCCGCTCCACGCTGCGCACCCACTCCCCGCGCGCCGGAATCGCGTACAGCCCCCAGTGAAGGAACATCCCGAACCGCGCCTCCTGAAACCATTTCACCCGTCTTTCATAAGCTTCCCTGTCAAACACATATTCTTCCATAAATTTTTTCCGACGCGCCCTGCGCCGCCCTCCCTTTTCTCAAAATTTAGTCTTCTATATGGTCAGATTTGCCCGCTTCCTCTGTGCCCACCGGTATCTCCGGTAATAATGCATCACAATCGAGACAATCGCGAATCCGATCCCGATCCCTACCAGAGAATGAATGCAGGTCGTCAGATTCTCGCCAATCATTTCCGCATCATTCAAAATCAGTCCGATCACAGAAAAGTAAAACGCCCGCCCCGGCGTCAGCGGAATGATCGACGGATACAGAAAAACCGTCGACGGATTCTTCGTGCGGACCGCCATATACTCCGCAAACAGACCCGCCGTCATCGCGGCAAAAAAATTATAAATAAACGACTCCGCCGTGCAGGCTTTCAAAAGCAGATAGACAATTCGAGCCAGCGCGCCGCCCAACCCCGCATACAACAAATACTCCCGTCGGACCTGATACACAGCGGCAATCCCCAGCGCCGAGCCAAACGTACAGATGACTAATTTGATATTCTCCCACATATCTGGCATCCCTCCAGCAGATAATCTCTGCGAAACAACAAATCTATCCGGACAGCACTGCATACCTTTCCGAAAGTTGACAGCCCAGGAGAATCAATATCTTTGTACAAATAATGAAAACCCTGGTCTCAAAAGGCTCGATACACCGGCTTTTCTCCAAAACTGCTGCTTCTCCCGCATGTTGCTAACCTGTCAGCCATATCCTGTCAGGCCTTCTCACATCAACCTCCCGTAGAGCAGCAGAATGCTCAGCAGAAACCCGCCGCCGATGGCAATCGTCTGAAAAATCAGCTTGAGGAGCTCCAGAATCCCGTTGATTTCATTTCCCGACAGCAGATTCCGGAACGAGTTCACCATCGGAATGCCCGGAACCAGCTTCAGGCTGTTGACAATCATCACCGTAGAATAACCGTCCAGATAGCCGATTTTATCAAAGAAAATCGCGACAGTCCCGATAATAAAGGCGCTGACAATATTGTAAATGATCTTGTTATAAATCAGCCGTCTCAGATAAATTCCGGATAAAAAAGCCAGAAACGTATTCAGAACCACAATTGACAGATCGCGCATACTTCCGTTGTAAATGCCCGTCAGGCAGACCGCGGACAACAGCGAAAACAGGAGCGTTATCCAGAGCGGATAGCCCTTCGCGTTAAGCGCTTCCGCCAGCATCCCCTCGAGCCGCTCCGGCTCGGGCGCCGTCTCACAGACCCTTCTGGAAAGCTGATTCAGCCTGCCCAGCCGCTCCATATGAATATCCTGCCCTCTTCGAATGCATCTCTGCCCCGATACCCGGACGCCGTCTCCATCCTCCAGACTCAGCGTCAGATAGCAATCAAGCGCAAAAAACTGGACATCCCTGCAGTGGTAGCTGTCACAGACCCGATAAACCGTATCGCTGACCCGCTCAATATTCGCCCCGCAGACAATCAGTTCCTCGCCCATCCGCAACGAAAAATCCAGCAGATAATCCAGATTCTCTCTCATAATGTTCCTCTTTGAACTGACTATTCTCTTTTATCCTGTCAAAACAACCCGTTTTTATTTTTCTGCAAACTTACATTCCATTTCCTGAAAGTGGATATCCTTTTCCTGATGGCATCAGGATATCTTTTATTGCCGTCTGCCGCGCAAAACCTCTACCTTGCACGTATGACGCTTATTCGGATCTTTTCTGTCGTACGCGATACCGACAGCCAGGACCCTGCCGGTGCATTTCGGCCTGTCTCCCAGTTTACCATCAAATCCCAGCGCATAATTTCTGTCCCGTATCTGTTGAATCGCACTTTCCACGGTATCGTCAACCTTCAACTCCACAATAAACCCGTCATCCGTTTCCCTGTAAGGATAAAAGACAAAGTCCACATAACCTTTTCCGGCTCTGTCCTCCTGCCGGATGTCGTAAAACTCACGAGCCTGAAGATATACAAACGTGATCACTTTCGAAAGCTCCGCTTCATCGCTATAGCGAATCAGAGGACTTTCCGTATCGTAAACCCTCTCCAAAATCTCAAGCATGGTTTTCGTGTCCCCGGTCAGAGTCGCTTTCAACATTCTGCCCGACTCAACCGCAAGTCTGTGCATATATCCGAAATCTGATTTTTGCTTTACCATATCAGCGAATTTATCCATCAATTCCTTATTCGGTATAGATACACAGCCATTTGCGCAGGTAAGAAAGCCATATACTACCATCGCAGAATAAATCTCATCTCTGGTACTTAACTCCATAGAAGTCGAAGCATATTCCTGTACATTCGCGGGGACAGATTCCCCGGCAATCATCTCCGTAATCTCATCCCGAATCTCGCCGATATCCGCTTTCACATAATAATAAATCTCATCGTACGGTCCTGAACTGGTCCAGTAGTTTCCCGTCTGATTATCACTGAGCGCTCCGACCACCGAGCGTGGATTGTACAATCGTATGCCTGAAAATGTCTGGTACCCGTCATACCAATATGCCAGATCTTCTCTGGATAACCTCGGATTTTCCTGTACTTTCAGGTATCTCTGATACAGATCATCCACTTCCGCATCCGTAAAGCCAAAATACTCACTGTACTTCTCTTTCGAAGCCATCGTATACTCAAAAAACATATTCAGCTCCGAACCGCTGGAATACTTCGCAATCGGCAAAATGCCCGTCATATAAGCCATCTCCACATACGATTTGTCTTTGAGAAGATTGCTCAAAAACTTTGTAAAAGCTTCCCGCTCCGAGTCTGTGGCAAACGCCTGATGATAAATGTAGTCCCATTCGTCCAGAACAAAAATAAATTTCTCACCGCCGCAATATTCATAAACAGCCGTCAGCGCATCCCAGAGAGCGTCATCTTTCTCAATTTCTGCATCTGGATACGCCATTCTCAGATCCCTGAGCAAATGTTTCTTTATCCTGGCCATATAGCTTGCGTAAGTCACAGGTTCTTCCGGCAGTTCATTAAACGAAATGCGGATGACATTATGCATATTCAAATGCTTTTTATACCAGTCATAAGACGCTACCTGCAGCGTATCAAACTCCGCGCTGCTGTCGATCCCTTTCCCAAAATAGGCAGCAATCATATTCGCAATGACAGTCTTTCCAAAGCGACGGGGCCTGGTAATGCACACGTACCTTGGATCACTACCTTTTTTCCCATCTTTCTCTGCCGGATTCTTTAATTCCAGAATCGGCACAAGTTCTTTCATAATATCTGATTTGTCAACAAAATAAGTAAGCGAATAGTCTAACTGAAACAGGCTGTACGCGCCTGTTCCGTTCAAATAAAATCCCATATGTTTTCACACCCCTTTCCCAATCGAGCAGAACAGCCTTTTCATGATAACCCTATTCTGCTAAATCAGGAAGAAAATGTCAAGCCTAACTTTGTTTACTGAAAGAGGTCGTACTTTTCCTGATGGCTTCAGATTTTTTTATAACCGGTTGTTGAAAAAAAGCCGCGAGCATGATGCCCAGGAATCCTGCAGCCGGCGTGTCATCTCCGGTCTGTACGGCTTTTGCTTCCGTCTCCGTCTCTGTTTCGGTTTCCTCTTCATAGGTCGTTTCTTCGTCCGTCTCCTCAATCTCCTGATTCGTAATCGTCACGCTTCCCGAGAGCTTCGTTGTGCTGAGCGAAACAGAAGTTTTGCTGACCGTACCTTCCTCCTCTGTCACGGCTGCGGTTATTTTTACAGTTACCTCCGACTCTCCATTGAGCGAGAGCGCTACAATATTGTCGGATACATTATCCGCCAGCGTCGTATAGGAAGCATCTGAGAAAATTCCGGCATAGAACGTCTCATTGCTATTCAAAGCATCGCCATCCGCGCCCAGCAGTTTTTTCGTAATCGTCGATGGCAGTTTGTCTCACGTTAAAGTGCTTTGGATTGCAGTTTGTTTCACGTTAAAGCGTTTCACGACAGATATAATTAACAGTGATTATCGCACATTACGAAACTTTTAAGCTGTGTCATTAACCGCATTTCGCAGAGATTGTGATTTTTGCCACTTTTTTCACCTTTTGTTCACAAAATTGACAGTAACACGAAATCTGTTCTTGCATTGTTAAGGGTTTTTTTATAGAATAGGGGCGATAATGAGGTATTGTTTTGTTAATAATAGACATCCTGGCAGGCAGCTTTTCAGAGGTACAGGCCGATGTCCGAATTACCAAAATCTGCCGGAACGGAGGTCTACTTATGAACCCAAAGGATCATGTCTGCCCATATTCCAAAAACCCGTTTTGCTCCAGCTTAAATGTTGCTGACCGCAGTGAGCTCTGCGAGAACTGTCATCAGTTCCCTTTCCACAAAAACCAGAATGCGGAGGAAAAGCAAAAAGAAATTATCCGGGAAATGTCACTAAAGCCATCGACTTACTGCACACTGATTCTCAGCGGCTGTGTCTGCACCAGTAAATCGGCCAGCACCTTAACCCGCCATGCCCTGGTACTGTGGGAAGCCGGCGATATCATGCATACGCAGGCAATTTTCGGTGACGGCGAATCCATGTACGAATTCTGGCACTATCGCTTTATAACCGACGGATGCTGCGCCATTTTTAATGCAGACGTTTTAAAGAAGCTGTTCCTGAGTTCTGTCACCTTTTCCACTGCACTTTTTTCAAGTGTCACCAAAACGCAGGAGCGGCAGACCCAATTTCTGCTGGGCACCCAATTACAGTATGCGCGGGAGGCTATTAAATTTGTCTTGATTTACTGCAAGCAAAATCACTACCCGCCGCTGACGCACGAACAGATCGCTTATCTGTGCGGGCTCGACCGGACAACCGTCACAAAAATGTTAAAAAAAATCATGCAAGAGGATAATCTGGATATCTCCTTGCATGAATATATGAAAAATATGTATATTAAAGAATAAGCTTCTGTTCCTTAATGTTTCTTAAATACGATGCCGGAAAATGAATCGATCCGATGGAATCCGTTCCATTTTTTATTGAATTCTTCTTTTCGTATAACAATCATGTCGTAAAGTCCACTTCCGGGACGACTGTCCGTGTTTTACCCGGCGAACAGCGCCTCAAACTCTTCTCTGCCGATCTTTTCTTTCTCAATCAGGAGCTGTGCGCTGGCGTGAAGCACGTCCATATGCGCGGTGATCAGCTCCCGCGCTTTTTCGTGCGATTCGTCGACAATCCGTTTCACTTCCTCATCGATCATGGAAGCAATCTCTTCGCCGTAAGCGCGTGTGTGCGCGAGGTCTCTTCCGATGAAAACCTCATCGTCCTCATTGTCATAGTTGATGAGGCCGACCCGGTCGGACATTCCGTATTTGGTCACCATCGCGCGGGCGATCGCGGTCGCCTGCTTGATGTCCTGAGACGCGCCGGTCGTCACATCTCCGATGACCAGCTCCTCCGCAACGCGTCCGCCGAGGCTGACGACGATGTTCTGCTCCATCTGGCCCTTCGTATTAAACATCTCATCCTTTTCCGGCAGCGGCATCGTATAGCCCGCTGCGCCACGCCCGGTCGGAATGACGGATATCGTGTGCACCGGTCCGACGTCCGGCAGCAGATGAAACAGGATGGCGTGCCCGGATTCGTGATAAGCGGTGATACGCTTTTCCTTTTCGGAAATCACGCGGCTCTTTTTCTCCGCGCCGATGCCCACCTTGATAAATGCGCGGTTGATGTCCGCCTGGCAAATGTAGACGCGGTCTTCCTTTGCCGCCATAATGGCAGCCTCGTTCATCAGATTCTCCAGATCCGCTCCGGTAAATCCGGCCGTCGTCCGCGCGGTCTCCGCCAGATCGACGTCGTCCGCGAGCGGTTTCCCTTTGGCATGCACGCGCAGGATGTCCTCCCGGCCCTTGATGTCCGGCCGTCCGACCGCCACCTGACGGTCAAAGCGGCCCGGCCGCAGAATGGCAGGATCAAGGATATCGACGCGGTTCGTCGCCGCCATGACAATAATCCCCTCGTTCACACCGAATCCATCCATCTCCACCAGAAGCTGGTTCAGCGTCTGTTCGCGCTCATCGTGGCCGCCTCCCATGCCGGTGCCGCGCCGCCGCGCGACCGCATCAATCTCATCGATAAATACAATGCACGGCTGATGCTTTTTCGCCTCCTCAAAGAGATCGCGCACCCGCGACGCACCGACGCCGACAAACATTTCCACAAAGTCAGAGCCGGAAATCGAGAAGAACGGAACCCCCGCCTCCCCGGCGACCGCTTTGGCCAGCAGCGTTTTTCCGGTACCCGGAGGACCCACCAGAATCACGCCCTTCGGGATCCGTGCCCCGATCTGGACAAATCTGGACGGCTCCTTTAGAAAAGAAATAATCTCTTCCAGATCTTCTTTTTCCTCTTTCAGTCCCGCCACGTTCTCAAATGTCACACGTTTTGCGTCCGGCGTGATCATCCTCGCGCGGCTTTTCCCGAAATTCATCATCCGGGCGTTGCCTCCGCCGCCCTGACGGTTCATCATCGTAAACATCGCTACCATCGCGATCAGGATCAGGATGGTCGGCATCCAGGCCAGCAACGCGCTCTCTCCCTCTACCTCCGCAATCTCCAGCGTGACATCCTCATAGACTTCCAGAGCCGCCTGCGCCGTCTCAACATTCAATACATTCACGTACTTGATATCGCCCGACTCCAGCACCACCTTGAGTGTGCCGGTCGGCGTCTCCTCGTTCGGCGTAATGCTGATTCTCACGACCTCATCCGCCGCCAGAGCTTCCTCAAGATCGCTGTAGTTCCATGTCTGCGCGGCTTCCATCCCGCCCCGGAACGTCACCAGCAGAAGTAATATAATAAGCACACCGGCGAGATATAAACCGATTCCTCTTGCGTTTTTGGACAATTTGTTTCCATCTCCTGTCTAATTATTTAGTGAATCCCCATCGTCCTATGGCCAATGGGATTGCGGTCGGCCTGTTTGAAAAGAAAACCCATCCTCTGGCAGATCAATCTACGCAGGCTGTGCTTTCTTTTCGCTGCTGTCTTATATTCTCCAAACAGCAGGCCACAGACCGCTGCTTCGCAGCTATGTGCCGCTTACGCGTCATATGTCTGTGGCTCGCTGGGCGTCCCGCCCAGCCCGAAAAGAACCCACAGCCTCGTGCAGATGAATCTGCACAGGCTGTGTTTTCTTTTCGCTGCTGTTTGGGACTTTTAATCCGAAAATTCAACGACCCCGATGAAGGGGAGGTTGCGATAGCGCTGGGCGTAATCCAGTCCGTACCCGACCACGAACTCGTCCGGGATGTTGAAGCAGGTGTAGTCCACCACGACCTGGGAAATGCGGCGCTCCGGTTTGTCGAGGAGTGTGCACAGACGCAGGGACGCGGGGTTCCGTTTCTCCAGAATCTCCATCAGGTAGCTGAGCGTCCGGCCGGAGTCTATGATGTCCTCTACGATCAGCACGTGTTTGCCGTCCAGCGGCTCATCCAGGTCCTTCACAATCTTCACCACGCCGCTTGACTTCGTGTCATTGCCATAGCTGCTCACGGACATGAAATCCATGCTCACCGGAACGGTAATCCGTTTCGCAAGCTCACACATAAAAAAGACGGCTCCCTTCAGCACGCAGATCAGGTGCACTTCTTTTCCCGCATAGTCGTCGCTGATCTGTTTCGCGATTTCGGCAATCCGCTGATCCACCTCCTGCTCCGGAAGCAGGATTCTGACTGTTTCTTTCATAATCGTTTCTCTCCTGGTTTTCTCTTTCGTATGAATGTCCCATTATCAATAGCCAATGGGATTACGGCCGACTTATTCCAAATCCTTTTGTCACCTGCGCCCGGGCAGCGGCAAGGCTTCTATGACCTGCGACAGCATCGACCGGACACGATGCTGTATGCCAATAGCAGACAATTAGCCCTCGCCGGGTGGCATACCACACTTCGCGCGGGATATTCAACGACCGAAGCGGCAGCGGAGTGCGAAGTTGCAGAGCATTTCCTTCATTAATGGCGCGTTCCGCCCTCACACTCGACCCTCAGCACCTGCCCGGTATTCTCTGTAACCTTAACGTCTTCCCCGATCCGGTAACCGATCACCCACAGGATATGCGGACCGTCTGCCAGCAGAAGAATCCGGTCCCGCATCGCGCGCGGAATCTTCTGGTCAATAAAATAATCCTTCAGCTTTTTTCTTCCGCCCTGTGCATTCACGACCAGATAATCGCCGGTGCGTCTGATCCTCAACCGCAAATTACCTTTTATTGTATCATAGGAAATCCATTTCGTATACTTTTTTTCTTCCAAAAAATAATTTTTCAGCTCCGGCGCGTTCGCAACAAGCTCCGCTGACACGCGGATGCCGCCGCAAATCACCGCTCCGGGCACCGGCAGATGGACGTCATATGGAAGAAGTCCCGCTTCTGTATGCAATTTCCACGCATCATTCGATGATAAATCGGTCTTCCCTGCCGCACGAGGCTCCCCGTGTAGGGTGCTTTGCTCAACCCGCAGAAGCCCGTCCTCCCGCACCGCGCGGATGCCGTTCGGAAGATCGCAGCTTTTTCCGCAGTCCATATCCGCAAGCCGCGCCAGCATCTCCAGGTGCACGGCTCCGATGTCTTTCATACCGCTGGATCCGCCTGCTTTTAAATCCGAATGATTCGAGGCTTCCGCCTGTGCCGTCTGCGCACACATCTCCAGCGCCCGCTTCAAAAGCTCCTTTTGAATCAGGCTTTCTTCTTTTTTAAACGGCGCCAGCCGGATGCATACGGGCGAAAGCGGCAGAGTTTTTCCGGCGTCCACTCCAGCGCCATCGGCCACCGCCAACGGATCGTCTCCGCAATCCTCCCTGACAAAGATGCACCGCCTGGCTGCGGCATCGGTCATCCGGTCTATGTACTCCTGCGCCTCCCGCAGCCGCCCGGACGCCTCGGCAATATGCCGCCCGGCCTGCGCATTCAGTTCCTGCTCCATCAAAGGCAGCACAGAGAGCCGGATCCGGTTCCGCGTAAAATCCGTTTCCAGATTCGTAGCGTCCGTCCTCCACGAAAGCCCTTCGCCGCGCAGATAAGCCTCGATCTCCTCCCGCCTGGTAAACAAAAGCGGGCGGATAATGTCCCCCTGCACGGGACGGATCCCGCCAAGCCCGGAAAGGCCGCTTCCACGCGCCAGGTTCCAGAGCACCGTCTCCGCCTGGTCGTTTTCATTGTGCGCCACGGCAATCCTCTGCGCGCCCCATTCCCGGCAGACTTCCTGAAATATCCGATAGCGCTCCGCGCGCC
Organism: Lachnospiraceae bacterium; assembly: GCA_021202075.1. Classification (GTDB taxonomy): domain Bacteria; phylum Bacillota; class Clostridia; order Lachnospirales; family Lachnospiraceae; genus Choladousia. The sequence goes on along the minus strand of JAJQDT010000030.1, from coordinate 9,850 downwards.
CGGCCTCCTCGCAGGACAGTCCTTCCCTGCTCATCCGGCCGCGCACATCCGCATGCGCCACGCGGCAGGGAAGCTGCATTTTTTCACACAACGTCTCTACAAATACAGCGTCCGCAAGGCTTTCCGTCCCGCGCAGCCCATGCTCCACATGCACGATGAGCAGTTCAAACGGAATCTCCCTGCGGTAATGCTCCAGAACATCCAGCAGGCAGACGGAATCCGCTCCGCCGGAAACGCCTGCAATCACGCGTATCCCCGGGGCAATCATATGATATTTTTCGATGATCCGAAAGATATGAGATCTTATATCATCCATGTTTCCCTCTTCCGCCTCCCACTGCACTTCATCCGTTCCAATGGTTCTAAGGATCTGTTCCGAAATAATTTATGCATCCTGCACTGCCTGACGCGCGAATCGCATACCATAAAAGCCTCGACGCAGCCCGAAAAACAGATTCGCTCCCATGACAGCCACTCACTCCGTGTACATTCAGGACCTGCTTCTCGATTGTAACTATCAGCCGTCGCTCACTTCTCCCACAGCGTACCCACCAGAATCGTCATATCGTCTCTGGCCTGCAGCTCCTGTCTTACATACACCCGCTCCATCAGGCGGCGCGCATACTCCTCGGCGTTTCGCGTTCTGGTCCGGACGATCAGCTCCGCCATCGCCTGTTCGCGGTTCTCCTCCGGCATCGCGTCCAGCACGCCGTCGGTCATCATCACGATGCTCTCCCCCGGCTCCAGCTTCCTGTGCTGGCTTTCATAATCCGACTGCTGCAGCACCCCGGCCGGAAAGGCGTTTGAACGGATCACCTCAATCTCACCATCCCTGCAGAGAAAAGAGGCTGCCGCCCCTGATTTCATCATATCACATGTTGCATTATATAAGTCAACCATGCATAAGTCAATCGTTGAAAAAATCTGACTGCTGTTCTGCAGCAGCATGCAGGAATTGATCAGCCGCACGGCCGACTCCTGCGGAAATCCTGCGCCAAGAAGCTGTTCCAGCATCTCAACAACCGTTTCGCTTTCGCGGTTGGCCTCCGTACCGGAGCCCATACCGTCTGCCAGGCTCATGATCACCTTCCCGTTATCCTTCTGCAAAAGCGTAAAATTATCCCCGGAAATGAGCTCGCCCGCCTTTGTAATCCGGGCAACGCCGCAGAAAAACCGGTATCTGGTATCCGGAACAAAATGAAACAGCATCGGTTCCGCCGTGACTGCCGCCTGGCAGTTCAAGGCCGGACACATGCGCTCCCCGCAGCAATCCGAGAGAGCCTCCGCCACTGATTTCGCGGAAACGACGCTCCCTCCCCTCCCGCGCACAAGCAGACGGGGAAATATCGATTTTTGCAAAACATCCGCCCCCCGTTTCCCGACGCGGCGTCCTGCGGAGGCTCCCGCCCCAGAGGACGCTCCCATCCTTGAGCGGATCCATGCCCTGCCGCGCTTCACACTGTGCAGCGTCAGATAAAAATCCACTCCGCCGCTTCCCTGTGAAAATGCGCGTATATCGTCCAGCTCCACATCCAGAAAGCAAAGCTCCCGCCCCAGCCGTCTGCCAATCCGGCTTTCCAGCTCCGGCAGGTCTGTGAATCCCCGCGCCGTCCGCCGAAACAGCTCCGCCGTCTGATAGATCTGCTCCCCGGCCGCGCGGCGCTGCTCCAGCATGCGGTTGCTCCAGAGCATATTCGACCGTGCTTCCTCATAGCCGGCCTGCAGCGTCAGCGCAAGCTGCTGCCCTCTGGAGCAATACCCGGCCAGAAGCTCCTCCTGTTCCGGTGAAAACGCACCGCTGCGCTCCATCTCCCTGAGCAGCTCATACATCACACGGAAGCTTTGATAATAACCGCGCTCCCAGCACGCACCGCTCCTGTCACACCCCTGACAAACCCGCTCCTTCACGCCTTCAAATAAGGCCCGCAGTTCCTCCAGAGACAACCGCTCCTTCTGACATGGCAGCTTCTGAAACTGCTCCGCCAGCCCATAAAACGCCTCCGCGTACTGCTCCATCTGCTCCTGCTCCGGCCGCAACCATTCGCCCATGTTCCATCCTCCCCGACCCCCTGAATTTTTCACTGCACACAATCGTCCCGCAATCACCCAAAACCGACCAGCCCCAAATCGTCAGGCAATCCTCTGCGCCAGCGAATTTTCGCTCCCTCATCATAACACAATACATGCGCAGGATTTGTCAGAATCGCGCCTGGAAACACAAAAGAAAAAAGGGCACTTCATGCATACTCGCGGAGTATATATTTGCTTTGCAGGAACGAATAATCCCATAAAAATCGGATAGGGGGAGTCCTCTCACCCTATCCGCCGAGCCGCATCCAGCGTAAGCTGGAAAATTCCTTACGCGGCTCGTGTGCATAAAAATGAGGGCTGTTTCCACAGCCCCCGGCATCTCTGTCAGTCAAAAATGAGCGCCATCGCCAAACACAGCCCCTGCAGCGAATCCTTACTCGGACACCCGGTAAATCACGTCGTCCTCATATACCAGACCCAGCTTCTCCCGGGCCAGCTTCTCGACATACTCATCCGAATTCAGATACTCGGCAAGATCCTTAATCTCCTCCGCGCGAACCTCCTCGTCCTGAATCTCCTGCTCCAGATCCGCGATCTGTGTCGCATACTCCGCATTTTTCGCCCGCAATGACTGGCTCTGTACCAGCAGCCCGACGAGCAGAACCATTACAATTACCGCAATAGAATACATGCCGACGCGATTGCTGTTGCTCGGCTTTTTTTTACGACCTGCCATTCTCATTTACCCCTTTTCGATTTACGCCCCTTGATTTTTTCGTAACTGTTTTGTCCCCGCACAGTTTTTTTTATTGTAATCGTTTTTTCGAGTAAATTCAATTCTTTTCTTGTGAAATCTGCAAGTTTTTTTGAAAAAATTCTTTTTCTTGCAAAATTCGCAGGTTTTTCTGACAGGAATCGATAAAATCCGCCGCATGGGTTTCCACAAGATTCGCAAACCATGCTTCAGAAAGCAGGCTGCTGTTCGTAAAATACACTGCATAAAGCGAAATACAGTCCGCAAAATGTGCCGCGTAAAGGACAACACCATTCGTAAATAGCGGAGCATGGAATGAAGCACTGTCCAAATAATTTCCCTCACAAATGCGACTGCCCTTAAGACCAGCCCAAGCAGACGCGAAAGCCCTTCCACCACCAGATGGCTAAACATAAAATGATAAAGCAGAAAGCCGATCAGGATTCCGGCAGCCGCATAACCGCGGATGATCCCATCGCTCTTCCGAAAAGCCAGATAAAACGTAAGGAACCCCGCCAGCAGCCAGAACAAAAAGTCTTCGATTGAGAGAATCACCAGGCTATGCCGAAAGCACCGGCGCAATGCGCGCAGAACGTCATACAGAAGGGTCAGCGTCGCGCCGTGCAGGATAAAAATCAGAAATACGGCAGTTTCCTGCCGTATCACGCTGCTCATCGGAACATCCTTTTCATCAGGCTTCCTTTTTTGGCGGGATTACTGCCGGAATACAAAATGCCATCCACGCTGCCTCGCATCTTCACCTCGCCCTGGGCGAGATCCAGCCGCCCGATGTGAAGGTCTTTCCCTTTCACCGTCAGCGTTCCCTGCTCCGTCTGAAGAACCACCATCGATTCATCAAACGAAAGGACATCGGTCACGCCGGTCACACTGCCCTCCGCCCGGTCTCTCCACGAAATACTGTGGGGCTTTGCATTTCTGTTTTCTTCCATCCCGCACCCCGGATGCAATCGCCTTGCTTTCAATATATGAAGGCGAACGCAAATCTATGCCTGCGCTCCCACCGCCAACAAAATCGCCTCCACACTATCTCTCTCAGATCGCAAATATCCCGCCGCACATTATACCATCAGAACAGCAAATTCCCCGCCGCACATTATGCAGCTCAGATCGCAAAAAGTCCGACACTCACCCATACCGTTCCAGATCGCAAAAAGTCCGACACCCACCCATACCGCTCCGGATCACAAAAACCCCGGGCAGGAACGCAGCCGTCTCCTGTCCGGGGTTTTATCCATTTAAATGAAACTTTTATTCCTCGTCTTATCAGATATAGCGATACATCTCAGCGGCAGACTCCTTTTTGACCGTCTCCTGCACGGAGAGCACCTCTACCTTGACCGTCCGGCTGCCGAACTCGATCTCAATCTCATCGCCCGGCTTCACCGCCACGGAAGCCTTGGCCGCCTTGCCGTTGACGAGCACGCGCCCTGCATCGCAGGCCTCATTCGCCACTGTCCTGCGCTTGATCAGCCTTGATACCTTCAGATATTTATCCAGACGCATGGGATTACTCGTTCACGATATCCTTCAGAGCCTTTCCGGCTTTGAACTTCGGCGTCTTCGACGCGGCGATGGTCATGGTCTCGCCAGTCTGCGGATTTCTTCCCTCTCTCTCCGGACGGGTCGCCACTTCAAATGTACCAAAGCCTACAAGCTGAATCTTCTCACCGTTCTTCAGCTGCTCTGCCACTACGTCCGTGAACGCCTTCAGAGCTTTCTCAGAATCCTTTCTGGATAATTCTGTCTTCTCCGCGATCGCCGCGATTAATTCTGTCTTATTCATTGCAATTCCTCCTGATAAAATACTGTATTTTTCTGTATCTTAGTGGTCATCTGTACCTCCAGATGTTTCCCGCAACTATTTATATAATGTAATAAATCGTTTGTCAAGGAATTTCCCTGTTTTTTCAATATTTTCGTGTTTTTTCTTATTTTAATTGGAAGCAGGGCTAAGGACCTGTTAAGAATTAATCTTTACATCTGACTTGTCTAAATCTTTCTATGCTGCGTTGTCGTCAACCGACGTACCCCGCGGTTCGAAAACAGCCAGCCGGCGGGGACATTCTTTTCCCTGATAGAATGCCAAATTCAGACGGTTGCCACTACAATTGCGTTCATCAGCCGCCGACTCGTCGCCCCGGCTATCATCCTGCAGAACCGGCCACTCTTCCATTCCCTGCGGCCACATTCTTCCGGAGCTGCCGTGAAATGACATCCTCTTTCTGTGCAATCTGATCCAGTCCAATATCAATCTTATATGCGTATCATATGTCAATATCGCCTTAAATCTGGTCAATAACCGCCCTTTTTCACAGGAAGAATCTGCCATATAATAGGCGGCGAGTGATGGGAAATCACTCAGAAAGTGAGGACTAAGATTATGAGAATTATGTCAAAATGGAACGAACTCGTTCAGAGAAATCGGGATGCAGCTGTACTGTCTGTAATGGAATCGCGTGCCCTCACAAACTTTTATGAAGGTTGTCACGGCGATTTTGCAAATCTCGCGGATCAGTATACGGCACGCACAGAGCTTTATTCCGAAAACAGCGCACAGAGCCATCCGTTCTGGAAGGCAGCGCTGGCGTAAGAAATGAGAATGTGTGAGCAAAAAGCTTCAAAATTACAGGAACAAAGTTTCCTGGTAAAAAGACGGCCTGACGGATGTCGGGTCGTCTTTTTTGCTTATCTTATAAGTTATTTAATCTTCCTGAACTTCGGACTCACTGGAGCATTTGATGTGGGTATGCCCGCGCCAGAGCAATCACTCCACCTTCGAGAAAAGAATCCGGTCGTTGTCAAGCTCTTTGCCTGCGCCGCTACGGAATTTTTCGAGCAGACCGTCTACCGTCAGGCCATCGCGCTCCTCCCCGCTGATATCCAAGACGATACGTCCAGAATCCATCATCAGTGTACGGTTCCCCATTTCCAGGGCTGAATGCATATTATGCGTAATCATCAGGCACGCAAGGTGATTTTCCTCTACGATGCGCTTTGTGAGCGCAATGACCTTGTCCGCTGTGGCAGGGTCGAGAGCGGCTGTGTGCTCATCAAGCAGCAGGATTTTCGGGGGAACCAGCGTCGCCATCAGAAGCGTCAGCGCCTGCCGCTGCCCACCGGAGAGCAGGCCGACCGGCTGCTTCATCCGGTCTTCCAGACCCATATCCAGCAACGCCAGCCGCTCGCGGAACATCTTGCGCTCGGCGGAGCTGATTCTGGAAAATACCGCTTTTTTCTTTGCCACACGCAGGTAGGCCAGCGCCAGATTCTCCTCAATCGTCATATGCGGCGCGGTGCCCTTCATCGGATCCTGAAACAGACGGCCGATGTCCACGGCACGCTTGTATTCCGGCACATAGGTGATATCGCGCTCATCCAGATACACGTGCCCCTCATCCGGGAAAAAGCTGCCGCCAATGCAGTTAAACAGCGTTGATTTTCCGGCGCCGTTGCTGCCAATAATCGTCGCAAAATCGCCGTCGCTGACCGTCAGGCTCACACCGGCGAGCGCCACCTTTTCATTGACTGTGCCGGGATTGAAGACCTTTTTTACATTTGTGATTTTCAGCATGTCCGGTCACCTCCCCTGCCTGGGAGCATATAAATCCGCCTGCCATTTCGTTTTGCTATTT
>JAJQDT010000030.1:0-3312 GCA_021202075.1 Lachnospiraceae bacterium | reverse complement strand
AAATCCGCCTGCCATTTCGTTTTGCTATTTTGTACATACTTTTTAACATGCCCCGTCACCTCCCCGGGCAGAGGATGCGTTCGCCATCTTCTGCTTTTGCAGCGCAACACGGTTTTTGATGTATGGAGCAGCAATCGCCACCGCTACAATAACCGCGGACACCAGCTTCATCGCCTCGGCCGGAACGTGCAGGCGCAGCGCCACGGCAATCACAAAACGATAGACACAGCTGCCGACAATCACACCGACGATGCGGCGCGGAATGGAGCGCTTGCCAAGGAGCGTCTCGCCGATAATCAGGCTTGCAAGTGCGATGGTCACCATACCTGTGCCCATGTTGATGTCACAGGATTTCTGGTACTGTCCGATCAGACAGCCGGAAAGCGCCGTCATGGAGCCGGAGATGCACAGCCCCACCGTGACTGTGAATCCGGGGTTAATGCTGGACGCGCGAACCATATCTTCATTATCGCCCGTCGCCCGGATAGAAAGTCCAAGCCTCGTTCCCAGAAACCACGCAAGAACCAGACAGACAATCAGCACGATAATTGCGGAAAGAATCAGCTTATACCAGGTCGCTCCGAAAATGTCCTTACACAGGCTGTAAATGGTATCTTTTTTGAAAATCGACAGATTCGAGGAGAAACCCATCACCGCCAGGTTAATCGTGTAAAGCCCGGTATTTACAATAATTCCGGAAAGAATGGGCTCTACTCCCAGTCTGGTCTGCAGCGACGCCATGACAAAGCCGGAGCAGACGCCCGCTCCCATCGCCGCAAACAGCGCCAGAATCGGATGCCCCATAATCGCTACCTGCGCACCAACCGCACAGCCCAGGGTAAAGCAGCCGTCCGTCGAGAGATCCGCAATATTTAAAATAGAATAGCTCAGGAACAAAGCCAAAGCAATCAGGCCATAAATAACGCCCAATTCCAGAGCGTTTGTCACCACCGAGAGTGAAATGATTGAACCCATAAAACCTCTGAATCCTTTCTGCAACTGCGTTTGATTGCGTAAGACAACTTACATTGAATACAGGAATCCTTGTGACAATCGTTTTCTCTTCACCGTGAACTACCTGCCCGTCATCGATAACGAATGGAATTGCGACCACATTCTTATTCTTACAAGGCCAAAGGATTCAATCGGCAAATTGAAATGATACTACGGAACGTATCTGCGTTTCCATCCGTTCTAAGAGAAGCCCGCCCGGACTGCCCGCAGGCAAAGTCCGGACGAGCTGCTCTTATATGCTGCGTATGTCCTGTCACTCTTTGGTTCCCGCAAAGAACTTCCGCGGAAACCGGAATCAGGAAAGCCTCGCCCCGGAAATTACACTTTCGCGCAATGGTACAGCCCCGTTTTCGATTTTCTCCGAAAATCGGAACATAGCCTGCGCCCTTGATCAAATTTGCATTCCGGGGACGTGAGCCCTGATATCTCCGGCAGGAAATATGCCGCAGCCCAATGATTACTCCATGCTCTCAGATGTCACTACTTCTACAATCTGTGTAGCCACTTCTTCAAATCCGCTGTAGTCGATGCCGAGCGCTTCCGCGGTCTCTGTATTGACTGTAACAATACCATTGTCAAACGTCACGACCGATGTCGTGGCCGGATCTGCGCCCTGCAGAATTTCCACTGCGAGGTCCGCAGTCTCTTTTCCAAGCAGCTCATAGTCAACGCCGAATCCTACGAACGCGCCGTTCGCCGCGAAGGAATCTGCGCCGGTGTAATGCGCAATGCCGTTTTCAATCAGAGTCTCATAGATGGAGAGCTCTGCCGCCATAACCGTGTTGTCGGTCGGTGTAAAGATCGCCTGCACGCCGTCTGCCGCCAGAGACTCCACCGCCTGCTGAATCTCAGAGGTGCTGGTACCGGTTGCCTCTACATATTCAATGCCCTTCTCATCCAGATATGCCTTTGCATCCGCGATTGGCTGAGTGGAGGAATCCTCGGACAGGCTGTACAGCAGCCCAACCTTATCCAGATCCGGATTCGCGATAAACATCAGATCCAGAATCGCTTCGGTATTCAGGGCGTCACTCGTTCCTGTCACATTCGCGCCCGGCTCTTCCATAGAATCTACCACGCCGGAGCCTACCGGATCCGAAACTGCTGCGAACACGATCGGCGTCGATTTTCCGGAGTCCTCTACTTCCTCCATGAGAATGCTCACCGGCATCGTCGCAATCGGAATGACGACATCTACTTCATCATCGTTGATCAGCTGGGAAGCCTGCTGCATCATCGTCGAGGAATCCGCGTTGCCGCTGTAAACATATCCCTCATAAACATACGTATCCTCGCCTTCCTCAGAAAGCGCGTCCAGCTCTGCCAGGATCGCGTCCTCAATCTGATCCAGAGAAGCGTGATCCATCAGCTTCAGAACGCCTACCTTATACTCCTCCGCCATCGCTGTGCCAGATACAGCCATTGTCGCCATTGCTGCTGCGAGTACACATACCACTAATTTCTTTTTCATTTTTGTTCTCCTTTCACATAAGCCTGTAATGTTGTTCATCCGATTCGCATCGCAAATCAGAACACAGTCCGCTAAAGCAGATACCTGTGTCTTTATCGTTACACCGGTTTCCCGTTTCTGTTTCATAAAAAAAGAGGAAAAACGCGTCCGGTGAAATCGATCTTAAACATAGAAGAGGATGCCATGCGGCGGGCGAAGCTGCTAAATTCCGCTCGCGCCTGTATAATCGGATAGGGGGAGTCCTCTCACCCTATCCGCTCGCGCCGGCCGCGTCCGGCTTTAGCCGGAATAATTCCTTACGCGGCCGTGTGCATAAAAAAACTGCCCTTATGTAACATAAGGACAGATAGATTCTGCGGTACCACCTTACTTGCTGTCATAGACAACCCCTCAGTGAAATGCTGACACATTTCCCGTCTTTAACGCTGACGTGCGTCTCCGCTACTGACCATGCCTCACGGGAGACTGTTTCCGGCTGTCTGATCCAGGATGCCAAAAATCAGGCTCTGATTTTCTCATCCCGGGCAGCAACATCCCATCCTCCGGACGCGGCGTTCACTTCGCCCTCTGTGACCCATTTGCAGGCTGCTTACTGTGGGTATCCCAGCACCACCCACTCTCTGTGAGCGCATCTCCTGTTTGACTCTCACATCATCGGTTTTCGTTATTTAGTTGCCAAACGCATCTGTAAATAGTCTTTGCAAATGCGTATTTATAAGGATTATTGTCATTGTAATTTAAGTCAGCATAAAAGTCAAGTATTTTTACACGTTCGACGGCGTAAATTTACTGTAGGAATAGTAGTGGCGGAGGCCACCAGAAATGCA
>JAJQDT010000135.1 GCA_021202075.1 Lachnospiraceae bacterium | reverse complement strand
TTGAGGATGGAAAACTATGTGCCTAAATCAGGATTTCATCCGCACAGGTAGAAATTGTTCCAACTAAGATGGTATCAAGTGCTTCATTCCCTGGCTCTTCGCGCCCGGATTGTCGTTGCCATAACCTTCCATCAGGTTGACTACGCCCCAAACACCGAGACCCGCGCCCAATGCGATAACAAGCGTTTCCAACACGCCGACTGCTGAGTTAAAAAAGTCCATACGTCACATAACCAAAATATAAATCACAGAATATCTGTCTGCACAGACATAAGAAAACCGCCATGTTTCCATGACGGTCCGCCCATTTATTATTTTGGCTTTCTCCTTTCCTCCAGATTTTGTCTGCCTGTGCATAAGGCTAAAGTGTCTCACCCTGCGGGAGCTGCCCGTATGGGAGGCAACCAGTGCTTATTCTTCATCTGACAGATACTCCTCCTCTTCCTCCTCAAAATCATATTCCTCATCGCCATGCTCTTCCTGATAGCGGCAGCTTGCCCATGCGCACAGGGCGGCGGTGTGAATCTCCATGTGCTTTTCTTCCATTTCCCGATCCACCTGCAGTGCGACCTCGACAATGTCCTCATCAGACAATTCAAAACTGCCGTGCTCGTCCTGCCACATCAGAAACGCCTTCCCGATCAGGATGGAGCGGTACAGCTCCTCATAGATTCTGACATACTCGTTCAGCTCCGAATTTCCCGTATATCCCATGATGATTCCTCCCTTCATTCCTCCGACAGATCATCCTCTGTCAGTTCAATCTCATAAAAGTCAAATGCTTCATCGACGGCCAGCCGAAGCTCATGCTTCATATAGGCTTCCACGTCAAATTCATTCCGCTTGTCATAATCGGCCAGTTCCCGGTAACGCTTATGCTTTGTGATGTCGAACTTATCACTGAGGAACGGACGGACACCACGCAGCTGCAGGATGCACTTATTCCCGTCCATGACGGCAAGCTCATCCCGGCTCATCAGTTCTTTGCCACAATGTCAAGTGGTGAATTCAAAATTAGGCACCAAAATAACCCCTTTTCATTGTGAAAAGAGGTTTTGTAGTGGTTGGTAGTGAAAAAAAGCAGGAAACCACTTTCGATTTCCTGCTCAGTATCACTGTTATTGGCTAATATTCAGTTTTGGTTTTGGGATAAGGTCTATGGCACCGCCACCTGTATTATGAATCAATTTTTAGAACGCAATATTCCCCGCAGCCTTCTGCAATATCTTTTAGGACTTCATCTTGCACATCGTCTTTCAGATATACCTCTACATATTCGTCTTGAAAAGAGACTTCGCTCACATCTTCCAGATTCATAAACGCCTTTCTAATCATTTCCTGATCGTCTTTGGATTCAATATTTGTAAGGTAAACAGCTTTATAATCCATTCTCTCTATTTTGAAAATGACAGGTCTTGTTCCGTCCGAACAACAGGCAATCATAACCCTTTCGTCATTCATCCAACCGCGCATAATGGAACCGCCCTGTAATCCTGTGTAAATATAACGAGAGATTGCGTCCCATGCTTCCGAACAGTGCGGGAAGGTTGTTCCACCCGCAATCCCGTTCGCTGTCATTGCTGTCTGCTTTAGGGTATTAAGGCCCATATGCCAAAAATCATCAGCGGTTCCATAACGCTCAAAGATAAATTCATCTCCCACATTGTAGCAGGCGCAGGCGCCTGAATTGGGATCGGCACAATATTGCGTTTGAAGTTCCGGGAACAATTTTTTGTCGATGACTGTCAATTTCACTTTGTGCAGCATAACTCAATCCTCCTTGACATAATAAACCCTGTTTTCTTTTCTAGCGGGCGTTTTGGGGTAATTCCCATCAATGTATCCAAGAGCACAATGTCCAATACCCTCGTATTCATCTTCAATCCCCAGCGATTTCAAAAAGTTTTTTCCCCATTCTGTTTCAAATTCTTCTTTCGCTCTATGTATCCAGCAGCTTCCAATCCCCAGTTCGTGCGCAGCAAGCATCAGATTCCCCATGACAAGGCTGCCATCATATACACGATTTACCCAATCTTTTTTCGCCAGCACAATCAGCATTACAGGAGCGCCGTAAAACGGGTCAAACCCTTCCTTCCATCCGCCGATTTCGCAATTCATTTTCGAGATTTCATCTCTTACTTTTTTGCTTGTGACCTGAATGATAATCGTATTCTGATGCCCCATACCATTCGCAGCGTAAAGTCCCACTTCAATAATCTGGTCAAGAATTTCCTGGGGTACCATATCCGGCTTGTATTTACGGATGCTTCTTCTTTGTTTCATCTGTTCTAATAACTCACTCATTTTTGATTCCTCCATCAATACTGCATATCAAATCCGCTTACAATCCGTTTGGCGTAAACTTCTCCAGCGGTTTCCAACGCAGGGAGTATGTATTCTTTGTTATAGCGGATCACCGGGATACGGTCATACGCTCGCATACCCATGTGTCTCAACGTTTCTTCCATATTGTGCAGACACTCTATAGCGCCTAACCCTGTACCCCCTGCACAAGCAACTAAAAAGCATCTTTTTCCCGACAGGAAATGGTTGTGTGCGGTTTCACATCTGCGGAGCCTGTCAAGAAACGCCTTCATACACTCCGTAATATCGTGCCAATATACGGCAGATATAAGTACAATGCCGTCCACATCCACTAACTTTTGATATGTAACCTCAAAATCGTCTTTTATCCAGCATTGCCCTTTTTGGGCGCAGCTTCCCCAACCATTTCCGCAAGCCTTACAATGCTCAATCTGTAATTTATTCAGATGGATTTCATCAATCTCTGCACCTGTATATTGCAGACCAGCCATAAATTTATTTTTTGCTGCCGCTGTCAAGCCGTCCGTGTTTGGGCTTGACCATATCACTGCGATCTTCATTGACAAGCCACCATCCTCTCCAGATTTTTCCCCAATTCAAACGCCTGACGAGGGTAATCTGTCCTCTGAATATCTGCTTTCTGATAACACCCATATGCAAATATTCCACCGCAGTCTTTCCATCCCAAATATCGGGTTGTTGTTTTTATGGTAGCTTTTACTCCCTCAAACACCCAATCTTCGGGGTATGCCGCTGTAATGATTGTAAATACTTTCTTGCCTGTTCCACGGATAAGATTGTCAATGCCATGATACCTGTCAATTACGGTCTTTAGTTGCGCAGAAATGTTGTGATAATAGAGCGGCGAGACATAGACTACAACATCTGCTTTCTTGAGCTTACTGTAAAGCTCGTTCATATCATCTTGAAACACGCAGGGATTTTTCCCGCATTCACATTTGTCGCACCCAATGCAGGGATGTACTTTTTTGAAAGCGGCATCAAATCTGTAAACATCGTGTTCTGCTATATTTGCGCCTTCTATAAATTCTTTTGCCATTAAAGCGGAAGTACCATCTCGGTGGGGACTTCCCGTTATTACGACAATTTTCATTCTGCATTCCTCCCAAACGCCTTGACTTTCTACAAGTAAAATTGTATCATAAAGATGTCTCTATAACAAGTACGATATTTTAGTGTATGTACTATACTTTAATATAGTGATGGAGGGCGTTTATGAACACCAATTTGGAGGAAGAAAAAAGAGTTTTTGCTGCTAACGGAATAAAAAACACAGGGTTTTACTATACGAAATCCCTGATACAAGGGAAATACAAACTCCCTATCTTGTATTGTCTGCAACTTGATGGGACAACCCGTTATAACGAATTGCTGAGAAAAATGGAAACTGCAACATACCGTTCTCTGACAAAAGCCTTAAAAGAATTAGAAGATGACGGCTTAATCATCCGCAAAGATTATGGGGAAATACCTCCAAGGGTTGAATACAGTCTTTCTCCAAGGGGAAGAACACTGGAACCAGTTCTGGACGTTTTTTGTTACTGGGGACAAGAGCATAAAAATGATACTTTCTAAATCCAATCGAAAAATCAAATGACAATAAACAAAAGCCCCATCCCTCAATAGT
>JAJQDT010000015.1 GCA_021202075.1 Lachnospiraceae bacterium | reverse complement strand
GATTTTCATGTCAATCAAAACAGCAGAAAAATTTTTGAAGCGTTTGTAAATGCATATTAGTAATATTCTTTATTGTTGAATCAAAAGCAGGTTTTGCAGAAAAATTGCGGAGGATAAAATGATTAGATTAGCTCAACCAGAAGATATTGATGCTGTAGAAGATATATATAATCTCATCCATGACGAAGAAGAAAATGGAAATATGCAAATCGGCTGGTTACGAAATGTATATCCTGTTAGAAATACTGCTCTTGACGCTTTGAAAAGAAGAGACCTGTTTGTGGAGGAAGTATCTGGTAATATTGTTGCTTCGGCTATTATCAATCAGCTGCAAGTGCCAGAATACGCAGATTGCAAGTGGGAAAATCAAGTCCCAGATGAAAATATAATGGTACTTCATACACTGACCGTTAGTCCTAAAATAAAAGGAAATGGTTATGGAAAAGCTTTTGTAGAATTTTATGAAAACTATGCACGAAAGCACGGCTGTTCTTATTTAAGAATGGATACACAGTCAAAAAACATTTTCGCAAGGAAATTCTATAACAAATTGGGCTATTCTGAACCAGGAGTTGTTTATTGCGTATTTAATGGGATTCCGAATGTTGAATTGGTCTGTTTGGAAAAGAAACTTCCTTAAATGGCAACTCTTAGCTTATCGATAAATTGAAAAGACAGGATGATCGGAATTCGGAGTAATAGTGACTCCGTCTTCTGAAAACAGGATAAAAAGAAAAGATAGATAGATGGAGGTTATGCGATGAAAACAACGATTATATATGCCCACCCCTGGGATAGCAGTTTTAACAATGCAGTGCTAAAGGTAGCAGAAAAAGCAGCGGGGGATTATGAACTGATTGATCTGTATGCGGATGAATTTAATCCGGTGATGTCAAAGGCAGAACTGGAAGTATACGCCAGAGGAAAGTCTTTAGATCCGCTGGTGGAAAAATACAATCGGATTCTGGATGATACGGACAGAATTATCTTTATTTTCCCCATCTGGTGGTATGACATGCCTGCAATCATGCGGGGATTTCTGGATAAGGTGATGCTGGAAGGTTCCGCTTATACAACAGGCGCTGCCGTTCTTTCTCCGATTCGTGATATTTCACAGACTTATATTTTTACCACCTCTTCCACACCGACAGATGTGCTTGTGGATACGTTCGGAGACCCCATCCATAATGCCATGATCAGCGCCACATTTCGGATCGTGGGCTTTCAGAACGCGGTATGGAGAAATCTGGGAGCCATTGACGCAAGCACACCCCAGGAACGGCAGGAATTTCTGGATGAAGTGAAGAGAATACTGGAACCGTAACAGGGAAAGGGATATCATGAATTACGAGTCAAAAATAGTATGCCTGAAAAACGGACAATCAGCACTTTTCCGTACTCCGCTTATTACAGATTCCGAGGCGGAAGCTATGATGGAATTTTTAAGCACCTGTGCCAGGGAAACAGAGTTTGTCATCCGTTATCCGGAGGAGTGTACGGAAACGCCTATGCAGGAGGCCGCATACCTGGAGGGCATCAACCAATCTGAGAACCAGCTCATGATTGTCTGCGAGATCGACGGTGAAATCGCGGGAAACTGTCAGATTGTGTTTAATAACAAAATTAAAACGAAGCATCGGGCAGAGGTGATGGTTGGCATTCTTCAAAAGTACTGGGGGCTTGGGATTGGCACGGCAATGTTTGGAGAGATGTTCCGAATTGCGGAACGCAGGCAGGTGCGCCAGATCGAGCTGGAATACATCGAGGGAAACGAGCGGGGACGAAGGCTGTATGAGAAGATGGGCTTCGTGCAGTATGGAGAACGCCCGGACGCGATTCGTTTCAGAGATGGGACGATGCGAAAAGAGATCCTGATGATACGAAAAATGTGTTCATGAATGGCGACACTTTACCTTTTTCGCCCGGTTCTTAATGTTTGGAGGAACAAACAAAACGGAACATATGAGATATTGAATGAAAAACAAACACAGGGAGGATTTCGCTATGCGGCGAAAAGCATTGAAAGCAGCATTCCCCCATACCTTGCCTATATTAGCAGGTTTTTGGTTTTTAGGACTGGCATATGGTATTTATATGAACGTCTCCGGCTTCAGTTTTGTATATCCCATGATAATGAGCCTGACGATTTTTGGCGGTTCGTTGGAATTCGTGGCCGTGACCATGTTGCTGGCACCCTTTACACCGCTGCAAACGTTCATTATGGCGCTCGTGATTCAGGCCAGGCATTTGTTTTACGGGATAGCCATGCTGGATCGCTATAAAGAAATGGGGTTCAAAAAATATTATCTGATTTTTGGCATGTGTGACGAAACTTTTTCCATCAACTGCAGCGCCGAAATACCGAAAGATGTGGACGAGGGATGGTTTCTTTTTTTTGTTACATTGCTCAACCAGTTTTATTGGGTGTCTGCTGCAACCACCGGCGGAATCCTGGGTTCCTTCCTGAATTTTGACACGACAGGGCTGGACTTCGTAATGACTGCCATGTTTGTAGTGATTCTTCTGGAACAGCTGATGAAAGAAACACAGCACTACAGTGCCTCGATCGGAATATTATGTACACTTATCTGCCGCCTGATATTTGGCGCGGAAAATTTCATGATTCCTGCTATGTCTTGTATCGTGATATTTTTGACTATATTTCGTGGAAAAATTGAGAAAGCAGGTGACCTGCAATGACTTTAACGGAACAAATTATTACGATATCTTTATGCGCGCTTGGAACCATGATTACGCGGTTTCTTCCGTTCATAATCTTTTCTTCCCAAAAGCCAACGCCGAAATACATACAGTATCTTGGAAACGCTTTGCCGGCAGCTATCTTTGGAATGCTGGTTATTTATTGCCTGAAAGATGTATCTGTCTTGCAGGCAAGTCATGGTATACCTGAATTGTTGGCTATTGCGTTCACCATCGCACTACATCTGTGGAAACGGAGTATGCTATTATCTGTTGCAGGCGGAACAGTCTGCTATATGTTATTAGTTCAGTATCTTTTTGTATGAATCACACAGAATTTTTATATAGTATTAGCCGCAAAAAATCACCACATCCGCTGAAAAGATGGACGGAATACGGGCACATGTCCATCTTTTCATAGTGCCAGATGCTGGATTCCTGAGCCATATTTGGGGTGGTTCTGATATGTTGTTGCTATTACATTGTAATGTCATACCACACGAGGACACCCTGTACCACCAGGCGGGTAGCGCTGTTCCCATTGCAGGTAGACAGTGTCACAACACGCTCGATATCTGAAGATGTAATTTCGGTATCGATTTCCGATTCGCCTGCCATTTCATCAAACCATTCTGCATAGTTTATATAGTCCTCAAAAGAAATTGTGTAAGCATTGCCAACCGCATCCACACTATGAACGGAGAATATGCGGTAAAGGAAGTCCCCATCCGGCGTATAAATCCAGAAGTATGGGCACAGGGACATCACCTCTGAATCACGGATTTTTCTCAGCTTCGCAAACATACTTCCGTCCCTCATGTTATGCCCATAAATGACCGTATTGCAGTCTTCCATATAATGAACCCATAAATTCAGACAAAAAAATCGTTGATTCTAAGTTGGATTTCCCTTATGATTTTAACCATGAAAGGAGACCAACTTATGGCAAGGAAACAACACACACCGGAGGAGAAAGCCCAGCTCGTGCTTGAGGCATTACGGGGAGAACGGACGATAAATGAAATCGCCTCTTCAAACAATATACATCCCAACATGCTCTCTAAGTGGAAACGTGATGCTGAGTCCAACCTGTACACTCTTTTCCAGGATAATGCTGCGAAAGAGCGCCGTGAGAAGAAGGCTCACGAGGAAGAGCTTCAGGAACTTTACGCACAGATCGGCAAGCTTACCACCCAAAATGAGTGGTTGAAAAAAAATCTGGTCTCTGAGCTTTCGGTTCCAGAACGTCGGCTGCTGGTTGATATGGACGCCGTCGATCTTCCTGTCTCGACTCAGGCGGAGCTCCTTGGCCTGAACAGATCCGGTCTTTATT
>JAJQDT010000108.1:71889-87751 GCA_021202075.1 Lachnospiraceae bacterium | reverse complement strand
ATTGTGGGAAGGGCAGAGCTAATTTACCCTTCTGTCGCTCCAATCATATAATATAACCATTATTCCAGCGTCATATCGCCATCTTTGACCCAGCTGAGCTTTCTGCACGCGAGATTGATGAGCGGGCAGAGGACGGCGGGTAAGACAATGCAGATGAGAAGCAGCCCGATCCAGTCGTTTGCGGTGACGGCTGCTTTTGTGCCTTCGGCGATGTCGTTCATCCAGCCGGTGTAGACGCCGATCGGTCCGACGAAGCCGCAGGTGCCCATGCCGGAGGAGACGGCTGTGCCGTTCATCTCCATGCCGAACAGGCAGGTCGCGATCGGGCCGGTGATGGCGGAGGTCAGGATGGGTGCGATCCAGATTTTCGGGTTTTTGACGATGTTTCCCATCTGGAGCATGGAGGTGCCGATGCCCTGTGAGACGAGGCCGCCCCAGCCATTTTCCGGGAAGGACATGACGGCAAAGCCGACCATCTGCGCGCAGCAGCCCGCGACGGCCGCGCCTCCCGCGAGCCCGGTCAGACCGAGCGCGGCGCAGATAGCTGCGGAGGAGATCGGCAGAGTCAGTGCGATGCCGACGACGACGGATACCAGAATGCCCATCAGGAATGGCTGCAGGTTGGTCGCCCACATGATCAGGTTTCCGACCTTCATTGCCGCGGAACCGAGCGCGGGCGCCCACCAGGCGGAGAGGCCGATGCCGACGCCGATGGTGACCAGCGGGGTGACGAGAATGTCAATCCTTGTCTCTTTGGAGACTGCCTTGCCGATCTCGGAAGCGATGATCGCGATAAAAAGTACCGCGAGCGGACCGCCTGCTCCGCCGAGTGCGTTGGCGGCGAAGCCGACTGTGATGAGCGAGAACAGAACGAGCGGTGGGCAGTGGAGCGCGTAGCCGATCGCCACGGCCATCGCCGGTCCGCTCATGGCGGTCGCCAGCGATCCGACCGTATAGTCGGCGCCGCTGATGGTAGCGACCGTCTGTGTCAGAAAACCGATCTGGAACTGTGTGCCGATGGTGTTGATGATTGTGCCGATCAGCAGGGAGCAGAACAGTCCCTGCGCCATTGCGCCGAGCGCGTCGATGCCGTAGCGTTTCAGGGAAATCTCGATGTCTTTTCGTTTCAGGAATGCTTTAAATGTTTCCATAAATCCTCCTCTTTTGCCACTGGTTTCATTATTTGCTGTTTGCATCATATAATGGATGATAAAACAAAGCACTCGTACGAAATCTTGTTTTGATATGTCAGGATTTGCCGAGAGTTATTCAGGATTATACACTTATTTTTCGATTTGTGTTGAACAAATCTTAAAAAAGAATAAATTCGGCGATTTGTTACGAATTTCACAAAATTCCATAAAATATTGTAAAAAATGAATCTAACAGGTAACAGGTCGGATGGAAATTGTGATACAATGGAAGCCGCGCATCAGAAAATCGCTTCGCGATTGGCGCGGCCTACGTCCATACTCGCTGAGCGAGTACGGACATGTGATACAATGAAAGCCGCGCATTTAAAGTTGCGCTTCGCGCAAGGCGCGGCCTACGTCCATACCTGGTTCGCAAGTATGAACATATGATAAATGTAGGAAACGCAGGCATTTACACATCCGAGGAAGGAGCTCTGTCATGCCCGTATTTGATTTTAGCACCAGCGGACAGGAAAAGAAAATGGCGGCGATTTGTACGTATACGATCGTTCGCTCGAATGAATCAGAAGCATCAGCCAGGAAGCCGATTCTGGTTCTGGATAACCATTTGAGGCAGTGGAAACACCATTCCAATGGTGTTTTTTCGAATCCGGATCAGAGGACGGCGTTTGAGTTTGATGAGGAGGGCGGCACGGCGAGCGCGGATATTCTTCGAATTGACGCCCGGTTTGTCAGTCTGCTGCGCTGGCTCGGGGAGAGCCATATCCGGGTGCGGCTTTCCGGGGAAAACCGGGAAGACGGCTATGCGGTTTACCGTATCCGCGAGATTGCTTATGGGGGCGGTACGAAGCTTTCCGCGGAGGATGGGTTTCTCCAGTTTATGATTGAGCGACTGCTTGCGAGCGACGCGCCGGGGCCGGAGCTTGAGGAAGATGAGCAGGAGGAGGCCGGGGATGATATGAAGCTGACCAGCCTGCAGAGCATTACGGATTTTCTGAACTGTGCGGGGCGGACGCTCCCGGACAATATCCGTCTGTGGGCGCGCCGGAATCTGGCGGTGGCCCGCTCGCATGAGGTGACGCCGGAGGAACGGCGGCATGCGCAGAGGGCGCTGTCCATCATGCTGAACATCCGCTGGAAGAGTAATTATTTTGAGTCGATTGACCCGCAGGAAGCGCGGCGTATCCTGGATGAGGAGCTGTACGGCATGGAGCGGGTCAAGCAGAGAATCATTGAGACCATCATACAGATTAACCGGACGCATACGCTCCCGGCTTATGGGATGCTGCTGGTCGGACCGGCCGGGACAGGAAAATCGCAGGTCGCCTACGCGGTGGCTCGCATCCTGAAAATGCCGTGGACAACGCTGGATATGAGCTCGATCCACGACCCGGAGCAGCTGACGGGCAGCTCGCGCATTTATTCCAACGCGAAACCGGGCATTATTATGGAAGCATTTTCCGCTGCCGGGGAATCGAATCTGGTCTTTATTATCAATGAGCTGGACAAGGCAGCTGCGGGAAAGGGCAATGGCAATCCGGCGGATGTACTTTTGACCCTGCTGGACAATCTTGGATTTACAGACAATTACATGGAGTGTATGGTGCCGACCGGCGGCGTTTATCCGATTGCGACGGCGAATGACAAGAGTCAGATCAGCGCGCCGCTGATGTCGCGGTTTGCCGTGATCGAACTGCCGGATTACAGCCCGGAAGAAAAGGAAATTATTTTTTCACAATTCGCCTTGCCGAAGGTGCTCAGGCGCATGGGCATTCGCGGGGAGGAGTGTGTGGTGCCGCCGGAGGCGGTCTGCGCGGTGGTGGAAAAATATGCGGACACGACCGGTATCCGCGATCTGGAGCAGGCTGCGGAGCATATCGCTGCGAACGCGCTTTATCAGATTGAGGTGGACCACGCCGCAGCGGTGGTGTTTGACGCAGAAGCGGTGCGTAGGCTGCTGGCGTGACACATCTTTTTTTCCTCCCAAAAGGAGAAATTAGCCGATAAAAGGGCAAAGGATGCGTAAAATCAGAAAAAAACACTTGATTCGCAGGGATGGATTGTGTATTATTGTAAGCAGTCATTAAAAAGCTATCATTAATTAAACGCAGGAGGCACATATTATGCTGAATTTATTAACGGACTCAAGCTCCTCTACTGGAAGCAGTATGATGGTACTTGTCATCTACATCGTGGTCATCGGTGTGGCGATGTATTTTTTTGCGGTGCGCCCGCAGAGAAAAGAGCAGAAGCGGATGCAGAATCTGATCAATTCTGTAGAGGTCGGGGATACCGTTGTTACGACGAGCGGATTCTATGGCGTGGTGATTGATATTACGGATGAGGACTGCATTGTCGAGTTCGGAAGCAACAAAAACTGCAGGATCCCGATGAAGAAGTCTGCCATCGCCGAGGTTGAAAAGGCCGGGGAGGAATAAAAGAACCGCGGAATCCCGATGAAAGGTCTGTCATTGCGGAAACTGAAAATGCCGGAAGATGTCGTTCGAGGATCAGGAGTGAGCTCTCTGAAAGAAAATACGGCTGGATCCGGTGATTGATAGAGGACGGTATAACGATACCGAGTAAGTAACGCTATGCGTCAGTTTGGCTGCATAGCGTTTTTATGCACACGGCGGATAAGGAGGACAGGATACTATGAGCTACAAAATAGCGGTCATTCCGGGCGACGGGATCGGCCCGGAGATTGTAAGGCAGGCACGGTGCGTACTGGACGCGGCGGCTGTGAAATATGGATTTGAGCTGGAATATACAGCCCTGCTGATGGGCGGTGCGTCGATTGATGCGTATGGCGTACCTCTGACGGATGAGACGATTAAGCTTGCGAAGGAGAGCGACGCAGTTCTGATGGGTTCCATCGGCGGGGATGCGAAGACCTCCCCGTGGTATCAGCTGCCTCCGAATCTTCGCCCGGAGGCGGGGCTTCTGGGGATCCGCAAGGCGCTGAACCTGTTCGCGAATCTTCGCCCGGCCTATCTGTACGATGAGCTGAAAGCGGCATGCCCGCTCTCGGATGAGGTGATTGGCGACGGATTTGACATGGTGATTGTGCGGGAGCTGACCGGCGGCCTGTATTTTGGCGAACGGCACACGGAGGTCGTGGACGGACTTCGGACTGCGACGGATACACTCGTGTACAATGAAAATGAGATTCGCAGGATTGCAGTGAAGGCATTTGAGATCGCCCGCAAGCGCCGGAAACAGGTGTGCAGCGTGGACAAGGCGAATGTGCTGGATTCCTCCAGACTCTGGAGAACTGTGGTGGAGGAGGTAGCGAAGGACTATCCGGACGTCGCGCTTTCCCATATGCTGGTGGACAATTGCGCGATGCAGATTGTAAAGGATCCGGCGCAGTTTGATGTGATCCTTACGGAGAATATGTTTGGGGATATTCTCTCCGACGAGGCGAGCATGGTGACCGGCTCGATCGGGATGCTTTCCTCCGCTTCTCTGAATGAGACCAGCTTCGGTCTCTATGAGCCCAGCCACGGTTCCGCACCGGATATCGCGGGGCAGGGGATCGCGAATCCGATCGCGACGGTGCTCTCCGCGGCGATGCTGCTCCGCTATTCGCTGGATGAGGATGAGGCGGCGAACGCGATTGAGAACGCGGTGAAGCAGGTGTTGAGCGAGGGGTACCGCACTGTGGATATCATGAGCGAAGGCTGCACGAAGGTCGGCACGGAGAAGATGGGCGATCTGATCGTGGAGCGTATATGACGCGTAAAGGTTGAACAGGCAAAGGGGAACATGAGGAGTTATGAAAAATAAGGAGAATACGGATAAGTCGGAGAAGAAACTCAGGAAGATAAAATTGGTTGTGGATATTATTTTCCTTCTCGTGATGGCTTTACTGCTTGATTTATTCGAGAACCGGTGGTCAATGAACAAAATCTGGATGCAGCTGATCTTTGTGGCTATTTATGCAATTATTTGGGACAGGTGTTCCAGAGTTATTTTATCTGTTATCCGAAACAGAATCGGGGACAGGACTGAGAATTAGAGTCACGAAAAGGCAGCAGATGCAACTATTTAGAGCAACTATAACTGTAGCGATAAAGCGATAAGAAGGAAAGAGAGGAGATTTGCGGATATGAGAAGTGACGCGGTAAAAAAGGGCGTACAGCAGGCGCCGCACCGCTCCCTGTTCCACGCGTTGGGACTGTCGGAGGAGGAGATGAAGAAGCCGCTTATTGGCATTGTAAATTCGTATAATGAAGTAGTTCCGGGGCATATGAACCTGGATAAGATTACCGAGGCGGTGAAGCTTGGCGTTTCGCTGGCAGGCGGCGTGCCGAGGGAGTTTCCGGCGATCGCGGTCTGCGACGGCATCGCGATGGGGCATGTTGGCATGAAATATTCTCTGGTCACACGAGACCTGATTGCGGATTCGACCGAGTGCATGGCCATGGCGCACCAGTTTGACGCGCTGGTCATGATTCCGAATTGCGACAAGAATGTGCCGGGCCTTCTGATGGCGGCGGCGCGGATCAACGTCCCGACGATTTTTGTCAGCGGCGGGCCGATGCTGGCGGGTCACCACAGGGGAAGAAAGCGCAGCCTTTCGAGTATGTTTGAGGCGGTTGGCGAGCACGCGGCGGGGAAGATGACGGACGAGGAGCTCTCCGAGTTTGAGCAGAATGTTTGTCCGACCTGCGGTTCCTGCTCCGGTATGTATACCGCGAACAGTATGAACTGCCTGACCGAGGTGCTGGGCATGGGCCTGAAAGGAAACGGAACGATTCCGGCTGTGTATTCGGACCGCATTATTCTTGCAAAAATGGCCGGTATGCAGGTCATGGAGCTTTTGAAAAAGAATATCCGTCCGCGCGATATCATGACGGAGAAGGCGTTTATGAATGCGCTGACCGTAGATATGGCGCTCGGCTGTTCGACGAACAGCATGCTGCACCTTCCGGCGATCGCGCATGAGGCAGGCGTGGAGCTCGATGTGGATATCGCCAACGCAATCAGCGCGCGCACGCCGAACATCTGCCACCTGGCGCCGGCCGGTCCGACCTACATCGAAGATCTGAACGAGGCGGGCGGCGTCTATGCGGTGATGAACGAGCTGACGAAGAAGAATCTGCTGAATCTGGACTGCATGACGGTGACCGGTAAGACGGTCGGTGAAAATATCAAGAATTGTCCGAACCTGGATCCGGAGGTCATTCGTCCGGTGGAGAATCCGTACAGTGAGACTGGCGGACTGGCAGTTCTGAAGGGCAACCTGGCTCCGGAGGGCAGCGTGGTGAAGCGTTCTGCGGTTGCGCCGGAAATGATGGTGCATGAAGGACCGGCGCGTGTCTTTGACTGTGAGGAGGACGCGATCGCAGACATCCTTGGCGGAAAAATCAATCCGGGCGATGTGGTGGTCATCCGCTATGAGGGGCCGAAGGGCGGTCCGGGTATGCGGGAAATGCTGAATCCGACCTCTGCCATCGCGGGAATGGGTCTCGGCTCTACGGTAGCATTGATCACGGATGGACGTTTCAGCGGTGCTTCCCGGGGCGCATCGATTGGACATGTCTGCCCGGAGGCGGCCGTCGGCGGGCCGATTGCTTTAGTAGAAGAGGGTGATCTCATTAAGGTCAATATTCCCGAGTGTACATTGACGCTTGCGGTCAGCGAGGAAGAGCTGGCGAAGCGCAAAGAGACATGGCAGCCGAGAGAGCCGAAGGTCAATACCGGCTATCTGAAGCGGTATGCGGCTCTGGTGACGAGCGCGAGCCGCGGCGCAGTGCTCGAGGTACCGGGGAATGCCTGAGATTTCTCTGGCTCCTGTCATTTTTGGTCTGAATCATAAAATGAGAACGGGAAAAAGTGCTTGCCAGGATGCCGGAAAATGTTATGCGAATTGAAATGCAATGGCTGTGCTTTGACATTATAGTGTGATGTCGATTCTGGTTCGTCCGGGTTAGAAAATGAAGTGCTTTTTAAGCGTTCATTGAGGATCGAATGTGTCCGGATGACAGTGGAAATAGAGATCGTTGTATTATAAAATTTTGGAGAAATAGATATACAGGAAGGAAAGATACGGATGAAGTTAAATGGTTCCCAGATTGTGATTGAGTGTTTAAAGGAGCAGGGGGTGGATACGGTCTTCGGCTATCCGGGCGGTACCATCTTAAATGTTTATGATGAGCTGTACAAGCACAGTGATGAGATTACGCATATCCTGACCTCCCACGAGCAGGGCGCTTCCCATGCGGCGGACGGCTATGCGCGCTCGACGGGAAAGGTCGGCGTCTGCCTGGCGACCTCCGGCCCGGGTGCGACGAACCTCGTGACCGGCATCGCGACGGCCTACATGGACTCCATTCCGATTGTGGCGATTACCGCCAATGTGGGTGTGTCGCTGCTCGGCAAGGACAGCTTTCAGGAGGTGGACATTGCCGGCATCACCACACCGATCACAAAGCATAACTTTATTGTAAAGGATATCAATAAGCTGGCGGATACGATCCGCTGGGCATTCCGGATCGCGCAGGAAGGCCGTCCGGGTCCGGTGCTGGTTGATATTCCGAAGGATCTGACCGCGGCGGTGACGGATTTTGAACCGCAGGTACCGGAGAAACCGGAGCGCAGCACGGAGTACATCCGCGAGGCGGATCTGGATGCGGCGGTAAAGCTGATCAATGAGAGTGAGCGCCCGTTTGTGTTTGTCGGCGGCGGCGCAGTGCGCTCCGATGCGGCAGATGAATTGAAAACCTTCACGGAGATCATCCATGCGCCGGTGGCGGATTCCCTGATGGGCAAGGGTGCGTATGACGGCAGAAGCGAGCTGTATTGCGGGATGCTTGGCATGCATGGTACAAAGACGGCGAACCTTGGCGTCAGCCGCTGCGACCTGCTGATCACGATCGGCTCGCGCTTCAGCGACCGTGTGATTGGAAACGCCGCGACCTTTGCGAAAAACGCGAAGGTGCTGCAGATCGATGTGGATCCGGCGGAGATCAACAAAAACATTCCGGTGGACGTCAGCATCATCGGCGATGTGCGCGAGGTACTCAAGCGCCTGAACGCGCGCGTCGAGGAGCACCGCCACGATGAGTGGGACGATTCCATCAGGGAATTAAAGGAAAAATACCCGCTGAAATATAACGAGAACGGCCTGACCGGCCCGTATATCATCGAAGAAATTTACCGCCAGACAAAGGACAGCGATACGATTATCGTGACGGATGTCGGGCAGCATCAGATGTGGGCGGCGCAGTATTACAAATATGCAAAGCCACGCACACTGCTGACCTCCGGAGGACTGGGCACGATGGGATACGGCGTCGGAGCGGCCATCGGCGCGAAGGTCGGAAATCCGGATAAAACCGTCATCAACATCGGCGGCGACGGCTGCTTCCGCATGAATATGAATGAAATTGCGACGGCGGCGCGGTACAACATCCCGATTATTGAGGTCGTTGTCAACAATCACGTGCTCGGTATGGTGCGCCAGTGGCAGACGCTGTTTTATGAGAAACGCTATTCTGCGACCGTCCTGAACGATGCGGTTGACTTTGTGAAGCTGGCGGAAGCGCTGGGCGCGGTCGGCATCCGGGTGACAAAGAAGGAAGAATTCGAACCGGCGCTTGAGAAAGCAATCGGACTTGGCCGTCCGGTCGTGATAGACTGTCAGATCGACAGCGACGACAAGGTATTCCCGATGGTAGCGCCGGGAGCGGCGATTGATACCGCGTTCGATGCAGATGATCTGGCGAAGAAATAATTGGCAGGACATAATCAAGGAGAGCCGCGTCATTTGAAGTCGCACTGCGTGCGAGGCGCGGCCTGCGTCCTTTGTCATAAGGGCGCTGAGTGCCAGTGGCACTCGCTTAGCGCCGACCGAAGCGACAGCGAAGATGCCGACGAAGTCGGAGGATTCCTTATGACATAAAGCATCCCTTTGGGGTGCAGGACATAAAATAAGGAGAGCCGCGCAACAGAATTGCTTCGCAATGGCGCGGCCTGCGTCCAGCATCCTTATGAGATGCTGGACATAAAATAAGAGGAGATTATGAAAAAATGAGCAGAGTTTACAATTTTTCAGCGGGGCCGGCTGTTTTGCCGGAGGAGGTTCTGCTGGAGGTGCAGAACGAGATGATGGATTACAAGGGCAGCGGCATGTCCGTGATGGAGATGAGCCACCGCTCGAAGGTGTTTGACAACATTATCCAGGAAGCGGAGCAGGATTTGCGCGATTTGATGGGTATTCCGGATAATTATAAGGTTCTGTTTATGCAGGGCGGCGCGAGCCTGCAGTTTGCGATGATTCCGATGAACCTGATGAAAAACCGTGTGGCGGATTATGTGATTACCGGACAGTGGTCGAAGAAAGCCTGGCAGGAGGCGCAGAAATACGGCACGGCAAATGCGGTGGCGTCGAGCGCGGATCAGACCTTTTCGTACATTCCGGACTGCAGCGATCTTCCCATCAGTGAGAACGCGGATTATGTGTATATTTGCGAAAACAATACCATTTATGGCACGAAATACAAAAAGCTTCCGAACACGAAGGGAAAGCTTCTGGTTTCCGACGTGTCCTCCTGTTTCCTTTCGGAGCCGGTCAATGTGTCGGATTACGGCATTATTTACGGCGGCGTCCAGAAGAACATCGGCCCGGCCGGTATGGTGATTTCTATTGTCCGTGAGGATCTGATTACGGATGACGTGCTCGAAGGTACGCCAACCATGATGAAGTTTAAGACGCACGCGGACGCCGGATCGCTGTACAATACGCCGAACTGCTGGTGCATCTATGTGTGCGGCAAGGTCTTCAAATGGCTCAAGGCAATGGGCGGCCTTTCGGTTATGAAGGAACGCAACGAGAAGAAGGCTGCGGTTCTCTATGATTTCCTTGATAATAGTAAACTGTTCCGTGGCACAGTCGTAAAAGAGGATCGTTCTCTGATGAACGTTCCGTTTGTGACCGGCGACAAGGAGCTGGATGCAAAGTTTGTGAAAGAGGCGGAAGCTGCCGGATTTGTGAATCTCAAAGGGCATCGCACGGTCGGCGGCATGCGCGCGAGCATTTACAATGCAATGCCGCAGGAGGGCGTAGAGAAGCTTGTAGCGTTTATGAAGGAGTTCGAAGAAAAGACGCTGTAAATACAGATTGCATAGAGGCTTTTATAGTCTTCGAACCGTGTGCCAGGAGGTACAAGAGGATTTGTATTTCGAAATGCTGCGGAAGTGTGGGAAAACTGGTAAAGAAGATAAAGAAGGTAAAAATCAATGTTTCAATATAAGTGTTTAAATCCGATCGCGACGGCTGGGCTGAACCAGCTGTCCGGGCAGTATGCGCAGGTGGAAAATCTCGCAGAGGCGGACGCCGTGCTGGTGCGGAGCGCCAATATGCATGAGATGGAGCTGCCGGATTCTCTGCAGGCCATTGCGCGGGCAGGCGCCGGGGTCAACAACATCCCGCTTGACCTCTGTGCACAAAAAGGGATAGTAGTGTTTAATACGCCGGGGGCAAACGCGAACGGTGTAAAGGAGCTGGTCATCGCGGGCATGTTGCTGGCAGCGCGCGATATCGTCGGCGGCGTGAGCTGGGTCGAAAGCCAGGCAGGCAACGCGGAGGTACAGAAGCAGGCGGAAAAGGAAAAGAAGCGCTTTGCAGGCACGGAGCTGCGCGGCAAAAAGCTGGGCATCATCGGACTGGGCGCGATCGGCGTCCAGGTGGCGAATGCGGCGACGCATCTGTGCATGGAGGTCTACGGCTACGATCCGTACATTTCGGTCGATGCGGCATGGAACCTGTCGAGGACCATCCACCACGTCACGGATGTAGAAAAAATTTACGAACAGTGTGATTACATTACGATTCATGTGCCGCTGATGGATTCGACACGCGGCATGATTGACGAGGCGGCCATCGCCAAAATGAAGCCGAATGCCGTGATCCTGAATTTTGCCAGAGATCTGCTGGTAGACGAAAAAGCGGTCGTTGCGGCGCTTGAGACCGGAGCGATTCACCGCTATGTCTCGGATTTTCCAAATCCTGTAACGGTCGGCAAAAAAGGCGTTATCATCACGCCGCACCTGGGCGCGTCGACGGCGGAGGCCGAAGAAAACTGCGCGGTGATGGCAGCGACCGAGCTGCGGAACTTCCTTGAGAACGGCAACATCCGGAATTCCGTGAACTATCCGAACTGTGACATGGGCGTGTGCACACACGTTTCCCGCGTAGCCATTTACCACAAAAATGTGCCCAAAATGATCAGCCGCTTTACGGAAGTGCTCGGTGATATGAATATCCAGAACATGAGCAACACCAGCCGCGGCGATTACGCATATACGCTGGTGGATCTGGACGCTCTGGTTCCCGATGAGATTGTCGAGGGACTCAAAGCGGTGAACGATGTGATACGGGTGCGTGTGGTAAAGAATGGGTGAGCCGCGCCGACCGTTGCTGTCTGCCAGTGGCAGATGTTTAGCAACGACCGGAGCGGTAGCGAAGATGCCGACGAAGTCGGAGGATTCCTTATGACATAAGGCATCAAAAAGCGATGCCGGACAGGGAATGGGTGAGGAAAGAACTGTATGGCAGAGATTGTTCCATTTTACGGAGTACTTCCGGCGAAGCGGTATGCGTCCCGCGTGGCGGCGCTTCCCTATGATGTGTACAGCAGGGAGGAGGCGGCCAGGGCGGCTGCAAAGGATCGCCTGTCTTTTTTAAATATTGACCGGCCGGAGACGCAGTTTGACCCGGCACAGGATATGTACGCGCCGGAGGTTTACCGGAAGGCGGATGAGATGCTTCAGGCGGAAATCGCGGAGGGTGTTTTTGTCCAGGATTCCGAGAAAAATTACTACATTTATGAGCTGACGATGGATGGCAGGAGCCAGACGGGTCTGGTTGCCTGCGCCTCGATTGACGATTATATTCATAATGTGATCCGAAAACACGAGAATACCCGTGCGGAGAAGGAAGAGGACCGGGTTCATCATGTGGACCAGTGTAGTGCGCAGACCGGACCGATTTTTCTGGCTTATCACCGGGATGAGCGGGTGGCAGCTGTGA
The DNA here is from genome assembly GCA_021202075.1 of Lachnospiraceae bacterium. Lineage (GTDB taxonomy): Bacteria > Bacillota > Clostridia > Lachnospirales > Lachnospiraceae > Choladousia. Next base: position 75,559 of record JAJQDT010000108.1, on the reverse strand, counting down.
TTGACCGCGCGAAGAGACATATGCCGATCTTTGATTTTGCATCAGAGGACGGAATCGGACACCGCGGCTGGCGGATTGATGATACCTCCGATATTCTGGAAATCTGTGAGGCCTTTACGGCAATTGACCGGATTTACATTGCGGACGGGCATCACCGTGCGGCATCCGCAGTCCGCGTGGGACTCTCGCGCAGGGCGGAGCATCCGGATTATGACGGGAGCGAGGAATTTAATTATTTCCTTTCGGTGCTTTTTCCGGATGACGAATTGCTGATTATGGATTATAATCGAGTGGTAAAGGATCTGAACGGACTGACCGCGCAGGAGTTTCTGGAACGTGCGGGCGAGTCGTTTGAGATTGCGCGCTGCGAGAGGGGACGAAAGCCGCAGAAAAAGGGCTGTGTCACGATGTATCTGGACGCGCAGTGGTATCATATGGAACTAAAAGAGCAGTATCGCAGTATCGATCCGGTGGAGGGGCTGGATGTATCCATCCTGCAGAACCGTCTGATTGGGCCGGTGCTGGATATCCAGGATCCGAAGCGAAACCGGCGGATCGGCTTTGTCGGCGGGATCCGGGGACTAAAGGAGCTGGAACGGCTGGTGGATGACGAAGGCTGGGCGGTTGCGTTTGCGATGTACCCGACTTCCATCGCCGAGCTTTTCGCGGTCGCCGACGCGGGACTTCTGATGCCGCCGAAATCGACTTGGTTTGAGCCGAAGCTGCGCAGCGGGCTGTTTCTGCACTTATTTGAGAGGTGAGCCGCGCAACAGAATTGCTTCGCAATGGCGCGGCCTGCGTCCTTTGTCATAAGGATTGCCGACGAAGTCGGAGGATTCCTTATGACATAAAGCATCTGTTCCAGATGATGGACAAGAATAAGGAAAGCCACGCCATTTGAAGTCGCACTGCGTGCGAGGCGTGGCCTGCGTCTATCATTTGTACCAAATGATAGACAGAATAAGGAGAGCTGCGCAACAGAATTGCTTCGCAATGGCGCGGCCTACGTCCATCATCTGTATCAGATGATGGACAATATAAGGAGGTTTTCTCATGAACGAAAGACTGTACAATTTGATGGACTGGGCTGGGATTGAGGCACTTGTGTACTCAGAGGAGGACAATCCCCATCAGAATCTGGGACCGCATCTTACGGATGACAGCGTCGTGTTCCTGGCATTTTTCCCGGACGCGAAGGAAGTGTTTGTCCAGCTTGGTGCGGATCGCGATCCGCTTCCGATGGAAATGGAGGACGAGGCCGGATATTTTGCGGCAATGACCGAGGGAGACCGTGTACCGTCGTATACGTATCGCGTCGTTTATGAGGACGGGGAAAAAGAATTTGGGGATCCTTATGCATTTTCGCCCCAGATTACGGAAAAGGAAGCAAAGAAGTTCACCGCTGGCATTTCTTATGAGATTTACAAAAAGCTTGGCGCTCATCCGATGACCATTGACGGTGTTTCGGGCGTTTATTTTGCTGTATGGGCACCCTGCGCGATGCGTGTCAGCGTGGTTGGCGACTTTAACCGCTGGGATGGCCGGATGTATCCGATGCGCCGGCTTAAGGACGCCGGAATCTTTGAACTGTTTATCCCGGGGATTAAGGCCGGGGATCTTTACAAGTACGAGATTAAGGCAAAGGGCGGGCTGACGTATCTGAAGGCAGATCCTTACGCCAATGCCTCTGAGCTTCGGCCGGGCACCGCTTCGATTGTGGCAGACCTGGAAAGCTTTGAGTGGCATGATGACAAATGGCTCGGGCAGCGCGGGAAGGTGCAGGCGAAGGATGCGCCAATGGCGATTCTGGAGGTCGACCTGGCCACCTTTGACAAGCCGGGCAGGAATCGTGTGAATAATGCTGGCGCTGTGACATTGGCTGCTGACTGGGCTGAGGAAATACCGGACACTCCTGAAGAGAATGCATCCGTCAAAACTGCAGATTCTGTATTGTCTGACAAAAGTGTGAAAGATAACGGGGCTGGTGAAGGCGACGAAGCAGCTGCTGTCGGAATTGCGGAAGATAAAACAGCAGCAGGAAATCGTGAATTTTATAACTATTGTGAGCTGGCGCTGATGATTGCGGATTATGTGAAAGAAAATGGCTACACGCACATCGAACTGATGCCGGTGATGGAGCATGTTTCTGACGAGTCCCTGGGCTATGAAATAACCGGATATTATGCGCCGACCGCGCGGTTCGGCACGCCGGCGGATTTCATGTATTTTATGAATTATATGCATGAGCAGGGCATTGGCGTCATCCTGGACTGGGTACCGTCGCAGCTTCCCCGTGACACGCACGGACTTGCGGCGTTTGACGGCACTTGCCTTTATGAACATCTGGATCCGCGCAAGGGTGTGCATCCGAAGCACAATACTTTACTGTACAATTATGGTCGGCCGGAGGTTTCCAACTTCCTGATCGCGAACGCACTGTTCTGGAAAAACGTATACCACGCGGATGGTCTGCGGATGGATTCCGTGGCCTCCATGCTTTATCTGGACTATGACCGGAGAGCCGGAGAGTGGGTGCCCAATATGTACGGCGGCAATGAGAATCTGGACGCGGTAGAGTTTTTCAAGCATCTGAATTCCATTTTCAAAAAGCAGGCGGACGGCGCCATTCTGATTGCGGAGGATTCCTCTACCTGGCCGAAGCTGACTGCGCCGGTTGAGGAGGATGGCCTTGGGTTTGATTACAAGTGGAACACCGGGTGGACGCACGACACGATTGATTATCTGCAGCTCGACCCGTTCTTCCGGTCACGGCACCATGATGAGCTGACGCTCAGTATGATTTATAACTACAGCGAGGATTTCATCGTTGGCTTTTCCCATGATGTCATTGTAAACGGTCAGGGGTCGATGTTTTCTAAGATGCCGGGCAAGCGCAACATGAAATTTGCGAACCTTCGGGCGGCGTATGGCTTCATGGTGGCGCACCCGGGCAAAAAGCATCTGTTCATGGGACAGGATATCGGGCAGAACAGCGAGTGGAACTGTCAGACGGCTTTGCCGTGGGAGATGCTGGAGCAGGAAGACCATCAGCAGATGAAGGCATATATACATGCTTTGCTTTCTCTGTATCAGACACAGCCTGCCCTTTATCAGAAGGATTTTGAGCCGGATGGTTTTGAGTGGATCGACAGCATTTCCGCGAACGAGAATACCCTCGTCTTTCTGCGCAGAGGAGAGAACGAGTCCGACATGCTTCTGATTGCATGCAATTTCTCGCCCCTCGCTTACGAAAAATACCGGGTTGGCGTTCCCTTTAGCGGAAAATACAAGGAAATCTTCAACAGCGACAGCGTACAGTTTGGCGGAAGCGGCAAGGTTAATCCGCGTGTAAAAGCCTCAAAACCGGTGGTATGTGACGATCGCGAGAACTCCATCGAGATACAGATGCCGCCGATGGGAATCGCCATTTTCACATGTACAAAGGCAACGTCAGAAAAAGCAAAAACAGAGAAGAAAGCAACAGCAAAGTCAGGCACGAAGATGGCTGCAAAGACAGACGCAAAGAGAGCGACAGCGAAAGCATCAGCGGAAGAGAAGCCTGCGGCTAAGAAAACTGCGGTGAAAGCATCGGCGGAAGAGAAGCCTGCAGCTAAGAAAACTGCGGCGAAAGCGCCGACCGAGGAGAAGCCTGCAGCAAAGAAAACTGCGG
>JAJQDT010000108.1:65409-71789 GCA_021202075.1 Lachnospiraceae bacterium | reverse complement strand
CCTGCAGCAAAGAAAACTGCGGCGAAAGCGCTGACCGAGGAGAAGCCTGCGATAAAGAAAGCCGCGGCGAAAGCATCGGCCGAAGAAAAGCCAGCAGCTAAGAAAGCAGCAGCGAAGAAATCCACGGGGAAAGCGTCGGCGGCAGAGAAAACGGTGGAAGTGCAGCCAACGGCAAAAAAGACTTCGACAAGAAAAACTGCTGAGAAAAAGACCGCTGCAACTGCCAAAGCAAAGACCGAACCGAAAAAAAGCAGTAAGTGATTTTCTGGTTTCGGTGAGCTATTATGTATTATGAATAAAAAGCGGAGGACGGATGAATTCAAATAAAGAGTCGGAAAAATCCAGGGAGCCTGTGACTGCTGAGAAAACAGATAAAACGGTAGTGTACACGCAGGCGGGTGGAGATACCGTACACACGTACGCACAGACAGGCGGAGATACCGTGCATACGCAGATAGGCGGAGATACTATGCACACGCACACACATGTCCTTGCGGATGGCACCGTCGTGCAGCACAGCCATACGCACACCCATGAAAATACAAAGGCGGTCCTGAACCGCCTTTCCCGTGCCATCGGCCATCTCGAATCGGTCAAACGGATGGTGGAGGACGGGCGAGACTGCAGCGAAGTGCTCGTGCAGCTGTCGGCGGTAAAGTCAGCCATTAACAATACCGGAAAGATTATTCTGCAGGACCATATCCGGCACTGCCTGGTCGATGCGGTACAGACTGGCGATATGGAAGAAATCGAAGAGCTGAACAAGGCGATTGAGCAGTTTATTAAGTAGAGAAAGCGCTCAAAAAGTTTGGCGCATTCATTATAAGAGGAATTTTTAAAAGCCTGATTTGTCTGTGCAAACAGGCTTTTTATAGTAACTGTATTATATGATATCCTGATCAGATTTTCAGTCCCGGTTTTAAGGAATTAAAAATGTTGCCATTGTGCGGGGATGAGATTATAATTGCCGTATGCTCTTTGCCACTGGAGGTGCATCATGAAAGATTTTGCTTTTACAGTAATGAATAAAAACAAAAAGATTGCTGATGTGTCAATTGTAAATAATGAAGTGAATGTTAAGAAATATTCTATGCAGGCAGATGAGCAGCCTTTTTATGGCGGCCCAATGGATCTTGAGAGGATTTACAGATTTCTTGAGAGCCGTTGCATGGATCGAAACCGTGACTGCCTGGAAGAATACCTTAACTGGCTGGGATTGGATGAGTATAATCCTTATGACATCGTGAAAAAGACGCATGGTGTTATGTGGGAGGATTTCTTTTGGCTTAAGTTTCCTGGTGAAACCATAACATGGAAGGATGTGAGAATCCGTGGAGCTGATTGATTATACCATTGACAAAGAATACGAGAGAAGCGTTGGATTTTCCAGTATTGGTGCGCAGACAAAATATTTTAAGGATGGATACTGGTATAAGAAAAACAATGCGGGATATGAGGGTATGGCGGAAGCGATTTGCAGCGATGTCCTCGGGTTTACGAATGTCAGAAACTATGTTTCTTATGAAGCGTGTCGAATTAATGGTTTTTCTGGCTGCCGGAGTAAAAATTTCCTGGATGCAAAATCAGAGGCATTCGTTTCACTGGGGTCAGCATTTCGTTTTTCTTATGGTGCAGATCTGTCCAATAAGGTCTATACTTACAGGAATGCCGATGACCGCATTCGGTTCGTGATTGATTTTGTATATGAGTTCACTGGGCTTGACTGTACGGAATATTTATGTACAATACTGAACTTTGATATGCTTGTTTTGAATACGGACCGACACTTTTATAATATGGGGTTTATAAAATCGGATTCAGGGTATCGTTTCGCACCGATATTTGACAATGGGGCTGCTTTGCTTAGTAATATGAGTGTTTTCCCGCCGGACAAGTCTGTAGAAGATAATATTGATTCGGCTGTAAGCAAGCCGTTTTGTGGAAGCTTTGAAAGACAGGCGCTGGTTCTCGGATCCAATTTAAAAATAGATTATGAAGGCCTTGTGCCTTACATCGAAACAGTTTCACATTTCAGGGTGAAAGAAGTATTGCGATTGCAGGTTGACAGATACAAGAACTATTTTCCTGCTTTAAATGAAATTTCCTTCCCCAAAACAGCAAAAAAGCCTTGATTTACAAGGCTTTTGCATGAGCTGGAAATGGGACTTGAACCCACGACCTACGCATTACGAATGCGTCGCTCTACCGACTGAGCTAATCCAGCAAAAGTATAATCGTGGTCTTCCAACCGACTTCGCTATTATATAAAACTTTTGTGGATTTGGCAAGGGGTTTTTTGTAAAAAATCAATTTTTGCAATTTTCAGAATATTTATTGCACCACATAAAATATTCCGACACATTAATCCATGTGATTACAAATCCTTCATGGCTTTTTGAATCATGATTCATCACGGGTTTATTAATCCTGAATGATTTACGTTAAATTTTGCTGAATAATATTTTTTTGATTTCTTGATTTCACAGATAACAGCGCAATTCTTCACAGAGCTCTTCCTCTATGGATGAAAGCTTCCGGCAGATATTTTTTGATGTGTTATCCGCGTCGGAATACTGGTTCAGATATTTGTGCAGGGATTTTACACCCATATTACAGCCATCGGTTACCAGGTCCGCAATTGCCGCGTCGCTCTCGTCCATGGCTGCTTTCACATTTGTTTTCATCCAGGACATTCCTTTTGCCATTGCGGGCGGATCTTTTTCGGAAGCGTTATGCTCCTTCAGAAGCTCGTGTATTTCGCCGCCTAAGTCCTCATGATGGCTTCGGCTTTCCGTTAGAAGCTCCTTCAGACCGCTGCCGTTTACTTTCTCCAGCGCGCCATTAATCGTGGACACCGCCATTTTGGTTCCGGCGTCACATTCTCTTAAAAGATGGATTGTGTCGTTTTCACTCATAGTGTACCCTCCATTTACTGCCTTCCTGGCAGACTGTTTTTGTTTCATCGACCCCGCAGATTATGATACGAGTGCTAAAAGCTTTTATTCATACAGGCTGCGATTCGAGTGATAAAAACTCTGTATCATAGGATATCCGAAGTACGAAAAAATATAAGCCGATAAACTGAAAAAATATGGGTGTGGCTATGAGACAAAACCTGATTTACAGAATTGAATGATTATGATATATTTTCCATAGGATTGTACTTATCGTTAATAAATGCAACCGTAAATTATATAATTATATAAAGGGAGATGAACCTGGATGGGAAATGATGGAATCGTTAAAGAAGATGTTGTAAAACAGGTTTCTGTTTTTTATAACGATGTGAATGAACAAATCCTGTCGAAGGAGATGCCGTTTGTCTCAGAGATTTTTTATTCTCTTCAGAAGAAGGGGTGCTATCGAAAGCAGGCGAAGACGGTTATTGCGCAGGTTTATGCGGCAGAAAAGCAGTTGGCAAAAAAGGAAGGCAGAGATTTTGATGTAAAAAAATATGAATCTGCTTTAAGGCAGAAAAACAGATTAATCATCACTCCGGATAGAATAAGGAATGTTACTTTGGATATTGAAGTGGAATTGAACGCAGCTTTCGAAGAGATTGCAGACAGTGAAATGGATGAGGGATATGAATACTGCGCGGAAAAGCTGCTGGCTATCTGGCCGCGGGCAAAGAAGTACATTATTGATTATTTGTATAGGGACACTGCAGCAGGCGTGGAAAAGCCGGAAATATATGATCTGGCAATTATGACAGAATATACTGTGACATTTGAAGCATTGCTGCCGGATATGGCCATGATTTTACATAATGCGAAACGTTATGAGGAAGAAATTTCATATTGCAAGGATATTCTTGATTTGTTTAGCTGGGAGAGGAATGATCCAAATGAGTTTAAGGATGATATCGGTATGGCTCTCAGAGATGGCGGAGACAGAGAAGCTGCGGTGAAATGGTATGAAGACTGGCTGAGCAAAGAACCTGATAATGGCGATTGTGTGAATGGTTATGCGTTTCTTTTACAGATAGAAGGAAAGATTGATGAGGCACTTCGTCTGGTTGAGGCGCATTTGCCTGAAGCGGAACCGATTGATCTCAAATACGGGAATTTATATAGCCGTGCGGGAGAACTGTATGCTGAGACTGGTAATGCTAAACTGGCAGAACATTACAGAAAGCTGGGGAGTAAATGCTATGACATAGATGAGATGGAACTGTCAAAGCCTGCAGTGAGCGGCGATGAGGACTGGAAGCCAAAGCCATTGGTAAAGGATAAAAAGATATACCCCAATGATCCGTGTCCTTGCGGCAGCGGAAAAAAGTATAAAAAGTGCTGTGGCAGGAAAGGATTATGAGAGAGTTATGAGACCTGAAGAGAATTATACGAAATTTATGGAGGAACAGGTTCTTCCCTGTATACTTCCCCGCAGAGAGGAACGGTATCTTTCGCGGGAGCCGGGTAGGAAGATTTACTGTGCCTTTTATACTGCAGGGAGTTGTGATAATGGAGCCCGGGAAAAATGCTCTGAACAAATCGGTGGAAAGTATCGGATGGAAAACGGCGGGGAAAGCAGTGAGAGCAGCGCAAAGGGCATTATTCTCATCTCGCATGGCTTTACGGAAACGGCAGATAAGTATTTTGAACTGATTTATTATTTTCTGAACGCGGGCTATCACGTCTGCATTCCGGAGCATTGCGGGCATGGGCGGTCTTACCGACTTGTGGAGGGCGACCTTTCCCTGGTACATACAGACAGCTGGCAGCGGTATGTGCTGGATCTGAGCTTCGCTGCACATGCGGCAAAGAAGCACTGGACGCAGGACTTGCCGTTTTATTTGTTCGCTCATTCGATGGGAGGCGGTGTTGGGGCGGCACTCGCGGCGAGAGAGCCGGAGCTGTTTGACCGTGTTGTTCTTTCTTCACCGATGATCCGTCCTCTCACCGGAGGGGTGCCCTGGTCGGCAACGAAGGGGATTGTCGCAGCCATGTGTCTGCTCGGCAGAGAGCGCAGCTATGTCATCGGTCAGCACGCGTATGATGGAATGGAGACCTTTGAGATGGGATTTGCGACTTCACCGGCCCGTCATGCCTGGTATAAGGAAAAAACGGATAAGGAGCCGCTTTATCAAACCAGCGGGGCTTCTTATGGCTGGCTGCGTGAGGCCATCCGCTTAAATCATTTTCTGATGAAAGAGGCGTGGAAGCAGATCACGGCTCCGGTTTTGCTGCTTCAGGCCGGGAACGAGACGGTTGTGTCAAACGAGGCGCAGGCAGAGTTTGTACGGAAGCTGGCGCAGAAGGACCTTACCCGAAAAGGCGATCCGCGGGCTGAGCGCCAATTAAAAACAGCGGGTGGAAGGCAGCAGGCATCTGATTCTCCGCAGCAGAAAACGGAACCTGTGCGCCTGATCAATATCCCTGGCGCAAAGCATGAGATATTCCGCTCAGAGGATGAGACACTGGAGAAGTATTTGAAATACGTTTTGGGCATGTATGAATGAAGTATCAGGAGGTTTGGATGCAGAATTTTTTGCAGGAAAGACCGGGCGATACGGAAATTTAAATGGAAGTGATGAAATGTCAGAAATAATCGTCCGGGACGCGACTGTGAACGATGCGCCCCGGCTTTTGGAAATCTATCAGTATTACGTGGAACACACCGCTATCTCTTTTGAATATGAGCCCCCTTCGCTCGCTGAGTTTCAGCGGCGGATGAGGGAAAAGATGGAAAAATTTCCTTATCTCGTAGCCGAACGGGATGGAAAAGTCGAAGGATACGCATACGCAGGCCCCTTCGTAGGAAGGGCGGCCTATGACTGGTCCTGTGAGCTGACGATTTATCTGAATCAGGAAGCCCGAAAATGCGGGATGGGGAGAAAGCTTTATGAAGCACTGGAAGCACGCCTGAAAACTATGGGCATCCTGAACCTGTATGCGTGCATCGGGTATCCGCTGGCGGAGGATGAGTACCTGAATACGAACAGCGCGGACTTTCATGCGCATATGGGATTCACGGAGGTCGGGAGGTTTCACAGGTGCGGCTATAAATTCCATCACTGGTATGACATGATCTGGATGGAAAAAATCATCGGAAGCTATGATGCCATGCAGAAAACGGTTGAGAAATAAGAAGCGCAGGCGTATAATAAAATCTGTCTGCGAGGCGCTTATGGATGCTTCGGATAGCTTTTAAGCAAAGACGGTAAGTAATGACAGTAAGTAAAGAAAGTAAATAAAGTAATCTTTAGTTCCCGCCCCCATTTATTAGCACAAACGAAGGCGGAGAACCAAAGAGAATATTAGTTAAGGTTACTCATTTGAAGTTGGCTGTACCTGTGTGGCAGCAAGCTGAGCTTCTCGCTCCAGAGTTTTCTTGTTCTTGGAGCCTTTGGGACGGCCTCTGCCACGTTTCTGCTGTGC
>JAJQDT010000108.1:8281-65309 GCA_021202075.1 Lachnospiraceae bacterium | reverse complement strand
GAGTTTTCTTGTTCTTGGAGCCTTTGGGACGGCCTCTGCCACGTTTCTGCTGTGCTTGCTGCTGTGCTTCCCGCTCCAGAGTTTTCTTGTTTTTTGAACCTTTTGGACGGCCTCGTTTCTTTGGTGTCGCATCAGCTAATGGCTTCTGCCCGTTTTTTTGTTCAGGCTGATTTTTATTACTGCTTACAGCTGTTGCTGATTTTGCTCCGCTCCTGCGCTTCCGCTTTTTAGGCGCTTCCTCTTCCTTCTTTGGAGGCGGTGTATACTGGAGCTCCCCGTTTACAATCGCTATGGAAGCCGGACACTTAATTCCTAACGCCTGGTATGTTTCATTTGCTTCTTTTTGTGGCACATCCGTTATCAGGCGGTTGTGATAAATGGTACATTTCTGGTTACGCATATACTGCAGGCGTGACCCGAAGAATAAATCTGCAGTCTTCAGTTTCATCTGAAGCATTTTTACCGCACAGGAGGCTATGTATGATAAAAGTAAATGTCCCTGGAAAGTCGCCTCCGTAGCTGTACGGAGCGGCAGAAGCTTCGTGTAGTTCTTTGCAAAATCAAAAATCTGTTCAGCAGACTGCCTTTGATAGTATGCTGGAAGGATTTCTTCACATGGGTATTCATGGCCGGAAATGACGTCAAACAGGCCTTCCATCTGCATGGCTTCATAAACAGCATCCGCTGTCATTTCCTCCCTGGCTGCACGTTTCAGAAGTTTGTGCTGTTCATCACTGAGACGACTGCAGTCCAGACCGAGATACATCCATGCCGGGTTGTTTTCGTCAATGCCAACCATGACTTGCTTCTTTACAATAAAGAGGTAACGGTCCTGATACTTGACGAAGTTATCCCGCTGGTCAATGTTCGGGAGCGATTCCTTTATCATGGCCTTGAGATGTTTGTCGTTTGCCTTTACCCTTGTGATAAAGTTAATCTTGCATTCATGGCCATCCGTATAGAACAGATCCAGGTTATCTGCCGTGTTATATCCGGCATCCATGATGCAGGAGTCGATATCCACCCCGAGAGAATCCAGATGAAGCAGAATCCTTTCAAGCGTGGACATATCCACTATGTTACCCGGCACTGCCCGGTAAAACAGGGGAAGCCCGGTACTCCGCTGCACCACAAAGATGAGGCGTACTTCGTTGCTGACCTTGCCGTTATGGACATTCCTGTGCGTAAGCGGAAAGTGGATGCTGTTAGGAAGCCCGCTACTGTCAATCAGGATGTTCTTGTCAGGATTATAATGCTGCTGCACGAACTGGATATACTTCTGCTGATATGTCAGCTGGCTGTCAGGAGTGCCAATCTGCGCAAGGAGCTCGCTGATCCTCTGGCTGGCCATGTTGGCTTTGGGATAAAGCACCCTGGTGATGCTGCCCTGATACCAGTGAATGGCATCGGCGTTTGCCATCGCTGACAGGGTATAAAACAGCACCATGGCATGGAGTGTTTCCTTATTGCTGTAATCGATTGTATCAATGACGTCCATCAAGCCGCTTTGGTACAGGAATGCATTCAGGATAAAGGCATCGCCAAAATCCACGGACACATGGCTGTGTTTAGTGGAGATTTCGGGGGCAGGTATGGCGAAGTCATCCGGGACTTCACCATATTCCCCCGTAGCGGGGTCAAAGGTGAAAAAACCTCTTTCACGGCTTTTATAGATACCGCGCTTCCTGTCAATAACCGTGCCAAGGTATGTGGCATCGACAGAGGTGTTCTTGCCAACACGCTTTGAAGTTGCCGCCGAGGCATACTTGCCTCCCGGGCCCGAATAAAAAATATACAAAATAATCACCTTTTTTGAACGTGCTAATAATTAATTATTTGCTAGTACATTATAACACTGGATGATTATTTTTGCAACAGGAAATGGCAAAAACCGTTGAAAAAATAAGTATTTTCCTCAAAATATTAGTGCTAATAAATCATGGTGCTAATAAAGCTGCCAGGGAAGTCAAGGTAATTAAAGTAATAAAGTAAATAAGAACCAGAACAGAAAGGATAAAAAAGATGAGCGATTATAAACTGGGAACTCGCTGTGTGCAGGGCGGTTATACGCCGGGAAACGGGGAGCCGCGTCAGATTCCGATTGTGCAGTCGACGACGTTCCGCTACGCGACGAGCGAGGATATGGGAAAGCTGTTTGACCTGGAGGCGGACGGTTATTTTTATACGCGCCTGCAGAATCCGACCAATGACATGGTGGCGGCAAAGATTACAGAACTGGAGGGCGGTACAGCCGGGATGCTGACCTCGTCCGGACAGGCGGCGAACTTTTTTGCGCTGTTTAATATCTGTGAGTGCGGCGACCACATTGTCGCTTCTTCGTCGATCTACGGCGGCACGTTCAACCTGATTTCCGTCACGATGGCTAAGATGGGGATTACGACAACCTTTGTCAGCCCGGACGCGGGCGAGGAGGAACTGGATGCGGCGTTCCGGTCGAACACGAAGGCGGTCTTTGGAGAGACGATTGCGAATCCGGCGCTGACCGTGCTTGATATTGAAAAATTTGCGAAAGCGGCGCATGCACATGGAGTTCCGTTGATTGTGGATAATACTTTCCCGACCCCGATCAACTGCCGTCCGTTTGAGTGGGGCGCGGATATCGTGACGCACTCAACGACCAAATATATGGATGGCCATGGAGCAGCTGTGGGCGGCGCGATTATCGATCATGGAGTATTTGACTGGATGGCGCATGCGGACAAGTTCCCGGGGCTGTGCACACCGGATGAGAGCTATCACGGCATTACCTACGCGGAGAAGTTTGGCAAAGAGGGTGCATTTATCACCAAATGTACGGCCCAGCTGATGCGGGATTTTGGCTCCATACAGTCCCCGCAGAATGCGTTCTTGCTGAACCTTGGCCTGGAATCGCTGCATGTGCGTATGCCGAAGCATGTAGAGAATGGTCAGGCAGTTGCGGAATTCCTGTACAATCATCCAAAGGTGGCGTATGTGAACTACTCCGGGCTCCCGACGGATAAATATTATCAGGTGGCGCAGAAATACTTGCCGAACGGCGGCTGCGGCGTCGTCTCCTTCGGACTGAAGGGCGGCCGCGAGGCGGCGTCCATTTTCATGCGCGAGCTGAAGCTGGGCGCGATCGAGACACATGTGGCAGACGCGCGTACCTGCTGCCTGAACCCGGCGACCTCCACGCACCGTCAGATGAACGACGAGCAGCTCAAAGAGGCAGGCGTTCCGGCGGAGCTGATCCGCATAAGCCTCGGCATCGAGGATAAGGAAGATCTGATTGCGGACATTTCGAATGCGCTGGATGCGATCTGATGAAAATTAAAATGCAAGTTCAAATAATGAAAATAGTGTGTTAAATATTGCATTCCGGCTTTTGCGAATGTAGAAAATACAGCGTAGACCGGATGCCCCAGACAGGAGGGTAAACTTTGCTTTGCCATGCAGATACTTCCTGTAAAGTTTACAGTTTTGCTATTTTTGAACATTGACTTATATTTTTTAATGTGTTAGTATGACATCAATTTAATAAATCGGACGATGGAGCTGGGAGAGATACGAGGAAGTGCGCCGAAGGGGCTGAAGAACTCTCAGGCAAAAGGACCAGTTTCTGACGATACTCTGGAAAGCGGCTTTACGGGCCGCGCCGAAGAAGCAACCGGACGGCGAACCGTTCCGGGAATCTTTCAGGTAACATGACAGAGCGCGAGACATATATTTGTCTCGCGCTCTTTTTCTTATGTACAGAGTATTTATATCCGAAGAAGGAGGAGCCTATGGAAAAAATAACACCGCTTTATGAGATGCACAAAAATTCCGGCGGCAGGATGGTGCCCTTCGCGGGGTATCTGATGCCGGTACAGTATGAGACGGGGGTGATCGCGGAGCATATGGCGGTTCGGAAAGCCTGCGGACTGTTTGATGTTTCCCATATGGGTGAGATCACATGTGAAGGCCCGGATGCGCTCTCGATTCTGAACCATCTGCTGACCAATGATTTTACCAATATGTTCGACTGGCAGGCGCGCTACAGCGTGATGTGCTATGAGGATGGCGGCTGCGTGGACGATCTGATCGTCTACAAAGTGCGGAAAAATCATTATTTTATCGTGGTGAATGCGGCGAACAAGGATAAGGATTTCGCCTGGATGAAGGAGCACGAGAGAGGCGATGCGGTGTTTACAGACATTTCAGATGCCGTCGCGCAGATTGCCGTGCAGGGGCCGAAGGCGAAGGAGATTCTCGGGAGACTTTTGCCGGAGGAAGAATTTCCGGTGAAGTATTACAGCGCTCATTTTAATGTCTCCATCGGCGGGATGAAATGCGCCATTTCCAAAAGCGGATATACCGGTTCTGCCGGGTATGAACTTTATATGGCTTCATCGGACGCGGCGGCCATGTGGAAGCTACTCCTGGATACCGGAAAAGAGGACGGACTGATTCCCTGCGGCCTTGGCGCGCGGGATACGCTCCGCCTGGAGGCGGGCATGCCGCTGTACGGACACGAGATGGATGCATCGATCTCGCCGCTTGAAGCAGGACTTGATTTCGCCGTGAAGATGAAAAAGGATGATTTTATAGGGAAGGGTGCGCTGGCTGCGAAAGAAATTACCCGCGTGCGGGTCGGCCTGAAAGTCACAGGCCGGGGAATCGTTCGGGAACACATGGCAGTTTACCAGGGGGATGCGCAGGTCGGCATGACGACTTCGGGTACCCAGGCGCCATATCTGGGGTATCCGGTCGCGATGGCTTTGGTGGGCACGGATGTCTCCGCAGTCGGGACGAAGCTGACGGCGGATGTCCGCGGCCGGAGGGTTGCGGTGGAGGTCGTGCCGCTCCCGTTTTATTCGGAGACGAGGAAGAAATCATGATTGCCGGATTTTTCTGCGAAAATCGGGACAGAAAACGTGTTCCTCTGGCACACAGCAACGGCGCAACAGGAAAACGACGAATGTCGTTTCCTATATATCCGGAAGATGAGAAATGCATTTTTAAAAATTGTAATAGCAAAAGAAAAAAATACAGATATAATGAATGTCGGACATTCAGAAGGAGGATATGGTTATGAACTTTCCAAAAGAATTGCGTTATTCGAAGTCTCACGAGTGGGTCAGGATCGAGGATGGGATTGCCACGATCGGTCTGACGGATTATGCGCAGCATGAGCTGGGCGATCTGGTTTTTGTCAACCTTCCGGAGGTGGGAGACGAGCTGACAGCGGGGGAGGCGCTTGGAGATGTCGAGTCCGTGAAAGCGGTGTCGGATGTCTATTCTCCGGTATCGGGAACGGTTTCCGGGATTAATGAAGAGCTGCTCGATGCACCGGAGATGATCAATGAGTCTCCTTATGACGCGTGGTTTGTGAAGGCAGAGAACATCACGGAAGAAGAAGAACTGCTTGACGCAGAGGCCTATGAGGCATTCTGTGAGGAAGAGGGCAGCGCAGACTGATGGCTCACTTTGAAATAACTTTAGGAACTGTCGCAAAAAAATATGCCCGGATTGTGCCGGATAACGTGTGAAGCAGAGACCGTAAAAACACAGGCTCAGCCGGGCGATGATTCTGGACGAGTTCCGCTACTTACAGGAGAGCCGATGAAGACTCCCGTCTGCCAGAAAGCAGAGCAGGAAAAAGAAGAGAAAGAGTAATTAAGAAAAGAGTAATAGAGTAAACAGAAAAGAGAAAGAGAAAAGAGGTGCAGATATGGGGAATTATATTCCTTCCACAGAATCGGAGCGCCGGCAGATGCTGGAATCCATCGGGATGAAGTCATTTGATGATCTCTACGCCGATATTCCGGAAGAGCTGCGCATACGGAAGCCGCTCGCGCTTCCGCCGGGGCGTTCTGAGATGGAGGTTTTGCGGAAAATGACGGAGCTGTCTGAGAAAAATACCCGGTTCACCCACATTTTTCGCGGTGCGGGCTCGTATCATCACTATATTCCGTCTATTGTAAAGCAGGTGACAGCAAAGGAAGAGTTTGTCACTGCATATACACCATATCAGGCCGAGATCAGTCAGGGCGTCCTGCAGTCGATTTTTGAATATCAGACAATGATCTGTGAACTGACAGGGATGGATGTATCAAATGCCTCTGTCTATGACGGGGCAACTGCCGCGGCGGAGGCTGCGGCGATGTGCCGCGACCGGAAACGAGGAACCGTCGTGGTCAGCGGTGCTGTCGATCCGAAGGTGATCTCTGTCGTAAAGACATACTGCTTTGGGAGCGGTGCGCCGCTTGCCATCCTGCCGGTCAAGGACGGGCTTACAGATCTGGACGCATGGGATGCGCTGGATAATAAGGATGCCGCGTGTCTGCTGATTCAGTCGCCGAATTTCTATGGTTTGATAGAGGACGGCAGGGCAATCGCGGAGGCGGTTCATGCGGCCGGGGCAAAGCTGATCGCGAGCTGCAATCCGATTTCCCTGGCACTGCTTGAGACGCCGGGCGAATACGGGGCTGATATCGCGGTGGGTGAGGGTCAGCCGCTTGGACTTCCGATGGGATTTGGCGGTCCCTATCTGGGATTTATGGCGTCCACAAAAGATATGATGCGGAAGCTGCCGGGCCGAATCGTTGGTCAGACCGTGGATGCAGAAGGGAAACGTGCCTTTGTGCTGACACTTCAGGCGCGCGAGCAGCACATCCGTCGCGAGAAGGCCAGCTCGAATATCTGCTCGAACGAGGCGCTCTGTGCGATGACTGCGGCAGTGTATCTGTCTGCGATGGGAAGCCGGGGCCTTGAGAGAGCGGCCGAATGCTGCGTGACAAATGCTCATGCTCTGCTCTCTGAACTGGAAACGGTCGGTTTTGTGAAAAAGTATGAGGGTGAGTTTTTCCACGAACTTGTGATGATCTGCCCCTGCGATGCGGCGATGCTCTCACGGGAGCTCGCGAAACGCGGGTATCTTTCCGGTCTGCCGGTCAGTGAGAGGGAAATGCTCTGGTGCGCGACGGAAATGAATACGCCGGAAGAGATCAGGAGTCTCGGAGGTGTGCTGAACGATGTTGTCCCAATTTGCCAGAAGCGGGAGCAGGGAATGAATCATGATGTGAAAAAGCTAAACGAAGGGAAAAAGCTAAACGAAGGAAATAAGCTAAATGAAGGGAAAAAATTTGGCGAGAGGAAGGAGGCGATGGCATGAAGCTGATATTTGAACTGGGTGCGCCCGGACGCGGCTGCGAGCTGCTTCCAAAATGCAGGACGCCGTATGTGTTTTCGACAGTGTCCCATGCGCCGGGTCCGGATGCATCTGCTGTTGTGTTGGAATCCGGAGCGCCGGGTGCAAAAACATCCGCGGCTATGGCGGAATCGGGAGTGCAGGATGCGGAAACATCAGTGGGCATGACGGAACCGGGAATATCCGGAATGATGGCTGCTTCAACTGTCCGTTCCGGGAAATCAGTGGCACTTCGCAGGAAACCACTGCTTCTGCCGGAGGTCTCTGAGACAGAGATCAGCCGCCATTATACGGAGCTGGCCGGGCAGACGTATGGGGTCAACAATGGATTTTATCCGCTTGGCTCCTGCACAATGAAATACAATCCAAAGGTGAACGAGGAAGCGGCCGCGCTTCCGGGCTTTACGCAGATTCATCCGCTGCAGGAGGCACAGGATGTACAGGGCTGCCTGGAGGTGCTCTCCGAGATGGAAAAAGCGCTCTGCGAGATTACCGGTATGTATGCCTGCTCACTGCAGCCCGCTGCCGGCGCGCACGGAGAATTTACCGGATTGCTGCTGATCAAGGCGTACCATGTCAGCCGCGGCGATACTGCCCGCAAAAAAATAATTGTTCCGGACTCTGCCCACGGCACAAACCCGGCGAGTGCGGCGATGGCCGGGTTCGACGTAGTCAATATCGCGTCGGATTCGCATGGATGCGTTGACCTGGAGGCTTTGAGAAAAGCGGCAGGAGAAGACACGGCCGGTCTGATGCTGACCAATCCAAACACGGTCGGCCTGTTTGACCCGAATATCGCCGAGATTACACGAATTGTCCACGAAGCGGGAGGACTGTGTTACTATGATGGGGCTAACCTGAACGCAATCATGGGCATCGCCCGCCCCGGGGATATGGGCTTCGACGTGATGCATCTGAATCTTCACAAGACATTTTCTACGCCTCACGGCGGCGGAGGCCCGGGAAGCGGACCGGTCGCGTGCAAGGAGTTTCTCGCTAAGTTCCTGCCGGGGATCCGCGCGACTTCATCAGAAGCTGCCTTTGAGGGAGATGGCACTCTGTCTGCGGCGCATGCAGACCATGCAGATGAAAACTGCGCGGGGCAGCCGGGTTACGGTTTTGACGGAAATACCGCCGTATGCGGATTTGTAAAAAAACGCGCACCACGCTCCATCGGCGACATGCGCAGCTTCTGCGGGAATTTTCTGGTCATTGTCCGCGCATACTGTTATATTTTATCGCTTGGAAAAGAGGGGATCCCGGAGGCGGCGACCGCTGCGGTGCTGAATGCCAACTATATGATGCACGGATTGAAACCCCATTTTCGGATGGCATACGACCATGTATGCATGCATGAATTTGTCATCTCGCTGGAACAGGAAAAGCATGAGAGAAATATTTCTGCGCTGGATATCGCCAAGGCACTTCTCGACCATGGCATTCATCCGCCGACCATGTATTTCCCGCTGATCGTCCACGAGGCACTGATGGTTGAGCCAACCGAGACAGAGAATCGCGAAACGCTCGATGAGGCAATCCGGATTTTCACGGAAGTATTAAAAGAGTCCGAAAACATGCCGGAGATCATGCATCTGTACCCACTCTCCGCATCAATCCGGAGGCCGGATGAGGTTACGGCTGCGAGGAAACCGGTAGTACGGTATAGCTGGGAGTGATAACAGCCGGTTGCCATAAATGGAGTAAAGCAAAAATATCCTGTAATTGTTCAGTGCCTTTTCCTGTCTGCGACATATTTTCATACGGTCTTCGCAGAGGGTGCGAAGACCTGTTTTGAATAGTTGCAAATAACTCACTTAGTTGGAAAGGCTTTTTGCTCAGACGGAGTCTGTGCAGAAAATAAGAAATGGGGTATGCTTCTATGATTCAAAAGCTTTCCGTATGGTTAAGTGAAACCACAGACCCTTATACAAATCTTGCCACGGAGGAATACCTCACGTTTCATGCGCTTCCCGGGGAATGCATCCTGTTTCTGTGGCAGAACGCGCACACCGTTGTGATCGGCAGGAACCAGAATTGCTGGAAGGAATGTCGGGTCAGTGAGCTGGAGGCGGACGGCGGACACCTGGTTCGCCGCCTCTCCGGCGGAGGCGCAGTTTACCATGATCTGGGCAACCTGAATTTCACGTTTTGCATGAAAAAAGAGGAAGCGAATGTCGTCCGGCAGATGATGGTAATCCTCCGTGCGGTTGCTTCCTTTGGGCTGGATGCGCGGATGACCGGGCGAAATGACGCGGTTGTCTGCGGACGCAAATTTTCAGGGAACGCGTTTTTTGATTCAAAAGGCTGCTATTATCACCATGGAACGCTGCTCGTGGATGTCGATCTGCCATCCATGACCCGT
Source organism: Lachnospiraceae bacterium (assembly GCA_021202075.1). Lineage (GTDB taxonomy): Bacteria > Bacillota > Clostridia > Lachnospirales > Lachnospiraceae > Choladousia. The sequence goes on along the minus strand of JAJQDT010000108.1, from coordinate 55,773 downwards.
TTTTTGAATCCGTCTCAGGCGAAGCTTGCGTCCAGAGGTGTAGACTCCGTCCGTTCCCGCGTGGTCAATCTTTTCGCGTTCTGCCCGGATCTCACCGTGGAAGCAATGAAGCAGGCCATGATTCGAGCTTTGTCGGAAGTTTATGACTTACCGGCAGAGCCATTCGATGAACATCGATTTAACGCCGCCGAAATCAGCAGCTTGAGAGAACGGTTTGACTCCTGGGAGTGGAAGTATGGGCAGAAAATCCCGTTTACAAACCGGATTGGCGTGCGCTTTGACTGGGGCGAGGCAGAGCTGGCAATGAAGGTGAACCGGGGAATGATCGAGGAGGCGCTGTTTTCCACAGACGCGATGGAAGTCCGCTGGTTTGAGAACATTGGGGAGCAGCTGATCGGGTGTCGCTATGATGCCGGAGCAATCTGTGACAGTTTGACGAATGTGCTGAACGGGCGGGGAGTTCCGGAATCGGTTCAGAGGGAGTTGTGCGAAGGAATCCACCGGAATATGTGAGCGGTAATCAGCAGGGATATGGAGCTATCAGGAATATGGAACCGGCACAAAGATGAAACCAGCAGTAGTACGAAACCCGAAGCCAATTTATGTGCAAAGCAAAGACAGGATTCAGGAATATAAACAGATTTATGAAACGGAAACAGATGCTGATACGAAACAGAAAGGAACTTTGATATGGATGAGAATCGAAGAAAAGGAGGGCTTCCTCGATATGATCTGGTCATTATCGGCGCTGGTCCCGGCGGCTACGAGTCAGCCTTTGAAGCGGCCAGGCTCGGCCTTCACACTGCCCTGGTGGAAAAGGAAGCCTTAGGCGGCACCTGCCTGAACCGGGGCTGCATCCCGACCAAGACCCTGATTCACACGGCGGAGCTTTATGACGAAATCAAGAAGGCAGCGCGCTTTGGCATTCACTCGGAGGCTTCGACTCTGGACATGAAAGCAGTACAGCAGCATAAGGCAGATACAGTCGCGGCCTTACAAAAAGGCATCGCGTCCCGCCTGAAGGCGGCAAAGATCGACGTGTATCATGGAACCGGGAAGGTTATTTCCACGGAACCATCCAGTCATCTTATTATGGTCACCGCGCCGGATGGGATGGAAACGATTCTGGAAGCCGGACGGATCCTCTTTGCCACCGGCAGCGTTCCATCGGTTCCGCCCATTCCGGGGGCGGATCTGCCGGGCATCATGACCAGTGACGAGCTGCTTGCATATGACGGACCCCCATTTGACTCACTTCTGATCATTGGCGGAGGGGTGATCGGCGTGGAGTTTGCCGGAATCTGGCAGTCATTTGGGACGAAAATCACGATTCTGGAGGCGCTGCCGTCGCTGATTGCGAATCTGGACAGGGAGCTCGGACAGAGCCTGAGGCTGTCTATGAAGAAAAAGGGAGCGGACATCCATACCGGAGCGAAGGTGCAGTCCCTGGCTGCTGCAGAAAACGGAATTTGCTGTACTTACGTTGAAAAAGAAAAGGAGCAGACCTGCACGGCACAGGCGGTTCTCATTGCGACCGGACGCCGCCCCTATACAGAAGGGCTTTTTGAGGAAGGATGTATTCCGGAAATGAAGCGGGGGCGCATCCTGGTAAATGACAATTATGAGACCGGCATTTCCGGTATTTATGCGGTCGGGGATGTGATTGGCCAGATCCAGCTAGCCCATGCCGCGACCGCGCAGGGGCTGCGGGCGGTTCATCATATGGCGGCGCAGATCAATGGCCGGCAAATCGACGGTAAACGTTATTTACGGGAGGATTCGAGTGTTAGTGAGCAATCTTCGGGGGAAGCAGCATCTGTTCGCGACTATTCCTCGGAGAAGATAGACGCGGGGACTCTTCTGATTCCTTCCTGCATCTACACGAGCCCGGAGATTGCTTCCGTTGGCCTGACTCTGGAAGAAGCAAAAACAAAGGGAATCGCGGCGGAAAGCCACAAAATCTTAAGCTCTGCAAACGGAAAGTCCGTGCTGACTATGCAGGAGCGCGGATTTATCAAGGTGGTTTACGACAAAAACACTCATGCCATTCTCGGCGCGCAGATGCTCTGTGCCCGGGCGACGGACATGATCGGGGAATTCGCGGTCGCCATTCAAAACTGCCTGACCATGGAGAAAATGGCCGCTGTGATTCGCCCGCATCCCTCATTTGAGGAAATGATCACAGATGCTGTGAGACTCTGACACAAAGCTTCCGGCCAATTATTCAGAGATAGAAGAATCCCTTTTTTGCGGGATTCTTTTTTCTTGATTTATTTATGGAGGTGGATATAATTATAAATGATGCATAATTGGAGTGAATCCGAAAAGACTGTCGATTTGAGTGAAAAATCGAATGAGGAAATAAAACCACGCGGAGGGCTCTCTCATGAAGCACAGAAGATGGACCATGCGGACGGCTATATTAGTGACCTTTGTCGCCAGCGTGCTGGCCGCTCTTTTGCTGCAGACATTTTTCTTTCAGCGGTCGCTGCGCCAGCAGATCCGGGAGGAGAGCGTGACAGAAAACGAGACGGCGCTGGGCAAGATGCAGGAGGATATTGCGTCGTTCATTCATGATTTTCGGGCGGAAATGCTGACGATTTACAATGAGAGCGATCTGGTGGAAGCGCTTCGTGCGGCAGCTGACGGGGATGAGAGCGAATTGAAGGCGTTTTACTGGCGCACCTGGTATCTCGGGAGGAAACGATTTACGACGGATGACCGGCTGCTCGCCATGTATCTCTACGACGCGCAGGACAATCTGGTGAGCGCTTACCGCTACAACTGCGTTACGCTGCCGAGGAATATTTATGATGCCGACTATGACATGAACACGGAGGTTGTGCGCGAATACATCCAGAGCGACAGCACAGACCTGATGATTTCCGGCTATTACAATCCGGATGAGAAGACGGATGTGATCCGTTTTGTCCTGAAGCTTCATACCTATGATGAGGAACGGCTGAACCTTGGCTATCTTGTATGCGATATCGATGCGGCCGCTCTTACGACGATTATGGAAAAATATGTGGATATTTCACATATCTGCCTCTGGCTGCAGCCGACAGGAGACTGCGCAGTTGCGGTAACGGGGAGCAGTACAGAAACGCTGCAGACGCTGCAGAGCGAGATTTCCGGCATCGTGGAGTCTGCCGCGGACACAGCGGTGCTGGAAGAGGAGTATGAAAATTATTATCTGATCCAGGTAGAGCAGACGGGCCTGAACCTGGTTGCATTTGCTCTTGTCTCGCAGTCGCTGCTTTCGAGTACGCAGCAGGCGCTTATGCGGACGCTCCTGATCATCATGATTCTTATGATTACGGCTTCCGTAGTGCTTGCGGCGGTGCTGACGCGCTGGCTGACACGGCCGATGGAGGAGATGCGCGACAGCATCACGCGCATCAAACAGGGAGAGACAGACCTGCGTGTGCAGACCTCCGGCTGGTCGGAGGAGCTGGAGGTTCTGGGCACAGAGTTTAATGATATGCTCGACCGGATACAGACGATGGCGCAGGAGGAATATAAGTACCGGCTGCTGGTGGAGCGCACGGAATATAAAATGCTTCAGGCGCAGATTAACCCGCATTTTCTCTACAATACGCTGGATACGATGAGCGGCATTGCGAACGCGCAGAACTGTCCGTTGGTGAGCGGTATGTGTCATTCTCTGTCCGCGGTTTTTCGCTACAGCCTGAATATGACGGACGATCTCTCTACTGTACAGCAGGAGATGGCGCATGTGCGGAATTATCTCTATGTGATGGATGTGCGGAACGGGTTTTCCATCGCATATGACTACCAGATTGACACGGATACATTAAATCTTTGCTTGCCCCGGATCTGTCTGCAGCCGATCGTGGAAAATGCAATCACCCATGGACTTCGGAATGTGAGAAAAGACAATAAACGGCTGCAGATCCGCGCGGTGCGCTCGGCGGGCAAGCTGATTGTGACCATTCGTGACAACGGGACCGGCATGGACGCGGAGAAAATGAACCGGGCGCTGGAAAAGAATGACCCTAAGCGCGTGGAGAGCGGGGTCTCCATCGGCATCCTGAATGTGAACGCCCGCCTGAAAAAGTTGTTTGGAGAGCTCTATGGTCTCCGGATTGAGAGCGCGCCGGGGGAGGGGACGACGGTCATCCTGCTGGTACCGGCGATTGAGAAAGAGAATGACGCTGAAGTGGAGAAAAGAACGGCAATTGAAGATGAGTGTTCAGATGAAAAGAAGACAGGTGCGCCCGCTATATAATGGATGGCAAAAGCAGGATAGCTGGTCGGAAGAATTCTGTGTTTAAGAACGATTTCCTGCGCATTTCGGCGAAATTTTGGCTCCGGTTAATCGGGATTGGTATTATAGAACAAGGAGAGAGCAATGAAATCGAAAATGTACAAGGTGCTTGCCGCGGATGACGAATATTGGAGCAGGGAAAATATTCGCAGCCTGCTTCCGTGGGAGGAATACTCGATTACGTTTCTGGAGCCGGCCTGTGACGGGGAAGAGGTGCTGGAACGGATTCCGGCCGAGCAGCCGGATATTCTTATGACGGATATCAATATGCCTTTTATGAATGGGCTTGAGATGCTCGAACGCATCCATACCGAGTACCCGGATCTGATTACAGTGGCAATCAGCGGCTATGATGATTTTGAAAAGGTGAAGGGCGTATTTCTCTCTGGCGGCATTGATTATCTGCTCAAGCCGGTCGGAAAGGAAGAGTTGATTCAGGTTCTGTCGAAGGCGTTCGGAATTCTGGAGGAACGCCGGATCAAGGCGCGAAAGGATCAGGATGCGCGCGACCAGGAATACCTGCTGTCCTCCTATCTGGAGGACAGTGAGTATTCTGCGCTTCTCTCCGGGAAGCTCTATGGCGGGAAGGAGACGCAGCCGCATGTTTCCAGCACACGTATGTTCTCAGAGGTCTCTACGGTGATGGTGAAATTCTATGATATTGTGGAGATTACCGCGGCAAACGGCCATAACAGTTCACAGACGTCCAGAGAAATCAAAGCGAAGCTTCGAGCGCTTTTCGGCGGTTCGGGAAACATCCTGGCCTTCAATTATTACAGTAAGATGACTGAGTTTTTGCTTGCCGGAAACGCGGATCCGGCGCAGCTTTCCAGGTTTGCGGACCGGGTGCTGAAGGAATTTCCGGAAACAGAATATGGGCCGGTCTCGGTGGTTGTGCACGAGCAGGCGAGCTCCCTCGATGATATCGGTACCGTTTATCGGGAAATGATTGCGGCGCTGATGGAACGGCCATTTGGGCGCACCCATTGTGTGCTGTATTGCGCCCGGCGGACAGACGCCGGGGTCAGCGCCGAGCGGCTCGGATTTTCTGGCATGAGTGCAGAATCCGTGAACTGGGCGAATACGGAATATGACAGAAATGACGCAGATAATCTGAACTCCGGATCAGGGGCATCCGCCGGAAAGGACATCGATTCCGGGAGGGGCGCCGGCGTTCGTCTGGAGGAGGAGCTGCCTCACATGCTGCGCTCCAGAATGAAAAACGCGGCCGCGCACCTGATTTTTGAGGAGTCCGGGTTTGGAGCTTGCGGCGACGGGGAATGGACGTATCTGGATGTGAAACAGTATGTGAGCAGGCTGACAAATATCCTGTATGCGTTTGCCCGCTCCCAGAAGCCGGAGCTGCTCTCAAGGATTGAGGAATCCATCGAAAACATTGATTATTATATGAAAAATCTCAATGCGGATGCGGTGGTCTCTTCTCTGCGCATTCTGCTGGAATTTCTCTGGGAGAATGAAGAGCAGCGGGATTCGGACTCAGTTACGGCGCAGGTGGAGATGATTCATTCTTACATAGAAAATTCTTATTATGAGACGTTTACGCTGACTGCGCTTGCCGAAAAATATCATGTGGACGCAAGCTATCTTTCCCGGACATTCAGCCGCAAATACGGGGAGACCATCACGGCGTTTCAGACAAGAATGCGGATGGAGCATGCCGTGGAACTGATGCGCGACGCGGACCGGAAGCTGGAGACCATCTCCATGCTGGTCGGATACGACGATTACAACTATTTCAGCCGCGTGTTCCGGAAAAAGATGGGCGTAAGCCCGAGCGAGTATCGGACGCATCTGGCTGCTCAAATCGAATAGCCTTTGCTGAATATTTGCAGAACAGACGGTGCTGCACGCAGCTCCGTCTGTTTTGTCCGACAGGAATGTGATCCGAACTTCCCTGTTGGACAAAATCTTTTGCACAAAAAAGTGAGAGCAAACGCGCAAATTTGTCCTAACTGTGAACGGGAAGAATGTGGTTTAATAACAATACCATGTGACTGCAAAGAAGGATTCATGCGGCCAGGAAAGATATGAAATGGTTTCTGATTGGCTTCTGAATTGGTTTGATGCAGCCTCACCCGCGGACCGGGTTCGTGACAGACTATCCGGTTCAGCATTTAATTACAAGGAGGATTTTATAATGAGAAGAACATTCAAAAAGCTGGTTGCGGCTACGGCGACAGCGGCTATGCTCACCTCTGCGTTCGCAGGCGGCGTGACGACGGCATCTGCGGCAGACGACATCACGATCGGTGTTTCAATCTGGAGTTCCACGGACGTACTGGGAAGCCAGTGCAAGGCCATCATTGACAAGGCGGCGGATGCACTCGGCGTCAGCGTTATGTATGTAGACCAGGGACATGTATCTGAGGAAGTGACCGCATCGGTTGAAACGCTCTGCGCGGCTGGCTGCGATGGTATCATCATCTGCAACTCCGCGGATTCTGAGATGACCTCCGCGATCCAGACCTGTGACGCTTACGGCGTATATCTGACCCAGTTCTTCCGCATCATTTCTGAGGAGAACAGCCCGGAAGTATATCAGGTAGCTTGTGATTCCGATTATTATCTTGGCGCAGTTCATGAGGATGAGGTGACCAACGGTTACACACTGGTTAATCTGCTTCTTGAGAATGGCGACCGCTACATCGGCCTTGAGGCATGGACAGTAGGCGATGCGACGTTCCAGCTCAGATGGCAGGGATATCAGCAGGCGATCGACGAGTGGAACGAGGCGAACCCGGATGACCAGGCATACATGACTGACCCGGTTTACGCGAACACCTCCTCTGAGGAAGGCGCTTCCGTAGCACTTTCGCTCGTAAACTCCAACCCGGATATGGATGCTCTGATCGTAGCAGGCGGCGGCGGTGACCCGCTCGTTGGCGCAATCGGCGCTCTGGCAAATGAAGGCCTGACCGGCGAGATTGACGTTGTCTCCACAGACTTCCTGGATGACCTGGCTGAGCAGCTGGAATCCGGCGGAATGTTTGCAGAGTCCGGCGGACATTTCTGCGACCCGCTGTTTGCGTTCCTGATGACCTACAACGCAATTCAGGGCAACTACACCAAGGAATCCGGCACATTCGGATATGAGATTCTGTTCCCGTATCTGTATGTATCCTCTTCGGATGACTATGCAAACTATGTAACCTATTTCGTAGACGATGATCCTTATACAGATGAAGAAATCGTTGAGATGGCAAGCTACAGCTTTGACGATCTGAATACGGCAGCGACATCGCTCTCGATTGAGGACGTTATTTCCCGTCACAACTAATTTAAAATGATCGCGGCGGCTGCCGCAGGGACAGCTGCGTATCATTTCGGTTATACAGGCACGCGGAATGCGTGCCTGTATTCATATGATGATACAAGTAAGTCCGATATGCGTTCTTTTGTTTCGCACTCTCGATATAACATCTGAGTATCTGTGCTAGTCCCGAAGATACGGTTTGTCAGGTACCTGAGTGGAGTGCAGATGCAATTCGCAGCAGCCACGGCTGTCTATCACTTGTATCATCTGACTAAATAGGAGAACGGATTATGAAAAAACTCAAACAAAGCCAGTACTATGGGATCGTCCTTCTGCTGCTTCTTCTGGTGGTGTTCTGGGCGGTGTTTAAGATTCTGGCGCCGGCGACCTTCGGCTCCCCGGATAAGCTGATGACGTACATGAAGTCGGCACTGATTTATGCGGTTGGCGGCTGCGGACTTTATTTTATCTGCTCCATGGGACCGTTTGATATGAGTGTCGGTGCGAATATTGTGCTTTCCTCTATCGTTGCCTGCAATATGAGCGAGCAGTTTGGCTACCTTGGCCTTGTGATTGCTCCGATTATCGTCGGCACCTGCATCGGCCTGATCAACGGGCTGGTGTACATCAAGCTTCATATTTCATCCCTGATTGTTACGGTGGCGCTCTCTCTGATTTACGAGGCGCTGAGCGTGTACGCGACCAACGGGAAGAACGTGATTCTCTCCACCGATTACCGCGCGTTCGGCGATTATCCGGCGAACCTGATTCTGGCTCTGGTGGCCTACCTGCTCTGTGCATTTATTCTTAAATACACGAAGGTCGGTACCTACACCTATGCGATCGGCAGCAATGAAGTGGTGGCGAAGAACATGGGCGTCAACGTGGCGAGATATAAGGTCGTGGCGTTTACCCTCGCGGGCATGTTTTTCGGCCTGCAGTCAATCCTGACGATCAGCTTCGGTACTTCGATGACCTCGGCTACAAACCTTTCGTCCATGAGCCGGAACTTCACACCTTTGATGGGCACGTTCTTCGGTCTGGCGTTCAAAAAATACGGCCATCCGGTGATTGCTATCGTGGTGGGTGAGATGATCATCCAGCTCATGTTTAACGGCTTCGTGGCACTGGGCGCGCCGACAACAATCCAGAACGTGGTGACCGGCGCGGCATTGCTTCTGATTGTTACCCTGACGACAAAGCCGATCAAGGGCGCAGTGGTGAAATAAGGGAGGTAGACAATTATGGGTGAAGTATTATTAAAAGCGGATAATATTGATAAGCACTTTGGAATCACGCACGCCCTCGATCACGTCTCCCTTACCTTTGGAAAAGGAGAGATTCACGCACTGATCGGTGAGAACGGATCCGGAAAGTCCACGCTGACATCCTGCCTGACCGGCATTTACCAGAAGGATTCCGGCACGTTTACCCTTGAGGGGAAAGAGATCATTGCGAAGAATCAGGTAGAGGCAAACCATCAGGGCGTGGCGATCGTCGTGCAGGAGATGGGTACCCTGTCGGGTCTGACGGTGGCGGAAAATATTTTCCTCGGAAATGAAAATGATTTTATCAGTCACGGGATTAAAAACACCTCCGCGATGAACAAAAAGGCGCAGGAGTATCTGGACAGCTATGGGTTCAATTACATAGACGCGACGCGCGTGATCGACGATTACAACTTCGAAGAGAGAAAGCTGATTGAGATTGTCAAGTCGACCTATTTTAACCCGAAGGTGCTCGTGGTGGACGAGACGACGACGGCGCTCGGCCAGAAGGGCCGTGAAGAGCTGTTCAAGGTTATGCACAAGATTCGCGATGAGGGCAACTGTGTCATCTTTATCTCTCACGATCTGGAGGAAGTGATCGAGCAGGCGGACAACATCAGCGTCCTGCGTGACGGTGTTATGATCGGTTCCATCTCCAAGGCGGAGGCAACGACCGATAAGCTGAAGCAGATGATGGTCGGCCGTGAGATCGGCGAAAACTATTACCGCACGGACTATGGCGAGAAGATATCCGACGAAGTCGTGATTTCCGTGAAAAATGTGACCGTGAAGGGACAGATTGAAGACCTTTCTCTGGAGCTTCACAAAGGAGAAATCCTTGGCATCGGCGGCCTGTCTGAGTGCGGGATGCACGAGGTCGGGAAAGCCATTTTCGGCGCATCTTATTTCCGGAAGGGAACGGTGACGCTCGGCGACGGCACCCCGATCAATTCCATTCCGGACGCGATTAAACACAGCATGGCTTACGCGTCGAAGGACAGAGATAATGAATCCCTTGTCATCAATGATACGATCGGCGACAATATCTGCCTTCCATCGCTGGAGGATTTGAAGAAGAACGGAATCCTGCTGGGTAAGAATATGAAAGCATTCGCAGAAAAATACGCGGCGCAGATGAGCACGAAGATGACGGGTGTGGATCAGTTCGTATCCGCTCTTTCCGGCGGCAACAAGCAGAAGGTGGTGCTGGCGCGCTGGATCGGCAAGGACTCCGATCTGATCATTCTGGATTCCCCGACCCGCGGCATCGACGTCAAGGTCAAGGCGGATATCTACGCAATGATGGACAACATGCGTAAAAATGGGAAATCGATCATTATGATTTCGGAGGAAATCATGGAACTGTTGGGTATGGCAGACCGGATTCTGATCATGAAGGACGGAAAAATCAACGGCGAATTTTTCCGCTCGGAATCTCTGAAAGATACGGATCTGATCAATAACATGATTTAAGGGGGTAAGCACATGGATACAACTGTAAAAAAGGATTCGGCTGAGAAGATTCCGTTTCTGGAACGGCCGATGGTGCGTACCATCCTTCCCATTGCCGGATTTGTCGTGATTTGTGTTATTTTTGCCATCCTGACGGATGGAAGGTTGTTCCGCCCGAAGAACCTGACGCTGCTGCTTTCCCAGTCCTACATGCTGCTGATCTCCTCGATCGGCGTGTTCATGATCATGACGATGGGCGGGCTGGATTTCTCTCAGGGCTCCATGCTCGGTGTGTGCTCGATTGTCATCTGCTATCTGTCGAACTACAACATCGTCCTCGCTGTCATCGGCGGCGTGGTGACCGGCGGGCTGATCGGGCTGATTAACGGCTATTTTAATGTCAAGCGCAAGATCACCAGCTTTATTGTAACTATCTGTACGATGTATCTGTTCCGCGGCGTGGTGGCTTACGCGACGACGACTTCGCCAGTGTACGCGGTCAGCGATATTTCCAAGTACAATACGCTGCCGTTCATGCTGACGTTTACGGTCATCATCTTTGCCGTGACCTTTTTCATTTTTACGTTCACCGGTCTCGGCTCCCGGCTGAAAGCGATCGGCGCCGGTGAGACGGCGGCAAGATACGCGGGCATCCGCGTCGAGCGGACAAAGATGCTGATCTTTATGACAGCCGGCTGCATTACTGGCCTGGCGGCGTTCGTCAATTCCATAAAGGTAGGCTCGGTAACCTCCACGGCAGGCAACCAGCTCGAGACACAGATCATGATCGCCCTCGTGCTCGGCGGAATGCCGGTCAACGGCGGCGCAAAGGTGAAGTTCTACAACATCATCCTCGGCGTCATGACCTACAAGATTCTGGCCAGCGGCCTGGTCATGTTGATGATCTCCACGCAGATGCAGCAGCTCATCCTCGGCATCATCTTCCTGGTGGAAGTAGCGCTGTTCAGCGACCGCAAGACGGGAATGATTGTGAAGTAAAGAAGTTAACGGCAGAATAAAACCTGATATCATTTCATATAATAAAAAAGTGTACGTTATGTACACTTTTTTATTGACTTGAAATAAAAACAAAACTATAATGGAGGTACACAAAGGAGGATGATAGATATGTTAATGGAACAGGCAACGGATGTGAGAAAGCAGTGGAGTGCGGTGTGCGACAGTGTCATTCACGATAAACCGAAATTTATCAAGCGCACGCGTGACAGAATGTGGTTTTCGAATCTGGAGACGATGTCAGAGATATTAGCGGCATATCATTTCACTGCCCAAAAGTACGTAGAGGAAGATGGTTCAATTACTTTGTCTTTGAACGAAATTGATTTGATAGAGAATGGATGTGATGAGCATATCGCCCGTCTGGCCATGGGAAATGCGATTTTAGAATATTCGGAAGAATATTATAATGAATACGAGTTGTATAGCCGAAGCCCGAACCGGAAAAGTCATGTTCCCTATATTTTTAAGGCACTCATTACAGATGACCCTGAACAGATAGGAGAGAGTATTCAATGCCGAGATGGAAAGAACTAAGGCGATTTTGCGAAAGAGACGAATGGGAATTATATAAAGATACAGACCATTATTTTTATAGAAAAACAGATGAGGACGGAAACATTCGGCGAACAAAGGTATCAAAAGGTTCGGGAGAAATACATCCCCATATGTGGAAAGAAATACTGAAGAAACAATTACAGGTGACACAGGAATACTTTAACAGTAAAATATGACTTATTTACACAAAATAGTATTTATTCAAATGAGAATGAGTAAGAAAGCTGCAAGTATACATGAAAACGAGGAGGGTACAGCATTATGTGTGAACTTTCCAGAGTAAAGACTAATTTTGACACAGAGGTCAGGATTGCAGATATAAAGAAAGATTACGTTGAAAATATTATAAAAACTGCTCCGCTGTGTCGATCTATTGCAGAAATAATACTTTTCGGTTCTGTTTTGGAGGAACGGTGCACAGAGAGTTCGGATATTGATTTACTGATTGTGAGTGAGAAGAAGAAGTCGCGGCTGTATCGGGATCGAAGCTATATTAATTTTAAGAATAAGATATTTATTGACGGAGATTATAAACAGGATTATGATTTTATTTATATGAATTGCAAAGAGGATATGGACAGGAAAGCGGCTTCTTCTGTCCTGTTTCGGGACATAAAAGTATATGGGCAGACCATATACAGGAGGAAGGTGGCTTTTTCCACAGCATTTTGAAAAATATTTGACTTTCAGGGGGGTATGTTAAGCTGATTAAAAAGAGACTGGCAGAGATTTCCACAAAATAACAGATCGGCTTACGCATGCTTCGTTCCGAAACCTGGATTCGCTTAATAAGCAGCGTCGTGGAACTCCTGACTGTGCATGAGGTGCAGGTTATTTTGTGAGAGTTATTTTGTTGTACGAAAAAGAACGGAGGATAAGAATATGAAGAAGAGAGGTTGGGCTCTTGGGATGGCTGTGGTGATGCTGGTAACATCGTCTGCAAGCCCTGTGTTAGCCTATGACAGTGCGGATATCATCCTTGAGGAAGGCGTGGCTGATGCTGAAATCACCGAATCGGATGAAATGGAGACCGCGGAATCTGTAACCGTCGTTGAGATTAATGAAGTTTTGGCATCGGGCGATGAGACAGTCGAAACGGAGATGGATGAGACGGAGAGTGCGCAGTTGGAGGAGACTGAGTCGGAGTCGGAAACTGAGACAGAAACGGAAACAGAGGTTGCAGCAGCCGAGATTGAGGAAGATATTGAAACAGAAACTGGAACAGGGAACGATGAGAAGGCTCTTGCAAAGAACACTTCAGAGACTCTCGCGGTTGACGAGGCGTATTTTCCGGATGCGGCCTTCAGAGCGTACATTTCGGATAATATTGACACAGATCAGGATGGTATGTTGAGTCATGAAGAAATTGAGGAGACTGTCGTTATTGATGTCACGGAAAACACGATCGGCAGCCTGGATGGGATCGAGTATTTTACGGCCCTGTCAGAACTCTATTGTTCCGGACAAATATGTACAGCCGCCGCGATTTTGGAAGACGGTGCGTGGGTTATCTCTCTTGCCGGGCTGGTCAGCCCGGAGTCCATGGATAAAATAACAATAGCCCACACAGGCGTGTCTATCTCGGACGGGGCTATTATCCTGGCAGAAGCAGAGTTGCCGGTGAGTGTGACTTATTACTACTCCGTGGAGACGGAGAACATAAGCACTGTTATGGATGTCACGTTGCTGCTCACGAGTGTCGAGGAGCAGATGGAAGAACCCGGTGACCAGCCAGAATCGGATAGTGAACAGACAGAAGCGGATAGTAATAGCAATCAGACAGGGGAGATCGGGAGTGAGGCCTCCAAGGTGCTGGATGCAGATTCAGAGATGGAAGTATCCACAGAAACAGAGGCAGAGACGGAATCAGAGATGAATGAGACAGTGCTCATGGTATCGGCTATTTCGGAGACAGAGGCGGGTTCTGCCATGGCGGCCTCGGTTTCTGCCGCTGACGCTGTAGAAGTGACTGAAGGTACTGAGCTGAGCGTTACCGGAGGTTCGGCATACGAGGTGTTCTATTTTACTTATACCGTTCCGGAGGATCGAAGTGGCCGCTATCAATTTGATGCGGGTGCGAATACGACGACGTATATCTATGAGGAAGGGTCGACGAGCACCGTAATGGCGTCAAATACCTATCTCTCTGGCGACAAGCAGACTTATACGGAGGCTTATCTGAAGGGTGGCGGGACGTATTATATCAGCGTCAAACTGACTGCGGAAAAGGCAACGCTCACCGTGCACCTCACTTGGCTCTGGAAGGATGTGACCGACCTGACTCTCGGAGAGGAAGCCTCCGCTGTCATTCTGGAGGGCGGAGATGAAGTGTTCTTCCGCTACACAGTGCCGGAGGGAGCAGGTGGTCGATATACGCTGACCTCTGAGGAGGGCAGCCGCGCCTATGGCTATCTGTATGACGGAGCGACGGGTAATATGCTGACTTATTGGAAGAAATACGCCAGCTGCTTTGTGCTGACCTGGTATCTCGAGGAAGGTTGTACCTATTATTATAAAGTCAGTTACTCTTCGGCGGATACAGCAGGTATATTTTCTGTCATGCTGGAGCGGGATGCCTGGGAGGAGGCTATAGCGGATGCGGTTAGTCTGTCCCTGGATACCTGGGCTTCAGGAGCTTTTGAAGTGGAAGCTGGCGAAAGCTTTGATCTGAATGCCATACCGGAAGGCGGGACGCTTTATTATAAATATGATGTTCCGGAAGACGCAGGCGGCACTTATAAGTTCGGTGTCGTCTCTTCGGACGGTTCGAGTCTGTTCTGTTCAGTTTGCGATGCGGCCGGTAACGTGATAGAAGAACTGTCCGGCTTGTCTTATGCAAAGTCGCAATATTATTATACACTGATTCTGGAAGCAGGGATGACTTATTATTTTAAGCTTGTTTGCCAATATCGGAGCAGCAGTGGCGCATTCCGGCTTTTTTTGAGCAGGGATGCGCTGACCTGGTCTGAGAAAAAAGAGATGGCGCAGGAGCTGACGCTGGATGTGGACGCTGACATTGATCTGACGGAAGGGGATGAGGCGGTCTATTACCAATATACGGCGGGTTCAACATCGACATACCGTCTGATTTCTGCAGGGAATTCAATTTATTTGTATTCCAACTCCGGGACGTTAATGAGTTCGGGTGAAGGCTATCTGAGCTATACCATAAGCTCTGGAAGTACTTATTACTTTGAAGTTAGGCCGGGCGATTCGGAAGCGGAGTATGTCACGGCGGTGCTTCGGAAGGACAATACCTTCAGCACAATGAAATCCTATGCGACAGAACTGGAGCTTGGAACATCTGTGACTGGAACAATCATAGAGCCGGGGAAGACCATCTGGTACAGCTTTACTGTGCCGGATAATGGGACAGCAACCTATCAATTTGAATTGACAGAAAGTCCCGGGGCAGAGATTACCTTTTATAACAGCAACGGCAATTCGACGACGGATGTGTCGGGGGATAGTTCTGTGAGAGTGAGGAAGCGGCTTAGCGCCGGCGCCACCTGGTATATCACGGTTCAAGGCGTGGGAAATGCGACCGGAACCTTTAAGGCCATCCTGACGGCTATGGATGATACCGAGCTGACAGTCGGGGAGCTTGTGACCGTGACTGAGCCGGATAAGGGAGAATGGGGGTATTTGAAATATACTGTGCCATCCGATGCGGGAACCGGATACTATCGGTTCTGGACATCCGATTCACGTTCTTTTCAATTGTATGATGCACAGAACGACTACGTTTCTATTAGTGGGAGCATTTTTAGCGCGACTTTTTCTCTGACTGCCGGGAAAACGTATTATTTCGGCATATATGGTCAAAACAGTGTGCCGGAATCTCTGTCTGTTAAATTGGTGCAGCTGGAATCACTGGAGGCATCTGCAGTACCGCTTGCCCTGGATGATGTCATAACTGGTACTCCGTCCGAAGCTTCGGGTGTATGTGTCTTTTCCTATGTTGTCCCAGAGGGAACTGGCGGCCAGTACGAATTTTATAGTCTTAGCTGCGACTATATTGAAGTGTATGACGATGAAGGGACAAAAAAATCATGGGGGAGTCCTTCCCGGACTGTTTCCTTAGAGGAAAATGAGCAGTATTATTTTCTGATTTTCACAGATGATGCATCTGAGGAACTTCAGGTATATCTTGAGAAACGGAGATCCTGGGTTGATTATAAGAAAGAGGCTCAGATATTAAAACTCAATACGGCGGATACGGCGCAGCTTTCTGTGCTCCGGGATACGGTATGCTTTAAATATACTGTGCCAAATGGGGAATCCGGGAAATATCAGTTTTCCTATACGGCAGAGGATGCGGATCTGGTGGCGTATGTAACCGCAAAGACGACCCCTTCCGAGGATAGTGGTTATGGAACAAGTGTTTCCGAAACAACTTCAAACGGCAGTCTGACCTGTATGCTTCAGGAAGGGACTACTTATTATTTTGAGATGGAGAGTGGATATGGTTCGTATGGGAACTGGCAGGTTCTTCTGGAAAAAAGACAGTCTATAGATGAAATCTTTGATACAGTTTCCGTGAGCGCGGAGAGTCTGACAGCAGGGACCGAGATCACGGAAGAGATACGAACCGTGGACGGGGAAGTGGTCTGGTATACTTTCACGCCAACTGAGGCGGGGTTCTATCTTTTCTCGACCGATACCCTGTCGGTCACGGACCAGGTTTATAATTCGGCCGGGATTTTATTGGACGAATCGTATTCGACACTTGGGTTTGTCGCGGCTGCGAATGAGACCTACTATATCCGGGTGCCATATGCATTCGGGCGACACCAGACATCTATTGAATTACAGAAGTCCTGGGAGACGATTACAGACTCTGCGAAGGTAGTGGTTCTCGAAGACGATATGCTGCAATCAGATGGATATTATAATTATGAAAAACGATATTTCAAATATACTGTGCCGCGTGGGAAGAGCGGCGCATATGAGTTGGATGGCACTGGTATCGTTTCTGTGATCCTGTATGATTCAGCGGGCAATTTCATTGATCAGGGCTCGGCTCTCGGCTGTACGCTGGAAGAGCAGGAAACCTATTATTTCGCGATAGATTATGATTTGTATTCTGCAACCTTTGTTCTCTCAGCGGGACATGGAGATTTGACCCATGTTGAGGCGAAGGAAGCAACCTGTACAGAGGAAGGAAATATTGAATACTGGTATTGCTCGATATGCGGAAAGTATTTCAGTGACGAGGAGGGGACAGCTGAACTGACCGGGAGTGTATCGACGCCGACGGTTCACTCCTTTGAACAGTATATTATGCGTGAAGCAACCTGTACAGAGAACGGAATTCTGCGAAATATCTGCAGTTTCTGTGGAAAATATGAGGACGAGGAGGTTCCGGCCACCGGCCATACCTGGGACGATGGGACAGTGGTTCAGAACGCGACCTGTACGGCGGATGGAACTTTGCGATATACCTGCATCTCCTGCCAGGAGGAGAAGGATGAGGTGCTGGAAGCACTGGGTCATGAGTGGCCGGAGACATGGACGACAGCACTTGCCGCAACCTGTACGACGGACGGACTTGCATACCGGATCTGCCAGAGGAGCGGCTGTGGTGAACTGGAAACTGAAATATTGGAAGCATCCGGACATAGCTGGGGTGAAGAACAGATTGTCGAGGCGGATGAAGAGACGCTGACATCGGGCAGACGGTATCGGGTCTGCGAGGACTGCCAGATGGAGGAAACGCTTGAAATTCTGATTCCCGAAACGGTAACAGCGGCGATTCAGGATATACTGGACAGCCTGTCAGATGCGGGGGACGAGCCCGACGACTATCAGATATCGGAACTGGTAGAAAACACAGCGGCTATTGACAACCAGCAGCTCATTGATAACGGCTCAATGGAACTTGTCACTGTTCTGGAACAGAGGCTGGCAGAGACAGGGTGTAATGTATCAGATGAAACTGTGACAATAGTTGAGACTACAATCACCGTTACAGAAGATGAAACGGATAATTCCTACAACCTTGCAGCAGTTTCCTCTGAAGAATCAAGTGCTTCTGCTTTTCTTGAGAGTTCGTCTGTGACCGTGGATGGCGCGGCTGTCACGGTAGCGGCGGTTTTGCTGGATGAAAACTCCGGCATTACAGCCGAGGCAGGATCCGTTTACTCCGCGGAAGTGGTTTTTTCAGAAGCGGGTTCGGAAGTAAACGAGAGCGGGCAGACAGTTTACTCAGTCAATATCAGCCTGTATATTTTGAAAGATGGCGTAAGACTTTCGGATACAGCGCAGCAGTTGTCCGCGCCGGTGCAGATTACGATGCCGGTACCAGATACTTATGTGGGACTAAATTTTTGTTTATACCATTTGAACGAGGATGGTGCAGAGACTGAACTTTCCTATACGGACAATGGAGACGGAACCATTACCTTTGCGGCTGCTTCTTTTAGCACCTTCGAATTTCGGACGGAAAATTGCGGAACAGGCAGCCATACCCTCGGAGAACAGGAGATTATAGAGGAAGCGACATGTACGACATCCGGAATCGCTTCTTCGGTCTGCTCCGTTTGTGGGACAACGGTCTATGAGACGATTCTGCCGACCGGCCACAGTTATGAACTGACTGTGGAGGAAGAGGCGGGTTGCACGTCATCGGGCCGACGCACTTATACCTGCCAGACCTGCGGGAGTTCTTATGAGGAAATTATCCCGGCGACGGGTCATAGCTGGAGCGTCTGGGAAACCGTAACAGAGCCGACCTGTACAGAGGAAGGTGAGGAGAACCATACTTGTACAGTCTGTGGATTAAGCAGCAACCGGGTAACCGTTGCCTCAGGCCATGAACTGTCGGAATATGGCGGGGTGGATGCAACCTGTACTGAAGAAGGCCACATCGCGTATTGGTACTGTGAAATCTGTGGGAAGTATTTCGCGGATTCTGCTCTTACCGCAGAAGTGTCCCCGGCGGATCTGGTGATTGCGGCGACCGGCCATACCTGGGATGGCGGCACAGTTACGAAGACGGCGACCTGCGCAGCGACTGGTGTAAAGACCTACACCTGTACGGCCTGCGGCGCGACGAAGACAGAAACGATCAGCAAGCTGACTACGCACACGGCGACCGGCACCTGGGTGACGACAAAGGCGGCGACATGTACGACAGCAGGCACGCGGGTACAGTATTGCAGATATTGTGGAACATCCGAAGTCGTGAAGTCTGAGACAATCGCGGCCACAGGTCATAGCTGGGATAACGGGGTAGTCACTACGGAAGCAACCACTACGGCTGCGGGAGTAATGACATATACCTGTACGGCCTGTGGCGCGACGAAGACAGAGGCAATTGCGAAGCTTGCGACAGATACTACAGACTCAATAGATTCAACGGATACGACAGGTTCAACAGACTCAACCGATACGACCGATCCAGCGGGTACGACTCATACGCATACAGCAACCGGCACTTGGGTGACGATGAAAGAGGCAACATGTACGGAGGCTGGAACCAGAGTACAGTATTGCTCAGAGTGCGGTTCTTCTGTTGTTGTGATATCGGAGACGATTGCGGCAACCGGCCACAGCTACGGCGAGTGGACAACTACGAGCGAGGCGACGGTATTTGCGCCAGAGACTCAGACGCATACCTGCGAAATTTGCGGTGAGACAGTGATACGTGAGTACGGAACCACATTGACGCCGACCATCACGGTGAACGCTTCCTCGATTAAATTGAAGAAGAAACAAAAAACAACAGCGCTGAAGGTAACCGGGCTTGCGGAAGGGGATTCCATTGTTTCATGGAAATCCAGCAATACAAAGGTTGTAACCGTGACCAGTGCAGGAAAGATTACAGCAAAGAATAAGACCGGAAAGGCGATTATCACAGTCACTCTGGCAAGCGGATTAACGAAAGATATTAAGGTTACCGTTCAGAAAGCCGTGGTCAAAACAACAAAAATTACGGTTGTCTCAAAGAAAGTATCATTGAGCAAAGGTAAGTCCTATACGTTGCTGCCGGTGATTACGCCGATCACATCTGTTCAGAAAGTTACTTACAAAACCTCTGACAAGAAAGTGGCGACCGTAAGCTCAAAGGGTAAAATTGTTGCAAAGAAAAAAGGAACCGCGACCATTACGATCGAATCAGGATCCAAGAGTATTAAGGTCAAGGTGACGGTGAAGTAAGCGCTAATTGATACAAGAATATAAGAAATGGCTGTTTGCACTTTTTGAGGGTGTCAAACGGCTATTTCTTCTTTTCCTTGATTTAAGCGCGGAGGTAGATATAATTATAGTGTGTACAAAAACAATAGAGCTGATACCGGCAACAGAAAATTAACTTGTGGAGGGCAAAGAGATATGCTACACTAACGCTGCAGGCGACGCATTTTCCGCTGAAGAACTTATGGAGCAGACGACTGGATTGTCTAATGAAGACAACCTGCGCTTGACAGCGATAAAGGAAAACTGTGCAGCCTTGAAGCGAATGTGGTATGTCAGATGGAAAATGATGAATATGCATTGTTCGACATAAAAACGGGAGCAAATAAAATTCCAGAATAAAGGACATTTCATGATGAGGAATAGATAATGCGTCAACAGGGATCAATCAACCGCGAGGACATGCTGGAGCTGACGCGCCGCATGACACTGAGCCGGACATGCTTCAGCAGAATCGCGGGAGCTTATTTTGATGAGGAAGGCTATGTGGACGGCACCTTCAACCGGCACTTTCAGAAGCTGACGGGCGCCGAGCGGCAGCAGAATCTGGAGATTGCGAAGGCCATCCCTTTCTCAGAAACAAATGTACAGTTAAATGAATACCGTTTTGAACCGGAAGAACAAAAGCCGGGCGGCATCCGGCAGATGCTTATGGCGCTGAACGACTGCGGCCTCAAAAACGACGCGCTGCTGGATACCTTTTATGAAGTGTCAGAGTCATTTTTTGAAGCATTGGGCTTGGGGCAGCTGCCGCAGGAACCGTTTGCTATTTATCTTTTCTACGGTACCTACGATATCCCGCGCAAGGGAACCGACCATGAGAGCCAGTGGGAGTCCGAAGAGGTCTATTCCTTCCTGGTTGGCGCCATCTGTCCAGTCAGCGGAGACTACGAACCCGAACCGCCGGTGAGCGGCTTCCTCTTCCCGGCATTCAAAGACCGGAGCGGGGACGACGGGAGGATTGAGATATTTCGGAAAGAAACTTAAGGGAAGCTAACGGAACATTACACCATCTAAGGTTAACGGGAATGCAGCCCTATTCGCAAGGAGGCGATTTGATGGGATACTATCTGAACGGCTCACAGCCATATTCTCTCTATGAGAGCGAGATGAAAAAGCCATATTTTGTAGATAAAACAGATATGCTGAGAAAGCTGATTCCTTTAGTGGAGCAGGGGAATAACCATGTCTGCATTACCAGGCCGAGGCGATTTGGGAAATCTATAACGGCAGCGATGATTGGGGCATTCTTTGGCAAAGGGCAGGATAGCAGCGGATTGTTTGAATCCCTGAAGATTGCTGAGGACTCGTCCGATTATCAAAAACACCTGAATCAGCATAATGTGATATATATCAATTTTATTAAGACGGCCAACATAAGCAAAAACTATGAAGAATTTATAAGCAATGTAGAAATGTTTATTGTCCGGGATCTCCGCAAGACATTTCCGGAAGTCGATTATTGGAATGGCCTGTCTCTTGCTGATTACATGGGATTGATCCATGCGGATACAAATGAGAATTTTATACTTATATTGGATGAATGGGATTGCATTTTTCATAAGACTTATACATCAAATGATGATAGAAGAAGCTTTATCAACTGGCTTGCTGCAATGACTAAGGATACGGGATATGTATCTTTGAGTTATATGACGGGTGTACTTCCCATAGCTAAGTATTCAAGCGGCTCCACAATTAACAACTTTTACGAATATACAATGGCAACAGATGATCTGTTTAGCGAATACTTTGGTTTTACAGAAGCTGAGGTAGATGAGCTTTATGCCAGATATGAGGCATTGACTCCAAATCGAACAATATCCCGACAGGATCTGAAAGACTGGTACGATGGATACCATACGCCATCCACAGAGCGTATGTATAATCCAAGGTCTGTGGTAGAGGCACTGACGCGCAATCAGATCCGCAGTTATTGGTCGGCAACCGGAACATATGATGAGATCTCTGCCTATATCACGAATGACAGAGCCAATGTAAAAAAAGACGTCGCACTCATGGTCGCCGGAGAGGCAGTCCCTGCAAAAGTGGAGGAATTCGCGGCTACAGCGATGAATTTAAACACACGGGATGAGATTCTCTCCGCGATGGTTGTTTACGGATTCCTGAATTATGAGGATGGGAAAGTCCATATCCCAAACAGGGAATTGATGGACGAATTCTCAAAGACGATTTGTGAAAAAGAAAATCTTGGCTATATTAACAGACTGGCGATGGAATCTGACCGCATGCTAAAGGCAACGCTGAAGGGCGATATCAAAACGATGGAAAATGTGCTTCAGTTTGCTCATGACACAGAAACACCATTATTGGATTATAACGACGAAACGGAATTGACCGCAATTGTGAATCTTGTCTATCTGGCGGCACGAGACAGCTATTTTGTAGAAAGAGAAGATAAAGCCGGAGAAGGGTATGCTGATTTCATATTTTACCCGGAAAGACCTGGTGATGATGGAATTATTCTTGAACTCAAAGTGGATGACACCCCTGAGGCGGCAATTCAACAGATTAAAGACCGGAATTATGTTCTTAAATTTCAGGGAAAAATGGCTGAAAAGAAACGCCATACCGGTCGTATCCTGATGGTAGGAATTGGATACTGTAAAAAGAAAAAGGATCATCACTGCAAAATTGAGGTGATTCACAATTGAGTGGAATACTGTCTGATACGACAAAAAGAAAACTGTAAATGGACGAAACACCCACAGAGAGTCACAGAAGGAGGCAATGATCAATGGGATTTTATTTGAACAGCAACGACTGTTTGTCTCAATTTCAGAATGAGGCTGCGAAACCTTATTTTGTGGATAAGACCCGGATGCTGACTGAACTGATTCCGCTCGTGGAACAGGGCGGATATAGTTTGTGCATTACTCGTCCGAGACGATTTGGTAAGTCTACGATTGCCTCTATGATAGGTTCTTTTTTTGGCAGAGGGATGGACAGCAGAGAAGTATTTGCTTCCCTTAAGATTGCGGAAGACCCAAAGTTTTGCTTTCATTTGAATCAGCATAATCTGATTTATATTGATTTCAGTAAGTATGATGAGGAATACCATAGATATAGTGATTATATAGGAAACATAAAGGATATTTTGAGGGAAGATCTTCATAGCGCTTTTCCGGATGTGTATTTTCGGGAGAATGGCACAGTGGCGGAGGATATGAAGAGGATTCATCAAAGTACAGGGGAACGGTTTATTCTGGTATTTGATGAGTGGGACTGTGTTTTTCATAAGGACTTTTTCACTGAAAACGACAGAAAAAGCTATACGAGTTTTCTTGCGAATCTGACCAAAGGCGTTGGCTGTGTCTCTTTTACATACATGACGGGAGTGCTGCCTATTGCAAAGTATTCACAAAGTGATACGCTAAATAATTTTATGGAGTATACGATGGCTACGCAGCCGAAGTATAACGAGTACTTTGGTTTTACGGAAGAAGAAGTGGATGATCTTTATGAAAGATATTGTAAAAAACAAGAACGCCCGGCTGTTACGAGGGAGGACTTGAAATTTTGGTATGACGGCTATTATACAGCCGCAGGGACACGCATATATAACCCGCGCTCCGTGGTATATGCTTTGGATAATAATCATCTGGCGAGTTATTGGACAGGCTCAGGCCAGTATTCGGAAATATCGAAGTATATTGTTGGAGAGGTTGGAAAGATTAAGGGACTAAAAGATGACGTTATTATGATGACGGCTGGCGAGCCGATTTCAACAAGTATAGAGGAATATGCTGCTACCGCAATGAACTTAAGTACGAAAGAAGAAGTCTTTTCGGCGATGGTGGTGTATGGCTTTTTGAATTATGAAGATGGATGTGTACGAATCCCCAATAAAGAACTGATGGATGAATTTGGGAAAACGATTCACAAAGAGGCGGAGTACAGTTATGTACATGAGCTGGAAAAACAGTCGCAGCGCGTCCTTCAGGCAACGCTGGCCGGGGATACAGGTGTGGTTGAAGAAGTATTGGAATTTGTCCATCATTCAGAGTCTCCCTTGAAAGCCTATAATGACGAGGCGGAATTATCGGGATGTGTTAAGCTGGCATACCTTACTGCGAGAAACCGATATGATATTCAGAGAGAAGATCAGGCAGGCATTGGTTATGTGGATTATATTTTCTATCCGTATAATAAAAAAGAGGATGGAATAATCATTGAGCTAAAGGTGGACGATAGTGCAGAAAATGCGATAAAACAGATTAAAGATAAAAAATATGCGATGAAATTCAGGGGAAAGCTTGGTGAGCGGCCCAAAACCACGGGGCGAATTCTTGCGGTTGGGATAGGTTATCATAAAAAGGATAAAGATCATCATTGTATAATTGAAACACTCTGACAGACGCCAGATCACGGTTTTTAAAGAAATAAAAAACAGTTGACATTTTTGATTCGGTGACATATGATATTAAAAATTAACTTTGCACTGCAATTTATCTACAGTACAAACTGATCAGGCTTCGGAAGGAAGGACGGACTATCAAGTATACAGTCCGTATACCGTTCCGATTGCCGGGTTGCAATAGCGACAGCAGGTAACAGAAGCATCTGCGGGACAGTAGGTAGTAGTATTACTGACGGCCCGGGGTGCTTCTTTTGTATCCTGGGGTGAGGGATTCGCACAGTATGTCCGGCATTTTCTTATATGCCGGATGCAGGCCGCGTCTTGTGTGAAGCATATTTTCATAGTGCGGCTCACCATATTATGCTCATTATTTGTACCTGATGATGAACAATGTAAGGAGGTTACCTGATATGACAGGACAACAGGAACAATTGGAATTCGAAGAGATAACCGGAAAGCAAATTGGAAAGCAAGGTATAGAAAAGCATTCTGATCAGAATATAAATGAAAAGACTGATTTAAATACAAACGGAAAGCAAAGTATTGGACAAAACATTGGTCCAACCGTAAAACAGAGCACCAGGCAAAATACAGCTCAAAACTCATCTCAGAACAATGCTCTCGTCGCGCGGGTTTCGGCGGTCAGCATCGCGGGGAATGTGTTCCTTTCGGCATTCAAGCTGATCGCGGGAGTTCTGGGCCGGTCGGCCGCGATGGTTTCGGATGCGGTTCATTCGCTGTCGGATGTGATCTCGACGGTGATTGCGCTGATCGGTGTAAGAATCGCCAGGAAGGGCGCGGACGCCGGGCATCCGTACGGACATGAGCGGTTTGAATGCATTTCGTCTGAGCTTCTTGCGGGGCTGCTGCTGGTCACGGGCCTCGGGATTGGCATGAGCGGGATGCGGACGATTCTAGGCGGCAATTATGATGAGATTGCCGTGCCGGGCATCCTGCCTCTGGCGGCGGCTGTGGTTTCGATTGTGTCGAAGGAGGGAATGTTCCGCTATACGCGGGTCTGTGCGAAAAAGCTGAATTCTTCCGCATTTATGGCGGATGCCTGGCATCATCGCTCGGACGCATTTTCTTCGATCGGATCTCTGATCGGCATCGCGGGCGCACGCGCCGGGCTGCCGGTGTTGGATTCGGTTGCCAGCGTGGTGATCTGTATTTTTATCATTAAGGTTGCGGTTGAGATTTTTATGGATGCGACCAGAAAGCTGACTGATACGGCCTGCGATGAGGATTATACACGGCATGTCCATGATTTTATTGCAGGCCAGGAGGGCGTGCGGAGGATTGACCTTCTGCAGACCCGGATGTTCGGCGAGAAGGTATACGTGGATGTGGAGATTGCGGTAGATGCGCATATGGAGCTGGAAAGCGCGCACGCCATCGCGGAGAAGGTGCACCGGGGACTTGAGGAGACATTTGATAATATCAAACACGTGATGGTGCATGTAAATCCGTATGAGCCGGAAAATGTATGAAACCGCAGACATCCATTGGTGCCGGAGAATGTTTTTTGCAGAAAAGCAAAATTGGATTCTGGTTTGTCCGGGCCAGGAATTTAAGAGCAATTTCCTGTAAAAAATGGAAACGTATTGGTTTCTGGCATGTTCGGGTCAGGGTACAGGAATCTGTGTTGCTGTTGCAGAGGCCTGTGCGGCATGAATGTTATCGGAAAAGAATTATCTCCATGAAGAATTTTTATGATGAGATGCCTGTGTCTCAATTGACGAAATAAGAGCAGGCTTTACCCGATGCTCTTCGCCACTTCTGACAGAAAATCCGTGAATTAATTCAGAAAAATATAAAGAATGCATAAAAATTGAAAAAGATTTTCGAGAAAAAACGAAAGATTTTGTATGGAGCGAACCGGAAACTTTGTTATAATGAAACCGCATTGAAAAAACACTATATCAAAGGAGGATTTATCCATGAAGAAAAAATTACTCAGCATTCTTCTCGCCGGCGCGATGGCACTGAGCCTTACGGCAGCTGTTCCGGTAATGGCAGAGGAAGAGACAGAAGCGGCGACAGAGGCAGCGGCAGTTGACATTGATCTGTCCGACAAGAAGGTAGGCGTTTGCATCTATCAGTTCTCGGATAACTTCATGACCCTGTTCCGCGAAGAGCTGGTCAGCTACATGGTAGAGCTCGGCTTCTCTGAGGACAATATCACACTGGCAGATGGCGCGAACGATCAGGCGACCCAGTCCCAGCAGATTGATAACTTCATCGCTGACGGCGTAGATGTACTGATTATCAACCCGGTGAACTCTTCTTCCGCACAGACGATCACAGACAAGGTTGTTGAGGCAGGTATCCCGCTTGTTTATATCAACCGTGAGCCGGATGCAGACGAGGAAGCAAGATGGGAAGAGAACGGCTGGGACGTTACATACGTAGGATGCGATGCACGCCAGTCCGGTACCTATCAGGGCGAGATCGTTGTTGACCTTGGCCTGGATGCAGTTGATTTCAACGGCAACGGCGCGATCGATTATGTTATGATCGAGGGCGACCCGGAGAACGTAGATGCTGAGTATCGTACCGAGTACTCCATCGCAGCTCTTGAGGATGCTGGTCTGGAAGTAAACTGCCTGGATGATCAGGTAGGCAACTGGGATCAGGTTACCGCACAGCAGCTCGTTGCGAACTCTCTGAGCCAGTATGGCAGCGACGTTGAGGTTGTATTCTGCAACAACGACGCGATGGCACTTGGCGCTCTGCAGGCAATTGAGGCAGCTGGCCGTGTAGTAAACGAGGACATCTATCTTCTTGGCGTAGACGCTCTGTCTGAGGCTCTTGAGGATGTTATCGCAGGCACCATGACCGGTACTGTATTCAACGATCACTTCTCACAGTCCCACAGCGCGGCAGACGCAGCTGTGAACTACCTTGCAGGCGTTGGCAATGACTATTACATTGGCTGCGATTATGTAAAGGTTACCACAGAGAACGCACAGGAAATCCTGGATATGGTAAGCTGATTTCTGCAGAAGGAATATGAATAAAGCCTGTTGTTTATTGCAAATGGCAGACAATATCCTGCAGCCTGAGCATTCACTGCGATAATAATGAATGAATTTAAATGGATTTTCTCGTGAGTGCTTATGAGATCAGGATGATATTAGAATTCATGAGGTGCGGGGCGGCGCAAGGCACCCCGCACCTTTTCTGTGAAAAGGAGGCAGAAATGGCGGAATACAGGCTGGAACTGAAAGGCGTTTCCAAGTCTTTCCCGGGCGTCAAGGCGTTGGATAATGTACAGCTTGCTGTGCGCCCCGGTACGGTACACGCGCTGATGGGAGAGAACGGTGCTGGCAAGTCCACACTGATGAAATGCCTGTTTGGAATTTATAAGATGGATGCCGGGGAGATTTATCTGGAAGGTCAGAAAATCACGGTCGCAAACCCGGATGAGGCAATGAATTACGGTATCGCGATGGTACATCAGGAGCTGCAGCCGGTACCGGCGAGGAGTGTGGCGGAGAATATGTTCCTGGGGCGTTTTCCGGTGAAAAAGTACGGTCCGCTTCAGGTGATTGACCATAAAAAAATGTATGAGGAGACGGCTCACTGGCTGAACGAGGTAAAGATGGATTTTGACCCGAAGGCGCAGCTCGGTACGCTTTCCATCGGACAGATGCAGTCGGTCGAGATTGCAAAAGCGGTTTCCCATCAGGCAAAGGTGGTTATTTTCGATGAGCCGACCTCGTCCCTTTCGGACAATGAGGTAGAGGCTCTGTTCCGCATTATGAATGATTTGCGGGACAAGGGTGTGTCGATGATTTATATTTCTCATAAGATGGATGAGATCAAGCGCATCGCTGACGATGTCACCATCATGCGTGATGGAACCTATGTCGGCACCTGGCCGGCGGCGGATCTGACCACGGATGAGATTATTGCGAAGATGGTAGGCCGCGAGCTGACCAATGTCTATCCGGAACGAAAGAATCAGCCATCCGATGAGGTGGTCCTGGAGGTAAAGGGATTGAGCTCGATCCACGCGCGTTCCTTCCAGGATGTATCCTTCAAGCTTCGCAAGGGCGAGATCCTTGGCTTCGGCGGCCTGGTCGGCGCGCAGAGAACGGAGCTTCTGGAGGGCGTTTTCGGTATCCGTGCGCTGGCTTCCGGAGAGGTTTACGTCAAAGGACAGAAGGTAACGATTAAAAAGCCGGCGGACGCGATGAAGGCTGGCATCGGTCTGATTACAGAAGACCGCCGCGGAAATGGTATTTTCGGATGCCTTTCAATCAAGGACAATGTTGGCGTATCCGTGTACAATCAGTATCTGAGGGCAGGGTTTGTCCTGGATCACGGAAAAATCAATAAGGTCGTGGATGACAGCATTGATATGCTGAGCATCAAGACTCCCAGTATGCAAGAGCTCATTCAGAACCTGTCCGGCGGCAACCAGCAGAAGGTTATTGTTGCGAGGTGGCTGGCGAACAACCCGGATATCCTGATCATGGATGAGCCGACCCGAGGTATCGATGTAGGTGCGAAGCATGAGATTTATGAGATCATGAATGATCTGGCTGCGCAGGGCAAGGCGATTATCATGATTTCTTCGGAGATGGCGGAGCTTCTGGGAATGTCGGACCGCATTTATGTCATGTGCGACGGCAAGATGAGAGGCGAGATCACAGAGAAAGAGGATATGACGCAGACAAAGGTAATGAGCTACGCGACACAGTTCTGATGGTGGGAGGAGAACACAATGGAAAACAAGAAAAAAATGAGCTTTAAGGACATCATGGTGAACTACGGCGTAATCATTATCGTAGTGCTCCTGGTGATCTATACCGGAATTACATCCAAGAATTTCTTTACGATTAATAACTTTACCAATATCCTGAACAACATGAGTTCCCGTCTGGTTATCGCGCTCGGCATTGCCGGATGTATCATCACAGCGGGCTGCGACCTTTCCGCAGGCCGTATGATCGGGTTTGGCGCATGTATCGCGGGTACCCTGCTGCAGCGCATGGATTACAGCAATAAGTTTTATCCGAACATGCAGCCGCTGAATATTTTCCTGGCACTGCTGATCGCAATGCTGATCTGCGCGGCGTTCGGAAGCGTGACCGGATTCTTTATCGCTTACATGCATGTGCCGCCGTTCATTTCCACGATGGCCATGATGGAGATCGTCTATGGTATCAACCTGATCTATACGAACGCGACCCCGCTGGGCGGCTATGTGACCGCATACACGAACCTGGCTACCGGCAAGTTCCTCGGCATCAGTTACCTGATCTGGATTGCGGTTCTGGTGGCCGCGATCACCTGGTTCATCTTCAATATGACCCGCCACGGAAAATACATGTACGCGATTGGCGGCAACCCGCAGGCGGCTGAGGTGGCCGGTGTTCCGGTTAATATGACTCTTATTATCATCTACGCGAAGGCGGCAGCGATGTATGGACTGGCAGGCTTCATGCTCGGCGCGAAGGCCGGCGGCGCTTCGGTAAACCTCGGACTTGGCTACGAGATGGAGGCCATCGCGGCGTGTACCATCGGCGGCGTATCGGTTTCCGGCGGCCGGGGCAAGGTATCATCGGCCATTGTCGGTGTTGCCGTGTTTGAGATCCTGAAGGCGGCGCTGCAGTTCCTGGGCGTGAACTCGAACGCACAGTGGATCGCGCTTGGCGTCATCATCTTCATCGCGATTTCTCTGGATATCAGAAAATACGTGGCGAGGAAGTAATGTTTCCTGGATTTGTCTGTACATACCAGGATATCATTTGTTTGTGACTGATTAACGGAATGGTTCGGCCGGGCTGAATTTTCCCTTTACAGACAGGGCTGTCGCAGGCAGCGGCGATTTTTACCGATACCTGGACGGCCCTGATTTTACTGTAAAAGCGTCCTCAATGGACTGACTCGACGCACGCTCGCGTGCCTGAGAGGCTGTCCATTAGAGGATCAGCTTTTTACACGCAGTGGTGCATCGAAAACTGCTGCATGGTGAATTTACTATATAATGATACGATATATAATCAGTATGGTAGGAGGATTCTTAGGACATGGTAGAAGGCGATGGGTTCCTGTCGATGGCGGTGATTCCGATTCTGATGTTTGTGGTTCTGGCATACTATGCGTTCCGCCTGCTGGTGCTGCATGATATCCAGGCGATCCGCGGGAAAAATGACCATAAGAAGCTGAAGGATCAGGAACAATACACGAAATCCGCGGGCGAGCTGCTGATTTTTCTGGCCGTCGGATCTCTGGTTATGATGGCGGTGATGTATTTTAATGTGACGGCTTCCGTGGTTGTGGTTTGCATCTGGATCGTTGTTTTTATGGTCCTCTGGAAAAGAATGAATGATAAATATGGCGAGAAATGATGGCAGGTAAATGGAACACTCCCCGCGGGAAGTGTATTTTGCAATTGGTGGCATTTCTGCAAATTGCTGTGTAAAAATCACTGTGACGAAAATTGATGTAAAAAATCTGACGCGAAGAAAGGAACCGGAGAATGAACCTGTATTCAGTATTGCTGGTGGATGATGAAGAGGATGTTATACAGGTTATGCAGAAAAAAATAGACTGGATCGGTCTGGGCTTTCGGGTAATGGGGTACGCCCATAATGGCGCGGAGGCGCTGGAGATTGTGGACGAGGAGCAGCCGGACGTTGTTTTGACGGATATCAAGATGCCTTATATGGACGGGCTTGCGATGAGCCGGAGACTGAAGGAGCGGTATCCGAACATCAAGATTCTCATTTTCACCGGATTTGACGAGTTTGAGTATGCGAAGGAGGCAATTGAGATCGAGGTGGAGCAATACCTGCTGAAGCCGGTCAATGCCGATGAATTGATCAGTGCGTTTTCGAAAATCAGACAGACGCTGGACCGGGAGATGGACGAAAAACGCAACATCGATAAGCTGCGGAACTATTATCAGGAAAGCCTGCCTCTTTTGCAGGAGAATTTCTTTACCCTTTTGATTGACGGGAGGATTCCGGAGGAGAAGCTTTCAGGCTATCTGACGGATTATCAGATTGAGTTTGACGGGCCGTATTATATCGTCACGATCCTGCATATCAGCACGACCGGCTATGAGATGGAGATTGACCCGACGCTGATGGTGCTGTCGGTTCGAAGGCTGGCGGAGGAGCAGTTGGATGCGCGCTACCGGAGCCGTCTGAGCATGTATCTGGGCGATATTGTTGTCATCTCGCAGCTGGCCAGTGATGACGGCGCTGTGACGGCCTATACGGATTCCATGGATGCGTTTTGCCGGCAGGCGAAGCGGGTCTGCGGCGCCCGCGTGACGGCGGGGGTCGGATTTGTCTGCAGCCGGCTTCAGGATCTGCGCCAGTCGTATCAGGGAGCGCGGGAGGCGGTCTCGTACCGCGCGATCTATGGAACCACGCGTGCAATCAACATTGCTGAGATCGAGCCGAAGGAGCATGTGGAAGAGCGCTGGGAGGAAAATGCGGTCTCTGCAATCCTGAAAAATGTGCGGATGGGGGACCGCAAAGCGTTGGAAGAGCAGATTTCCGAATATATGCGGTATTTTTCCCGGCAGGGGACCTCGCTTTTGAATTATCGGGTCTTTATCCTGGAGCTGGTCTCCGAAATCATCCGGTTTGGGAACAACAATCAGATCCCGACGGAACAGATCTTTGGCGAAGGCGCTGACCCGACGGAGTGCGCGTTTGGGGCGGAGTCGCCGGAGGAGCTGTGGCAGTGGATTCTGGAGATTACAGAGAAGGTGCAGGATCTTGTTGCTGATGAGCATCGCAGCGCGACGACCTCGTTTGTCGCAAAGGCCAGAGAGTATGTGGAGCAGAATTATGAGGATCAGAGCATTTCGATTGAAACCATCTGCCGCCAGCTGGGCGTGAGCTCCGCCTATTTCTGTACGGTGTTCAAAAAGGAGACCGGAAAAACATTTATCGGCTATCTGACGGAATTCCGGATGGAACGGGCGGCTGAGATGCTGTTGACAACGGATGAAAAAACTTATATCATAGCGGAGAAAACCGGGTATTCAGATCCCAACTATTTCAGCTATGTGTTTAAGAAGCAATATGGCGTGGCGCCGTCCAGATACCGGCAAAGAAAGATAAGAGAGCGTGAGCAGGATAAGAAAACAGATTCGTAAAATTTTATCTCGATTCGGGATTTCCCGGCCGAGCAGCATTCAGATGACGATCTCCGCATCCTTTACGATCGTCTCCGTTTGCTGCCTTTGTTTTCTCGGGATTGTGCTCTACCGCCAGTTCGAGCAGCAGGAGGTAAACCTGACTGTTGAAAATTCCGGGCAGCTTCTGGAGCAGACCGCGCGCTCTCTGGAGGATTATCTGCGCAGCATGCGCCGGATTTCGGACGCAATGTATTATAGTGTGATCAAGGATAAGGACATCGCCAGTGAGAGTCTGGATGAGGAGATGTATCTTCTGTATGCGGCCAATACGGAGAAGGTGGTCAGCATTGCCTGCTATACGGTCGACGGCAGCCTGGTTGCGGCCACTCCGGTGGCGACGGTCAAACAGAACGTGGATGTAACCGCTCAGGAGTGGTTTACGGACGCGATGGATCAGCTGGAGAATTTCCATTTTTCCGTTCCGCATGTCCAGAACCTGTTTGACGATTCGACCTACCGGTATGACTGGGTGATTTCCTTAAGCCGCACGGTCGAGCTGAATGACAACGGCACCTCGGTTCTCGGCGTGCTTCTTGTGGATATGGATTACGGCAGCCTGGAGGATCTGTTTGAAAAGGTAAACACAGACGCGACGTCGGAATACTTTTATCTGATGGACCAGAATGGGAATATTATTTATCATCCTAAACAGGATCTGATCCATTCCGGACTCTGCCAGGAAAACAATCTGGAGGCGATCTCCTATGGGGACGAAAGCACGACGGAGGTTTTTGAGGGAGAAAAGCGGATTGTCACGCAGCGAACCATCAGCTACACGGGATGGAAGCTGGTCAGCGTGGTTCCCATGTCTTCCTTTGTCACGATGCAGGACAACTCCCGCTACCTGATTGTGATGCTGATCGCGCTGTCCCTTCTGGCGATGGTGATTGTGAACCAGCTGGTCTCCAGACGAATCACTATGCCGCTGCGCCGTCTGAACGATTCCGTAAAAGAGTGGGAAGCAGGGAATATGGAGCCGGATATTTATGTGGGCGGCAGCTCGGAGGTAGAGCATCTGGGCCTGACATTGCGCGCGACGCTTGCGCAGATTCAGGAGCTGATGCAGGATATTGTCGTGGAACAGGAGGAAAAGCGGAAAAGTGAGCTTGACGCGCTGC
Organism: Lachnospiraceae bacterium; assembly: GCA_021202075.1. Classification (GTDB taxonomy): domain Bacteria; phylum Bacillota; class Clostridia; order Lachnospirales; family Lachnospiraceae; genus Choladousia. The sequence continues at coordinate 22,048 of JAJQDT010000108.1, read as the reverse complement.
AGTCGCAGATCAATCCGCATTTTCTTTATAATACACTGGATTCCATTGTCTGGATGATCACCGGGGAGCGCTACGATGAGGCGGTCTTCATGATTCAGCAGCTCGCGAGCCTGTTCCGGATCAGTCTGAGCCGGGGCAGCACGATTATCCGGGTGGAGGACGAGATCCGCCATGCGCAGAACTATATGAACATCCAGAAAATTCGCTACAAAAATACGTTTCGTGTTGACTTTGACATTGATGAGGATGTGCTGCATTGCTGTACGGTAAAGCTGGTTGTTCAGCCGCTGCTGGAAAACGCGATTTATTATGGGATGGAAGGCATGGACGATGAGGGAGAAATTCTTGTCCGCGGATACCGGATGGGCGGCGACGTGTACCTGGAGGTGCGGGACAACGGGCTCGGGATGCCGGAGGAAGAGGCGGCGCGTCTGCTGACGGACAGCGCTCGTGAGCGAAAGCGGGGCTCTGGAGTCGGGCTGATCAATGTGCATAACCGCATCCGCCTGAGGTTCGGGGAATCGTACGGGCTGGAGATTGAGACGGCCCCGGATGAAGGGATGACGGTGCGGATTCATATCCCATACATTCTTTTTACCGAAGAGACGCAGCGGCTGCTCGACGAAGGGAAACGTCCGGAGGAGGCGGAGAATGAATAAAAACGGTCTTTATATGGGGCTGATGATTGCAGCGATTCTGGCGGTGATTCTCTACGCCTCCTACGGGATACTGAACGGGAACCGGGAGCTTCCCTACTACTCAGTTTCCGTGATTGTGGAGGACAGCAGCAATGACCGGTGGAACGCGTTTAAGGAAGGGCTGGAGCAGGGAGCGTCCGAGCACCGGATTTACCTGAACATCGTTTCCGTCACGGAGCTTTCCGGCAGCGAGGAGGAGGAAGCGATTCTTCAGCGCGAGATTGAGAACGGAGCGCAGGGAGTCATTATTGAAATGTATGACAGTGAGGATGCGGAGGGCACTCTCCGGGAGTTACTGGGAGATACGGCGGCCGTGCTGGTCGCAAACGAAATGGAAGCGCCGCAGGATGCCGCTTTTACCACTGTGTCGACGGATGCCTATGAGGTGGGAACCGCCATTGCGGAGGCCATCAGCGCGGACTGGTCCGGCTTGGATGCCTCCTGTACCGTCGGGCTGCTTACCGGCAATCAGAAGAAACGATCCATGCAGCAGCGCCTGCAGGGCTTTACCGACGCCATCGCGGAGACAGAGACAATGAATCTGCAGATTATCTGGTCGCTCTCAGAGGAGGAAGCGGAAGAAGGGTTCGCATTTGCTGACCGGATGGAACAGAACACACCGGACATTCTTGTCGCACTGGATAATGATGCACTGGAATATGCGATTGATTACCTGACAGAGAACCCAGATATTTACTGCGGGCTGTATGGGGAAGGGCGCTCGGAAAAAACTGTTTATTATCTGGACAAGGGGTTGATAGGAGCGATGGTTGTTGCGGATGAATATTCCATGGGTTATCAGAGTGCCGTCCAGATCTCGGCGCAGCTGGAGGATCACGACGACACCGTGCAAAATGTCACAATCGGGTTCCTCACCGTGACGCCGGACCGGATGTATGATGAAGACACCGAGCGGATCTTATTTCCCGTGATATGACTTGCAGGAAGTTCACGGTGCTTGTGGCAGCGAACTTCGCAAGTCAACGACAGAATCGTCAGATGCTGGAGTATAGTGGAAGCCGCGCAATAGAGAATCGGTACCGTTCTCGATTTGCTGTACAAATCGGAACATTCTTCGCGATTGTATATCCCGTACGAAGTGCGGGATGCCCACGCCCCACAATCAAAGATTGGGGGCAAAACCCGGCGAGGGTATATCCCGTACGAAGTGCGGGATGCCTCCCCGGCGAGGGTATATCCCGCATGAAGTGCGGGATGCCACCCCGGCGAGGGGGCGCGGCCTTCGTCCATACTCGCATTGCGAGTACGGACATGTAATACAAGGGTCAAAAATCAGGAATGGAGCTCATATGAAAAAATGGATAGTATTCTGCGCCGCCGCCATCTTTTTCCTGTCGGGCTGCGACAGAGAAACCGATGAGACGGTTAAAAGCATCAAAATCGGCGTGACTCTGTATGATCAATACGATACGTTCATTTCTGAGATGATGGCAAGCTTTACAGAATATGTCTCAGAACTGGAGGAGGAGACCGGGATTGCCATCAATATCGAAGTGATGGATGCCTCCGGCAGCCAGTCCTCCCAGAATGACCAGGTACAGAACCTGATTGAAAAGGGCTGCGATGTAATCTGTGTGAATCTGGTAGACCGCACGGAACCGACGACCATCACGGATCTGGGCGAAAAAAATAATATTCCCATTGTGTTTTTTAACCGGGAACTTGTGGAGGAGGATCTGGAGCGCTGGGATCAGCTGTATTATGTCGGCGCGGACGCGTTTGAATCCGGCATCATGGAGGGCGAGATCGCTGCGGATGCATTCCTGAATGATGCAAATGCGGATAAAAACGGAGACGGAATCTGTCAGTATGTCGTCCTGGAAGGCGAGGCGGGGCATCAGGATTCCATCGTCCGCACCGAGTATTCCATCAATACAATTATGGAGCAGGGCGTGCAGGCAGAAAAGCTGGGATATGCGATCGCTAACTGGAACCGCGCGCAGGCGCAGACAAAAATGACCTCCATGCTAACCCAGTACGGCGACGCGATCGAACTGGTGCTGGCGAACAACGACGACATGGCGCTTGGCGCAATTGATGCTCTGAAAGCGGAAAACATTGACCGCGACGACTGGCCAATCATTGTCGGGATCGATGGAACAGACGTCGGACTGGAAGCCGTGCAGAACGGCGAAATGGTGGGCACGGTTTATAACGATAAAGAGGGGCAGGCTTATCAGATGCTGCTGCTGGCCTATGCGCTCGCGACCAATGGAGATTTCGATGATGTGCAGCTGCAGGATGGCAAATACGTGCGGATGCCGTATGAGAAGGTGACTGCAGAGACGGTGGAGGAGTTCCTGGAGAAAGAATGAGCAGGCTGATTTTTTCCCTGATTGAGCCATCTGCCAAAGCGAAGCATAGCTTTGTCGGGCAGCGAAAGAGAGGAAATTCCTTTTGCGATTGCAGTTGGATAGAGGGAGTCCTCTTCCCTATCCGCCGCGCCAGGCTACGTCCGGCTTTAGCCGGAAATTTCCTTACACAGCCTGTGTGTATAAAAAAACGCCGCCCGTCAAAAAGACGAGCGGCGCAGTGTTTTCAGTATATTTTGCATCTTGCTGTCGTCGAAGCAGGCAGAATACGATACGGGCGGCCTGGTTACAGACAGCCATGTGGCTTCCAGACGCCTTATGATGCAGTCTGTACCTGCTTCAGAGCCGCATCCAGTACCGGATACAGAACTGAGGCGATAATCAGTCCGCTGACGCCCTGCACACAGTTTGCCGGAACGCTGGAAATCGCGGCGGGCGCTCCATACAGAAAAATCTCACAGAAGCAGTAGCCTCCGGCTACGATCAGGATGTCAACAACGCCGCCAAGCGCGACGACCAGATGACGATTCATCGATGCACATGCGTGGCTGCGATAGAGCAGCCCGGCACAGAGCGCGACCAGTCCCTTGATGACAAAGGTGATGGGTACATAGATAAAATATCCGCCGAGCAGATCCGCCAGAGCGGAGCCGATGCCTGCCGCGAAAAACGCGACGACCGGATCCAGAAAGATTCCGCAGAGGATTACCACGGCGTCGCCGGGGTGAATGTAGCCCTGCGTACCGGGAATCGGGATTCGGACCGACATGGTCATCACGCAGGCAAGCGCTGCAAACAGCGCGGCAATCACAAGGTTCTTCGTAGTCAATTTTTTCATAATGAGTCCTCCTCGAGTTCATGGTATAGATGAAATCTAAGGCTCATTGTATGCAATATTTGGTATTTTTAAAATATCCAATTTAAATAAAATTAATCATACCAGTTTTAAACTCCCTCTTTAGACAAAGAACCACTTTCACCGCGTTCAAGTATAGCAAGAAAAGTCAGAGACTGATTCTTACAGCGGGAAATAAACTATCAAACTGCAAAAGCAATCTCTGACAGGAGTTTTTTTGCTTCCTCATATTCTTCCACAGTAACATCCAGGACACTGCAGGCATGATTCTTTGAATAACCTTCATTTTTCATAAGAGAATCGACACACCTTACAAGCCTTCCGGCCATTCCCTTATCCAGACCAGTTTTCATGCCTTTCTCAATGCCTTTCTCAATGCCCTTTTCGATGCCCTCTTCCATCCCCTTTGCAGTCGCTTTGTCCAACGCTTTCGTCAACCAGTCTTCCATTTTAGTCACCTTCCCTTCCGCAGCTTCAATTTTTGTTATTTCAAATCTTCGATCACCAGAGACAGCTGAAAGCAGATTTAATACTTCCTCTACATGCGTTATTTCCTCCTTAGAAGGAACATACGCGTGATTCTTCCTCATCTGTACAAAATAGTCAGCTACAATTCTGAAGTCACTTTTAAATTTTGCTACTGTCTCGTCGCTAAGCCAGGCAATTTCAAATATGTTTGCCCGATAGTCATGGAAAAAACGCGCAAATTCCTTATCTGGTGTTCCAACCACGTTGCGGAGGCTGCGTGATTTCTGCCCCCAACGGCGATCCGTGCCAAAGTACAGGACAAGTGTCGCTACAGGATAACGGTTCTTTCCCTGATTTAATTCATTTCGATACGCCGCACCGTCATAGCTGATCACCCGCAGTGCGATATCGGGGTCGTTTCGGGTCTGGTTCTCCAGACCGATGAGACCGATGCGCATCTGCCCCTTCGTCCAATATTTGGCAACATCGCGATCCTGGCCATGGATTACGTTTGCTGCCTTGTACTGGCTGATGGTGCCGGTGGCTTCGAGATCCTCCGCTTTCACGATGTCCTTACCTTTATAGATAAGAACATTAATGATGTCAGCAAAGACATCAGGATAGTCTTCCAGTATTTTTTCTGTGATATCTTTTTCTGCCATTTAGTTTCCTCCTGATTTTAGCATAAAATGGGTAATTTGAAAACCCTTTGACAGGATTCTGCATTGGGGTTTCTTTTGGTATCTTCGGTATGCCTTCAATAACATTATGCCTGGACAGTTCCTTAGGGCGTTCGTGAATGGTTTACGGTTTTGATGCTGATTTCTGAAATTGGAATTGAGTAGATAGAGGCAGGAACAAAGCTATTATATCACAAAATAAATATAAAGTCAAGTATAGATAAAAAAGAAAAAATAATTGATAAAAAATAGAATTAAAACGTTTATACATAGATTTGATTATCGTTAAAAGCGTAATGGGTGTCAATTAGAAATTACTGATTGAGCGTTATGAATTTATCCTGGCAGAATACGGCCTTCCGGTGCTGGTGCCTGAAAAAAATGACGGCAGGGAATTATTTCTGCAGTCAAGCTGCAAATGCAATCTCAGACAGGTGGCTTTTCACTCCCGATTCTTGTAGAGAAAGCGGAATACAATGAAAGCCGCGCAATGGAAAATCGGTACCGTTCTCGATTTGCTGCGCAAATCGGAACATTCTTTGCGATTGCATATCCCGTACGAAGTGCGGGATGCCACCACGGCGAGAGGGGGGGGCGCGACCTTCATAATAAAGTGACTGGCATACAGAATCGTAAAATGTCAGTACTACAGCAGCCGTTCATCATAAACAGCCCGTCCGCCTCCGACAAATTTGTATCGCGTCCGTGCGCATACGACGTGCGCGGAACCGATGGACTTCTGCGCAATGCGTACCGGAACTGCCACATCTCTTAAATGCATTCCAATCAGCGTGTCGCCGATGTCGATCCCGGCGTGGGCGCGGATGTGCTCGACCGCTACAGGGTCAGAAAAATGGTGCCAGGCAGCGGTCGCGAAGGAACCGCCGGCTTTTGGTTGAGGAACGACGTTCACCGGCTCATAGCCGTATTTTTCCGCCGCACTTCGCTCCAGGATCAGTGCGCGGTTCAGGTGCTCGCAGCACTGGGCGGCGAGAAAAATGTTCTGCTCATTCACTGCTTGATAAATCCCTGTAAAAACAGCGTCCGCCATCTGCGGGCTTGAATACGATCCGATGCGCTCTCCGGCGACCTCGCTGGTCGAACAGCCGACGACAAGCAGATCGCCTTCTTTCAGGTTCGCCACATCCAGCAGTTCTTTCACAGTCTGATACGATTCCCGTGTTAATTGTGTGAGATATTCCGGCATCACTTCGTTTTTATTTAATCCATTTACGGACATATTGGTTCTTCTCCTTCCGATTTCTGTTAGCGTTCCTATCATAAACACGTTTTGCCCTTCTTGTCAAGCCGCCCGGGCCGTTCATGGTATGGTAAAGCTTGAAAATAAAAATTGTTGTGTAAAATGCGGTTTCGTGATAGTATATCTTTTAGAAAATGACAATGTCTTATGAAAACGGGTGTGCTTATTTATGGAGGAAAGGACATGGTTGATGCTATGACACGAGACGAGTTTAAAACAATTATGGAGATGGTTCGCATGATTATTCAGGGTTCTGCGGATAAGGAAGAAGCTCTCAGGAAAATTGACAGCCTGACTATTTTAAAAGACAGTAAAAATGATGAATAATGAATGATGAATAATGATAGCTATTCTGATGATCTGACAGGAGGAAATGACAAAAAATGAATGAATGGAAACCAGTCAAAGAAGGCAAGGTGCGCGAGATTTATGACAATGGAGACAGCCTGATCATGGTGGCGACGGATCGGATTAGCTGTTTTGATGTGATTCTGAATAACGTGGTGACGAAGAAGGGCACGGTTCTGACCCAGATGTCCCGCTTCTGGTTTGATATGACGAAGGATATTCTGCCGAATCATATGATTTCTGTGGATGTAAAAGACATGCCGGAGTTTTTTCGGAAGCCGGAATTTGACGGGAACAGTATGATGTGCCGGAAACTTAAGATGCTCCCGATTGAATGCATTGTCCGCGGATATATCACGGGCAGCGGCTGGGCGAGCTATCAGAAGGACGGTACGGTCTGCGGCATCACGCTGCCGGAAGGCCTGAAGGAATCGGACAAGCTCCCGGAGCCGATCTACACGCCGTCCACGAAGGCGGAGATAGGCGATCACGATGAAAATATTTCGTATGAGCAGAGCATTGCCCATCTGGAGAAGGTATTCCCGGGAAAAGGGGAGGAATATGCTGCGAAGCTTCGGGACTATACCATCGCTCTTTATCAGAAGTGTGCGGATTACGCGCTTGGGCGCGGCATCATCATTGCGGATACGAAGTTTGAGTTTGGTCTGGATGAGGCAGGCAATCTCGTGCTCGGCGATGAGATGCTGACACCGGACAGTTCACGCTTCTGGCCGGCGGACGTCTATGAGCCGGGGCATGGCCAACCGTCCTTTGATAAGCAGTTTGCGCGCGACTGGCTGAAAGCGAATCCCGGAAACGACTGGACGCTGCCGGAGGACATCGTGCAGAAGACCATCGACAAATATCTGCAGGCGTATGAGATGCTGACCGGGACGAAGCTTTAAAGGCAATGTTCCGAATTTCTATTGCGTGGTTTTCATTTTGGCAAAATTTTGGTTCCGGTTAATCCGGGACAGGCAGTTCTTGTGAATAAACAGAGCGCGAAAACGAACGATAGTAAATCAAATGAGAAGGAGGAATTTAAGATGACAGTGAAAAAAGCAGGAGCAGGGTTATTTGCGGCAGGTGTATTGTTTGGAACGGCAGGGATCCGGATTCTGACAAGTAAGGATGCAAAGAAGCTTTATACGCAGTGTACTGCTGCGGTTCTGCGCGCGAAAGAGTGCATCCTGAATACGGCGACGGCTGTACAGGAGAGCGCGGAGGATATCTACGCGGAGGCGGAGATGATCAATGAGATGCGGAAGGAAGAGGATGAGATCTTCGAGGACGTATCCGATTCGGATGGCGGAAATGGGAAGTTCGTCGTTGAAGACGAGGAGGATGACGAAGACGATGGTGACTGATGTGCGGCAAAGCAGCGTGCTTTGAAGCATATTGTCATGGAGAGCCACTGATGGGGTGGCTCTTTCTATATATGAAACGAAGATTCTGGAAGAATGCCTGAAATCGCAGTTATATCCGGCTGCTGACAGAGCAGGCTTCATAGTGCCGGGGATATTTTACAACTACCATCATGGAATGAGAGGTGTGAGAATGAAAAAACATAAATTCTGGGCATGGGCGGCGATTTTTTGTTTTGTTATGACCATGTACACGGGCTATAAGCATAAATAGAAATAAGATAGAAACAAGATAAAGACAAGAAATGGCAGGAAAAGTAAGAAATTGCAAAAGTGAGAAAATTCAAACAAATAATAGCAAGAAATAAGCAAAAATAACAGGAAAAGCAAGAAAAAGAAGAATAGAAAATACGATTCAGACATGAAATCGGGTGAACGAAATGAGATTTAAAATTAAGCATGAAATCCGCGGGCGTCTGCGCATTCATCTGATGCAGAGCCATCTGAGCTTCCATCAGGCGGACGTCCTGCAGTATTATCTGGATTCGCAGGAGACTGTGAAGTCCGTGAAAATCTATGAGCGCACGGCAGACGTGGTCATTTATTACTGCGGCGACAGAGATGCGGTGCTGAGGCTGGTTGGGAGATTTCGGTATGAGAAGGCCAAGCCGGAGGTGCCGGAGTCTTATCTGCAAAGCAGCGGCCGCGAACTGAATTGTGAGTATTATGATAAGCTTGTGACACAGACCGTGGCTCATTTCGCGAGACGGCTCCTTCTTCCAACTCCGGTTCGTACGGCCATCACCTGTATAAAAGCGGTTCCCTATATCTGGAAAGGGCTGCGAACGCTGGCGGCGCGCAAAATCGAAGTGCCGGTCCTTGATGCGGTGGCGATCGGCGTATCCATCATCCGCGGAGACTACACGACGGCGGCTTCCGTTATGTTTTTGCTGGGCATCGGCGAGACGCTGGAGGAGTGGACCCACAAGCGGTCCGTGGGCGATCTGGCAAGGAGCATGTCGCTCGGCGTGACGAAGGTGTGGAAGCTTGATAGTGAGGAAGAGGTCCTGACACCTGTGACGGAGATTCGGCCGGGCGATGTGATTCTGATCCGCATGGGCACGGTGATTCCGTTTGACGGGACAGTACTTGGCGGGGAAGCGATGGTAAACCAGGCTTCCCTGACCGGCGAGGGCATTCCGGTGCGCAAAAGTGAGGGCGGTTATGTCTACGCCGGAACGGTTGTCGAAGAGGGTGAGCTGAGAATTCGCGTAGAAAAGACCGGCGGAAGCAGCCGCTATGAGAAAATCGTGTCCATGATCGAAGAAACGGAAAAACTCAAATCTGCCATGGAGAGCAGGGCGGAGCATCTGGCAGACTCCCTGGTGCCTTATACACTGGCCGGCTCCGGCCTGACCTGGCTTGTCACGCGCAATACGACCAAGGCTGTTTCCGTGCTGATGGTTGATTTTTCCTGCGCGTTGAAGCTGGCGATGCCGATTTCCGTGCTTTCTGCGATCCGCGAGGCGAGCACGCACAGCATCACGGTAAAAGGCGGACGATTCCTGGAGGCGATTGCGGAAGCCGACACGATTGTTTTTGACAAGACCGGTACTCTGACCAAAGCGCAGCCGACGGTAGTGGATGTGGTCTCTTTTAACGGGGAGGATCCGGACGAGCTGCTTCGGGTTGCGGCCTGTATGGAAGAGCATTTTCCGCACTCCATGGCAAAGGCAGTGGTAAAGGCGGCCCAGGAGCGCGGGCTGACCCATGAGGAAAAGCACTCGACCGTTTCTTATATTGTTGCGCATGGGATTTCCACGATGGTGGACGGAAGGAAAATGATTATCGGCAGCTATCATTTTGTATTTGAGGATGAGGGCTGCAGCGTTCCGGAAGGAAAGCAGGAATTGTTTGATTCCCTTCCGGCGGAATATTCTCACCTGTATCTGGCGGCGGAGGATGTGCTGATCGGTGTGATCTGTATCGAGGATCCAATCCGCCCGGAGGCCGAAGGGGCTCTTGCGGCATTAAAAGAAGCCGGTATCAGCAAAATTGTGATGATGACCGGCGACAGTGAGCGGACCGCAGCGGCTGTGGCAGGGCGCCTAGGTGTGGACGAGTATTATTCGGAGGTGCTGCCGGAAGACAAAGCGCGGTTCGTGGAGCAGGAAAAAGCCCGCGGACGGAAGGTCATTATGGTAGGCGACGGCATCAACGATTCCCCGGCGCTCTCGGCCGCCGACGTCGGCATCGCAATCAGCGACGGGGCTGAGATTGCGAGAGAGATCGCCGACATTACTGTAGGCGCGGATGACCTGCGGGAGATGGTTACGCTGAAGCTTTTGAGCAACGCGCTGATGAAGCGCATCCGTGGGAATTACCGCGTCATTGTCGGCTTTAACACATCCCTGATCGTGCTGGGCACGGCGGGCGTGTTTACGCCAACCGTATCCGCCCTGCTTCATAACACTTCGACGCTGCTGATAGGGATGCGGAGTATGAGGAATCTTCTATAAACGTGCACAGATCACATGATTTTCAATTCCATCGACCCAGAGCCGCATCCCGTCCGCCTCATATACGCGGACGATGGAGGAGAGCTCCGCCTGATCCGGGCAGATCTGCGGGAACAGATTCGGCTGCGCTTCGAAAAAGTCTCTCTGGTAGAGAATTGTCCGCCGGTCGCCGAAAATCGCGCCGTAGAAAATGTTGGCCTCGACGAGATCCTGGAACATATGGCTCCCGTAGCTGAGCTCAGGCATATAGCCGGCGCGGTTGTCTGTGACCTCGCAGATCGCGTCGACGCCGGAGATGTCCACAAAGCGCACCGGTACGCCGAGCTCTGGCGAGCTGGTGCCGATGCGGCCCGGCACGGTGAGCAGGATGTGGTGGCCGCTCCCTTTGTAATATTGATTAACCGCTCCGATTGCATCCGCGATGAGCGGTTTTTTTACGTGTTCAAATTCATAATATTCCTTCGGCTCAATCTGGATGACAATATCGATCGAGCGGACACAGGACTGCCCCATCGAGGATTCGCGGATTTCAAAAAACACATTCTCAGGCGCGGCGTCCGGCATCTGGATCTTGCCGCCGTCCTTTCCGACATAGAGCGGGCGGCACTGGAGCAGGTTGACGACAAAATCATTTTCTTTGCTTAAGTTTACAGTATATTCGATGTCAACCGGATTCCCATAGGCGGCCTGGAGCTCGTGCAGAGTCTGTTTCATCATGGAAGTGAATTTCCGGTTCGCCAGCAGCTGCTGGCAGCTCACGAAGAACACATCGCGGTACCGCCCGGCTTCGCGCAGGCGATCCTCCGCCTCGGTATCGTGCTCCAGCACGGTATTTTTATACCAGCGGGGAAGATAAGGCACCAGAGCCGAGAGCGGTACTTCCTCTACGGCGTTCTTTTCCATATTGATTACATCGATCTTGTGCTGCGAGAAACGGTGCTTGTCGGCGACACTGGTCAGCATGGTCACCTCGGGCCGGTCCAGATTCACCAGGCGCGGATAGTCGTTTTCTGTGCGGTCCACCGCCTTGGTACCCAGCCCCATGACGATGCGCAGCATACCGGCGGCCGGATCCATATCCGGCATCCATTTGTAGGCGCTGTAGCTGTAGCCCACGCCTGCCGTGCAGGGCATGAAGTACGGTCCGTAGTACGCGCCGGAGACGCGCTGCACCAGGATCGCCATCTGCTCATCCTTGCGGTCGAGCCCGCGGTTTTTGCGGTATTCCAGCGCGGACGGATCCATCGTGCTCGCGTAAACCGTGCGCACGGCATTTTCCAGCGCCTCCATGCGCTCCTCCATCTCCCCGCGGTTCGGGCAGAAGACAGACTCGTATTTGCCGGCAAACGCATTTCCGAAGCCGTCCTCCAGAAGACTGGAGGAGCGGACGATGATGGGGTTCTGGCCGTAATATTCCAGCATATTGCGGAACTGCTCGCGGGTCGCGGGCGAGAAAGAGCCGTGCAGAAGCCCTTCCTTCAATTCCGCTGCTTTTTCCATGTAGCCCTCGCTGGTCCGCTGCTCAATGCGCAGGTTCCAGCAGCCGTTTGATACAATATAGGTATAGAAAATATCGGAGCCGATGTAGAACGAATCATGCTGCTCCGCGTGTTTATGAAAACCGTCGAGCTTCTTTTCCACAATCTTGCGGGCAAGCAGCATGCCGCATGCTTTTCCGCCGATTGCGCCGCTGCCGATCATCCGGTCGCGCAGGGAAAAATAGTCCTCCACCTCGAAAAATTCGTGGATCAGCCGCTGCATCTTCGGGTCGCGGCTCATCATGCTCTCAATGATCATGGACTCCGTGTTTTCTGTAAAATATCCCGCCTGGTAGTCCGCCTTTGCCTTGGAAAAGAAGCGGTCATAGCTGTCGTAGGATTGCTCCTGCGTGAAGGTTGAGGAAGACTTAATCAGAGAATAGTAGCGGCTTGCCTCGACCGGGTCAGTCAGAGGTTCAAAATGATCATCCTTCCCATTGCAGAAATGCGGGAGGAACATTGTGGAGGAATAGCGCTTCCAGACCTTCAGCGGATGGACGTAAATCGCGGAACCGTCCGAGTGCACGTCAAGCAGCAGCTGCGTCGTCTCGCGGATGCGCGCGACCGCGTCGAAGGAATGCCGCCCACGGATCAGCGGGAAGAACGCGACCGTATCGAGAATAAACAGATACGGGCAGGTCACGCAGAAAAAATTGCCCATCATCAGGTCGGTGTACCAGGCGGACTGCAGCTCGGACAGGCTGTCAAACACATAGAAGGCGTCCCGCCCCTCCTTTGTGATAACGTCATGAATTGCCACCGTGAATGGCTCAAAGCCCACATCCGGGTCGAAGCGGTAGACATGGATGCCGACGCCGGACGCCTGGCTGCCGTCATCATTTTTGTCAGGAGATTGTATCGCGCCGCAGGATGACTGCGCAGGCATCTTAACACCTTCGCCAGGTGCATCTTTGCTATCTCCGCCTGAAGAAGAATTTGCATCTGAATGCCCGTTTGTAAAGAGTGCCTCATCTGTGCCCTGTGTCAGATTACTGGTTTCGGATTCTGCGCATGGATAGTAGAAAACGCAGGACGGCTCACAGTCCCTGGAGAGCTCCGGCTCTTCCTTCAGCGGGAGGATTGGTTCATGCTGGGCAAAGCGGATGTAGACCAGGTTCCGTTTGTCCGCAATCGCCTGCCGGATGTAAGGTTCCACGAAGAAGCGGTATTCGGACAGGTCGGTCACCTGCCATACCACGTTGTCGCCGAGCCGGATATTGTCGAGAATCCGGTCCAGGCCGGAAAGTCCGCTTTTTACTTTTTCAAATGCTGCCATGGGGTACCTCCTGTGATGTGTGCTGATTCTTATAACCTGTTAAGAAATAATCTGTGCATCCGGCGCCGACTGATACGCGAATTAAAAGTCCTGACGCAGCCTGTCTCTCATGTTATGAAATCCTTATATGGTTCAGATTTTTTGAAACAGGCAGAACTGTTTGACGCCTCAGAATCATATTTCCATAATAATACAGAAGACAAAAAAGGACAAGAACGGATTTAAAAATCTGACGCCCTGAAATTGACAGAAGATAAAAAAGGAAGTATAGTTAGGAGGTATTTTTAAAAGCCACGCAATAAAATTGCTTCGCAATGGCGCGGCCTACGTCCATCATTTGTTCCAAATGATGGACAGAATAAGGAGAGCCGCGCAATAAAATTGCTTCGCAATGGCGCGGCCTACGTCCATCATTTGTTCCAAATG
>JAJQDT010000108.1:0-8181 GCA_021202075.1 Lachnospiraceae bacterium | reverse complement strand
ATGGACAATATGAGGAGGATTTATGAGACTGGTGGTAAAGGTAGGTACCTCCACGCTGGCGCACAGCACGGGCAATCTGAATATTCGCCGGGTGGAGGCACTCTGCAAGGTACTTAGCGACATTAAAAACGCGGGAAATGAGATTCTTCTTGTTTCGTCTGGGGCTACCGGCATGGGTTCAGGCAAGCTCGGGCTTCTGAAACGGCCGGAGGATATTTCGACAAAGCAGGCGGCCGCTGCGGTCGGGCAGTGTGAGCTGATGTACACCTATGACAAGCTGTTTCAGCAGTACAATCACTGTGTTGCACAGGTTCTGCTGACGCGGGCGGATATTGAAGATGACTCACGCCGGGCGAACCTGCACAGCACCTTTTCCCGGCTGCTTGATTTTCGGGTTCTTCCGATTATCAATGAGAACGATTCGGTTGCAACGGAGGAATTCTTTATCGGGGAAAATGACAGCCTGGCGGCTCTGGTATCGACATTGGTCGATGCGGATCTGATCATTCTGCTTTCCGATATCGATGGGCTTTTTACAGCGGATCCACATAAAGATCAGGAGGCAAAGCTGATTTCCAGGGTGGAGGAGATTACGCCCGAGCTGCGCGCGCTTGGCGGCGGAGCAGGGAGTGACTTTGGAAGCGGCGGGATGTCCGCGAAGCTGAACGCAGCGCAGATCGCGATGGATGCCGGGTGCGACATGATCATCGCGAACGGAGAGCATCCGGAGATTTTGTATGATATTATGGCAGGAGAAGAAGTAGGGACGCGCTTTGTGGCGCGGCACGAGAAAAAAACGGGAGCGGCTGTCAGATAACTTATGCATCCCGCACCGTCTATTGCGCGAAGCGCAGACTCTAAAAGCCTCGCTGCGGTCCGGATTTGTCTGGAAGATTGCCAGACGATGGGCTGCCTGCGGAAGCTTGAAGATACGGAATGATTGTGCTTGAGAAAATTCAGAAAGGAACAGGTATGACGACACAGGAGATTTTAGTAAAGGCGAAAGCGGCCGCCCCGGAACTGGCGACGGCGACGACGGAGCAGAAAAATGAGGCGCTCAAAGCGATGGCGGATGCGCTGCTGTGGCATGCGGATGAAATTTTAAGTGAGAATCAAAAGGACATGGATCGGGCCGTGGGGTCGATTTCGGAGGTGATGAGGGATCGGCTTCGCCTGACGACCGGAAGGATCCAGGCCATGGCCGAGGGGATTCTGGATGTGGCTGCGCTGCCGGATCCGGCGGGGCAGGTGCTTCGTGAGATCCGCCGCCCGGACGGTCTTTTGATTCAGAAATGCTCCGTGCCGCTGGGTGTGATTGCGATTATTTATGAGAGCCGGCCGAATGTGACCAGCGACGCGGCGGCGCTGTGTGTGAAAAGCGGGAATGCCTGTATCCTGCGCGGCGGGAAGGAAGCATTCTTATCCGCAAACGCAATCACGAACGCACTGAAGGACGGCCTGAAAAAAGCAGGGCTCTCGGAAGATCTGGTTCAGCTGGTGCAGGATACGACTCGACAGAGCTCTATCGAGCTGATGACGGCCAAGGGTTATGTGGATCTGCTGATTCCCCGCGGCGGCGCGGGGCTGATCCGTGCCTGTGTGGAGAACGCCACGGTAAACTGCATTGAGACCGGTACCGGCATCTGCCATGTCTATGTGGATCGTGCGGCGGATCAGGAGATGGCTTTGAATATCATCGAGAATGCGAAGACCAGCCGTCCGAGCGTGTGCAACGCGGAGGAGGTCTGTGTCGTGCATCGGGATATTGCGGAGGAATTTCTCCCGAAGCTGAAAAAGCGGCTGGTAGACGACCGCCTGGAAAATCTGGAACCGCCGGTGGAGCTTCGGCTGGATGAGCGCGCGGCAGAGATTCTGATTGGAAACGAAGCAAGACAGGAAGTGTTCCTGAATGAAGATGGAATTATAATTGAAACCGGCACTTCTAATGATAGTTCTAATGACAGAATGAATGCCGCTGATATCCGGGAAAAACAGACATCCATTCTTTCTGATACGGTAAAGATTATTTCCGGTTCCGAGATTGCCGCAGGAGATGCTTCGGGAGATACGAAGAATGCCGAAGAAAAAGGATATGCCGATGGGAAAGAGGCCATCACGGATGTGTCCGTCATGACGTCCCAGGAGACGTCTGCGCTTCCGGTTGTCGAGCGCTTCCAGCGGCTGCGGGACGGACTGGATGGCAATACGGCTCAGTTCCTTGTCCCGGCCGGGCCGAAGGATTTTGACACCGAATTCCTGGATTATATTCTGGCAGTGAAGGTAGTGGATTCGTTGTCTGACGCGATTACGCATATTTCCGCGCACTCAACCGGACATTCCGATGCGATCGTCACAAAGGACGCAGCCGCGGCAGAGCAGTTTACGCGTAAGATTGATTCAACGTCTGTCTACGTGAATGCGTCGACACGCTTTACGGACGGCGGGGAATTCGGGCTGGGGTGTGAGATGGGCATCTCCACGCAAAAGCTGCACGCGAGAGGACCGATGGGGCTTGAAGAGCTGACCACATATAAGTATATTATTCATGGGAATGGGAACGTAAGGTAATTTGTGAGGATTGCCAGAACTGCTGTAAATGAAATATCAGCAGTCGAAATGCAGTTTTTTTGCATTGAGCGATCAAAAAAACAGATAGATATGGAAATGAATTTAGATACAGCACAGGTTATTGCGATGTGTAATGAATAGCAGAGAAAGGATTTATCGCTTTATGAGCAATCAGATCGGTTTTATCGGCTGCGGGAATATGGGGTCCGCGATTGCGCGGGCCATCTCGAAGGTAATGGATCCGTCGCAGGTGATGCTCGCGAACCGGACGCCGGCGAAGGCGGAGGCTCTGGCATCGGAGCTTGGCTGCCGGACGGGAAGCAATGAGGAGATTGCGCGGCAGTGCAGGTATATTTTCCTGGGCGTGAAGCCGCAGATGATGGAAGAGATGCTGCAGCCACTACAGCAAATTTTCAGCGACAGGAGCAGGGAAACGTCAGATTCGTCTGCCGGTTCCTCAGAGCAGAAAGACTTTGTTCTGGTGACAATGGCCGCTGGCCTGTCAATTGAAACGATTCAGCGCATGGCGGGCGGCAGGTATCCGGTGATCCGGATTATGCCCAATACGCCAGTCTCCATCGGAAAGGGCATGACGCTTGTCTGCACATCCCCGGAAGTGGATCAAACGTGCCTGGAGGAATTTTTCAGGATTATGTCCGCTACCGGGCGTCTGGACATGCTTTCAGAAAAGCTGATTGACGCGGCAAGCGCTCTGTCCGGCTGCGGGCCGGCCTACGTCTATCTCTTTATCGAAGCCCTTGCAGACGGTGCGGTCGAATGCGGGCTGCCGAGGCAGAAAGCCATTGATTACGCCTGCCAGACGCTGATCGGCTCCGCTGCTCTGGTGCAGGAGAGCGGCAGCCATCCGGGGGTATTAAAGGACGCGGTCTGCTCACCGGGAGGAACCACGATTGCCGGTGTACATGCGCTGGAGCGCGGCGGATTCCGCTGTGCCGCGATGGACGCGGTGAAGGCGGCGTATGATAAAACGATACGATGAAAGCCGCGCAATGGAGAATCGCTTCGCGATTGCTTATCCCGTCCGAAGGACGGGGATGCCACCTTGGCGAGGGGCGCGGCCTTCGTCTATACTTATTATTTGAGTATAGACATAGGATATAATGATTTTATGTAATCTGTATATAAATATCCCTTCGTTTTTAAGAATGTCTGAGATTTTGCACTGCATAGTGCAGATGTGAAATGAAAATGGAACAACACGTTTTTGAAATAGGTCGGCCGCAATCACATTGGCTTTAGACAATGGGTAATTCACATATGATGTGTGCAATCTAAATGGTTTGAGACAATGGGAAATCATCATGTATCAGGAATCGATTCAGAAGCAGGCATGAGATTTTTATGAAAGGAAACGACAGATGATGCGAGCTTACGAGCGTTTATTACAATATGTGAAAATTTATACCACCAGCGAGGAATCGAGCCAGACAACGCCGTCCACGGCCCGTCAGCTGGATCTGGCGAAGTTTCTGGTGGAGGAGATGAACCGGATGGGCGTCGGACGGGCGCGGGTGGATGAGAAGGGCTATGTCTATGGAGAGATTCCGGCATGCCCCGGGTGTGAGAATGCACCGACGATTGGATTCATTGCGCACATGGATACGGCTCCGGATTTCTGTGGTGAGAATGTTCATCCGGTCGTGATCCAGGACTATGACGGCGGAGATGTTGTGCTGGGAGAGAGCGGCCGCGTCCTTTCTGTGAAGAATTTTTCGCATCTGCCCGGACTGAAGGGGCGTACGCTGATCACAACAGACGGAACGACGCTGCTTGGCGCGGATGACAAGGCGGGGATCGCGGAGATCCTGACGATGGCGGAGGAGCTGCTGCATTCGAACGATACTCTGGAGGAAGACAATGCCGGTACGGAATCCATCGACAGAGGGAATCCTTTAGAGGGTTTTCCTGTGAAAGAAACTGGGAATGATGAAGCTTTGAACCCTGGGGATTCTGAAAATAAGACGGGCGCTGGATTTGCGCATGGGAAAATCTGCCTGGCCTTCACGCCGGATGAGGAGATCGGGCGCGGTGCGGATGAGTTTGATGTGCCGGGATTTGGCGCGGATTTTGCATACACCGTGGACGGCGGCGCGGAAAATGAGATTGAATTCGAAAACTTCAATGCCGCGGCGGCGAAGGTAGAGATACGCGGATTTTCTGTTCATCCGGGCAGCAGCAAGGATACGATGATCAACGCGGCTCTGGTCGCGATGGAGTTTAATTCCATGCTTCCATCGGGCGACACGCCGAGAGACACCGAAGGCTACGAGGGCTTTTACCACCTGCATACGATGTCAGGCGATGTCTCAGAGGCAACGCTGGAATACATCGTGCGCGACCACAGCGCAGCCATGTACGACTGCCGTCTGGAAACTCTGCGCCATATCACGAAGCTGTTGAATGAAAAATACGGGGAGAATACTGTGACACTCACCATCCGTGAACAGTACCGGAATATGAGAGAGCAGATCGAAGGCTGCATGCATCTGATTGATAACGCAAAAAAAGCGGCACAGACGGCCGGACTGTCTCCGGTGACTGTGCCGATTCGCGGCGGTACAGACGGCGCGCGCCTGTCATTCATGGGGCTGCCCTGTCCGAACCTTGGCACCGGCGGCTACGCCTTCCACGGTCCATATGAGCACATCACCGCAGAAGGGATGGACGCCGTCGTGCGTATGCTGAAGGAAATCGTGCGCCTGTACGGGTGTGAATCCCATAATAATCTAATGGAAAATATTTATGTTATGGGAAATAAGGCAAATTATGACTGGCTCATGGAATCGAAAAGGCAGCCTGAGACTTATTCCCGCATCGGCTGAATCAGTTTTTTATTAATTCTGTTCAGGAAGTACAGTCCGCACAGGACGGATACGACCTCGGCGATCGGCCATGACAGCCATACTTTAGTGACGTCTCCGGTCTGCGCAAAGAGATACGCGAGCGGCACCAGGCAGACAATCTGCCGCATGATGGAGATCAGCATGCTGTAGACGCCGTTGCCCATCGCCTGGAAAAACGAAGAGCAGATGACGGAAATGCCTGCGATCAGGAAACCGATGCTGATGGTCCGAAGCGCCGGGATGCCGATCGCGAGCATTTCCTCGGATGCGTTGAACAGCTGCAGAAGCTGACCGGGCAGGGTCTGGAAGATGGCAAATGCAATCACCATAATGCAGGTCGCGTAAAACATCGCGAGCTTCAGCGTCTGCATGATCCGGTCCGGCTTGCGCGCGCCATAATTGTAGGCGATGATGGGCACCATGCCGTTGTTCATACCGAAGATCGGCATGAACGCGAAGCTCTGCAGCTTGAAATAAACGCCGAACACCGCGACTGCCGTAGAGGAAAACGCCACGAGGATTTTATTGACACAGAAGGTCATTACAGAGCCGATGGCCACCATAATTACCGACGGAATACCGATGTACAGGATGTTTCCGATCGCTTTCATCTGCGGACGGAATTTGCGGAAATCCAGATGAATCTCCTGGTTCGCCTTCGTGTTCAGAATCACTGCCAGAATGGCCGCGACAATCTGTCCAAGCACAGTCGCTGCCGCCGCGCCTTTGATTCCCATTTTCGGGAAAATACCGATGCCGAAAATCAGCATCGGATCCATAATGATGTTGATGATGGCGCCGAGCCCCTGCGTGAACATGGTATAGATGGTCTTTCCGGTCGCCTGCAGAAGCCGCTCAAAAATCACTTCAATATAGACTCCAAAGCTGACACACATAATGATCGAGAGGTAATCATGCCCATACTGTGTGATTTCCGCTGATGCTCCCTGCGCGACGAAGAACACCCTTGAAACCGTCAGTCCGAGTATGAGAAACAGCAGATAGCTGCAGACGGCCAGAAATACGCCGTGCATCGACATGCTGTTTGCCGTCTCCGATCTTTTCTCGCCCAGCGCTTTTGAAACCAGAGCATTGGTACCGACCGCGATACCGGTCGCGAGCCCGATCAGGAGATTCTGCATCGGAAACGCCATAGACACAGCCGTGAGCGCGTCCTCGCTGATTCTCGAAACGAAGATACTGTCTACCACATTATAGAGCGCCTGCACCAGCATGGAAATCATCATCGGCAGCGCCATCGTCACCAGCAGCCGGTTCACCGGCATGACGCCCATCTTGTTTTCTTCTGTCTTCACCTGTTCTTTGTTCAAATCTTATCCCTCCGTAAAAAACGATGCAGGGCGCGTCTGTCCCCTCCTGGAAAAAGGGCACCCTGCAGCTATTGCCAGTAAACGTACGAGGGAGATTATATAGTATTCATTTCAAAACGTCAACTGTCGAAATAAAGTGCAGATAAGACACTTGAGAGCGAAATCAAAAAACTGTTATAAGAAAAATGGGCTTATGAAGCCCGGCAAAAGAATGCTTGCTTAACCGGAGGGATTAAAATATTATGACAGATAAATACGATATGCTGAAAATTGAAAATCAGCTCTGCTTTCCATTGTATGCCTGCGCGAAAGAGATTGTAAAAAAATACAGACCGTATTTAGATGAAATTGATTTGACTTACACGCAGTATATTACCATGATGGTGCTGTGGGAGCACAGGGAAATGAATGTGAAGGAGCTTGGAAAGCGGCTCTACCTTGATTCAGGGACGCTCACACCTTTGCTGAAAAAGCTAGAAGGCAAGGGACTTGTTTCACGAAAGCGCTCCGTGGAGGACGAGCGGAATTTAATTATCACCATTACAGAGCAGGGGATGCAGCTGCGCGAAAAAGCCTGTAAGATACCTGAGGCTATGGGAGGCTGTATCAATCTGGAGCAGGAGGAGGCTCTTACTCTCTATCATTTGCTCTATAGGATACTGGGGAAGAGCTGATGCGGACGGATGCGTGCTTTTTGAGAGAAGAGATCAGGTGGAGGCAATTCACACAAATTTGTCAAATTAAAGCTTTACCCTGGCGGCATAGCCGTTTTATACGCTGCTTAGCAAAAGATTGTTCATCAATAAAAATAATCGCAAGTTTTTTCGCGAAAACGCCAGAAGTCACAAATTTATGGCGGAAATAGGTTGAATTTCTCCTAAAAATTGCATATACTGACAGTATCGCATACGAGGAGGTCATGCACATGAACGTAAACACCAGTAATCTTGTCTCCATCACGGAGGCTAACCAGAACTTCTCGCGGGTTGCCCGCATGGTTGATGAAAATGGAGCGGTTGTTATCTTAAAGAACAACACTCCGCGTTATCTGCTTATTGAATTTAGCTCTGCTGAAGAAGAGCAGACTGCAAGCGATGAGGATGTCCTTTCGGTATCCCGACGACTGCTTGCAAAAAATCATGAAGCATACGAGGTACTGGCTAAATGATAATTCTCTCAAAGGAACAGATTTTATTACTGCACACGCAGCTTCTGGAAGAAACCGGCGGCAGTGATGGCATCCGCGATGACGGACTGCTTGACTCAGCTTTAAATGCACCGTTTCACAGCTTTGGAAATACAAATGTGTATCCATCCAGCAAAATGTAACGCATAAAATCAACGCTTTGGAGAATTATCTGAATGTTACTATTCACGGGGTGGGGATGATATCTAAGGTGCCTGGCTCCTCATCTCTG
>JAJQDT010000136.1 GCA_021202075.1 Lachnospiraceae bacterium | reverse complement strand
GGATGCCTGGTACGAAAGTACCGCATTCGCGGTACCATTACTGCGGAATATTCACCGGACAGCGAAATCACCGAATATATCGGGGAAAACGGCATCGTATACAGCTACAATACTTCTTTTGATGTATATGCTATGGATGAAAATGGAAACTATCTGAACACCAGCCGGAATTTGGACGAGGACGACAGCTCTTCTAATTCCATGCTCAGTATGATGTCCGGAAATATGAGCGCGATCAGCTCCGGAAACACTTCCAGTATTTCGACTCCATTCAGCCTGCTTTCCGGGACTTCAGGTTCCTTCAGCGGCGCCGATAACTTCGAGGAAATGCTTGCCGGGACAGGGGACAGCCTGGTCAGCACGGTCGTGACGGACAGCTACAGTGTGCTTTACGGCAGCTGGCCGGAAAACTATAACGAGGTAGTCCTTGTCCTGGATGAAAATAATTCCATCGACACTGCCACGCTTTATCAGCTGGGCCTGATTTCAGAAGACCAGTACGATGCGATCGTGGATGCAATCGAGGAAGGCGGGGACGACATAGAGGAGATTACCCTGGATTATTCCGGGATCGTCGGCACAACATTCCAGCTGGTCACCTTTTCCGATTATTATACAGAAAATGAAGATGGGACTTTCGAAGACGCCTCCGGCTCTTATGCCATGCTAAACGAAATCATAGATAACGGGCTGGAACTGACAATCACGGGGATTGTCCGCGCCAACGAGGACCCTTCTGTTGCGATATCAACCGCAGTCGGATATACTGCCGCACTCACGGATTATATCATCGACCATACCAACAGCTCCGCAGTGATCCTGGCGCAGGAGGCGGACCCTGAAACAGACGTCCTGACCGGACGAACTTTCGCAGAACCGGATGATGAGACAAAAGCAGCGGAAGCCGCTGAATATATTTCCGGACTGGGAGTCTCTGACAAAGCCAGCATCTATACAATGATCCTGTACATGGACCAGTATGCAGCCACGGGAAGCCTTACTGATTCCGGCACAGACCTGTCGGGTCTTACCGACTCCGGCACGGATCTGTCATCCACAGGGAGTCTTACCGATTCCGGTACAGACCTGTCATCTGCCGGTACAGACTCTCTGGATGAATCCACCCTTGCCGCCATGATGGACGCGTGGCTGGCGGACGACCCGGACGAGGAGACCCTCATAACGGTCTACGACACCTACCTCACAGGCGGCAGCTACGAAGACAACATGGAATCCTTTGGCAAAGTCAGTTATGACGCACCTTCCTCCATCAGTATTTACTGTGACACCTTCGATGACAAGGATGATGTAGCGGAATGTATTACGGACTATAACCGGACAGTAAGCGAGGATGAGCAGATTACCTACACGGATTATGTTGCCATGATGACTTCTGCAATCACGTCCATGGTTGACATGATTTCCTATGTCCTGATCGCTTTTGTCGCAATCTCACTGGTTGTCTCCTGTATCATGATCTCTATCATTACGCAGATATCTGTCATTGAGAGGACAAAGGAAATCGGTATCCTGCGCGCCATCGGCGCATCCCGGAGAAATATCTCCCAGGTATTTAACGCCGAGACCTTTATCATAGGAATCAGCTCCGGTCTGATCGGCATCGGACTCTCCGAGCTTCTGATCATCCCGATCAATGCCGTAATCCATATGATTACCGGCAGCGACAACGTAAACGCCGTACTGCCATGGAATTACGCGTTGATCCTGGTTGCCATAAGTATTATAATAACCGTATTCTCCGGACTGGCGCCTGCCCATTCCGCGGCAAAGAAAGACCCTGTGGTCGCATTGAGAACAGAATAAAAAAATCAAAAACAAAATAGAATAAAACCGTGCTTTGCGTCTGCCGCGGAGCACGGTTGAAAGGGAGGGCTTTATGTATAAGAATTTTTTCAGCCGCTTTTGTGACCAGATCTGGCTCTATGTTGTTTATTTTCTCGGTATCTGTATGGCGTGTATCCTGTTGTGGAACTGGGATGTGTGGGAGGTCACACAGAAGCTGGTCTGTATGCTCGCCATTACCGTTCCAATGCATATTTTTGAGGAAAACACATTACCCGCAGGTTTTTATTACATGAACAATCTGGGGTTTGGTTCGAAGGAACCGATGGCTTATCCTCAGAACCGCTGTACCAACATGGTTACGAATCTCGGTGCGGAAATAGTGATAATTCTGGTGGTCTTTAACGTCGCTAAGATTGAGCCGTCTGCGATGACGCTGGTCGTATTCTTTGGCCTCGGCGAAACTTTAAACCATACAAGAAGCGGGATCATGATGTTCCGGAAATATAAATGCAAGGGCAAGAAAACCATTTACGGTCCAGGCCTCGTCACCTCCTGGTGCGTGATGATCCCGCTTGGTACAATGGCATTGAGATGGCTGGTGGATTACGGGCCGACGCTCCCACAGGTCATCGGCGGAATCGGCATTTTTATGGGGATCGCCATCTGCCTGATTCTTCTGCCATTTGCAATATCCATGCGTGTGAAAAGCAGGGAATTTGCATTCCGGAACAAGGGTTACTTTGAAAAATTTGAGTCCTGAACCCAGCAGGGAATTTGTTCCTGGTCCTAATCTCTGAAAAAGAGTGTGTCCACCGCACCCGCAGTGGACACAAACAGGAAACTGAAGGAAGAAGACTGAAAAGGAAACAACTCCTCCATATCAGGCTTAGTTCCACCATTCAATGAATATAAGAGCAGAGGAGAATAAAACAGCGTCCTGCTGATTATTGAAAAACCGAATTTTCAATAATCAAGGACGCCGTTTCAAATTGATTCAATCTTTCTGGTTATAGGCACGCATTCTCGCACATGAACCGTGCAGGAAAATTGCTGCTTCCCTATGCTGAGTCTCTTACAGATACTCCAGCCAATACAGCCCTTCCAGCCATTCAACAATGTCTCCCATTACATGTTCCTGGCAAGCTTCATGCAGAATATCATGACGTCCCGGGTAAAGGTTTAGGGAAACATCGTTAATCTCTGCCGCTTTATACGCATTCATCAGCCGTTCTACTCCTTTCCCCATCTCACCTACAGGATCGTCTTTCCCGGAGAGAAAAAGCACAGGCAGCTCCTTTGAAATTTTTTCGATATTTTCCCTGCCGCCTGTAACCAACATCCCTCGCAGAAGTTCCCGGAATAGTCCAGCCGGCATAAACTTTCCGCAGACTTCATCCTGCATATAGTCATTTATTCCGTCCGTACTTTCACAGAGCCAGTCAAATTCCGTCTTGTTCGGCCTAAAATAACGATTGTATGTGCCAAATGACAGAGTCTGTATAAATTTGCTTCGGTTCCCATCTCCAACCCGCTTTGCTTCCACGCTGGCAATTGCTTTTGCAAATGAAATCTGTGCCGAACTCTGGAAGCCGGTGCCCATCAGAATAGCCGCATCCGTACTGTCAGGATAACGTGCGAGCAGATCCCGTACAACGAATGAACCAAGAGAAAAGCCAATGTTGTAAAATGGCACCGTCGGATACTGCTGTTTTAAGTACTCCTGCAGCCGGCGCGTATCTCTCACTAGATACTCCCATCTATAGCATTCTGGCTTTTCCGATTCACCATGTCCCAAATGGTCATTCCCTGACACTGCGTATCTTTTTTCCACAAGAGCATCTGTCAGCTTTCCATACCGTCCAATGTGCTCCGTGATTCCGTGGGATATCTGAACAACTGCTTTTGGATGTCCTTCCGGCAGCCATTCATGGAAGTGTATCTTTGTTTTCCGGTCAGACGACAGGTAGTGCAGATCTTTTTCTATCATAGACATCCTCTCCTTCATTCCCTGACTGATGGATTTTGCCGCTCCAGGATAACAATTGTCTTCGGGTCTTTCTCTCCGCCAAAATACTTATCCAGCACCTTTTGGAAAACATCACACCCCGGGTCTGCTATAGAAAACAATGTCATAGACGAGCGCAATTTAAGATTGTCCGGCCAGCCCATCACTTCTTCTGCATCCGAAGATTCCAATTCCAACAGCGCCGACGATATTTCGCGCAAATGTTCTCCCAGAACAGGATGGCTGATGTATTCCTTTGCCTCATCCAGCCCGGATATCGCGTAATACTGCGCAGTTGGACTATATCCAAGTCCCTGTATCTGTGGAAAAATATACCACATCCAATGACTCATCTTCTTCCCTGAATGGATTTCCTGCAGCGCTCGCTTGTACGTCTTTTCCTGTGCAGACAGGAATCGGTCTAATCCTTCTTCCATGTATTTGCCTTCTTTCATAATTCATAGAAACTATTTCGTCTCTGAACCGCTCAATATGCATTCTTTTATCATTCGCTCAAAGGATTCTGCAAATCTCAGATCATCCTCCTGAGTACGTTTTGCCGGACCTTTTAAATGATTTTTGCTTTTGCTCCTCCTGGCTTTCTTATTCAGGTGGCGCTCCATCAACATCTGATCTATGTTCATATCTGTGTACCAACGTCCACTCTGATGAATAGCATAAGCTCCCTTTCCAAGAGCCATTGCTGCTACGCCATAATCCTGAGTTACTACGATATCGCCGCGTTTACACTGATTGACGAGTGCAAAATCTACCGCGTCAGCTCCGGCTCCAATGATCTGAATCTCACTGTATTCAGATTCCAGCACATGATTGGTATCACATAAAAGAGTAACCGGGATATTATATTTTTTTGCGATCCGTTCCACAATGTGAACTACCGGGCAGGCATCGGCATCAACAAGAATCTTCATTCGTCATTTCTCCATATAAGCATACAATTCCATTGTTCTTACTGCAGAAATCTTTCCCACAAATTTACAATCGTCCGGAATATGCAGTTCCACGAAGCTGATTCCGATAATCAGATAAGATTCTCTCTATTCGTTCGTTCATGTCCGGATTCCGATAGTTGTCCGCTTCCTGATTCAAGCGTATCAAAAACTCTATCTCTGCTTTTGCATGTCGGAGATAATTTCCTTTATTCCTCTGAACTTTCTTTACGGTCAGCCTGACTTGAGCCACATGCGCACTCATAAATGGGAACAGACAATAATACAGTTCATCTTCAGCGAAGGAAAGATGTCCGAGACTACCTCCACTCTGATCAACAATCATCAATCTTCCATTCCGGATGGCCGCCGGGTAGACACTTTCAGCGGCACGCAGAGAAGCAATTCTTCTCATAATATCCAGATTTTGCTTTTCTCCGACATAGGCACGAAAACGATAAATTTTGCGGTTCTCTTTATCAACCATATCCGGTTCGGCTATTTTGGGCAGGCAATCTGCCGGTTCCACAAACTGCATTGCCAGGCAGTGAAACAGGCGTTCCTGGCTGGAGATGCGAAGTGCATCTGTATTTCCGGTAACATTACATTCCGTTTCGACTGCATCCAGCAGATCGCGCGCAGCATGATAAATACTCCGCAAAAACAATGGGAATTCTTCTTCGTTTGGGTCCCACATGTATTTTCCATTGGTTACCCTTTGATACAGCCCTTCCGAATCAATATCCCACGGGTAAGCCGCGCCATTAGAAGTCATGCTTCGCATGAGGGCGCGGCCTACGTCGCGATCTGCTTCGCAGATACACGACCAGTAATGGTATGGGGCGTAAATATTTCTCGCTGTGAATACAGACTCATTTACGATTTCTCGCCAAACGACTTCTGCCACAGCTTTCGTCAGGAAAAATTCTTCACTTTTGAGCAAAGAATAAGCAGCATTAATCCTCTGCGCCAGTTCCTGGTGTTCTTTAGAATCCGTTCCTGCTGCATCCGGATGATATCGCCCAATCAATCTCCGAAATTTTATCTTAGCCGTTCTGCCATCATCTTCATCCGTAATTCCCAGGATTCGTTTTGCTTCTTCAATATCCATATTTCTTTAAATCCCTTTGGGTCATTTTCCCTCAGCTGGAGTATCTTTGCAGCCCAGCAAAAAACAGCTCGTAATAGTCATCTTCCGCTTCCAGCATCGGAGAATTCTCTCCTCCACCATTTGTGCTGCGCTTCATTGCCGCATAGGATTCTTCTCCTGCTGTAATCACGTCCATTTCATATATTGAATAGCCCAATTCCCGACACTTCGCGCAGAAAGCAGAAAGTGGATTTTTCTGTTCTCTTGTACGAAGTAATTCTTCCTTCAGATCGGCATCTTCCTGCGCTTTTTTCCTGATTTCATCCAGCATCTCCGCAATTTCCATTCCCGAATCTCCTGCTTAAGTTCTGCCTATATTGCAATATTTCTGGGCTGTAGTACGGTTACCTGTGATCCTGAAGCATTCGTTGATGCGATTTCGATCTCACTTCCGGATAATGTCTTAACATTATCCATAATATGTCCGTGATTCGCAGAGCGAATCATGGACGCAGGCCGCGCCATCGCCGTCAGGCGATTCTGCATGGAATATCCCGTACGAAGTGCGGGATGCCTCCCGGCGAGGGCGCGGCTCTCCATAGCTTCCGTAAACTCGTCAACTGTTCCTATCACATCATATCCAAAACTGTACTTCACACTCCTGTAATGCATCGGTATCACAATTCCAGGCTTTAATGAAAGGACAATGTCTGCCGCCTGTCTCGCATCTATCGTAAAATAACCTCCGACAGGAAGCATAGCCACATCCAGATTCTGCAGTTTTTCCATCTGCTCTGGCGTAAGCTCACACCCTAAATCTCCAAAATGAGCAACACGGTTTTCCCCATCATCAATAATGAAAATCTTATTCGGGCCACGCTTTTTCCCACACACCTCATCATGATAAGTTTCAATTACCTCCACATGAAACGGAAGCCCCGGCCTTTCGAACAACTCTACCCCATCGCGAAAGTTGTGGTCTGCGTGTTCATGACTGCAGAGAACCATGTCTGCTTTCTCGCGTACCGGAGTGTATCCAGGAACACTTCCATCTGCATACGGGTCAGTAATGATCGTATAGCCATCCTTCTCTAATTTGAAACACGAATGCCCTATCCATGTAATTTTCAACATAATCCCTCCATATCAAACACTTGTTTATATATCAAAAATCCGCTGTCAGATAATCTGACCATGCAGATGGTCGACTTCATGCTGAATGATTTGCGCCGTCCATCCGCGATATGTCCTGCATCGGTTTTTGATGCAGGACGCAGGCCACGCCTCGCGCTTTAGCGCGACTATAAATGGCGTGGCTCTCCAGCAAATTTCTGACATTGCTGTTTAAAACTGGCATCCTGATATCGAACTTCGATTTCTTTGTATCGTGTACATTTTCTGACGCCTGCAAGTGAAAGGCAGCCTTCCTCTGTCTGAAAGGGTTGTGCTTTCTTTATAATCTCCGGATTATACATGATCAGATTCATAAACCCGATGTTCACTGCTATAATTGCCTTATTCACACCAATCATGTTAGCCGCCATTCCGACACATTCCCCTTCGTGTGCCTTTAACGTGTCGAGCAAATCTAGAGCCACCTGATTATCTTCTGGAGCGGCCGGCTCCGCTTTCTGTGACAAAAAAATCACGTCTTTCATAATCGGCTGTATCATGTCTGATTTTGACTCCCTTCGTTCATTTTCATCTGTCTCTCAATCCATGCCATCAAAACATCTACAACATACTTTTGCTGCTCTTCCGACAGTTCTTTCCCTTTCGGTATCCTATGCCATTTCTCCAGGCAGCCTCTGCAGCAGCACCCGGTCGCGTGCTGAGCAATGAAAACAGGATGCCCTCTCATCGGAGTCTGTTTTCCATCATTTTTTGGCTCTGCAGGAGCCAGTCTCTGTCGGATAAAATCGCAGGCATGTGAGCGAAGCGTATCCATTCCTTTATTCCTGGCGTATGCGACATCAGCTGATTTCAGAGAAAAGCTGCTGCGGAATTTGGAACGTGACAGACGTTCAAATAAGTCAGCAAACGGCTCTGCAGATCTATCTGAGACAGTATCGGAGGCGATATCCGGAACCCCACCCGAAAATCTACCTGAAAATCCGGCCTTGGAACTATCGGATTGTCTCCCATAAGGTGCTGTCTGCTCGGCCACCATTGGCCGGTCTTCTGTATCCTGATTATCCCAGTAGTAACTGTAAGAGCCGGCCGCATCTTTCTGCGCCATTCCTGCTTTTAAGGCATCTTTCCATCCGTTCGCAATTCGTTCCGCGAGCTTTGTATTTCTTGATGTTGTCGTTTCGTTATGTGTAGCATAAGCTATCGCTTTTTTCTCGCCAATCAGGACCAGTATCTTTTTTGCACGGGTTACGCCAGTATATAACAGATTTCGCTGCAACATTACATAATGGCTCATGGTAAATGGCATGACTATAATCGGGTATTCAGACCCCTGCGCTTTATGAATAGTTGTGGCATAAGCCAGTGTAAGTTCATCCAGTTCGGTTATGTCATACGTAATACTCCGGCCATCAAAGTCTACGGTCAATTCGTTTTCTTCCATATCTACATTTGAGATAATGCCAATATCCCCATTGAACACTTCCTTATCGTAATTGTTGCGCTGCTGCATCACCTTATCGTTCAGTCGGTATTGTGTACCGCCGCGCTTCAGAAAGATAGTCCCGGGGTTCAGAGCCTCCTGTAAAACCTGATTCAGATTCGCTGCACCACAAACGCCACGCTGCATCGGTGTCAATACCTGTATATCCGAAAGTGCATTTACATGATAGTAAGACGGCAGATTCTTCGTACAGTATTTTACCAGCAGATCGACGACTTCTTCATTCGTCCCTTTGGCTGCAAAAAAGAAATCGGAATCCCGACCGCCACGCAAATCCGGCATTTCGCCTTTGTTGATTCGATGCGCGTTCATGATAATCCGGCTCCCCTGCGCCTGCCGGAAAATACGGGTGAGGCGAACAACCGGGATGCTCCCGGATGCAATAATGTCCTTCAGAACATTTCCGGCTCCTACACTCGGAAGCTGATCGGTATCGCCAACCAATATCAGCGTCATTTCTTCCGGAAGCGCTTTCAGAAGATTATACATGAGCATAATATCGATCATCGAACACTCATCCAGAATCAGGACATCACCTTCCAACGGCTGATCCTCATTCTTCTGGTAACCTTCCGGCGGTTTATATTCCAAGAGCCGGTGAATGGTCTTCGCTTCCATTCCGGTTGCTTCCGACATCCGCTTCGCTGCGCGTCCGGTCGGTGCTGCAAGGATGATTCTGCAACCTGCTTTCCGATAAGCAGAGATAATTCCCAGTGTCGTTGTTGTCTTACCCGTGCCGGGGCCACCGGTTAATACCATCACTTTTGACGATATCACCTCGCGGATCGCCTGCAGCTGAATCTCGTCATAGCGAATCCTGGAATCTGCTTCAATCTCCCGCATGACTTTTTCCACATTAAGCGAAACACGCCGTTCCCCATTCATCAGGCGAATCAGACGCTTCGCGCAGCCAGACTCTGAAAAATAGAATGGCGGCAGATAGATTGCGTCTTCATCTTTGATAACATCGGATGTACGCAGCATTTCATCCAGCGTCATCTCCAACTCCGGAGCCTCTACATCTAAGAGATTCACAGCAGCATCAATCAGCTGCTCTCGAACTGCATAGCAATGCCCACTTTCCGAAAGTTTGTTGAGCGTATACATGATGCCGCTCCGCAGACGGATAAAACGGTCTTTTTCAATCCCAAGCTTTGAAGCAATTGTGTCCGCTGTCTTAAAGCCGATTCCCCATATATCATCCGCCAGTTTGTATGGATTTTCTTCAACAATCTTGATGCTTTCATTCCCATAAGTGCGATAAATCTTTGCGGCGTGGGCAGTGCTGACATCATTGCTCTGCAGGAACAACATGATATTCTTGATCTCTTTCTGTTCCTGCCAGCTTTTCTTGACCTGGTTCACGCGCTTCTGTCCGATACCAGCCACTTCAAGCAGCCGATCCGGCTCCGTCTCGATGATCTCCAGAGTATCCTTTCCGAACTGCTGAACAATCCGTTTCGCAAACTTCGGACCAACACCTTTAATTAAACCGCTGCCCAGATATTTTTCAATCCCGTAGGTCGTAGCCGGCAATGTCTCTTCCCACTTTTCCGCAGAAAACTGCCGTCCATACTTGCCGTCAATCTTCCACTGCCCCTGCATCGTAAGCACTGATCCGACATGGACATCCGGCATGTTTCCAACCACCGTCACTAGGTCGCTGTAGCCTTTTGCGCGGCATTTGATCACAGAGAAACCGTTTTCCGCATTCTGATATGTAATTCGTTCCACCACACAGCGAAGATTATCCATAAAGCCGCCACCCTGCCTTAATGATTTTGTTTAGAAACGAATGACTTCCGGTTCATGGCTAAAGGATGAAATCGTCGCTACAGCATCCTTGAAATAATATACCGCCGTATTTCCTTCCGAACCTGTCGAATACATTTTTCTCAGATTCGGATATGCGTCAAGCATAGATTCCTGTGCTTCTACTCGCTCATCTAATACTAACGTTCCGCAAACACGAATCCAGTCCCCCTTTGACATTGCGCAGATTTCCACTTTCGGATTCGCCGCAATCTGTTTTGCCACATCTTTCGTCTTTCCTGTCTGAATATAGAGTTTGCCATCATAAATGTGAATTGTGCCAAACGGTCTGACCCTGGCCTGATCCCCGTCAACAGTTGCCAGATAATACGTGCCTGCATTCTTTAAAAACTCATATACTTTCTGCATCCTTTTATCCTCACTTTCTTCCATCATTACAGGAAAATACCTGCAATCCATTCTTTTTCATTCTGAATCCGTAAATCGACATCATCTTATCATAAAAACCAGGCAGCTTCAACAAAGAAGCAATCTATTTGAAATTTTATAATTCTGACATACTTTGGTCAAAAATTGGTGTTAAACATTATATAGATGTTGGATTCATTCCAACGTCATTTCATAACTCACGCCTGGCAGCCCCCACACGCTGCCAGGCACTCCCTCGAATCATAATACACATTCAACACAAACTTCTTTGATCGAATCCTTTGTTAAAACAGAAAAAGTTCACGGAATACGAAAAAAACGGTGCAACCGCTTTGGGTCACACCGCAGAGAAGAGGAAAATCATAGCAGCTTATTCGCAGCATATTCTATTACTCAATGGCGATATACTTATTTTCTTCAACTACCGGCTGCTGAACTTTCTTCGGCACGGTAAGGATCAGGGTGCCGTTCTCGAACTTCGCCTTGATGTCTTCCTGCTTCACATCCTCGCCCACATAGAACGATCTGCTGAAAGATCCAGCATAACGTTCACGGCGAACGTACTTACCGTTGCTGTCTTTCTGATCATTGTTTGTATTCGTGGATGCCTGAATTGTCAGATATCCATCCTTCAGCTCAGCCTTCACATCTTCCTTTTTAATGCCCGGAAGATTCATTGTCAGCTCATAATCGCTGTCGCTCTCTTTCACATCCGTTCTCATCAAATGTGGTAAGGAGGGACCCACATGTGGGAGGATTCCTTGCCACTTAAAGTCTGTCTGCCCTCTGGATGCGCTTGTACGGTAAAACGGCTCATGAAAGAAATCATCAAAAAACTCATCCCACAAATTTTCTCTGTAAATACTCGGTCTCAACATATGTCATCTCTCCTTTTATTATACACAACCATTTTGTTTTTATCTGTATTGGAACCGGATTCGAAATGAAATCTGTTTTTATGATTTGCCCGACAAAAGGTCATTTTCCAGTCGGTGGACACTACATATGGTATACGATTGCATATGAATATTACCATGTATTGTGTCCGATTCTTAGAAAACAGGCTTTTGTCGCTCGAATCATTTTATTTTTCCATCTCTCTTCCTTTGTTCTATGAGAGTTATAACACTAATTGTTAGCAATGTCAAGAGTCGAGTGCTAATTTTGTGTGAAGAATCTGTGAATTGTCTGATTATTTTATGTTTTACAATTTCTGCCGCAACGGACAAGCTGAATGAGTCACTTTCTCAGCCAGTTTTTCATAGCCCATATCTCTCAGATAATCCTGCAGAATGGGTACAGACTGCGTGGATTCCGGTCCGACAATCAGCTCTGTAATAACATTCTCCATTTGTGTATCTGCTAGCTGGCAAAGCTTATGCAGATCCACCGGATAATACTTCTTAATGCGTTCGTTTGAAATATGATATCTGGGCTGTACGTTGAAAAATCCCTGTTCAAATGGTGAAACGACCAGCCGCACTTCTTTTTCGCTCTGGAAAGAAGGATGCTTAAATGCCGCCGACGCTGCCCACGCATGATTCAGTGCTGCCCGAATCGCCGGTGATGTGTCCCAGGGAGCCTTATGGCGGCGTATCAGGCGATATATAATCTCGACCAGTTCGTGCTCACCTACGTCATCCCGATAGAATACGGTCTGCAGCGATAACGGTTCAACAGCCATCTTTTTCAGCAGCTCATAACGAAATGCCATACAGACTCCACGTCCATGATTCGCGTAGCGTTCCCACTGCGCGGCATCGTCACGAAAGCAGGAAAAACAGGCTGCGTAAGCAGAATAGATAAATTCCTTTTCTTTTTCCGCAGCAAAAAGCTTTTCTGTCCATCGTGCACGAATCAGATCGCCGTCATTCTGAAACCGTTCTACAACCGCTTTGCAGAGACTGCTTATAAAAAGCGTCATTTCCGAAGCATCGTTCATATTTAATACATTATTCAGGCGAAGCTCCGCATTACTCAGGATGCCATCCAGTGCGCCAAAATCTGTATAATGATAGAGTGTTTTAACATTCTCCGGCTGTTCCATATTCTGCCCTCTCCAACTGCCTATTTCGACCAGGCTTTTATCTCATCATCGTTCTGGTTACTGATACGAATCGCCGGATGTACGTTCGCGCCTTTACAGATTTCTGCTATTGTCTGCCGGGATTTCTCTGGTCCTGATGAACCACTTGTACAGAAAACATAAACCTCTTTACCTGAAAAATCGTATTCCTCCGCAAATGTCCTGATCAGGCGAGGACAATTGCCATACCAGACCGGAAAGCCAATATAAATACGGTCATAAGAAGCAAAATTCTTCACATGAGTTGTCACCGCCGGTTTTTCTTTTGTCGCAATCTCTTTTCCTCCAATGGCTACCGCCTTCATGTAGCTCCCATAGTCCTTTTTTCCTTTGATCTCAAACAGATCACCGCCTGTCTGGAACTGAATTCTTTCAGCAGCTTTCTTTGTTACGCCCGAAAGCGAAAAATAAGCAATCAATGTTTTCATATACAACAGCCTCCTTCGATTTATGTTCACTCGTTTTTCTTCATAATCAGATATTTATCCATGAAGAAAACAATAACTGAATCCCCGATTCCGTAAATGAGTTGGGACGCAACTCCACACGCCTGATACAGAACCGCTGACCTGGCGGATGCAATTGCCTGTATCATTCCGGAAAACTCCCCGCCCAGGAGGACATACAATCCATTCTGTATGGGAGTACCGATGATGGTCTCTATTATAATCAATGCAACGACCAATATAATATAAATGACAACGCTCAGGCAAAGGTTATTGTTTGCCTGAAAGGTCTTTTTCCGGTTCGTTATATAGGAAATGACTTTCGCCAGAGTATTGGAAATCAGGAATGCCAGAAAAGAACCCAGCGTTTGTGTGAGAAACGGCCAGATACTCACGGTACTCTTCATTCCCTGAAACGCAATGTCACAGACGATTCGCGACCCAAGCTGAACAATCAGCGCCATCAAACCGAACACCAAAAACCAAAAAAACTGTAATTGGCTTTTATGTTGTTCAAAATAGACTCTCAGTTTGCTTTTCGTCATCACTGATTATCCTTTCTTTCGTCTCAGAGCTTTCAGCAAATCTTTCCTCGGCTCCGTCCCGGACGGAATATTTTTCAGTCCCGGCATATGCCGCTGCAGCATCATCAAAGTCAGGATAACCGTAAGAATCCCCACTTCATTCCCATAACAGTAAAATGCCGGCAGGATAAACGCAGCGGGTATCAAAACAGCCCCAATCGGCAGATAATGACTAATCAATACTCCAATCAACCCAATGATGCAGGCAAGCAATCCATAACCGAAAGAAATACTAACCAGCGCAGCACAGGTACAGGCAACCCCTTTTCCTCCCCTGAACCGATGCCAGGCGGGGAAATTATGGCCAATCACCGCACCGAGTTCCGCATATGCAGCCGCAGTCGCTCCCAAATCTGAGAATAAAATCATTCGGCAAATCAGACACGGTACAAATGTCTTGAGCAAATCTCCTGCCAATACCACCATACCATATTTTACTCCGTAATATGTCCGTGATTCGCTTTAGCGAATCATGGACGCAGGCCGAGCCATCGCCGACAGGCGATTCTGCATGGCGAGGCTCTCCTTGGCTTCACGATATTTGCCATTCCCGGATTACCGGTTCCTATATCAAAAACACTCTTACCGGAAATCCGTCTCGAGACAACCTCTGCTGTCAGGAAATTACCAAACACATATCCGAGCAACAGGCTTACGAATCTGCCCATTATGCATCACTGTCCTTTTCAAGCCTTATTCTGTTTCACCATGTATAAGTTTTTACTTCACAATTTTTAATTCCAAAAGCTGCGTATTCTTCATTAGTCATGTTGTAAAAATAAGAATTCACCACGCGGGCAATCCCATTATGAGCCACGAGTAAATAAGTTCGGTTATCTGCCCGGATGTCATCAATCAGGTTATACACCCGCTGACATAGCTGCATCATCGACTCACCGCCATCGTAACGATCCAGAAAATGGGCTTTCGCTGCCCGAAATTCCTGTCCATCTCTGGGAGTGGATTCGTATCGGCCAAAATTCTGTTCCTTCAGCCGAGACTCCATCCGCATCGAGATTCTGGTCTCTTCCGAAATATGCCTTGCTGTCTCAGAAGCCCGCACCAAAGGCGAATACAGAATTTCGTCTATTGGCAGTTTTTCGACGGCAAGTTGTTTGCCTAGCGCAATCGCCTGTTCATGCCCACGCTCCGTAAGGTCAATATTCGTAGCGCCGCAGATCTTATTTTCAACATTCCAGATTGTCTCTCCATGTCTTGTGAAATAAAGTGTTCCCACCCTTCTCTCCTCCTCAGAACAAATGCTCCAGATAACTTTTTCCGGCGGATGTTTCTCTATCTTTTAATTGTTTTTCATTCGAATCACCATTTATATTTGATATCTATTGTCAGCTAAAATCAGATCAAATAATCATTGGAATCAAGGACACTGATTTTCATTTGACACATAGGGTTTGCACAGCCGACCGTAGAATGGACGATAGATTTCCCGATACAAATCCTGTACCGCGCAGTGCAGCTGTCCCACTGATAAATTAATACCAGATCGTCCAATATACAAAATATTATAATCCACGCCAAACAGCAAGCATTTTGTATTCGTCAGTACCGCACCATTGGAAAGATAAAAATGTATCCTTTTCTGGCGAAAAGCTACTTCCTCATCAGACTTTGCCGTGTCAGGACTTTCTGCCTCAATGAACGCGCCGTTTTTTGCTGGAAGTGTACCTTCCAGTTTCTGCAGAAATTCACTGCCGGTTCCATGACCACGCAGTTCAGGAATCACTGCAAAATAATCCAGAAGTGCATACATACCGTCCTCTGTCAGAATATAGCAGGCATAAGCCAGCAGTCTGTTATCGTCATAATAGCCATAGCTGGCGTATTTTCCTTCGTTTGTCATTTTCTCCATGGACGAATACGGCCGGCGCTCATTGCGGGGAAAGTCCTCTCTGATATGCGCTTTGTATATTTGCTTTAAATCATCCTGTTGCAGCTTTTTTATTTGTTTCACAGTTTTTCCTCTAATTGTACGCAGTCGGAGAAGCCTCCGTAAGATTACACAGATTATATCAACAAGAAATCACCTGTGCGAGATCACAGCCCCTACCGTTATTACAGCCATCATAACAGCTACCAGAAGAAGCGGTATCATGCCATCTACATAGCCCTTTACCTTATCCAGACCATAGTATAGAAGGTAACAAATCACACTGACAGCAGCAGAGATCAGTGTAATGACAAGAAGTAAGATCACCGTTGACTTCATAAACTGTCCCTGTGCAAATAGAGCGTTCAGTTCCAGAAACATCAGAGTCATCCATCCGACAATCAGAAACAGCTCTGTCGTTACCTGCCGCTTTAAAAGTACACTGGTTCCAACCAGCAGGACGATATAGACAACCACGCCACCAATCAGCACCGCATTTCGAGGAATTAGCAGTGCTTCACTCTCCGCAGCACCACTACCCTGAACGATCTTCGTTACTGCAGCCACACCAAACAACAGCGCCGGGATTAAAAGCCACCCGCTCCGGAGACCTTTGACTGCGCCTTCTGGCTTAAACGCGAACAGCCACCACGCCAGGTAAAAGGCACAACATCCAATCATCAGCAGATTCCCCGTCAGCATCTGACGGGTCTGCATATTAAAATTTGAAAACATCAAAATTCCTCTCTGTCGCAGTCATAGTGCTGACGGCTATCATAACCCTCCTCTTTAAAATCAGAATTCAGGAATTCGATCTCTGTCGGAGTGATTTTTATAAGATTCATGATGAATGGCAGCTTTTTCAGTGCATCTATCGGTATTTTCTTCCATTCTGCCGCATGGATATATTCTGCAGAAAACGGCTCCACGATTTCCGCTTTGCCCGAAACCTGCAATCCCTTCAATTTGCCAAATCCATTGTATCGGTCATAAATAGAGAGACAGACCGTTTTATTCTTCTCCAGTCCAACAAATTTCTGTCCTCCCTCTGAAAACATCCAGAATGTGCTATCATGCCAGGCATATTCGATGGGTGTACAACGGATAAAATTGCCGCTGCCGGTTGCGAGAGCGCAGGTATTATTAGCCTGAATGTAGTTTTCAATAGCCGACCATAGCTGATTCGCAGGCATCTTTTTTGAAACTGCATCTTTCTCAATCCAATGATTTGCTGCTGCTTTATATTCTTCATAAGTCATATGTCACTGCATCCTTTCCTTAGACTGCCTGTTGTTTACAATAGCTGTCTAATGCTGTTTCCGCATCTCGCAGTAAATGACTTCTGCCAAAGCTGCCATGATTGCATTATACTTGCCCTGATCCTCAAATAGCGTCGTATAGGTATCCTGGCTTTCAGCGTAGCTCTCCATTGCAGCGTCTCCGAACGCCTTTGGAAAGATGCTTTCGGTAAATATCTGTGGATCGCTGGTTCTGGCAATGTTCGCCAATTTCTTATCACTCATCAGTTTGGCCTTGAGTGCAGTCAGAAGCACTCTGTCTCCGTCTGTAAAGTTCCCCTTGTATCTCTCATTAATTTTCTGAATGATTTCGTCCAGCGGCTCATCCTGTTCCAGCCCCATAGCGCCCTTCAATTTCGCTGGCTCATAAACACCTTTCGTGTCCGGCTGAAGGGCAATTGCTCCGTCAAAGGTTTTCTGGAGTTTGTAAAATTCCAGTTTGAGTTTTCCTTCCAGATCAATCGGTTCTCCAGAAGTGGGCGGAAGCAGCTTTAGCAGATACGAGCAAAACACAAATTCCTGATGCAGCTCCTTATCAAACATACGCACAACCTGAGACACATAGCTATACCACTTTATCAGGCTGCGAAGCTGACGACGAAACTGATACTTTTCCTCTTCATTTTTCTGGTTGTAGCGGGAAGCAACAGGAAGAAGTACGCTGGTCATTTTCCCCATGTTGTTGCTCTGACCACCTTTTGCGAAATAAACCTTAGAAAAAGCCGCAATATCATCGTCGCTGTAAATAGCAAATCCACGAAGTTCCTTCTGCGTCTGATAGATCAGGTCAACATTGACCTCCTGCTGCAAATACGTCTCCTGGTAGAATGGCTGGAACGCCTCCAAAATATCTTCCTGCTTATTTACAAAATCCAGCACGAAAGTATCCGTTTTGCCGGGATAGGTGCGATTGAGGCGAGAAAGAGTCTGCACCGCCTTCACACCTTTCAGTTTCTTGTCCACAATCATAGTGTGAAGCAGCGGCTCATCAAATCCCGTCTGATACTTCTCCGCTACGATCAGCACATTGAAGTTGTCATGGAATTCTGCTTTCGTCTGTTCTTCGCTGATGCGGCTGCCGTCCGCACGGACATTCAGCTTTGGTTCTGTATACTCCTCATCCCCATCCTGTACAGCGCCGGAGAACGCGATCAACACATCAATGTTGGCATATTTTTTCTCACGAATATAGCGCTTGACCTCGTGGAAATACCGCACTGCCGCCAGCCGGGACGATGTGATCACCATCATCTTCCCCCTGCCGCCGATTTTCTTACTTGTGGTTTCCATAAATGTCTCCACAATGATCTGCGACTTCTGGCTGATATTGTATGGATGAAGCTCCTGATATTTCCGAATCAGTTTGCCGCACGGCTCGACGGCACATCCGGGTTGTCTGGAATCGTCTTGGCAATTTTGAAACAGGTATCGTAAGTCATATAGTTCTGGAGGACATCCAGAATAAATCCTTCCTCTATCGCCTGCCGCATGGAATAAATGTGGAAGGGATGAAAACTGCCATCCTCATGTTCCGTTCCAAACAGTTCCAGTGTCTTATCTTTGGGAGTGGCAGTGAAAGCAAAAAATGACAGATTTTTGTGCTTTCCATGGACAACCATCTCCTGCATCAGTTTATCATCCGGGTCAAGTTCTTCCTCCGCTTTGCCCTCCAGCTCCGCATACTCCCTTAACGCCTCTTCCGTATCGGCCAGCGCCGCTTTTAGCTTCAAAGCGGAATTACCAGTCTGAGAAGAATGTGCCTCGTCCACAATAATCGCATAATTTCTTCCGTTGGCCTTGTCCACTTCCGTGTAAATGACCGGGAATTTCTGTAAAGTGGTAAC
Organism: Lachnospiraceae bacterium; assembly: GCA_021202075.1. Lineage (GTDB taxonomy): Bacteria > Bacillota > Clostridia > Lachnospirales > Lachnospiraceae > Choladousia. The sequence continues at coordinate 2,501 of JAJQDT010000136.1, read as the reverse complement.
GATAATGCGAACACCATTGTTAATAGCGTCCCGCAGATCTTTAGAATTCTTGTTTTCTCCGATTGTCTCCACCGCACCAATGGTATGATCAAAACCTGCAATGGTTTCCTGCAGCTGCGCATCCAGCACTGTGCGGTCTGTCACCACGATCACGCTACTGAAAATCGCTTTGCTGTCTTTATCGTGCAGGGAGGCCAGACGGTAAGCCGTCCATGCAATGGAATTGGACTTGCCGGAACCGGCGCTGTGCTGCACCAGAAAATTGTGACCGACACCATTGGCACGTACATCCGCGATCAGTTTACGAACCACATCCAACTGATGATACCGGGGAAAGACCAAAGATTTCCTGCGAACCACCTTTTCACTGCCGTCCTGTGTCTGCTTTTTTTCTTCCCTGACCTGCAAGTGGATAAACTTTTGGAGAATGTCCATCATGCTGTCTTTCTGAAAGACTTCCTCCCACAGATAAGCGGTGGGATAGCCATTGGGATTGGGCGGGTTGCCCTTGCCACCATCGTTCCCTGCGCCGTTGCTGCCCTGATTGAATGGCAGAAAATACGTGTCTTTTCCTGCCAGCTTTGTCGTCATCCACACATCCGTATGGTCAACACAAAAATAAGCCAGAATACGCCGGTTAAACTGGAAACAGATCTCTCTCGGATCACGATCATACATCCACTGGCGGCGTGCATGATCCACCGTCTGCCCTGTGTACTGGTTTTTCAGTTCAAAAGCGAAAATGGGAATCCCGTTCAGCACCAGCACCATATCCACAGATTTGTTATTGTCAGCAGAATAGTGCCACTGGCGATATACTTCCGTCACATTGGCCGCATACTGAGCTGCCGCAGTCTGATTCAGATCGGACTCAGGCTTGAAATAGCAAATGTGGAAAGTAATGCCCCGATGTTTGAAGCCATGGCGCAGGATTGTGATAAGCCCCAGGCTCTCGCAGGCGGCATCCAGCGCAAGACAGAATTTCCGCTCCGGTTCCAGCTTATTCTGGTTGGTAAACCTGGCCCATTCCTTTGGCTGAGTGCGCTGAATAAAGTCAATGAGGGTATGTACATAGAAGCCCAGCTTTGGGTCGTAGGTGTCCGCGCCCTTCGTATAGCCACCGGCAGGAGACAGAAATAAGGCTTCGATATCAGATTCAAATTGTTTTTCAGTGGTATTGTCAATACTCATGAAGGAACCTCCTTCTTTCCAGTGACATATTCATAAATCAGAGATTTTTTGTAGTTTTCCAGTTCCGTCAGGAGCTGTTCCTTTTTGGTAATAAGAGCATCTATCTCGGCGCATTTATCATCAATGTAGGAAGCAATTTCCTTTTGCTCCTCAATATCCGGCAAGCAAAACCGTATATTTTTGAAATATTGCCAATATAAGCGTAAGCGAAAGTCCGTAATCCCATATGAGTATCGTCGCATTTCTTCAATAGCTGATGGAGTTCTAAATAAAGCCTCTATGTAGCGAGTATCTAAGGGCACTTTGGGTTTAGCGACAACATACGCAGGACTTACAAGACCGTCTACACGAACTGCACCAAAAGCCCCTTGCCATGCCCGCATCATGTTATATACAAGATCTCCCGGATATACTCGTTTATATTTACTTTTATCCTCACTCTGTAGTGCTTTTCTCGTACGATCTTCATCTTTTACTTCATCATCAGAAACACCTGAATGAATGGATACCATCAAAACTGGCAATTCATCACTGCCTGGTTCATTACGTTCCTCATAAAGATTTGCAACCCTGTAAATACCCCATTCAGCAGGAATCTCGCCAATCCACGCAATCCCACTATTCTTCATCGATCGTCCGCCACGCACGCCTTTTGTAACTGCCTGGGTAATAACCACCTGTTTCAGACGCTTGTATTCCTTAATGAAAGCGCGTGTCTTTTCGATGATGGAATCAATTTTAGTGCATTTTTCATTAAGGAAATCCACGATTCTATTTTGTTCAGATAACGGCGGACTGCAAAGCACAATTTCTCTCATATTACCTTGAGTTAATTTATTAAGAATACTACCATTGATGAACAATCTGTAATCAACAGAATTTAATCCATAAACCATAAAAATACGATTAAAATCTGCGACACACCTCAATACATGAATATGGTTATTTACCCATACTTTTCCGCTTACAGCAAAAGCAACGGGCCGATAAGGATCAAAAAAAGGCGCACCATCTTCTCCTAAAAGGACCAAATCTTCATCAAAGAGGTAATCATCAACATAATCTTGAATACCGCCTGCGCCCCAATATGGGTAAATACCACTTGTTCTAAGAGCCGAATCGACAGGTCTGCGTTGTCCGTCAAGGCATTCCATCAAGTATTTCAGTTTTATAACATCCCAATCAATGGGGATTGCGCCAATATAATCAATCCCACTGTCTTTCATCGCTCTCCCCATACTCATCCCTCCGGCAAAAAACTCGTGGTCGTGGGCTGAAAAGCCCACAACTACGGTATTTTTCACGTCGAC
>JAJQDT010000001.1 GCA_021202075.1 Lachnospiraceae bacterium | reverse complement strand
ATAAAGGAAAGCTGACGGAGATTACAGGTGCAGACCGCTTCCAGATATGGAATCCTGCCAAATCTCCAGTCCTCGTATTTTTTCTTATCCAACACACCAACATCCATCAACACATCCACAGGCGCAGCGTAGCCGCGCTTCTGGCATTGATGATAAACGGACGAATGTACCTTCCCGATCAGTTCACTGTCTTTCATCTTCCTGCACCCCTAGTCTGATACCATTATACAGATTTTTATCCATCAATCAACCCACAAATAGAAAAAGAGCCGCCCAACGAAAAAGTTGGACAGCCCTGTTCTGTCATTTACGGTTCCGCTCCATATTCTCAGCCATTGCCAAATCAGGCCCAGCCTTTCCGTTTTTCAGCGCAATCCCGGCCTGTTTGATTTTCAGCCGGTCAAGGACGGAGACACGCCCGCCTATCACGCGCGGCGCAGGAAGATTGTTGACGCGGCCATCAATCATGTTGTAATTCTGTTCTTCTGTGATCTCAGCAGCGCGGAGATACTCGCCATTCTCATAATACTTCTGCCAGTTCTCCATCGGTGGCTTTTGCATCGGTGGAGCTGTCGGCTGCGGAGGAACCGGTGGATTAAGATAATCCCGTATCTGTCGGAGTGCAGCGTCATCAAATCCACTGCAGCTCTCACAGACAAATTTCCCCTGTTCATCCACAACCACAAACTCGGCATTTTCCCGGTATTTTTCACTTTCCATGAGGAAGAAATGCTTCCCATCCACATGCGTCTCATCGGTGGCCATCCAGGTTCCACTGCGTCCCTCCACCTGAAATCCTTCTGTGTCAATCGTGACCAGGGAACCGGATGAATTGGTGCGGATGAATCCTGCCAGTACAACAAGCTGAGTCTTATCAATGTAATAAGAAATGACCACACCGTTCTGATTAAACACCAGCACATCACTGACCCCGATGGAATGTCCTCTGAGTGCTTTTGGCTGTTTCTTCAAGCGCTGCCAGACTACATCCGGCGTATCGGTTGGAAGCAAGACAGACAAATACGCCTGCTCATAATATTTGACCGTGATCGACACCTTATGTTCGATTGCATAAGCATAGGAGCGGAAGCGAAGGTCTTTTGTCTCCGCTCCGGCCTTCACCTGATAGACAGCAAACTGATTGGTCTTCATTCACTGTCCTCCGGTTCCTCCTTATAAGGCTCCAGATCAAGGCTCTGAAATGCCGTATCAGACAACCGCTTCATTTTCTCCAGCGTGCTTACTACCAGCGGGTACACCTCCTTGTCCTTCTTGATATATGGAATGACTTCCGTAATCCGCTCCATAGTCAGGCTCCTACTGTCCTCCTGAAACATCGCCATGACCATCAATTCATCCTGCTCAAATGTGACTTCTTTCATAATGCCTGTTCTCCTTTCTTTTGCTGCTGATCTTTTGTTTTCTGTTTGTTCTGTTCAGACGCCTTGAGTTTTGCCTGTCGCTCCCGGAGTGCTTTCAGGACAGATTCCTTCCGGCCCGTTGGCTTTTCCTGTCCCACATCTGCATCTCCGGCAATCGTCTTTGTTGTATTTTCCGATGGATTCTTCATCTCTCCTGTTTCTGCAGAAACCGCTTCAGGCTGCTTCTGCAATACTTCGCTCTCAGACAGGTCTGGCTCTGCCTTTCCTGCATCCTGCTGGCTTCTTAGCGGTTCTTCCCTCTCTGGCGAACGATAAACTGTTTCCAGCTCTGACAGAGCTTCCTGCACCAAAGGATTTTCTTTAAAATGCGGAATGTCTTCTACCATATCGCGGCTGACAATCCCTGCAGACATCAACTCACACGGCATCCCATCATACATGCTCCCATCTTCCAGTGTGAAACCAATCCCTTTAATGCCATTCATCCGCTCTGCCGGAATCTGCTCATAAAGTGACATTGCTTCCTGCAGGCTCCCGACATTCTCGTGATACTCTCCAAGTACCGGAAACTCCATACACTCAGCCACATAAAAGCTGATCTTTGCCTGTTGCTCCACCGTATCCGCTTTCTGTTCTACTGCAGCCACACTCTTTTCATCCAGATACTGCTCCGCTGATTTCAGGTAATCCTCCAGGGTTCCCGTCTGCTCCGTTGAAATCGGATTGATGTCAACCGGAATCCCGGATATTGACAATCCGCTCTCATGCAGGATGTCAAACAGCGCATCTTCCCGAATGTTTCCGGAATAGGAAAGCACCACGTCCACATCCGACGCATCCGTGTAAAGCTCTTCGCGGCTACGGCTCCCGTAAACCCTTGCCCCGTGAATCTGCACTTCATTCTGCATTCCCATATCATCAATCTGCGCCTGCGCATAGCAAACGACCATTTCCTCAATATCTGCCATACTATGACCATGTAGCGAAACCTCCGGTTCTGTCCGGTCAGAAATCAGTGCAACGGGAGCAATCTGTTGAGTCTCTTCTGTAACTTTCTGAGTGGCTTCCTGTTCTGCAGCCTGCACATTCTCCGATAATGTCTCGAAATCCACAACCTTACGGTGCGCTGGCCAGGAAGATATTCCCGCATCCGAAAGTATCTCTTCCACCGCCTCCTTCACGGAAATATCCGGATTATCATACACACCACCGTCAATCTCATGAAATGAGCTGTCATAGAAGGTATAATCATATCCCTCCGATACCGACTGAATGGTGAGGTATTGTTCTTCCTTTTCAAAATGATAAGCAATCTCTACATCATGAACCGCAAGAGAATCCTGCACTTTTTTCTGTGCTTCCATCGTTTCAGGAGTAACCCATTTTCCGCTGAGCGAAGCCGCTTCTATGTCATACAGGGTGTCTATGCCATTTTTGCACTGAACCAGTGCCATCCATGACGGCTGCTCTTCCGTACTCTCCATACCCAATTCTTTTTCAAAATGATTGGGTATTTCATGATAGGCGCTGATTGCTGACTCTACATCAGAAAATTCATGATAAACGCTTTCATCCTCATCTCCAAACGGGTCGCTGTCCACGTAATAAAACGCAACCTTGACCTTTTCCTCCTGCGGTACAGTTGGCGGAGCAGTTTCTTCGCTTTGTTCCAGATTCTGATCGTCCCTCTGGCTATCCGGAAACCCTTTCTCCTTTTCCTCCATCATCTGATACAAACGCTCTCTTTGTTCGTCAGTAAGATTTAAGTATTCTGTTTCCATCATCCCATAGCTGACTTCCTTTAGATCTGCCGCCGTTTCTGCCTGTTCAATCTCTTTTTTCCAGCCGGCAAATGTCACCTCGCGCTCCACGATGACTTCAAGCTTATCCAATTCCTTCTGACTCATACGATCCCAGATATCATACTTTTCTGTATGGAGCGAATAACTCTCCCCATCATCATGTTGGGATGTTTCATATGTCAGTATGTCCCGTTCCCCGCGTACATCACAGAAAAATACATACTCTGCAGTCCTCATGTGAGGATAGTAATGCCTGCCGATCTCTTCAAAATTGGTAATCTCTTCTGCTGCCAATTCTTTTTCTGTTTCCAGTCTCTGCTCCAATACCTCCTGACGGAACATACTGATAAATCCGTCCAACACGGCAGGATGCCTGTCTACCACCCATTCAGCGGTAACGTCATTTCCAAATGCATCCGTGCTATCCGCCATCACAGGAACCGTCTGTGCCCACTGTTTATTCTTAAAAGAAAATCGCTTATCCCAAGGCTTATGCTGGATTGTGTTTGCAAGGATATATGCCGTGCGTTCTGTGCCAAACTGCTCCATAACAGGCTTTACCGCTCCACTCTTTAAGTGCATCCCATCGAAATTATCGAAGATCGATTGCTCTATCGCTCTTTTACAATCCATATTCTCATTCCGGGACTGTCGGTACTGCTCCAGTTCTCCATGTTCACGGGCATAGGAAGCACTCTGCATATATAGCGGCACCGTATCCTCCTGCACTGTTTTTTCAGATTCAACCGATACCTCCTGGACTTCGCTTACCGGTTCTTCTGTGATACTATTTTCTGTCTCAGCAACCGCTTCTTTTACAGGCTCCTCGGCAGATTCTTCCGGTCTTTCGTAAGTCACACCCTTTTCCGCAAAATACTCAGCAGCCGCTTCGTGGAATCCCTCGTC
>JAJQDT010000106.1 GCA_021202075.1 Lachnospiraceae bacterium | reverse complement strand
TGGATCGTATCGTGCCGGTTGGAAAGACGATGGATTTCGATATGATTTGGGACGGATATAACCTGTTTGAGCGGATGACAAGGATTGTGATAATAAGGTAATAACGGAGGGAGGTGGTTTCGGTTGGTGGCGCGAGAGCAATGATGTAAGTAATTTTCCAGAATCTTTTTGAGTCGGATGAGCATTATAACAGACGAATAAAACTGGACGCTTTAAAATAATTCAGGATAAATGATGTTTTTAAAGGGCGAAGGCTCTTTTTTTTATTGCAAAAATGGATGAACTCGGATGGAGAATGAGGAGAGATTGAATTGAAGGCATTTAAAATCGGAACTATTGAAATTGGCGAAGGCAGCCGTCCATTAGTTATTCCGGAAATTGGAATCAACCACGAGGGCAGCCTTGATGTGGCAAAGGAGATGGTGGATGCCGCATGGCGTGCAGGTGCGCGGATTGTAAAACACCAGACACATATCGTGGAGGACGAGATGAGCCACGCGGCCCGGAAAGTGTTGCCGGGAAACGCTGAGGAGTCCATCTATGAGATCATGGAACGTTGTGCATTGGGTGAAAAGGAGGAATATGAACTGATGCAGTATGTCCAGTCGAAGGGGATGGTGTTTTTGAGCACTCCGTTTTCGAGGGCGGCGGCCGAAAGGCTGGAGCGTTTTGGGGTCTTTGGCTACAAAATCGGATCAGGGGAGATGAACAATTATCCACTGCTGGAATATGTCGCTTCTTTTGGGAAACCAATGCTAGTGTCAACGGGGATGAATAATATGGGGAGTATTGCTAAGGCGGTTGAGATTTTAAACCACAGCGGCGTGGATTATGCTCTGCTCCATACGACAAATCTGTATCCGACCCCTCCGGAATTGGTCCGTCTGGGGGCTATGCAGGAAATCATGAATGCCTTTCCGGATATACCGGTCGGCCTTTCTGACCATACCCTTACGAACACGGCTTGTATTGCCGCTATGGGAATGGGCGCAAGGATTGTTGAACGTCATTTCACCGACAAGCGGGAGCGGAGCGGGCCGGATATCATCTGTTCTATGGATGAAGGGGAACTTACTGACTTGATCCGTGCTGCTGAGGACGTGCAGAAGATGCTTGGAGGAGAAAAAAAGGCGGCTGCAGAGGAGCAGGTAACGATTGACTTTGCTTTTGCATCTGTAGTAACAACTCACACAATCAGGAAAGGCGAGCGGTTTACGCACGATAATCTCTGGGTTAAAAGACCGGGGATTGGGGGCATCAGTGCAGAAAAGTATCCGGAAATCCTTGGAAAAGTGGCAGCGAGAGATATAGAAGATGATACGCAGGTTACATGGGAAATGATAAAGGAGTAAATGTTACTATATGAAGAGAAAGATTTTGTTTTTGTCCGGAACGCGCGCCGATTATGGAAAAATGAAGCCATTGATGCAAGCTCTGGAACAGGATGACGGTTTTGAAGTATATGTTTTCGTCTGCGGCATGCATCTGCTCGAAAAATTCGGCAGCACATATCATGAGATAGAAAAGGATGGATATCGGAACATTTACATCGCTTACGGGCTGGCACAGACAAAAAACATGAGTGTCAATCTTGGAGCCACCATTCAATACCTCAGCGGATATGTGGAGCATGTCCAACCGGATATGCTTATTGTGCATGGAGACAGAGCGGATGCGTTGGCGGGAGCTGTCGTCGGGGCACTGCATAACAGGGTGGTTGCCCATATCGAAGGAGGCGAATTGTCTGGGACGATTGACGAGTCAATCCGGCATGCGGTATCAAAATTTGCACATGTACATTTTGTCTGCACGGAGGAAGCGAAAAAGAGGCTTATCCAGATCGGTGAGGAGGAAGACAGGATTCATGTAATCGGATCGCCTGACATTGACGTGATGATGGCTGACACGCTGCCTTCATTGCAGGATTGCATGGAGCGTTACCATATACCGTTTGACCAATATGGGATCTTGATGTATCACCCGGTGACAACGGAATATGACAGAATTGGGAAAAAAATCCGGGAAGTCGTCGATGCGGTTCTCGCGAGCGGACAGAATTATATAGTCGTCTATCCGAATAATGACCTTGGGTCAGAGGTGATCTTGAACGAATACAAACGGCTGGAAGGGAGCGGCTGCGCGATTCTGTTTCCGTCACTGAGGTTTGAATATTTCTTAAGTCTCCTGAAGAATGCCGGGTTTATTATAGGAAATTCCAGTGCGGGAATCCGGGAATCCGGGATCTATGGAATTCCAGCCATAGACATTGGTACACGACAGAGTGGGAGATACTCAGTAACGAACAGCCCCAATCTGCAGCATGTACAGGAAAATAAGGAGGAAATCCTGGATGCAATTTCCTGTGTCGGGCAGTATGGAAAAAGTAATTTTGTGTTTGGAAAAGGAAACAGTACACAGAAATTTATGGAAATCGTAAGGTCTGCAGATTTCTGGGAGATAGAGATTCAGAAACATTTTGTAGACCATGATTTATAACCTTATGATAGCGTAAAAAAGGCATAGTGGAAGGCGGAAAGTAATTTGAAATAGGGAGATATAAAAAAAATGTACGGAACATCAAGCGTTCTTGCCCTCATACCGGCAAGGGCTGGGAGCAAAGGAATCAAAAATAAAAATATAGCGGATCTTTGTGGAAAACCTTTGATTGCTTATTCGATTGAGGCGGCAAAACATAGCAGGTATATTGATGATGTGGTGGTTTCTACGGATGGGGAAGCCATTGCCGGGATGGCGCGCTTGTATGGGGCGGATGTTCCGTTTTTAAGGCCGACAGAACTCGCGTCAGACACCTCGAAAACGATTGATGCGGTCTTGCATGCGGTAAAATTTTTAAATGAACATGGGAGGCATTTTGACATCCTTGTTTTGCTTCAGCCCACACAGCCGCTTCGGACTTCGGAAGACATTGACATGGCGATGGAAATATTTTTTGAAAATGGGGAGGAAAGCCTGGTTTCTGTAACCGATGTTGATTCACATCCTCTGCTGATCCGGTCAGTCACAAAAGACGGAAAATTACGACCGTTGATGAGTCAGGGCAGTACGTGTCGCAGGCAGGACATGCCACGGTATTATTGTGTAAATGGGGCGGTCTATATTAATAGAATTTCTGAGCTGTCTAAGGACACCAGCTTTAATGACAACAAGATACCTTTTTTTATGGAGAGGAGCCATTCTGTAGATATAGATGAACCGTTAGATCTTACCTATGCGAAGTTTTTGCAGGAGCAGGAGAACGAAACAAGAGGCGATGCCGGAAACGGCCAAACGTAAAGGTCCAGAATGTGAGATGTCTTGGATCAAAAACATTACTCTTGAATAATATTTCTGAAATGCTTCTTAAAAGAAATTGACAAAAGATGGCCTGAATAAGATGATAGATGCAGAAGGGTACTATCCTTATCAGAAGGAGACCGACAGGGATTATCTGGGTCGGCTGCTGACGGGGCATCCTATCCGGGTGTTTTTGGATGACGATCGTTAGAACGGAAATTCCAGATAATGAATGTTTTATCAGCTTCCAACTGTGCCATTTTATTTTCTGTCATGCTTTTGCCATCATAGAAGAGGCTGACAGAGAGAAGAGGCTTGAAATGGAATCAAAACTGGTTTCAACGGTATCTTTCTGTCCGGTGTGCTGTCCGTCGGATACGTGGATGGGGAATGTCAGCCCGGTTGAAAAAATCAGGCGGAGCGGTATGTGGCAGGTGAACGAACTGTATAAGGAACCTCTTGATACAGGAGATATGGATGATTTGATGGCGAATTTGGTTACCTGAATGCTTCTTGGGGAGACTGCACGATGTGTAATAGGAGAAACATATATGAATAAACTATCAGACTATATTGTGCTGGATTTTTGTGAATATTTAAGTCATAAAATACTAAACAGGAGAAACTGTAGTGAAATGGATCTGGGAGACCTGCTTTTTGATGAAAAATTTGATTACAAGTTACGTAAAGCAGCAGAGGATTTTTGCAGGATAAACGCTCAGGAGTCAGAAAAGGATAAAATCAGAAAAGCAGTTGAATTATTCTTCCGGATGTTTTTAGAAAGTGAAGAGTTTGAGAGTATTTGCAATGGGTTCTCAAACCGTAAATTTTGTGATGACTATAGTGAGTTCTGCATCGAGCTGAAACATGTGATGTATAGGTTTTTCAAAAACATGTTTGAAAAAGAGGGAATTCCCAATTCTAGTTGCTGGTTTGTGAAAAATAAGAGCATCTATTCCGAACAATTAATTTACAATGCCAGAATAGTGTATCATGATTGTATTGCAAATAAAGAAAGTTCTCCGTTCGTGTTATATTATATGGAATTTGCGAAACCGGTAGAAGTTGATTTCCTTGAGTGGCTGGCAAATGACTATGATGAAAAACATATATTAAAACTTGGGACGATGCCAATGGATATTTTTGAAGATCTGGTCGATAATTTTCAAAAAGAAACCGGCAGAAGTAATCGTGATGTAAAAAAACTGGTGCATGAATTTAAATCTTCAGATACTCATGGGATTCGTTACAAGCTTAGCAAATTATTGCCGGAGGATAATAAATACAGGAAAAAAGATATGCAGTATATTTTTGACCGCTATATGAATCCAGACATTCCATATAAATGTATCGTATTGCCGATTCAGACAGACATAGAGGAGTATGGCAGGCTGATTGAAGATTATTGGTATGATTTGAACGAGATGTCAGGAGATTATTTGGATATTTATTACGCAAATGCCGAATATGGACAGTCTGGATATAAAATCATGAAAGATTTAAATTGTCTTCCGGAAAAAATGAATGGAAAACTACCTTGTATACTAATATGGCAACAGGAGATGAAAGATGGAAAAACAATAGATATTAGCAGATTGGGAGCTGAAGGTATTTTCAATACCTTTAGCGCTGTTGTGCAGGGAATACAGGATAAGATGGAGTTGGATCAGATTATAGTGAAAGTAGAAAAAATGAGAAATGATCAGTTAAATCAGAATCAGACGACACATAACGAATTTTATAATTATGGAACTATGCGGGATGCAGTTGTGGGTGATCATTCTGCAATAATGGTCATTGAGGATAAAACGGAATTTTTCAGTGAGGCACAGGAAGCAAAAAAAATGATTTCCCAGAGCAATGAAATTACAGTCGAACAGAGACAAGAACTTCTTGAAATAATAGATATTGCCGTGAATGGCATTAGAGATGACTCGGCTGAAGCACAAGAAATCAGTAAGGCACGTTTCGGAACAGTTATAAAGTGCTGTGGGAAAACAATGGTTAAATTGTTGGGTGCATTGTCTTCGCTGACATCAATTGCCGGCTTTTTTGGGCTATCCAGTACATTGGTCAACATGTGGGTTTATCGTTAAGGCAAGATTTCACACATCTCTGCGGCGTTTTAACGCCGGTCATGTAACACAATGGCATCGCGTCAACTGCGGAGAGCCTGTATCCTCCCTATAAGGAATGCAAGGTATAACTGTACAACCACAAAGGGAGAAGGTTAAACGGGACACAGGCAGTCGGATGGCCGGATAGTACTGATGACAGCGTTTAATAGCGCAGGAGGGAAGCCGAGAGAGGAACTGTTCCTCACAGTTTCTTGCCATGCAGAACTATATCAAGAGAGAAACATTAGCTATACGCAGAGATGGGTGATGTATCAATCAAAATGTATGATAAATTCGGCTGTGTCCTGCGGATTGAAAGCACCTGCAATGATGTCAGCACTTTCCGTGTAATGCGTGAAGTAGAGCACAGGAACGGGACAATCACGGAACAAAAAGCCCCACTCAAAAAGAGCATTTACAGCCTGTGCCGGTTATTCACGCTTTTGAAATCAGCCAACTACCGGTATCTGGAATTCATCTCATCATTCGAAGACCACAGTAACGGGCGGAAAAAGCTGGCGCAAGTCACAGCACCGGTCAGAGAAAATGAGCGGTCTTATCTCTGATTCAATTTTTTCCAGGCAATAGTTCTGGAGGTTCTCAATGTAATAAGCCGCGGCAAATTCATGGCCTACTCAATGCAGGGAAAAGATGTCCGGAAATATCTTTCTAACATCAGTGCATCTGCCATATCAAAGATTTTAAAGCGTCTTCGGCCATATGGAATCCTTGAGCGGATAAAAGGTACATACAAGACGAATACATAGAGAAAAACTAATGATTTTGTTTTAAACCACAATTTAACGATGAAATGGGGGAGCACATGAAAAAAACAAAAGAAAAGCTAATGATAATAAACATTGAAAATGACCAGTCTTTCTATGCATCGTGTTTGCAGATTATAAATAATTGTGAATCAGGAATTTTATGCGATGAACAGGGTGATAATGGTTCTGAATTGTTTGATCAGCACAGGGTTTTGACATCTGAGAATATGCCAGCTGGAGCAGTCAGGTGGATAGAGGAACCGATTCAATTACGCGGTCAAAGCTGGGAAACGGCAAAAGAATCTTTTTATGCGTGGCAAAGGCAGAGACAGGAAATGACGATGGAGGATTTTACGCGCCTGTGCTCAGAAAATGTGTTATTGCATTACCATATCAGGATTCATTTGGACTGGGATTTGGCGGAAATGCATGCGAGCCAATTGCTTCAATTACAATACCTGGCACTTTTGTTGAGAAAACTGGATTCTGTGCTGCATTACAAAATCAAAAGAAAACTGAGTATTTTTCTCTTTCCCAATGTAGAAGACATGTATCCTTTTTCGTCCCGGAGTGATGGTATACTGGATGAATTTCAGATGGTAGTTTCTCAGTATTTGCGAATGATTGCCAAAAAGTATACCGGGACGCTGTATTGTGCGGTGAAAGAAACTGCAAAGGTAGAAGTAAAGGCGTTAGATTTGGTGAAGAGCCTAGGCATGGAAAATTATTTTCCCATAATTTATATTAATGGCTCCATATATGACAGGATTTTTTCTGAGACGAAAGACATCACTTATTATGAACGTCTTTTTAAGAGCAAAAAAGAGTTTGGCAGTTCAGCAGAGAGGGATATTGCGCAAGCGATTCCTGATTTTATCGCAAAAACATCATACGAGAAGATAGAAAAAGCTTTTCACAAGTTCCATGAGGAAATTCTCTCCCTTTGTCGGAAATCGGGCGGGCTGCCGATTATGAGATTTTGCCTTTTTGCTTTTCTTCTGAATGATCGGGATGAATTACAGCAAACGTGGAAATTGGCAATAGACATAGAAAACGGAATTCGACAGATTGTTCAAAATTCTGTTCAGTATTCCCAGTTCCATGAATGCGTGTTTAGTTTCTATCTGCATGAGGATGGGGCTGATCTGGAGCAGGGATATCTGACAGATTATCTGGCGGAAAACTATCCGGGTGCGGAGTTGAATTCAGACAGCGAACGCAGAGCAGCGTTAGAGATTCTGATTACTGATCTGAATGAAACGCAGGATATACTGGACAGTTTTAAGGACAATTTAAAGAAAGATACGGAAATATATCCGGCGGAAGTGGGAGGGGCATTCGATGGCCATTATGGTCTGATAGAGCAGTTTGATCGAGTGAATATCCGGAATTTGTTTTCCGAGTTTAATGAGAGCGACCTGAAAAGAGAGTGGGCACGATTTCGAGGGCAGGATATTGTTGCGCATGTAGGGTTAAGCCTTTTTGCGATAACAGCGGAACGATTCAGGGCATCTCTGCGTGTTATCAGCTGTAAGAAATATTGGCCGCAGAATAAAAATTTATTTTATAAATGTTTTAATGAAAACGATATATCCGGCAGCCCTTGGAAATTACGGCAAATGATACCGGGAACGCAGTTTTCCATTCTGTTGCCGATTGGTCTGCCGCGGGTAACAGGCGAACACAGTCTGGGGCAGATGGATGTGCAAAAATATATCAGAGAAGACTATCAGTGTTTTGCCGATTATTTTGATTATAAAGAACAACCGATAGAAATTGCTCAGGAAGATATCCGGAAATTAATTCGGGAAGTGAGGTCGAGGGGCAACGGTGGAGGCATGTCTTCTTATGATATCAAAAATGAATCTGTGATTCGATGGTTTCATTTTTGGAATGAATTTCTTATTAATCAATGCCGGAACCCGGAGTTTACCGTATATAATTGTGATCTCTCGAAGGTTCTGTGCGCAGAATATTTTTCCGGTTCTGATATGTCGGAGGTTTGCATAAAAGGTCTGATCATTGCTCTTGGCAGAATAGACGGTTTTGATATGGGATTGCATATTGCGCTTACAAATCTTCCGTCTGGTTATATAGATAGATTTTGTGACATTGCAGTTTTGATTGGCACACATAGTTTTCCAAATAATGTGCAGTTATATTTTCAGGAACATTCTGACGGAACCGTGCCAAGGGAATTGGTTTTTGTCGGATCAAATTTTACACAGGCAATTTGCAAATCGTACTTATTGTCAATCGAGCATGGAAGCATCGGGTGCTCCTTTGAAGCTTATCAGAAAGCGATAAAATTGTATTCGAAATCAAGCCCGGAAGAAATGGATTTCTGGATTGACGGACAGGATAAGCCGACAATCTGTCCGTTTGATGCCATTATAAAAGTTTCCGGAAATCAGGAAGAGACATTGTTTGAACGCCAGATTCATAATATGGCTGAGCGTGAACTGGACGGAAAATCTACAGGATATAAGCTGAGTCAGACTCATATGCGACTGGGAAGTAAGGTGCATATTGAGTCTTTTTACGAAATGTCATTTCTCTTTTACAGAACCTCTGTCGCAAACAGAATTGCTTTTTTGATCTTAAGAAATCTTAAGAATGAATCGGATGAGAATTTTGATTTTGAAAAAGATGGAATCATTTTCTATGGCTATACATCATATTCTAAGGCAATATTGACATCCTTGTCAGAAATCCTGCGTATTCTGCGTGGTAGTGAAGAGTATTGTAAGTTGATTTCGATCGCTTCATATCAGCACAATTTGCAGTCGGGTTCGCACGATATAGAAATGTATTTTGAGTTGGAAGAGGATTGTATGGGGGAAGTGTCAGACGCGAATATGCTTGAATTGAAAGTTAATGCGAAAGTTGTCCAGATCGTGCCTATCAGTTCCACTTTAATGACCTTTGCCAGGATGTGGAATGAATTCACACGCCATACTCCCGGATCGAATCAGGGAGGAGAGGTGAAATTATATAGAAATTATACGTTGTTTTGGGTTCTGGATCAGAAAAATAAAGAAAACGGCCTGAATCCGTCGCAAACTGAGGAAAAATATTGGTCAGAGGTGCAAGGAAGAATCATTCATACAAATTTTTCTGATTTGGAAATGGGTGGATGCAAAGATGTCCACTATTTTATGTATTCCCCTGTGATATGGAATGATCCTTTGAGATGCAACCTTTGTTTCCCTCAAAAAGTGATTGATGAAATACCGCTTGTGGAAACAGACGCGACATCCACGGTGCCGGCGATTCAGATTCGCTATATGTCAAACGAGCATAGTGTACATACGGATTCTGATATGTTTCAAAAAAACATAGAACGCATAAAAAAATTGTGGGGGTGTGTTTTACAGGGACATATCGTCAGGCGGAAGAATCATTACCAGTATTATATTGACACCCAACGTTATTTCCGAAACGTTCGAGATGAAATCAGTACATGGCTCAGGGAGGAAGTCCCGGGTAGAGAAAAAGCGGGACAGAGGGATTTCCCTGTTCTTCAAATTATATTTTCCCCCGAGCACAATACGAATGTTGGTTTTGCTCAATATGTGAATACTTATTATTTTGGAGGATTGGCTGAGATCGTATCCATCAATGTAGATAAGGAATTTCGGTCGAACTTTGTCTGTGAGCACGCTGCCTTGATGAATGTTATTGAATATTTGCATAAGGCTGGAGAAGACAATTCTCAAAAGCGGGTTCATTTTTACTTTGTGGACGATTCTATCATTACAGGTGAAACGTTTGAAAAGGCAAACAGTTTTCTTCATTCATTAATTCCGGCAGATGTCAAACATATTTATTCTGCCAACCTGTTTGATAAAGTGTTTTTGCTGGTTGACCGTTTGTCAAAGGATACAAAGCGTGTTTATGTAGAAAATATGGAAGAGAATTTTCATTCTTTCGTGCATGTTGATGTTTCTAATATGAGAACACATGGAAATTCCTGTGTGGTATGCAGACTGAGGCATACTGTTGAGAAAATGTTCAAATGCAGCGCGACAAAACATCAGGCAGAGCATTGGGCAAAAAAAATGGATGATTACAAAGAGGTTCAATATGATGATCTGCAGAGCCTCAGGATGATAGACAGAGATAAATCATACCATAGAATTACGATTTACCATATGTTGCAAAATACGATTATAAAAAATGGGCAGGCTTACACGGTGGGGAATGCTTATGATGTGCTTCTGGATTTGATGGAATGGTTTCTCAGCGGAGGCGCAAAGGGAAATATACATGGATATCGGGATTTGTTTAGCGGGCTGGAAGGAGCGGACAGCGTGAATCATATATTGAAAGTTATATCCAGACCCTTTTTCTCCTATGATTATAAGATCAGATTACAGGTGCAGACGCTTTATATCTTCCTGACGGAATCATTTATGGGAAATGTAAGGGAGAACATGGGATCGTTTGATGAAAGTGCGCAGAATGCTAAATCTTTTCTTTATGAAGCCGACCGTGTGGCGCGGACAGATTGTCTTGTGCAAAGTATAAAAAAGAATCTCCCTTCTGCTTCTTCGGAACTTCGTTTTGTGGAAGAGTATCTTATGGAAGGCTTGTCGGAATTGGGCAGCACATATTTTATGCGGAAGCAGACACTGAAAAAAGCATATGATTATGTTTCTGGAATGTATGTGTCCGAAAAGATAACGGATCGGGATAGTAATCGGTTTTGGGAAACATATGTGCTGAATATTCATTGGATCCTGGCTAATACGAAAGATGAGGCAAAAGAATTCTGGCTGGAGTATTTATATGCTTTTGGCGAAGAATACCCTAAAACAGGAAATGCAGGGGTTATGAAAAGCGGAGCGGCTTTGTCTGAATTGCCCCGAATTTATACGGAGATCACCCAAAATACCAAAGACAGCATAAGCATTCCCGGCTTCCGTCGGTTCATTTTAGAGTTGTTTTTACAGAATACAGGTATAAAATTCAAAGGTGCAAAAAAGCAATCTGCGTTGGCTCAGTCGATGGAAAGTGTACAAGTGAGAGATTCGGGTGTTCCCGGCAATATCAGTGATGCGTATTTTTTAGATTCCTGGAATGATTTGCAGCGGATAGAACAATCCATGCCTGACAGGGGCCAGAACTGCAATCGGGAAATCAGTATGGCGGAAAGCCGATTGTTTGTATATTTAAAAAACAAGAAAGATTCCGGCGCACAGAAAGATAACAGAATTGCTGACTGGTATAGGGGATTGCTCGATCTGCTCACGAAGCTTGCGGAGTGCAAGTATGGGATTCGACAGACCGATATAGAAAAGTTCCTGATAACAGATAATTCTTATGTCGACAGCAGCGGCAAGCGGGTCAGCGATCTGAATATTACCAGTGAACAGCGAGAAGCGGATAATTATTTTAGACAGGCTGCCCGATATCAGGCAAAGCATCGCCTGGAAAGTGTACTGGCATTACAACATGACTCGGCATCTCTTCTGGAGGAAACCGGTTACTATATATACGACCAGGGACAGGAAGCATATTTTATATTGTTTTTTGATAATCCTCAGTCGAGTAACAAAGTGCTGGTGAAAAGAGGACTGAATCTGGCAAGGGTTTTTCTGTATATGGGATTTAAAAACCAAACGGGGCAACCGATGGGGATCCGTTACATGGCGCGTGAAATTCTAACCTATCGTTATCGGCTTTTGAAAATTCTGGGACAGGATTTCAACGGCGATACGTTTAGCAATTATGCAAAATCGAATGATGAAAGAAATATATTATCACATGAGAAAGCAGCCAGTCACAGTGCTTCTACAGATGATGAGATCGTAACAGAATTATTTGACCGCGAAGTTATAAATAATGTCAAAGATAACAATGTGTATAAGCTGCTGAACGAAGATGACAAAACCCGTTGGTTATTAATTCGCAATTACACTAATAATCAGATTGCCAGGCTTTTTAACAGAAGTTTCAGAAATGAAGAGATCGGTGAAATTCCTCCGTTGTATCTTAAAAGCTTTATGACTGGTAGTAAAAAAGGAACATTTGGGCAAAAACTGCAGAGATTGAGTGATTTAAATATAACCGATGCAAAGGGCAAGCAGGACAGAAGGTTTGAGATAATCTCGCAGGTTATGAATATTAATCTCATGGTGGATGAAAACGCCGTATTTGTGAGCAATGCGGAAGGTTTGTTTTATAATCAGGAGTACTTTCGATGCATTCTTGTGGATATTATGATTTCAGCCATAAAATATCAGTCATCAGAGAAACAGGATTTTCTGCTTCGTATTGAAGAATTGATGTTACGGAATAAATATCGGAGGGGAAAACGTGCAGAAATCTGCCTTTACCGTCAGCAGAGCGATGATTTCGATGTGGATTATCTCGTGATTGAAAACAGGGTGTATGGATGGGCGCATGATATAGGGGATTGTAATGAAAAAAACAGACAAATAGAAATGCGCCTTGCTGATCCGTTGGATTTTATCGATGGACATATGTCCATGTTGACAACGAAACGTTATATTGAGAATCTGAAAGCAGTAGACGAAAAATGTCGCTTTTATTATCAGCAGGAGACAACCGAAAATTCGGAAGAGAAACTGGTATTTAAAAGCTGTTTGCCTGTGTTGTTACGGAAGGAGAGTAATGGATGACAACAAATATAAAGAAGGCTATTTTTTTAATTGATGATGATCCGGGAGGGATCATGAGTATTGTAAAAAGCATTTTCCCACGACTTTGGAAGATTGATGAAGAGGATGGGATTGAAACTCATATCTGCATCTTTGGCAATGCGGAATATACAGGTGATGTATATCATTTGTTGAGAAAAAAACAACAAGAACTGGAGTTTGGCAGAGCAGTAGAGAATCAGCTCTGGTATGAATGTAATTATTATGAGGAAACGGAATACGAAAGTGAAAATGTTGATCCTGACAGTGATACGGAAGAATGTGCAACATTTAATAAGAAGATTAATTTGGTTGCAGACAAAGTTCATATGTTATATACAGAATCAGATGAAGATGCAAAAACAGAATATGAAACAATATGCAGAGAGTGGATGACGGATGTGTCGGTATGCGTTGGGAATCGAGAAGATGACAAATCACCGTTGTGTGTGAATGATAGAGCGAAAGAGTGTGTTGACAAATTACTCCATAGGATGAACATACCGGTTCAGGCTTGTGTTGGCTTGGATCTGGCTCTTTTACAGGGTGATATTGACAGAGTTAAGGAGAATCACAGACCGATCATTTCAATGGAACTGTATAAGCGGATTAAAGAAAAACACTGGTGTTTTTTATATTCAAAGTATGTAATGGATCAGGATTTTACGAATGAATGGAAAAACGTATATAGGAGTTTTTATGGTGATTCTGACAATCCGGTTATTTATCAGAAAAATGAAATGTATCGAAAAGAATTATCAAAAGAGATAATAGAAAATTTGCTTAACATGATTAACGATCCGTTGGAGTAGAGAACAAAAATGAAATATGCAGATTATATAAGCCTTGCGAAACAGAGTAAAAAATATATGAATATGCCGTTGGCGGCAGGTCCGTTTTATAATCACTATACTTCACTGCCGGTGTTGTTTTCTATTTTAGATGGTGATGAGTGCTGGCTGTCGAATGTTCGATTTTCGAATGATTCTTCGGAAGAACTGATACTGGGAGATCAAAGAGAATTGCGTGACGATTATATCATATGTTTTTGTGAAAATGGCGATCTTTTAAGTCAATGGAGAGGATACTGTCCAAGTGGAGGCGCTTCCATATTATTTTATATGAGGAAAGAGATGTATTTTAGCGTTTTGCGGTCAGATTATTCTGATACGCATAAGTATGAGTACATATTAAACCGTCCGTTGCCCGTTATTTATTTTACAGAGAATCCGAGACCCGACGAGATAAAGTTTTTCAAAGATTTTGTAAGAACCCGGCATTATAAGCCTGAAATTAAAGTGAATGATATCTGGCCTTATGTGAAGAACGGATCTTTTAAGGAGGAACTGGAATCAAGACTGGTTTTTTCTAATAGTGAGGGAGAACTGGATCGATGCGTTCGATTCAGAACTTTAGAAAACGGAGTAAAGGTTCCATATGTTGTTGTAAAATGCGGCGATATCGGAAAAATGTCCGGAAGATCTGTCACTGGGATATCAGGCTGGACGGATACAATGCTGAGAAAACGATATAATTCGCACTTACCTGTATTTATCGAAGAGGGTTCCGACCAGGATGAAATATACAAAGACCTTCGAAAAAAGATTAAAAAAATCGCTGGAAATTGTAAAAATGAATTTCCTGTAATCTGCAAAGGACACCTTCCGATTATTCGGATCACGGTAGCACCGTCGCCTGATCAGGAGCGTGTGGCAGAGGAAATCAGACGATTTTGCAGAAGTAAATATTGGCTGAGGGATGTATATGTAGAGTGTTCAAAGATTCCTTATATCTCATCCCTGAAAAACAGGTAAGGGGGTGGTGGAAATAACAGCAGATGTTCGCATAGAGAAGTATCTGAAAAATATTAAACAGGTGTTCCTTTATATTATTGATAAGTGCAATCTGAATTGTGTACAGTGTTTATATAAGCCTAACAACCTGTTTCATATTGGATGCGATCGAATTGAATTAAATACAGCAAAAAGCCTGATCCGGTATTTCCGTGATCTTGGAGCCGGAAAATTAACTATTATGGGAGGTGAGCCAACTCTTTACGGGATAGAAGAAAACAGGAAGCCCCTGCTGGAATTAATACGGTATGCTAAAGAAATCGGGTATGAGTATGTACGTATTGATACGAATGGAACATTTGAGAGCAAATTGCTGGAGGACGAGCAGTTTAAATTGCTTGATGAGATTACATTTAGCCTGGATGGTCCAAACGCGGAAATAAACGATAGGATACGGGGGAAAGGTGTGTTTGATTTATGCTCAGAAAATATCACACATGCGCTTGAACTTGGATATAATTGTGATATTACATGCTGCATACATAAATGGCTTATTGAGCGTGATGAATCCGGTCAATTATTTTTAGATAAGATGATTTTATTTGCTGAGCAAATGGGAATACATCGAATAAATTTTCATGACCTTTTCAAATCGGGGATACCTCGTGATACATGGACGGGCCATATAAATATTTCGATTGAACAGTGGTTTGAAGTATGGGATGAGATTCAGAGCAATATAGAAAAGAGACGGTATGGCATACCTGTAAGAATACCGCAGGGATTTGTTGCCAAAGAAAGATTTGCAGCCAACAGGATATACTATGGTTACTGTTCCGCAAAAACAGGAGATCGCATTTTAATCCATCCCGATGGAATTCTGAGAGTATGTTCTTTGATGATAGGCACTCCATATGGAATCGGAAGGTTTTATGATGATAAAATAGTCTGGGATGAGAGTGGGACAAATGAACTGGCCTGTCATGAGATGGATGCAGAAACACCATGCACAAATCAGTCTAAATCTAAGACTTATGGACCGTTTTTACCATTGTGCGTGTCGTTTAAACCTAAACAGAATGAGTTTGCCTGGAACAAACTGGAATGGGAAAAATGCAGAAGGGAGTAACGTGATATGCAGCATATAAAATTGCCGGTGGCTGTACATTTGTTTTTGTTAAAAGATGATAAAATACTGTTGAGCAGAAGGTATAACACTGGCTTTCAGGATGGAAATTACAGTGTGGTGGCCGGTCATATAGACGGCGGTGAGACGATAAAGCAGGCTATGATCAGAGAAGCTCTGGAAGAAGCGAATATCATATTGGATATCTGCAAACTGGAAATTGTCCAGGTAATGCACAGAAAAACAAGCATGGAAGAAAGGATAGATTATTTCCTGTTTGCCAATGAATGGGCAGGCGAATTGAAAAATAATGAGCTTGATAAGTGTGACGATCTAAGGTGGTTTGCGATGGACAAGCTGCCTGATAATATGGTCGGCTACGTTATTCATGCTTTGAAGTGTTATGTAAAGGGAATAAGTTTTAGCGATTATGGATGGCAATAGTATGCAGTTTGAGGAGGTGTCTTTTATGTCGCTGGCAGATCAGATATACATAAACAATTATAACATGATGCTGAAAAATGGTTATTGGACAGTGGATGATAGTCTGCAATGGCCGGATGGGGAAAAAGTAAATGTATGGAATGCGTTTGGCATCGTTAACAGATATGATCTTCAAAAGGAATTTCCAATCCTGACGTTAAGAAAAATCAATTTGTTCAAGGCAATAGATGAGATACTATGGATCTGGCAAAAGAAATCAAATAATATTGCTGATTTGGGAAATCATACCTGGGACAGGATGGCTGATGAAAATGGTAATATTGGAAAGGCATACGGCTACCAATTAGGGGTGAAACATAAATATCCTGAGGGAGAATTTGATCAGGTGGATCGGTTATTATATGAGTTAAAGCATAACCCGTCGAGCAGGCGCATGTACGCAAATATGTACAATCACAGTGATTTATATGAATCACAGATTTATCCATGCGCATATAGTTTAACCCTGGGTGTTGAACATGGGAAATTAAATGGTATTTTAAATCAACGTTCTCAGGAAATGCTTGTTTCAAATAGCTGGAATGTTTGTCAGTATGCTGTTCTTCTGACAATGTTCGCTTATTCTTGCGGATATGAGCCAGGAGAATTGCTGCATGTAATATCGACTGCAATTGTTTATGACAGAAACCTACCGGTGTTAAAGGAAATGGTCGGACTCAGGCAATTTGATGCGCCTGTTTTTAAGGTAAAAAAGGATATAGACTTTTATGAATACGACAGAGATAGCTTTTTATTAGAAAATTACCGGTTTAATAATGCTGACTTTAAGATAGAGCGACCAATAAGGATAGCGATGTGAAGAAGAACAAGATCCTGGATGACAATTATAATGATAAGCTTTTTTTCCCTTTCAGCGATAGGTATATTCAGGAATATTACCATTTTAATTATGATGACATCTCATATTTTCTGAAGTTGTCATTATTATACGGGAGAGATATTTATATTACAGGGGCAAATGTCTGGCAGAGTAAATTAACATATGTTTTATATAAAAACGCGTATGAGCTGATTGATCAGGAACAGATGCCGGGTATGATACATCTTTCAACCAGAAAGATGGCAAACTCATATCATATGTTTGACGACTATTTCATAGAAAGGTCAGAGGAAAGTGAGCATTTTTTGACATTACCGGGTGTTTATGCGTTGCTGGATTCTCAGATATATGACACCAGAGATATAGCCAGACAATTGGATGGCTCTGTGCTGCCAAGGATGCGAACCGGCCCCGATGTATCAAGCCTTATGTCGAAAAATATTTTGAATTTGTTCAGACGGAACAATATTTATATCGACAATAATATACACATGTATCTGCACGGGAAACTGCTTTCAAGAACAGCGATTGTAAATTATATTATGGGGCTTCCATATAGCTATAGGGATATTGTAAAGCTGATTGAGCAGTCCAATTTTTCTTATTATCTGGCAAATGCAGAAAGTAATGAAGCGGGGTTGTTATATCCCAGAACCAAATACGAAATAGTATTCTGTAATGGGGGATCTGTGATAAACTTTTCTCGTATGTGTTGCGCTGCAAGCCTGTCAAAAGAAAAGCTCAGATGCCTCTCATTTCAGGCAATTTCCCATGCGCGAACAATCGGAATCCTGGAAAATGTGCATATGTTATTTCGTTTTCTTACGAATGCGGCAGATAATCGTCTTATAAAATCAATGTTACACAGATCGATACTTGCTCTGGTGGATGTTATGATTCATTTTGACAAAACAAGAGGAGATGAGTTTAAAGTTGATGTGGATGGTAGTAGTGAAGATGCTGTCCGGATTTTTTTCTATAATCTTAACAAACTTATTGCGGAGGATAGCTATATGGGTACAAACGAGAATAAACTGTCATTTGCTGTAATGAATGAGGAAATTATTCATAGATTTAGTTTGGATGAGATCAAAGATATTTGCATAAATATTTTTGGTGATTATGAACAATTCCCGCATTCAACTAAAACGGAATTATCGAGAGAGCTATGTTTGAAATGTATACGTTCGGATAAAATGAATCTTTTGTTAGGTGAATGTATAAAACAAAATAGCAGTTTTAATGTTCTGTCCGGAGTTTCATTGATGACGCTGAGCCTGGACGACTGGAGAGGCGATGGAGACAAAATCGGAGACATTCTTTCATATTCGGAACAGGAAAAGGTAATTGAATCGCGGAGCAGATTTCAGTCTGTCAGCTTTCTGGAAAGAGGAATGGAAATTAAGGATCGAATATGCATGGTTAAGACAAAGAACGGAGAAAGGATGGTCTATGCAACAGGACTGTTATTGAAAAACGATTATGTAATCACAAATAAACATGTTTTACCGAATGAAAATTCCGTTCAAATGGGTGAAGCAGTTTTTGGATATGACGATTGTAAAAACAGTGTTGAAAAAAGGATTGATTTCGACGAGAAGGATTTTTTTATATCTCAGGAATGTGACCTTACATTAGCGAAGCTAAAAAATGCTTCTGATATGGATGAAGTTCCTGGTATGCGGACAGGAGATCCTGAAAAATGTTTAAATGATATTGTCCCCATTATACAACATCCCCGTGGATACTATAAACAGATATGCATCGGACATAATAGTCTGGTATATGCAGACACTGAAGTGATTCAGTATCTTACAGATACATTGCCTGGCTCAAGCGGCTCACCGGTGTTTAATTCAGAATGGGAGTTAATAGGTCTGCACAGCAGGGGCGGAAATATATGTGAACCCAGGACAGGCAAAACTGTTTTCAGAAATGAGGGAATCAGCATACAGCGGATCAGAAAGTTTATTGAGCAGGAAACGAATCTGGGCGTGGGAGATTTGTTATGAATGCAATGCCAGGTGATATTATCCAAAAACTACTGTTGCAGTCGGAGCAGGAATCAAAGTGTATGAGGCGCAGGGTTGGCGCTGTCCTGGTTAGCCGGGATGGGAGAATAGAAGCGGCATATAACGGAAATACGGAGAATCCCTGTGTCAAAGGTGAATGTATACGAAATAGATTGCAGATTGAGCCGGGGACAGCGCATTCTCTGTGTCTTGGAATTCATGCGGAAATGCGTCTGTTACTTACGTGTTTAGAAAATGGCACCGAAATTGAGGATGCCATGATTTTCTGTTCGTATTCACCGTGTGTGGATTGCGCAACTATTTTAGCCAGGTATAAAATTCATGGATTTTTCTTTCAGAATGAGTATGCAGATAAAAAATTTCTTGATATTTTTAAAGCAGCAAACATAACATGTGGGAGGTTTAAAATATTATAAATGTCGAAACATGTCGAAGGATGTCGATTCCGCAAGCGGAACGCCGGATAAGCATGGAGCCCCGGGGTAGCAGCATCCACCCACTGTATGTCTGGAAAGACGGATGCCGACCTCTGGATAATGAAAGATAGATGATTACCGGGCGGACTTCAGGAGCCAGATTTTCTCCTCCGCCTTCAGCTCTATTTGCGTTAAGTCTACCACAGAAAGAGTGAATTTGTCACTGAACATGATGGGTTCTGATATTAAACATTTGAGAGGAAGAGAACGCATGCAAGATTTCAACGGAATCATGGGAAACTGAAGCCTGACACCCGCCTGCTGTCTTTTCAGACGACCAGATGGATGTCAGGCTCCGTGAATCGACTTGTGAGAGATCTACTGTCCAGATTCCAACATGCGGATTTTCTCCTTCAATTTTGTTATTTCATCGAGAGAATCAGCGAGCGCCTGATTTTTATCAGCGAGCGCCTGGTCTTTGTTGGCCAACGTCTTTTTCTGGTCAGCGAGCGCCTGTTTCTGATTGGCGATCTCAACTGCCTGCTGCTCGGATTTTTCTATCAGCTCATCGATCATCATCCGGTCCATGTTGCGGTCTGCCGCCGCCAGTGCTTCTGAATACATATGGATCAACTCCTCCGGTCGGGTACGGAACTGGAAGACCTCGCGGTAGATATCGGCGAAATCAGGAAACTTCTGCACCAGTTCATCAATGCGGGCGGGACTCTGGGTGGTAAGAACCATAAGCCACGCTTCCAACGGTGTTGTGATGTCTTTATTCTGCATGACGAGGTTGAATTTGTCAAGGCAAACATAGATTTGCCGGGTCAGACCTTTCAGGTCGAGCCCGCTGTCCCATATGGTTTGAGCGCGGTGGATGTATATGTTGGGAAGAGGCTTAAATTCGGATGGGCTTTTCTCCATGAGCACGATAGCGATGACCGAATGAAGATGGTGATAGGTAAACTTTTTCTTATATTTATTCTGGAGTCGGTTGTATTCGCGCATGATGAGATCCGCGCAGTAGCAGTCCATGCGTTTAACGGGGAAACGGTAGCCGTGTTTCTGGATCTCGAGATTGACAAGGGTCTTGTCTTCCAGACGGACAAGCAGATCCACAATGATCTCGGAGCTCATTTCCGCCATCAGGCTTCCTTCGCGCGGGAGAACTTCGATAATGCGGATTTCCTGGTCGAGAATGGCACTGAGCAGTTTTTCAACACGGTCCCGGTGCGTGTCGGCGTTGAACACAAAATGGAAGAACGTGTCATAGCACAGATAGAGGCTGGTTTTTCCGGTACAGAAATCCAGAAATTCCTGCTGTTTCTCAGATTGTAGTTCGCAGTAGATGTCATAGGCGTCAGGGTAGAGTTTCAGCTGTTTGATCACCTGGGCGGGTGATATGGATTGCGTAGTCGTGACAGAAGTTGTGTTTTGATTTGCCATAAAAATATATTTTTGGTCAGAAATAATAACGCCCCGTTTGCGTGAATACCAGTATCCCATAGTTTTGCCACACTTGGGGCAAGAAGGAATTCCTGCATAAGATCTTCCCATTTATACGAAATTGTTCCTGTTTTGGCATTGAAAACAGGAGCGCATTTTGTTATACTGTTCATGGTTTACGAACCAGTCCATGTGCAGCAACTCTGGCAGGGAGTTGCACATGGATTTCCTTTCTGGTTTGATTACTTATAAAGATACCAGAAAACGGTTCTCCTGAATATAGCATAACAAAAAAATCCAGGCTCTTCGCGTAGATGAGGGGAAAAACAACCCGAAATCACCCGCGAGGCCGCAT